>NZ_BJUY01000060.1 GCF_007988865.1 Alkalibacterium kapii | reverse complement strand
TATACACAAGTAATATATGCGGATGTGGCGGAATTGGCAGACGCACTAGATTTAGGATCTAGCGCTTCACGGCGTGGGGGTTCAAGTCCCTCCATCCGCATTGTTGTATAAATTTTATTCAGCCGGCTTAGCTCAGTTGGTAGAGCAACTGATTTGTAATCAGTGGGTCGAGGGTTCAACTCCTTTAGCCGGCATTTTTGCGGAAGTAGTTCAGTGGTAGAACATCACCTTGCCAAGGTGGGGGTCGCGGGTTCGAATCCCGTCTTCCGCTTTCCAATTCTTATGTCCACATTCATCCCAGGCCGGGGTGGCGGAATTGGTAGACGCACAGGACTTAAAATCCTGCGGAGAGTTTTCTCCGTGCCGGTTCGATTCCGGCCCTCGGCATTATCTATATGTGTATAGATTCAGCACCCTTAGCTCAATTGGATAGAGTACCTGACTACGAATCAGGCGGTTAGAGGTTCGACTCCTCTAGGGTGCATGTTTAAAGTTAGTGAATCACGGGAAGTAGCTCAGCTTGGTAGAGCACCTGGTTTGGGACCAGGGGGTCGCAGGTTCGAATCCTGTCTTCCCGATGTGTTAATGGCGGTGTAGCTCAGCTGGCTAGAGCGTACGGTTCATACCCGTGAGGTCGTGGGTTCGATTCCCTCCGCCGCTATAAAAATACAAAAACGATTAACGGACCTTTAGCTCAGTTGGTTAGAGCAAACGGCTCATAACCGTTCGGTCGCAGGTTCGAGTCCTGCAAGGTCCATATTAA
>NZ_BJUY01000059.1 GCF_007988865.1 Alkalibacterium kapii | reverse complement strand
CACAGTTGAGAAAAGGGCCGGAGGCTCTTTTCTCTTTATTTGAATAGAAGGTTTTTTTTAAAATCAATAATAAACAATATGAGGTGGTATAATGGATAAAGCACAAGTGAAAACAGCTCAATTAAATGATTTGAGTTTAGTGAGAAAGTTATTGACAGATACAGCAAAATGGCTGCGTGAAAAAGGATCAACACAATGGGCTGGTTTGTTAAAAGGAGAAGATGTACATAATATAGAAGAAGCCATTAAAAGAAAAGAGGTCTTTCTTGTTTATCGTTCTCAAAAGATAATAGGGACATTCGCTTTATGGAGCACTCAAACAAAGTGGGATCAAGAACTTTGGGGAGAAAATGAGAGTAATGACTTTCTGTATCTGCACCGCTTAGCCTTGGGGAATAATGAGCATGGCAGAAATGCTGGAAGTATATTATTAGATAAAGCGAAAGAAATAACGATTTCAAAAGATAAAAAAGGATTACGATTAGATTGTCTTGCCGACAATACCTATTTAAATACATTTTATAAAAAGAATGATTTTAGCTTTCAAAAGGGAGTTAAAGGTTATTTCAATGGCATAGATCATAAAGATTATCATTTGTATTATTGGGAAAATCGTAAAAAAGTTTTGAAAAATGAAATTTAGTATTGACGCTGTATAAATAACCTGTTAATATTAATCTCGTTGCTGCAAAACAAGTAAAAAATTTCAGCAATAAAGACGGAATGTTTTAGTTGACTTTTTCTTTTTGAGCAATTATACTTAAGTAGTTGTCGTATAGATGAAGGGAACGCTTTCAATTTTCCGGTGAGTCTGGAAAAAGAATCG
>NZ_BJUY01000058.1 GCF_007988865.1 Alkalibacterium kapii | reverse complement strand
AGATGGGACGTATCGCAAAGCAGAAAAAGCAATCAACCTATTGACATCTTTTTCTTTGAGTCATACGACGATTCACACGATCACTCAAAAAATTGGTCAAACTATCCAAAATTGGACAGAAACCGCTCCTCTTCAAGATGTAACGCCGCAGAAAGAGAAGAAAAAACCGACTGTTCTATTTATTGAAGGTGATGGTTTAATGCTTACCAAAGGTAAACAGGAGAAAAGACCTGAAATTCATCGTGTTCAGTTTCATGAAGGTGTCGAATATAAAGGAAAACAGAAAAGACCTGTACTGATTAATTCAATGATGTTCGAGAGCACGGTATCAAGTAAAGAAGCTTTTGAACGAGCAAGCCGTTGGTTAGAATCTATTTACGATATCCGAGACACGATAGTTATTTCTAATAGTGACGGTGGTAGCGGTTATGAAAAAGATAAATTCGATCAAATTATCGGAAAATGCCAACAACACGAACATTTTAGGGATGTTTATCATGTCAACGAAAAAATAAAACAACGATTGTGCTTTGATAAACCGATGGAAAAGAAAATGAGACAAGCCGTTCGAGCTTATGATTGGGAAAGAATAGAAACAGTCATCGCTACAACTGAAAGTCGGATTAAGAATAATGATGATAAAGCAGCTGAATATAAAGAAAGTCTCGTAAAGTTAAAAGCTTATCTTCATAGAAACTGGGAAAGTATTAAACCGATAAGAAAAAGGGGATTACCGGTCAGTAAAGGTATCGGTATTTGTGAAAGTAACCATCGTCCTTTTAGTTATCGGATGAAGCGTCAAGGTCGTGGGTTTTCATCTAAAGGCGCTGGCAATGTCGCAGCGATTATTTCTGCACGCAAGAACGGAACCTTCCTTAAAGCACTCACGGATAAG
>NZ_BJUY01000057.1 GCF_007988865.1 Alkalibacterium kapii | reverse complement strand
GGATGGGACGTATCGCAAAGCAGAACAGGCGATTAATCTATTGACATCCTTCTCGTTGAGTCATACGACGATTCATACGATCACTCAAAAGATTGGTCAAACTATCCAAAATTGGACGGAAACTGCTCCTCTTCAGGATGTAACGCCGCAGAAAGAGAAGAAAAAACCCTCTGTCTTATTTATTGAAGGGGATGGGTTAATGCTTACCAAAGGTAAAGAGGTGAAACGGCCGGAAATCCATCGTGTTCAATTTCATGAAGGTGTCGAGTATAAAGGAAAACAGAAAAGACCTGTTTTGATCAATTCAATGATGTTCGAGAGCACGGTATCAAGTAAAGAAGCTTTTGAACGCGCAAGCCGTTGGTTAGAATCAATTTACGATATCCGAGGCACGATAGTTATTTCTAATAGTGACGGGGGTAGTGGTTATGAAAAAGATAAATTCAATCAAATTATCGGAAAATGTCAACGTCACGAACATTTCAGGGATGTTTATCATGTCAACGAAAAAATCAAACAACGATTATGCTTTGATAAACCGATGGAAAAGAAAATGAGACAAGCCGTTCGAGCTTATAATTGGGAAAGAATAGAAACAATCATCGCTACAACTGAAAGCCGGATTAAGAATAATGATGATAAAGCAGCCGAATATAAAGAAAATCTCGTAAAGTTAAAAGCTTATCTTTATATAAACTGGGAGAGTCTTAAACCGAAAAGAAAAAGAGAGTTGCCGGTCAGTAATGGTATCGGTATTTGTGAAAGCAATCATCGTCCTTTTAGTTATCGGATGAAGCGTCAAGGTCGTGGGTTTTCATCTAAAGGTGCTGGCAATGTGGCAGCGATTATTTCTGCACGTAAGAACGGAACATTCCTTAAAGCACTCACGGATGAA
>NZ_BJUY01000056.1 GCF_007988865.1 Alkalibacterium kapii | reverse complement strand
AAAATTTCAAGTTTAAGTTAGCCACTTATCAAAATTAAATTTCATGTGATATTTGACGGTTATTATCTGTGTAGTGAGGGCTTGATAATGAGCTGAGACATGATAGTCTTTTGACAAGCTGGCTTCAGCCAGCTTTACAGCTTTAAAGTCATGTCGAAGGAGGCTCGTTGTCAAGCCCTCACGGGTTAAGCCACTTGCTTTTCTAAGCGTAATGCATTGACGAAACACTCATGAGGTGTTTTATAGCCCAATATTTTTCTAGGATAATCGTTCATCCATTGTTGTATACGTAAGCATTGTGATTCTAAAACTTGACCCATCGGCTTTCCTTTCGGAATGAAGCGACGAATAAATTTATGCTGATTCTCACTCGTTCCTCGCTCAAACGATGCATAAGGATGGCTAAAATAAACATCCAGGGTATCCTTTAATGCTTCATGTAGACCTGCAAATTCAGAGCCATTATCTGAAGTAATCGTTTTAAACAAAGTAGAAAAGTCATCTCCAGCGCGTTCTTGAAGAGAATAAATGGCTTCGTTCACTGAATGTTGATCTTTACCGTTTACCTTCATAATAACTTCAAAACGGGTTTGTCGTTCAACTAATGTTAGTAGTACGGCATCGGTCTTTTCCTTATTACCGACGACTGTGTCGATTTCCCAGTGACCAAACGTTTGTCGACCATCAATCTCTTTAGGGCGTTTGTCTATTGATTGCCCGAGAATACGTTTATTTGGGCGTTTCTTCAGAGAAGACACTTTTGGTTTACGAGAGAGTTTTTCTAAAAGATCAAGGTTCTTTGTTCGCATGATTCCTTTATCTATCCAATTGTAAAGCGTTGTCGTACTAGGAATGATGGTACGTTCAAACAGCTCATGCTCTAACGCAAACCCAGTCACGGCATCAGGAGACCATTTATCAAGTAACATCTTATCATCGGCCCATTCTATAAAGGCATCTGTATCCGCCCATTTTGGCCGTCGGCCACAGTTTAAACGATGTTTGTCATAAGCTGCTTGTCCAGCATCAGCGTCATAAACTTTAGTAAAGTAATCATAGATCTTTCCTTTTTGCTTTTGACGTTTAAGTTGTGTGACCGTTCCGCGCTTCACCTCATTATTGATTGTTTGTGGAACACGTTCCAAAACACTGGCAATACGACGATTAGAATAGTTTTCTTGCTTCAAAATAGCGATTTGAGACCGCTCTGAATAAGATAAGTGTTTTCCCTTACGTGCTGATGTGGTATGGTTAGAGTGCGTCATGTGAATTCATCCTGTCTATTGAGAGTTAGTGGTAACTTCAATATAACATGAAATTCACATGGCGTTTTTTATATGTTAGCCAGGTGGCTAACTTCATTATAAAATCCAG
>NZ_BJUY01000055.1 GCF_007988865.1 Alkalibacterium kapii | reverse complement strand
CGCCCAAGCATTTGAAGAAGGCCGTGTCAGAGATATTGGTGAAGAAGACTGGCAACAGCTAATCGACTATATGGTCGAAGAAGAATATCTAAATGGTACTGTTGATCCTGAAATCGAAGGAAGAATCACAGACTTAGAGGGTGAAGATTTACCGGATGCTGGTGATTCTGATGGAAATTACTCACTTTCAGTCATGCACATGAATGATACGCATGCACGTGTTGAAAATTATCCTCAAATGATTTCGGCAATCGATCAGTTCCGTGGAATAAATCCAGATGCTTTACTTGTAAACGCTGGAGATGTTTTCTCAGGTACTCTTTACTTCAATGAGTACAAAGGACAAGCTGACTTAGCCTTGTTGAACTTAATGGGCATCGATGCAATGGTCTTTGGTAACCACGAGTTTGACTTGGGTGACTCTGAAGAAGGACATCAAGCACTAGCAGACTTTATTGATGGTGCGAAATTCCCATTCTTAGGAACAAATACTGATTTCTCTAAAGATGAGAAACTTAAGCCTTTTGAAACGAATGAAGCATTAGTAGAAAATCCTGAAGATGGTAAGATCTATGAATCAATTATTAAAGAAGTTAATGGAGAAAAAGTAGGTATCTTTGGATTGACTACAGAAGATACTAAGAATATTTCTAGCCCAGGAGCTGTTGATTTCTCAGACTTCATCGCTGCTGCAGAAGAAGCAGTACAAGCATTTGAAGAAGCTGGAATCAATAAAATTATGGCAGTCAATCACTTAGGATTTGAATCAGCACCTGAAGTTGGTAATGACGTTAGACTAGCAGCAGAAGTTCCAGGAATCGATATCATTGTGGGCGGACATTCTCACACTGAAATACCTGAACCACAATTTGTTGAGAAAGACAAAGACGGTAATGAAAAAGCACCAACAGTTATCGTGCAAGCTGGTCAGTATGCTGAAAACTTGGGTACTTTGAACGTTGAATTCAATGATGAAGGTGAAATCGTTGACTATAACGGTGAATTACTGGCAATGGAAAATTACGATGCAGATGAAAAAGCCGTTGAAGTCATGAAAGAATATAAAGACCGCGTTGACGAAATTGCTAACGAAGAAATTGGCGCAACAGCTGTTACAGAACTTGAAAACCCAAGACATGGTGACGGCGATGAAATGAGTGTTCGTGCAGACGAAACACGCTTAGGAAACCTAGTTACTGACGCAATGCTTGCAAAAGCTCAAGAGAAATTCCCAGAAGCTGTTATTGCGTTCCAAAACGGTGGCGGTATCCGTACCTCGATCGACCAGGGACCAATCACAACAGGTGAAGTGATCTCAGTATTGCCATTCGGTAATAACCCAGTGATTGCAGAACTTTCTGGTCAGGAAATCAAAGATATACTTGAGCACGCTGTGAGAAAAGCACCAGAAGAAAACGGC
>NZ_BJUY01000054.1 GCF_007988865.1 Alkalibacterium kapii | reverse complement strand
ATTTTGATAAGGGAGTATGCCCCAGCCTATGGAGTAACTCCCGCCTAATCTCTCGACAACATCAATATACCATACGTTATGCACCTAATCAATAATATATACTAAAAAAGGGTGCAGCAGCAGCAGCGCAGCACCAATGTGCTGACGCTTGCTTGCTTGCATGCACTCCCTATTTCACAGTATACTATTCATATCATCAATATTATAAATTATAACGAAGTCATTCTCCCAATCTGCTGGCCGGCTGAATTGTGGAAGGACTCGTAAACTCTTTTGTACTGGTTTGTTCAATCCTTTTGAGCACCAGTACTTTTTTTTATGCTTTGACACAGTGGTTTCAAAATCTTTTGTAATGTATTTAGTCATATAATTAGCAGTTTTCTTTTGATCCCGTATAATTTCAGCACTACCCCAACCATTGTTTTTTTGCCATTCTATAATATCTCTCACGTGGTTTCCATGTCGTATTATAGGCTTGCCAGTTTCCTTGTTATATGCTTTTTCCAATTCGAACTCAGTCAAGTCTACTGCACCATGAAAATGCAATCGTCCGTCTTTATGTCTTTCTGGGATGACTACATAGTTAAACTTACCATGTTTCTTTTTCATGTACCTCAGCCAATTAGTTAATACCTTTAGTCTATAGTCATCTTTCCCTGATTGTTCATCTCGAAAAGTTAACGTTACAAAATGTGTAAATGTATTACAGGCTACATAATCCCTTACAGCCTTTTTTGAGCGTCTGGCAGACCTTCCAGCGTTTTCTTCGTCTCTTTCTTCTTCGGACAGCTCGAAAAGATCGTCACGTTCTTTTTTCTTCTTTTCAGGCCCTGAATCATATGTACTATGAGCTTGCTTATATATCATTACATACCCTGAGCCATCTGGATATGAGAATGTTTTCCCATAAATTTGAGCCACTTGGTTCACCTCTACTTTTTTTATATTTTCTATTTTTCCCCTTTAAGTGTCCCTTTGACAAGATAAGGGACACGACATTTGCGCAGTCATTCGTTTCGTGAACTTTCTGCATTTATTCCAATTTCCTCTTTGACGGGGACCCCAAGGCGTGACAACTTTTAAAGACCGCAGGCATGACTCCGTCCTACCTGCAAAAAAAGTATAACGTCACACCTACCCCTTTCAAAGAGTTTTCTCGGCATAAAACACAGAAAGATCACTACACTAACAACTACTTTTTTATTTAATTTACACGTATTATTTAATTTGTTGGAATAACGGAGCCATTTTATTTAGTGTTTCTGTATCGCCTTTTTCTTTAGCTAATGCCAATATCTCCTGCATAGTTTTCATTGCCTCTTTTTGTGTTTTATATTGTTCTAACGCTATCATAATTTGCGTTGATTTCGGTATACCTGTCTTTTCTGTTTCTGAATCTAACCAACTATTCATATCAGCACTTACACGAGTATTCACTCTAACCATTTCACTCATAATATTGCCCCTTTCCCTTATTCTATACAGTAGTAGTCTATTTT
>NZ_BJUY01000053.1 GCF_007988865.1 Alkalibacterium kapii | reverse complement strand
TGAACTGCACCCTGTCAAGTAGACAGTGAAAAAATAAAAAACTCTATGCCGCAGCCTGATACCGATATTCCATTGGTGTCAGGCTGTTTCTTGTCTCCTGAAATCGTTCGTAGTTGTAAAACTTCATGTACTTCTGTATATCTCTTTCAAGTTCCTTATAGGTTGAATAGTGTTTCAGTTTGTAAGATTCACACTTGAAATGACCAAAAAAGCTCTCCATCGGTCCGTTGTCAATACATTTACCAACACGCGACATACTGCGTGTTATCCCAGCTTCTGTTGTAAGCTGACGATACGTTTTTGAGGTATACTGCGACCCTCGGTCGCTGTGTAAAAGCGGAGTGGCATTTGGATTAGTTTCTAATGCATCTTTTAATGTGGCCATGACCAGAGGATTATCATTATGTTTTCTGAGTTTATAGGCAATGATCGATCCGTCATACAGGTCTTTAATGGCACTAAGATAGGCTTTTTGGCCGTCACCATAATGGAGATGGGTGATGTCTGTGACCCACTTCTCGTTAGGTTTATCAGCTTCAAATTCACGGTTCAGATGATTCTCTTCGATATTTTTGTAGCTGGTTCGTGTGCAGTATCCGTTAGAACGTCGAATATAAGACTTTAATCCCATTTGAATCATGAGGCGACGTACACGTTTCTTATTGTACCGCTTGGTCTTCGAGGCACGATTTAAATCGATTGTGAGGCGACGATATCCAAAGATGCCGTTATAGTGATAAAAACGTTCTTTTATCCACGACATCAATCGTTCCGTTTCCTCTTCCCACCGAGAAGGAGTATGGTTCAACCATTTATAGTAGCCGGATCGAGAGACGTCTATGATGTTACAGAGCATAAGAATAGAAACATCCGTTTCTTTATTATATTCATAGATAGCCTGAAACTCGTTCAGGCAGGATCCTAACCGCGCCGATTCCTCCTTTCGATAACTTTTAACTTTTTTATCAAACCGTTCTCCGCTTCCAAATACTCATTTCTCTGTTTTAATCTTTTCACCTCAAGCTGAAGTTCTTCTTCTTCAGTCAATGTTTCCTTTGATTCTAAAGAACGCCCACGGCGGTCTTTAAGTGCTTCTGGTCCACCATTATTGTACTTGCGTACCCATTGATAGACTTGTTGATACGAAACATTATATTCTGCTTCGGCTTTATGATAATTCTGATCATTTGCAATGGTGAATTGTGCAATCTCAATTCGTTCTTTCCATGTTGTTTTGCGCCCTGTATTCATTTTCTGACTTCCTCTACTAGTAGATTTAAATCCCTTTCCACTAGTATAAAGCTTAATCCATTTTCTTAAAACCGAACTGGACGAGATGTTGAACGTATCACAAGTCGATTCTAATCCCGCAGATGTATTTAGGTAGTGTTCAACTGCTTTTGTTTTCACTTCATCCGAATAGACTTTCCACCCTCTGGATTCTTTTAACCCTTCAATGCCGTTGGCATTATATTTCCTAATCCAGCTTTTAAGCGCCGATTTACTTATCCCTTCATTCTTTATTAGAGAATTAATTGAACATCTTTCTTCCAGTATCG
>NZ_BJUY01000052.1 GCF_007988865.1 Alkalibacterium kapii | reverse complement strand
GAATTTACCCATTTTACAAGTTGAGGACTGAGTTTACACCTAAAATACAGACGGCGTTCTTTTTTAGAAGAAAAAATAGACGATACTAACAATGAAAGCACACAAATAGAACGCCCTAAAATGCACGTTTTGAAATCTATTCAATTGCTTCATTTACCATAATGTTAACTGGCTGGTTCGCCGTTTGACAAAATGAAAATGGTTTATACCTTTTTTGTCTGATGAAAGAATCGCTCTTACCCCACGAATCATTCGATAAAGATAAAATTTAATTTTAGATAAAGGGTTTGAGGACTGTGAACGCGCCAAAATAATTTGAGTGAGCCCGGTATTCTTCTCAATCAGAAGAGAGTAATAGCCAATAACATAATTAACGATTCGGTACAGCGTACGCAGAGACATTAAAGACATTGTGCGCATGGCTTCCAAATGAAACTCTTGCTTTTGGACACGAAATAACTCTTCAATACGCCAGCGTGTAATATAAGCTTTTAAAATGCGCAGCACGTCGTGCTTTCCTTTGATCTCGTGATTAGTCAAGAGTTTCATCGGCTTTTGACCATATCCGTAAACAACAATCATGTTAAGAGGTGTCTCTTTTAGTATAGGGAGTTTGACTTTCACATGGCTCACCTTTAAATGATACGTTTTTCCTTTTATCTCTGTACAGAAGTTTATTTTTCCTTTTCTTTTATTCGCTAATGTGGGTACTTTAACTCGTTTATTTTTATGAATAAGATAACGGTTATCCTTTAGTCGAGTAACAAACTGGCGATCCAACTTATCGATGGCTTCATACATCACATTACTATCATATCCGCGATCCATAACGAACGTGCATGGTTTTTCACCCATTACTTCATGAATCATTTGAAAGCCTTTGATTTCTTCCACATTCAAACTTTGAAACTGTTCTTCTTTTGAAGAACAGACATGACTATAAAGAGGAATAGGGTGTTTTGTTTGTATTGTAGCAGTAGAAAAGTTAATGGTATGGTACCCTTTTTCAATTTTTTTAGTAGAACCATCGAAGACGGGACTGAGTGCTTCCATTTTTTCAGCGTAAGGCTTGATAATATCTGACTGATCGACAAGAATAAGGGCGTTGTCTGGAATTGCTTTTTTTATACTATTCAGATAATTTTGGTGGAGTATAGATGAATCAGCTCCTTTCGTTAACTGTCTAGATAAACGTTTAATAATATATTGAATATCACATTCTTCTTCGAGTGAACGTCCAATGTCAGAAAGAATCACACTGTTCGCTTTTGATATACCATAAACTAAATCTCTAAAGAATTTTTGACGGGGTTTAGATAGTCCTTTTGTCAATTTATCTATAAAAGTATTTAAATGTCGTTTTGTTTGGTAGATTTCCATAGAATTCATGATAAAATAGGGTCAGCTCCTCATTGATACTTTTGTTTTGTGGTGATTCAATTATATCATGATTAAGAGCGTAAAAGATCCACAGATTTAATTTGTGGATACACAAAAGCCCTTGATAGACATGTTTTCCACATGTGCATATCAGGGCTTTTGTTTTTAGACCGACAGGTCTCAAATTTTGGGTAAATTC
>NZ_BJUY01000051.1 GCF_007988865.1 Alkalibacterium kapii | reverse complement strand
AAAGCCAGCTATAAAGATGTCAAGGAATAAATTGAAAGTTTAGGACGTGATTCTGAAGTGTGATTTTGAAGGAATTTATGTTATTGCTTTTAAAGAAAGGCAACCCAAATAAACCCTGAAAAAACTATTCAAAAAAATAATCTCAATCAGTTTTTAAGTCAGGATTTATATGCACTTCATAAGGTTTTCCTTTTGTCCAAACCGCAAAGATAATATTGACAAGTTTCCGACATACAGCCCCAACGGCTGTTCCATGATGCTTTCCACGTTTTCGTAAGTTTTGATAATAAAGAGACAGCGCAGGATCTCGATTCGAAGCGATAAAGGCCGCTTGCCAAATGGCTCGTCGAAGATATGGAGAACCTCGTTTAGAGAGTTTATTACGCGTACCTGTAAAGTCACCCGATTGATGAACGGAAGCGTCTAAACCCGCAAAGGCAAGCAGTTGATTAGGGCGTTCAAAGCGATGAATGTCGCCCACTTCAGAGAGAATCACAGCTGCTGTAACGGGGCCAATCCCCGTAATCGTGGTTAAATATTGATCTTGGGCGGCAACCAATTCAGCCATTTCATCTTCAACTGTTTTCAGTTGTTCTTCTAAAAGAAGAATCTGCTGAAGTAATAATTGGATTTGAAGTTTATAAACATCGGTTGCGACTCGGATTCCAAAGGAATCTTGCGCTAAATCTCTTAATTGATGAACTTTCTGGGTTGATTTTTCAATGGTTAAACGGCCATTACTGGCTTCATTAAGAAGATCAATCAACTTCTGAGCGTCAATCTCGAGTAAATCTTCAGGCAAGGGGGATTGAAGTAACAATTGGGTGGATGACTTTCCAAACATATCTGAAAAAAGTGTTTCGTATTCTGGAAACACTTGGTCTAAAGATGCAATCACTTTTCTTTTGAGATCAGAAGTTTGGTCAACGATGCTGTAACGGAAACGGGATAATTGCTTTAGGCGTACAATATCTTCGGAAGGCAAATACGTTTGATCGGGTAAATCCATCCGAACCACTTGTGCGATTAACACGGCATCGATGGTATCAGTTTTCGTTTTGCGGATATAGAAGTTGCGGAGAGTATCGGATTGAATGGGATTGAAAGGAACTACATTAAATTCTAAAGCGGTTAGAAAAGAGAATACAGAAAGCCAATAATGTCCAGTAGCCTCTAAACCAATCATGGAGTTATCAGGTAATAAGTCATGGTCATTGATGAATTGCAGTAATTTTTCACTGCCGGCTTTCGTGTTGCTAAACCGAATAGGTTTTCCTATAGGCTTTCCCTGTTCATCAATAATCGCCGCTTCATGGTTTCGTTTCCCAATATCAATACCTACAAAAAACATTCGAATCAACCTTTCTATTAAACATTCAGATAGGGGTTCTCCTCTTAGCTCTATGGACGATATAGCCTCGTGTGAGATTCAGAAACAATGTTCTATCCAGCTCATACATATACTGTCCGTAGAGAAGAGGCGTCAGTCTTTAAAAGGAAGACGAAGCTTCAAGGAGTTTAACTACGACCTCTATCTATACGAAACAATTATAACTCATAAGAGTTACAGGTTTAAGTCAGCCTTAAATGACAAATATAGTAAAAAAAGATTAGCCATTTAAGACTAATCTTATTATACGAGGAG
>NZ_BJUY01000050.1 GCF_007988865.1 Alkalibacterium kapii | reverse complement strand
TCCTGAATAATTCATAGCTTTAAATTAACGCTATTTTTTGGACAAATTTCCTATTTTTCAATAAAATCAATTGCATTCTCTCATAAATGATGTAATTTCGATCATGATAACTGTAGAAGAAGCTCTTAAAAGATTTTTTATCTATTTAAGGGCAGACTACTCCCTTTTAAAAATAAGCTTCAAAAAATATATTAAATAAACATTTTTAAATCCATTGTTTGGATCGCCGCAGGCGTTCGAAAATCTTATAAAATTCAGTTTGATATACATGATAACTCGACAGTTTGAGATAGACCCTCCTGCCTGTTTGAACAAGCTTACCGGCGACTTTAAGCAATTTCAGTCGTATGGAATGAATGGTCATACCCTGATTTACTTTTTCAAAGCCAATCGTCTTTAGAAAGTTAACAAGATTATAAGCTAGGACACTAATCATCATTCTGACTTGATTTTCTAAGAAGCGTGGACTGTCGGTTTTGTCAAAATAAAAGCCTGCTTTAGCTTCTTTGATATAGTTTTCCATTGTCCCTCGTTTACCGTATAGAGAGAAGATGGTTTTAGGTGAAACATTTTCTGATAGATTAGTCACAATAAACGTATGGTTGAAGAGCAGCTCTCCTCCTTCGCGAACGGAGCGAATACAGATACGACGAGGCTTGGACCATGATTGAGCTTGATAAGACAGTGAAAAATACTGGACTTCTCGCTCTTCCCAATTTTGATTATATCCATACAAGATGGATTGTTCAGCTAGCAGACCTAAGCGTCTATTGTTCTTTAATCGAATCACATAGTGACTATGATTGGCTTCACAGGACTCATATACCTCTGGTGTAGCGAATCCGCTGTCCCCTCTAACTAGAATATCGGTATGAGGCAAAGCCTTAGAGTAGTGATCCAGCAGTGGGTCTATAAACTTCTTTACGCCTTTGGATGTGTACTGGTTACCTGAACGTAGTTCAGCTTTTAAGAAATCCCCAGTCAGTCCATCAAAAGCAACGAGAGGATGATACCCATAAGTTTGATAATGTGCATTATAATCTGTTTGTTCTTGGCGACCATAGGTATCTGAATGAGTCGAATCGATATCGATGATTAACTCGGTGTCATTGCGAATCAGCCGTGCTTTGTCAATTAATGCTTGATTCAATGATTGAAATTGATTCATATTCTCTTCAGTAAAACGATCGAGGAACCTTGAGATTGACGACTGTGAGGCTAAATGTTTATTACCTAGCACTATTTGGAATACTGGATCTTGTCTTAACAAATTAGCTGACGAATCTGCCGAATATCCAGCAATCAGCTGCATGATAAGTTGTTCAAATATCGCCAAATTATCATGTGTGAAGTAAGCACGATTGTCTTTTATGTGGAGCAGGTGTTCAGCTAAACTTGAAAAACCGAAAGTGTTCATTAATTCTTTAACTAATACCAAACCCGAATCGCTCGATAATCGACCACCTGTATGTGAAATTGTCATATTTGAATTGAATTTAACTTGTTTTTTCTGTAAACTATTCATGAGAAGAACTCCTTTCTTATGGTTGGTTTAGACACCTTTACCATAACAGAACGGGGTTCTTTTTGCATCACTTAACGGGTGAAAACCGAAAAGTTATTTTACCCTGCCGTTAGGCAGTTTCTAAACAGTTATAAGGAAAGTATGAATTATTCAGG
>NZ_BJUY01000048.1 GCF_007988865.1 Alkalibacterium kapii | reverse complement strand
AATCGAGTAGGAGGTAAATAATTAATTTATTTACCGTCCTCTCACACCACCGTACGTACGGTTCCGTATACGGCGGTTCAATATCTTAAGTAAGCAGACTCTGCCAGGTTACGTAGTGAAACTACGTTCCACCGGTAGAGTCTTTTCGTTGTAAGCACCCAATGAACCTCAGGTGTTTTTGACAATCTCCAGTACTTCTTCCTGGAGTAGCCAATGCGTTTGGCACTGTCCATATCTAGACCTAAGCGCATTAGTCTGCTAATCTTGGTACGTGGATTTTTCCATCTCTTTAAAATCAGTTGCCTGATACGGTGATGAAGCCATTTCTCCACTTTCGTTACGAAGGTTTTGATGAAGCCTGTGCCGAAATAATTTATCCAGCCTCTTGTTCGGCTGTTTATCTCTTTGACAATCTCATCAAATGTCCCTGCTCGCTTACGTTTTGTCAAGCGTTTCAAGGTGCGAATGAATTTCGCTTTGGCTTCGTTCGAAGGTCTGTAGCGACAGACCCCATTCACTGTGGTTATCAGACAACCCAAGAACTTTAAACGCGTTGGGGAGCCCACTTTACTTTTCTCTTGGTTGACAGTTAGTTTCAGGTCTTTTTCAATGAAGCGGGTGATGCTTTGGAGCACACGTTCACCGGCTCGTTTTGACTTCACAAAGATGACGAAGTCATCAGCGAAACGGACGAAACGGTGGCCTCTCTGCTTCATTTCTTTATCCAGTTCATGTAAGTATACGTTACTGAGTAGGGGCGATATCACGCCACCTTGTGGTGCGCCTGTGTTACTTTCTACGAATTCGCCAGACAGATCTATGACACCGCTCTGTAAGAACTTACGGATAATTTTCAGAATCATTTTGTCCTGTATATACTGTTCGAGATAGTACATCAGCTTATCATGATTGAGTGTGTCAAAGCACTGTTTCAGGTCACAATCGACGGCTACTTTGTAGCCTTGCTGATAATAGCCGACACACTCTTTCAACGCTGTATGATTGCTTTTCCCTTTGCGGAACCCATGACTGTGTGGGAGGAAATGTTTATCAATGATAGGTTCTATCACTTGCCTGATGGCTTGTTGGACCACTCGGTCCCGTACAACGGGAATACCCAGTTTTCGGATACCACCATTCGCTTTGGGAATTTCCACCCGTCTGACCGGTTGTGGTTTATAGGTACCGTCTAACAGTTTCTTTTTTAAATACGGACTCATTTCCATGATATGTGATTCTATTTCATTAACTGTCATCCCATCTACTCCAGCAGCTCCTTTATTGCGTTTAACAATTTTAGCCGCTTCAAATAGATTCTTCTCACTTACAACGAGCCTCATGAGAGACTCACCATACTTGTCTTTACATTCACCTAGGCGATTACTCCGCACATCTACATACTCTTTCGCTTCCAGCTTATCCCTTTGTAGTTTGCCAACCCGTGGGTTGTTTTCTGCGTTTGTCATAATGCCTAACCTCCAATCTTCAAAGTATTGATATTGTTCGGTCCTTCGGTACATTTTCCCTACTATGACCTCGGCTGACTTCTCGCCATTCGTTGTTACTACTAAGCGCTGACGAGACCTCCCCGGGTAAGAACGACAACCTTCTGCTCATGTCACTGCTTCATTTACTCAATAGAATTCGGGCAGTATCGGACTTCACTTTGTTATGCAAGCTTATCCGTTCTATCAAGCCTTTGTATGAAGTTTCTGTTCGTCAGTGCAAGCATTTGCGTCCGTCTTCCTTCAGATTCCGCCTCACGGCGGACACCCTTGACTTTCGCTAACAGTTCCTACTGCCAAGTCTGTAGTGGACTTTCACCACCAAGTTGTCGCCCATGCCGGGCGCACAT
>NZ_BJUY01000047.1 GCF_007988865.1 Alkalibacterium kapii | reverse complement strand
CCGGGTCTTTGACACTTTAAATCCTAAAAAAGTTACCTAAAGCCTTTAGCGGCTTTATTTTTTTGTCAATTTATTCACTTTAATATTGTAGTACTATGTAGTAATGTGTTATAATATAGATATATTTCTAAGAGATGAGGGTTAATTATGCGCGTTAAACGAAATGTTTCGAAGAATTCTATCTCCTACTCTATTATAGAAAGTTATCGAGACCGCAACGGACGATCCACAACTCGCGTTGTAGAGTCTTTAGGAAACGAAGAGGAGATTCGACGGAATCACCCAGGCGTTGATCCCGAAAAATGGGCAAATGAGTATGCAAGAAAATTGACTGAAGAGAAGAAAAAAAAGACTTCCCAAATCATTGCTAAATATAATCCCACTAAGCAGATCCCTTTAAATACCAGGCAATCATATAATATTGGTTATCTTTTTCTCCAAAAAATTTATCATGAATTAAAATTCGACAAACTCTGCCAACAGATTGAAAGGGAGAACCAGTTCTCCTTTGATCTCAATGCAATCCTCTCTCGTTTACTTTACATGCGTATTCTCAACCCGTCCTCTAAGAGAAGCACACTAGAACAAGCAAAAGAATTACTTGAAGGTCATACTATCGAACCGCAGCACATGTATCGTGCCCTTGATGTCTTGGAAAAAAATATGGATCGCATACAAGAAGCGGCTTATAAAAATAGTAAGACTATCGTTAGCCGGCAAACAGATATCCTTTATTATGACTGTACTAATTTCTTTTTTGAAATCGAAGAAGCCGACGGCTTAAAACAATATGGTATGTCTAAAGAGCATCGTCCAAATCCAATTGTCCAGATGGGTTTATTTATGGATGGAGACGGCCTTCCTCTTGCTTACAATCTCAATCCAGGAAATACAAACGAACAACCGACATTGAAACCACTCCAAAAACGAATAATGAAAGAGTTCAACTTATCAAAAATGATTGTGATAACGGACGCTGGCCTTTCATCTGTCGGTAATCGTAAATACAATACATTAGGAGAAAGAGGTTTTGTGACAACGCAATCCATAAAAATGCTTCCCAAGCACTTAAAAGCGTTCGCTTTAGATAAAAAAGGATGGAAGCTAACCCATGCGACTGGAAATAATCGAAATAAACTATATGATTTATCCACATTAAATCCAAACAAATTTATGACGCATACCTTCTACAAAAAACGTTGGATTAACGAAAAAGGATTTGAACAACGACTAATTGTCACTTTCTCATTTAAATATCAAGCGTATAATCAGTCTATTCGAGAGAAACAAATCGAACGGGCAATAAAAAAGTTTGACAATCCTAGCCAATTAAATAAGAAAAAGGCCAATGATCCTACCCGTTTTATTGAATCGATTAATTTTACTCAAGATGGTGAAGTCGCTAAAAAGACCCACTATACTTTGAATAATGCACAGGTAGAAAAAGAAGCGCAATATGATGGCCTTTATGGAGTATGTACAAATGTACAGTCAACCCCAGAAGAAATTGTAGCTATTAATCACAGACGATGGGAAATCGAAGAAACCTTTCGAATTATGAAAACTGAAATGAAGTCTCGACCTGTTTATCTTCAAAAAGATGAACGTATCCAAGCTCACTTCTTAACCTGTTTTCTTTCTTTACTCATTTTCCGAATACTAGAAAAGAAACTGAAGGAAAAGTTTACTTGTACGGATATTATACAAACATTAAAAAATATGAGAGTGTATGATGTCCAAGGACAAGGATACATTCCAACTTATACGCGCACTCATTTAACTGATTATTTACATGAAACCTTTGGGTTTCGGACAGATACAGAAATTATCAGTCCAAAAATATTGAAAAAAATTATGAAAGATACAAAAAAAGCAAAATAGTACCCTCTTTTTGGACGTTTTAAAACCCGAAAAACCCCTTTGCATAGGGAGTTTTCGGGTTTTTAGGTGTTAAAGATGAG
>NZ_BJUY01000046.1 GCF_007988865.1 Alkalibacterium kapii | reverse complement strand
GGCGTTTGGCGAACTCTAGGCTTCAAGCCAATGGCTTGATCAAAAGGAATGATACTTTTTTCTCCTTTTTTACGCATGCGATGCCGACTGAATTCAATCACTCCGAAAGTCCATTGAATGGTACGCTTCTGTATACTATCTATTTCATAACCTTGTTCTTTGTACTTTTGGATTAACTCTAGATCAATTTGTTTAAAAGCTGCACAGAGTAGCTCCTGAATGACCTGTTGAAACAATACTTCTAAAGCTGATTCTGCTTCGAGTAATGTGTCTTGTTCCTTTAAGATTTTGATGATTTTTGATATAATATTATTCATAAGAAGACCTCTTTCTCTAGCGTTGTCGTTATCTCTAGATTAAGGGTCTTCTTTCTTTTTGTCTAGACCGATATTTTTCTTCTTCCGACATTTATTTTACACATAGAAAGAGCGGACCGTTGTAAAACAACTTTTTTCGTTTATATAGTCGCTTTTTCTCGTATTTAGATAAAAAGTCCTTTAAAATATGTATTAAACATATACTGCCAGTAGAAAGAGGGAGAATGAATTGAAAAAAACGAGATGGATAAGCTTTTTAGGAGCATCCAATTTAATTTACAGTTTGGTGGTATTGATTTTATTGGGCATTGCTTTCTTTTTATTCAATCAAGTCAGCTATATATTCACACCTTTGCTTGTTCTTATTTCCAATATACTCATACCATCTGTTATTGCTTTGTTGCTTTATTACCTATTCAATCCGCTCATAGATTTTATGGAAAAACATAAAGTGAAGCGGATAATTAGTGTATCGCTTCTATTCTTAGTAATCATCGGGCTTCTAACCTTAGGAATAATTTTACTGTATCCTCTCTTGGAAAACCAAGTGACGATGTTTATAAATGAATTCCCAAGTTTTATTGATTCACTCAGTGCTTCAATACCACGCTGGGTAGAAAATCTTCCGTTTGAAGCTGAAATTCAGTCATTTGTACAAGAAGGGGAAAACTTTATATCAGGAATTCCTGATAACATAAACCAGTACTTATCTGAAGGTTTTAGTGGTCTCTCAAGTTTTGTAACTGGGCTAACTAACGTAGTCGTGACATTGGTGACTTTTCCCATTATTCTTTTCTTTTTACTGAAAGATGAACAACGTTTCTTTAGAGCCTTTTTATCTGTTGCTCCACCAAAATGGCGGCAGGATCTTATACGTGTCTCATCAGAGTTGAACACTCAAGTGGGCGCTTATGTAAAAGGACAGCTGATCGTAGCTTCATCGATAGGGGTCATGATGTTCATAGGTTTCAGTATCATTGGACTCAGATATAACGGTGTACTGGCTATTATCGCCGCATTTACATCCGTTATTCCATATATCGGTCCGGCTTTGGCTTTTGTGCCTGCTTTGATTATTGCCTTGATCGATTCCTGGTGGATGGTTGTACAACTTGTGATCGTCTGGATGGTTGTTCAGTTTATTGATGGGAATTTGATTGAACCTAATGTTTACGGAAAACAGTTGAACGTACACCCACTGACCATTATCATTGTTTTGCTAGTTATGGGTGACTTGCTGGGCTTGTTTGGTTTGATATTCGGCGTACCTATTTACGCAATACTAAAAGTCCTGGTCGTCTACGTATTTCAACAATTTAAGAAGAGATATAATAAATATTATGGTGATGTGGCAGGAGAATATGAAGTCAAACCAATTGAAATGGCCGTAAGTGGTGAAAAAAAGGCAAGCAGTCAGTTGATGCGAACTATTGATATAGCAAAATTGAAGAGAAGCAAAGTAAAAGATCAACAAGAAGATAATAAAGAAGACAAAGAAAAGAAAACTGATAATACTGAACACAAAACAAAAGAGTAGTGCATAAAAAAGAGACCCGTCAAACAGAATCAGTTTCCTGTTTGACGGGTCTCTTTTTCATATGTACAACCCGTCTTTACCAGCTATTGAAAAAGCGGGTAAAGAGATATTTGATCCAGCGAAAAATTATTTTTAATTTATCATTGACGTCAGTTAAATAACCTGTTATTATTAATTTCGTTGCTGCAAAACAAATAATAGATTTCAGCAATAAAGACTAAAGTTTTCAGTTGACTTTTTCTTCTTGAACGATTATACTTAAGTAGTTGTCGTATAGAGGAAGGGAACGCTTTCAATTTTCTGGTGAGTCCGGAAAAAGAATTG
>NZ_BJUY01000045.1 GCF_007988865.1 Alkalibacterium kapii | reverse complement strand
CGTCCTGCTTTCACAAAGGGAAACCCTTCACTATCCTCGGCGCTGGGAAGCTTAACGGCTGTGTTCGAAATGGGAACAGGTGGGTCCTTCCCGCCATCGCCACCGCACAGTGACTCTTTTTATTGATGAGAACTTTGTTCTCTCAAAACTGGATCGTTGATTCATGTACACGCAAAGTTTTTAACAACACCGCATCTTACCCTTAGACCACTTTAATCCAGTTCTGCTCGGCAGATGACTGCCTCGCTACACTTTTTTTGTGGTTAAGTCCTCGACCGATTAGTACTGGTCCGCTCCACATATCGCTATGCTTCCACTTCCAGCCTATCTACCTGATCATCTTTCAGGGGTCTTACTTCCTTAAAGGAATGGGAGATCTCATCTTGAAGGGGGCTTCACGCTTAGATGCTTTCAGCGCTTATCCTGTCCACACATAGCTACCCAGCGATGCCAATGGCTTGACAACTGGTACACCAGCGGTGTGTCCATCCCGGTCCTCTCGTACTAAGGATAGCTCTTCTCAAATCTCCAACGCCCGCGACGGATAGGGACCGAACTGTCTCACGACGTTCTGAACCCAGCTCGCGTACCGCTTTAATGGGCGAACAGCCCAACCCTTGGGACCGACTACAGCCCCAGGATGCGATGAGCCGACATCGAGGTGCCAAACCTCCCCGTCGATGTGAACTCTTGGGGGAGATAAGCCTGTTATCCCCAGGGTAGCTTTTATCCGTTGAGCGATGGCCCTTCCATACGGTACCACCGGATCACTAAGCCCGACTTTCGTCCCTGCTCGACTTGTAGGTCTCGCAGTCAAGCTCCCTTCTGCCTTTACACTCTACGAATGATTTCCAACCATTCTGAGGGAACCTTTGGGCGCCTCCGTTACATTTTGGGAGGCGACCGCCCCAGTCAAACTGCCTATCTGACACTGTCTCCCGACCGGTTAACGGTCGCGGGTTAGAGTGGCCATACAGCGAGGGTAGTATCCCACCAGCGCCTCCACCAAGACTGGCGTCCTGGCTTCAGTGGCTCCTACCTATCCTGTACAAGCTGTACAGACACTCAATATCAAACTACAGTAAAGCTCCATGGGGTCTTTCCGTCCTGTCGCGGGTAACCTGCATTTTCACAGGTACTATAATTTCACCGAGTCTCTCGTTGAGACAGTGCCCAAATCATTACACCTTTCGTGCGGGTCGGAACTTACCCGACAAGGAATTTCGCTACCTTAGGACCGTTATAGTTACGGCCGCCGTTTACTGGGGCTTCAATTCAGAGCTTCGCCGAAGCTAACTCTTCCTCTTAACCTTCCAGCACCGGGCAGGTGTCAGCCCCTATACATCTTCTTACGAATTAGCAGAGACCTGTGTTTTTGGTAAACAGTTGCTTGGGCCTATTCACTGCGGCTGACCATATGGTCAGCACCCCTTCTCCCGAAGTTACGGGGTCATTTTGCCGAGTTCCTTAACGAGAGTTCTCTCGATCACCTTAGGATTCTCTCCTCGACTACCTGTGTCGGTTTGCGGTACGGGCAGCCTACTTCTCACTAGAAGCTTTTCTCGGCAGTGTGACATCAGATACTTCGGTACTAAATTTCCCTCCCCATCACAACTTGTCCGTGTTGAGAGAAGCATTTGACTCCTCTCAAGACTTGTTGCTTGGACACGCTATTCCAGCAGCGTGCACATCTTAGCCTCCTGCGTCCCTCCATCGTTCAAACAAAGCAGACTGGTACAGGAATATCAACCTGTTGTCCATCGCTTACGCCTATCGGCCTCAGCTTAGGTCCCGACTAACCCTGGGCGGACGAGCCTTCCCCAGGAAACCTTAGTCATTCGGTGGACGGGATTCTCACCCGTCTTTCGCTACTCATACCGGCATTCTCACTTCTAAGCGCTCCACAAGTCCTCACGATCTTGCTTCAACGCCCTTAGAACGCTCTCCTACCATAGAACCATTGGTTCTATCCGTGGCTTCGGTATCTTGTTTAGCCCCGGTACATTTTCGGCGCAGGGCCACTCGACTAGTGAGCTATTACGCACTCTTTAAATGATGGCTGCTTCTAAGCCAACATCCTAGTTGTCTAAGCAGCCCCACATCCTTTTCCACTTAACAAGAATTTGGGGACCTTAGCCGACGGTCTGGGCTGTTTCCCTTTCCACTACGGATCTTATCACTCGCAGTGTGACTCCCGGATCTACATCTGTGGCATTCGGAGTTTATCAGGATTCGGTAACCCGATAAGGGCCCCTAGTCCAAACAGTCGCTCTACCTCCACGATGCATATTATCCGAGGCTAGCCCTAAAGCTATTTCGGAGAGAACCAGCTATCTCCAAGTTCGATTGGAATTTCTCCGCTACCCACACCTCATCCCAGCATTTTTCAACATACTTGGGTTCGGGCCTCCAGTGCGTTTCACCACACCTTCACCCTGGACATGGGTAGGTCACTTGGTTTCGGGTCGACGACGGCATACTCTACGCCCTGTTCAGACTCGCTTTCGCTGCGGCTCCACCTCTTCGGTTTAACCTTGCATGACATCGTCACTCGCCGGTCCATTCTACAAAAGGTACGCCATCACCCATTAACGGGCTCTGACTACTTGTAAGCACACGGTTTCAGGTGCTGTTTCACTCCCCTTCCGGGGTTCTTTTCACCTTTCCCTCACGGTACTGGTTCACTATCGGTCACTAGGGAGTATTTAGGCTTGGGAGATGGTCCTCCCGGATTCCGACGGAATTTCTCGTGTTCCGCCGTACTCAGGAACATGGCCAGGCAAGGTTGACTGTCGCATACGGGGCTTTCACCCTGTCTCGCATAACTTTCCAGTTATTTCTGCTAGTCTCGCTTGTCCATAGTGCCAGTCCTACAACCCCAGAAGGCAAGCCTTCTGGTTTGGCCTCTTCCCGTTTCGCTCGCCGCTACTTGGGGAATCGCTTTTGCTTTCTCTTCCTGCAGGTACTGAGATGTTTCAGTTCCCCACGTCTACCTTACCTGTAGCTATGTATTCACTACAGGTATATCACTTGATGAAAAGTGATGGGTTCCCCCATTCGGAAATCTTTGGATCAACGCTTACTTACAGCTCCCCAAAGCATATCGGTGTTCGTCCCGTCCTTCATCGGCTCCTAGTGCCAAGGCATCCACCGTGCGCCCTTATTCACTTAACCTATAGGTTAAGGGTAATTATAGCGATGAGAGTTTCGTATAAAAAACAAAACTGTTCTCAATTTCTATTTCTCGGTGTTGTTTCTTAACATTTGTGTGTGTTATAAAATCAACTATCCAGTTTTCAAAGAACAAAGC
>NZ_BJUY01000044.1 GCF_007988865.1 Alkalibacterium kapii | reverse complement strand
ACTAGCAAGGACGATTTGGAACATGCTGGTGTGAAAGTTTCGGGTAGATGGCGTAAGAGGGATAAAACTACACAATTGACCTTTAAGTTTACTGATGAAGAAGGTAAAAGCAGGACAATGCGTGGCAGGCGTTTAGCTTCTATTCTTGGTTATGAAGACGAAAATGCTTTTTGTCTTGAACATTTGGAACAGCGCTGGGAACAAAAAGAAGATATTGCGGATCAGGTTCAAGAAGTTGAAAAAGAATATGACCCGTTTGCTGAAGATGATATTCGAAATATGCCTGAAGATATTTTGGATATGGCTTCACAAGAAAATGCGCCTGAAATGGGGCTTTGAACGGTCTGTTTTTGTGAAAATCATGTTGATATAATATGTGTAAGAAAGGTTGGATAAAATGAAAGTAAATGAAGAGCAAAAACGCAAAATATTATTTGGTGCAAAAACCGTATTGTCTGAAGGTGATGTATTGTCACCAGACTTCATTCAGAAAAAGCTTGATGGAATTAAAGAAGTTCTGATGTCTGAAGCTGGGAGCGATAGCGGACAAAAACAAGAGATTGTGCCTGAAGCTTTTACTGAAGGTTTGGAAGACTTGTCTGAAGCTATGTCACATAGTGAGCGTTACAAGCTGTGATTTAGTTCATTCGTCGGTCGTCATCGGGCGCTTTTCGTGTTATCAAATGTTGTGGGTTCACGCAAGGCGCGCGTAGCGCCCCGTAGGGCTTGGCCTTGCGGGGTTCTACATCGTTTGATATAAACGATTGCCCGATGTCGTCCGATGAATGAACGTCACTCCAATTCATTCAGAGAGAGTTTGAAGGGTCGGGGTTTGGGGCAGAGCTCCAAGGTCTTGAACTTTCTCGCTCTCTCCGTAGTAAATGACGGCGGTGGGACGTCTCCCCAACCCCCCGCTCTAATAGGGGGGTTGGTAAATCCCTCCAAAAAGTGCTATAAACCCTTTACCTACGCGGTTTTAGTTACTAAATCACGAAAAACGAAATTGTAAAAGTCTACAATTAACTATACATTTCACTATTTTTTTATGGTTTGCTGAAAACGTATAAAAAGAGTGTTAAAATGTAAAAAAGAACACAAAAAAGACTACTCGGCTTGGGGAAGCGGAAAAGTAGTCTCAGTGCGCTCTTTGGCGTATTAGTTATATTTATCTTATATGAACATTGTAATAAAACAATGCTCATAAGTCAATGTAGTGCTATGAGATTACCTCGGGTAGCAATGGAGGTAATTGTATGGTTAAATCATCATACAGATTTGACGGGTTGACTTTGACGGTTTTCCCGCCTGAATATGATACTGAAAATCTTGGGTTAGTTTTTGAGTTGTTAAATGAACGTGGTTATGAAGTTCGTGAAGCAACGAAAGATGATGAATTGAGAAAAGCTCAAGGTTATAACCCAAACAACGCCAAAATGATTAAAATTGAAGGTCGTTGGTTTACGTTGCAAACAAGAATGGAATGGCATAAAGAATCTAAAGAACCGTTAGCACTTGGGAGCAGTGCTTTGGTCGTACTTAGTTCTAATGATTTGGACGTTGTGAATATAAGAAAGTTGTTCCGCAATCTTGACGGAATGTGCAAGGCTACAAGGTTTGATGTAGCTGTTGATTTAACGTATAAAACAGATTTTGACCTTTTACAACAGGCTATAGAAATTGACCGTTTAGTTGGTTATTCTCCTGATTATGCAAACGGGATAAAACAAAATCCTGAAAATGCTATTCGATCAGGTAGGAATAATCCGAAAAGACCAATCAAAACAGCTTCAAAGACAATTTCAAACGGAATGACTTTATATATTGGTTCTCGTAGTTCTAAGTTTATGGTTCGTATGTATGATAAAAGTGCGGAAGTAAAAAAGAAATTGGATATTGATATGGAACCTACTTTGCGTTTTGAACTTGAAGTGAAGCAGGAACATGCGGAAGCTGTTCGCCGTTTCGTTCAGGATTCAACATCAAAGAAAGAGAAAGTTGCAAAAATGGTTTGGCAAGGTTTAACGGATGATAGCATTATGTTTGAAGTGAATGGGAAAGATGAGACATTTTCGGAAGTGTTGGCATTGAAAAAAACACGTGAAATTCAACTTGATTATTCAAAAGTTGAAAATGCGAAAATGGCGTATGAAGTATGGGTCAAGAAACAGATAGCTCCGTCATTTCGTAGACGATATGGAGAGCTATCACGCGAAGAGAAACTTGAAAAGTTAAGTGAGCTGTTTCTTGATGAATAAAAAAAGCTGGCGCGTAAGCGCGGGCTTTTTTTATTGTTGTGAACGAAAGTAAGCAACAAAGGGGGGGTTGTATCGTCTTTGACGATACAGGGGTTTCGGGGACGGAGTCCCTGAACAAGCTGATTGGAAAGGTGGACATAGTCAACCTGACAATCCTGCTTGCCTAATTAATAATATCGTGTATACTGTGCGCATATACGATATTATTAATTATTTGTACAATGGGAAGCATTGTACATTGACGGCGACAACGAAAGGTGGAGTAAGTCAAAATGGGTAAGATGAAGAAAGTGCAGATAAGTATTCCCGAAGAACAATATGATGAGTTGGAGAAAAGATGGAAATCATATGGATATCCATCTTTGGCAACAGCTGGGAAAGTATTGTTGCTGGGGAATACGGGGGAGCATTTGAGAGAATTACGAAAAATTGAGCGGAACATTTCGGAATCTGAAAAGTTGTTTGCAAAGAATGAAGAGCGAAAGAAAGACATACAAAAGACTCATACACAAGAATCGACAACTAAGCGACCTAAGACCAGTACGCAAGATTCAGCAACTAAAAAAGTAGGCTCGGGATCTGGTAAGAATTATTCTCGTGATATTGAAAAGGTTGAACGTCAACTGGAAGTTTGGTTTGAAAATGGACATATAACAGCTCAAAGTTTTGAGAAAGCTAAGGGTATTCGTGTATGGACTGATGAAAAAGGTAAAAAACATAGAGCTGTTTGGGAATAAAGGGGTGTAGTGATGGTAGTTAGTAGTATTAAGCCGATTGAGAAGAATGTCAAAGCATACTATAACTATATTTTTGGACCTGCTCACAATGGCAATGAAAAGCGAAATATGAACGTGTACGGGCTCGCTGGTGTTGCTGGTTTTGAAGACCCTGACGATATGTATAAAATGATGGATATTGAACGGAGATTGAATCCTAATGCCAGGCGTAAGCATGAAGCGTATACGGTTATGATGAGTTTTTCGAAAGATGAAATTGACCCGAACAATCCGGAAGATGTGGAAAAAGCTCAACATATCATAAATGATTCGATAAGTAGCGCATATCCTAATCGCTCGGCGGTTGTTGCTTTACAATCGGATGGAAAAGGTGGTTGCCTGCATGGTCATGTATTGTTGAACAATGTAGATAGTGAAGGTAAGGCGATAAGTAACGGTTGGAAGCATATGAAGAGTTATGTTGATGAAGCGACTGTTAAACATGGTTTAGAACCGCTATCTGTAGCAAAAGGCGAAAATGACTATGATTGGCGTGAAGATTTAGAAAGTAGGATAAACTTTGCG
>NZ_BJUY01000043.1 GCF_007988865.1 Alkalibacterium kapii | reverse complement strand
CTAAAAATAATATAGTAAAAGTAGATATTATTTTTGAACGAACAACCTTATTTCAGCTTATCTAAAGAAGTTGAAACTATAAAAGGAAAAACTCCTGAAGCTAATCACTTAGCTTCAGGAGTTTCTTTCTTAAAATCCTATACTTCTTAAGTAAACAGACTTCCTCTAGCACTTTCCACCAAAAACAACGAAACTTCTTAAGATAACCCCATTTTAACCAATTAAGCGAACCTCTTTTACTCCAAATCATTTCTAGCATGAAATTTCTAATCCATACTATCCTCTTCATCGCGTTTTTTTCGTCGGTTCTTCTTAAATGTATCGTTAATGGCGCTGAACAGAGGCTTTAGTTGACTGCTGGTTATATTACTATGTAAGGAAACGACTGGCTGTTCGATATCCAGAGTAAGTGTGATGGATGAGACAAGGATATCAAAGCTGTAGTTATTCAATCTCTGTTTATTTAAAAAAGGGTCATTATAAATAGATACACGACACGCGCTTTCGAGTTTCGCCTGAAGAAAGCGGGCAATATTATCGGCATGACGATATCCCAGCGGACTATATACAAGTATGTGACAGCTTGTATAGTTTTCATAAAGAAGTTGAAAAAGTTTTTTCCATCTAGAAAGAATCAGATAAAGCAACTCTTCTGTATTGATTTTTTCTGATTTGATGTCATAAAAAGAATAGATATTGTTTAAAAATTCAATCAACGTTTTGTTAAAATCGGGATACTGTTCTTTTGTCTCCCTCAGCAGATTATAGTCAGCAGGTTTGAAAATAAGATAAGTATTCAGGGCTTTGGCATAAGCTGTTTTGGAGTACTGATACATCATATCATCAATCTTGGTAGCGATATGTGTAAAATCCGCTATCGGTAAGTCAAAAGACTTGGCAATATCACATAATCCTTCTTTAATCGTTTCTGTATAATCTGGTCGATTTATAGGAATAATATTTTTAATGTACGATCTGAAGTAGTAGAACATATAGGAAGTGTAAATCTTTCCATATAATTGTTTTTTGTCTGAAGAGATATCGACAGTTTTGAGCCAGGAATCAACATACAGATGCATGTTCTTAAATTCCTCTGTTAGTCCGGATCCTTTTGTCAATTCAGAATCGTTTAAATCGCGGTAGAAACGCTCCCTTACAATGCTGACGGCAGTAAACAAAACAAATTTCTGGACATTCACTGTGTCAAATTGGATGGAATCGATTTTTGCCAATGAAGCAATCAATTTTTCAATTTCATAGTAATCAATAGACGGAAGCGGCCAATTTTGATAGCCGTAAACTTCCAGAAAATAGGAAGTGAAGAAACGTCTCACTAAAAACTCATCCCCAGTTATTTGATAAGGACGTGTTTCAAGTATTAATCCATAGTCAGATAATTCTTTTTTAAGGATTGTAATCATTCTACTCAAAGTTGAACTGCTTATATGGAGCTCATTTTCAAGATCCAGTCCGGTCATTTCATTTTTAAGGAGCAGTTTTTCAAGTAGTTGCAACGAAGGAGAGGAGCGTAAGGTCTTGTGCTGAAAGGCATCGATGCTTACATTTTCAGGGAGATCGAGTGAATAACCCTCAGCCAGTGAATTTATTGAGCCCCCTATATTACTTACTCGAATTTTCAGTTCGTCTATGTAATCACTGACCGTTCTTTTTGAAGAGTCAACTAAGACAGTCAGTTCTTCTAAGGTAAGTGTTTTTTCAGCGAAAAATAAGTGTTCTATGATAGTGTACTGTTTACGCTCTTTTTCAGGTATAAGTTTCCACATGTCACTACTCATCCTTTCGTAGCTTTATACATTTAATTTTATCATAGTTCTGTTAGTAGTCGAAATTTTCTAACCCATTTATTCATTTTCTGCATGACACGTTGCAAGTTATGATAACTTTAACATCTGATAGTTTGATAGAATTAATTATGATGTCATTTTAATGAGAAAACGATGAAGGAGGAGTTTTTATGAAAAAAGGATTACAGATCGTACTTGTAGCGATACTGTTTGTCCAGCAGTTTATGATGATGCCATTCTCTGTTATTGCAGAAGATTGGTCGGCAGACGAGGGTATTAACTTCAAGTCGGTTAAACTGGTCGATGAGAACGGTGAAACAGTGGAGGTTGTAACTAACGATTCTCAGGTGACACTGGAACTGGAGTGGGAAACGACTCAAGCAGGGGAACGCGAACGAACGCTTTACCTTCCTGAAACGTTGACAGCACATCCAGGCACTCAAAAGTTAAAAAATGATAATGGAGATGAGGCAGGCGTATACATACTGACTGAAAAACAGTTGATGCTGAAGACTCAAAAATCCGAGACGACTCAATCTGGAAAGGTGCGCCTTTCAGCTAGATTGAATACGAAAGAAGCTGGGCAACAAACGCTTGTCTTCAATTCTAAAAGTGATGAGTGGAACTTAAACGTAAATGTTACTCAGACTGTAAATAAGGAAATGGAAAATAAGACAGAAGAAAAATCAAATAAAGCAGAAGACAAAGTAGATGCAAATGAAAAAGTGGATGATGAAAAGAATAACGCACAAGAAAATGATTCTGAAAAGCCAGAAGAAAAATCAGAATCAGTCGATTCCGAAGAGGCTAACGCTGATACAAATAAAAAAGAAGATTCTGAAGAAAAAATAAAAGACGAGTCTAATGATGAAGCAGACCTTCAATTAGACAAAGAAGAAGCGACGGAAGAACCTGCTGAGTCTAAAAATACTAATAATACTGAAAAATCAGACGCTGTAAAAGCCGATAAAAAAGAATCTGTTTCTACACTGGCTGAAGTTGGTGACCAATTGAAATTTAGCAATGTATTGTTCACGGACGATAATGGAACAGAATTCAGTGCAGGCAATCCTTATGACCTAGATGTTTCACCCATAGGCAGACTTTCTCTTGACTGGTTCCTGACGCAAGGTCATACGGCGACCGGAGGAGACACATACAGTTTCCAGCTTCCCAATGCCTTTAAACCAGTATCTGGAACGTCAGGCAAATTAGGCGACGTTGGAACATGGACAGTCAATGCTGCTGGTGAAATAACCTTTTTATTCAATGAAGCAGTTGATGGTGATGAAGTGAACGGTTCGTTCTGGTTTGAAGTGTCTCTTGATGAAGAGGCATTGAGTGATGAAATCGAACAAGAAGTAAAGTTTGATGTCGATCCTGAGACGACTGTTAACTTCCCTGTCACACCAAAAAACAGTAGTTTGATCGATAAAAAAGGAACGATAAACAGCGAAGGATTCAACTCAACTGAAGCCTATTGGACTGTGGACATCAATACATCACTTAAAAAAATGGTTGATCCAGTTGTTTCGGATGATCTTCCTATAAATATGACATATAAAAAAGACAGCCTAGTCATAACAACCTTGAAAATGACACCCCAAGGACAACGAATTGAAAAAGACGTACTGTCTCCTGAATTCTATTCAGTTTCAATGAATAACGGCAAACTCGTCGTTGATTTAAACGGATTGGATGAGGAACAATTAAAACAAGCTTACAGACTTGACTATGCAACTGAGATCGTTGAACCGGATAAAGGATTCGATGGCAGTCAGAGATTTAAAAATAAAGCAGTCCTGTCGAGTGGCGGCTCTACTTATGACGCCAGATCTACAGTAAGCAGTGGTTACGGTAAAGCTATTGAAAAGCTCGATCCGGGATATAATAGTAAAGAACAGTCTTTTAATTGGACGATCAACTATAACTACAATGAAAAGCGAATCGATAAGGGCAGTGCTCAGTTAAAAGATTCGTGGACACCTAAAGGACAGATGGCGCTTGATGAAAATTCATTAAAGGTATATCCGGTAACGATCGATGAGAATGGCAAGTCAACCGTTGCAACAGACCCAATCGATTCATCCCTTTACGACTTAACTGTTAATCCGGATGATTCTGGATTCGATCTGCAATTCAATGAAGCGATCGATAGACAAGCTTATCAGATTCGTTACACAACGAATGTACTTGGTGATAAAGGTAATAACATCGTTGAAAGTAACGGCAGTGTTTCCAATAAAGTCAATACGGGAACTGAACACTCTGATGGCAGCAGTGGCAAGTGGGGCCAGCAAGGTATAATCAAAAAACATATCAATACAGATGTTGGTAACAAACAGATCGACTGGCAAATGAAAATCAATCAAAACAGTTATCTAATGGAAAATCTTAAATTGACGGATGTCTTTAAAGACGACGGACTCACTTTAATGGAAGATGAAAGTAACTATTCT
>NZ_BJUY01000042.1 GCF_007988865.1 Alkalibacterium kapii | reverse complement strand
TGAACCTTAAGAGCCGAAGCCCCGAAACTGCGAATAATACAAGGAAGATACCCTTAGAATCCGCTGAATAACTTAAAATAATGAAGGTCGAATATTTATCATACGATAAATCAAAAATTAGTTAAAATATAAATCATAAAATAGACTGATTCGCATAATCATTATCCAGTCCTTGATTCATATGCTATACTTAAGTAAGCATAAAAAATGGAGGGCATTAAAATGAAAGTATCAACTAAATGGAACGGCGAAAGAGCGTATACAATGACGAATCAAAGAGGCAAAACGATGCATCTTGATCCGGACGGTGAAGGTGTTTCACCCATGGAGTCCGTACTTGGCGGATTGGCAGGCTGTATGGGCATCGATATTATCATGATATTAAAACCTTATGCAGATAAAATCAAAGACCTGAACATCGAAACGGACGGCGACCGCAATGAAGAAATCCCTAAATATTTTAAATCGATTGCCATTACAATAAATATAGATGGGGATATCCCAGCTAGTCGCGTCTGGCGTGCAGTGAACTTGAGTGATCAAAAATATTGTTCCGTCGCCAATTCATTAAATGCGGATCTAAGTTATAAAGTGGTTTTGAATGGTGAAGATGTTGAAGATCCTAAAAAATAAAAATTTATGCGATCGATCAATTTAAAACAAAAATATAATGAAAAAAGCTGCCATTCGTGGCAGCTTTTACAATTTAATCTTCTGAACTTCTTACAAAAGAGATAGCCAGCGTACCCCATTCTTGTTCCTTTTCTGGGGGATAAATCACATGCGTTTTTTCAAGCATCTCTTCAAGAGTTACGTCTTCTGAACCGAATGTTTTTGCTGGGATATCCTGATACATCTCCTTGAAAGTTTGGTAATAGGTCAAATCTTTGATGCGCACAGTCACTTCTTCGAAAGGATTTGTCAGCTTGTTGAATGTGATTATGTCGCCGATCTTGAGTTTCCGGCGCTTGATGTCATTCAAGCGGACTTCGACCGTCTTCTTACCAGAAGAAACCAGTTCAAAAGGCCTGTCGTAAAGCCCCATAAAATAATGCATACGGCTAATTCCTTTCTTAAGAAAACCCCCTGAAAAATACAGGAGGTTTCTTAGTATGTTTCGCTCGAAAAAATCTATATTTTCCGAGAGTATCACCCGAACTTAAATAACTTTTTGGTGAGGTTCTAGTCATTTATGACGTAGAACCGCAGTATGAATCGACTATAAGGAGATTCACTACCTATACATTATGCCCAGGCACCTTTGCGGAAGACTGGGACGCGGGAACCGTCTTTGCGGATGCCGTCGATATCCATTTGGTCTGATCCGATCATGAAGTCAACGTGCACGTCAGAACGGTTTAAGCCTGCTTCTTTCAGTTCTTCTTCAGACATGGTTGTGCCGCCTTCCAGGTTGAAAGCGTAAGCTGAACCTAAAGCCAAGTGATTTGAAGCATTCTCGTCAAACAAAGTATTGAAGAATGTCAGGCCGGACTGTGAGATAGGAGAGGCATCAGGGACAAGAGCGACTTCACCAAGACGCGCCGCACCTTCATCCGTTTTGATTAATTCTTTGATTACGTCTTCGCCTTTATCAGCTGAAACATCGACAACTTTACCATCTTTGAAGTGGAATGTCATTCCTTCAATAATGTTGCCGGCGTAACTCAATGGCTTGGTAGACACAACGACCCCATCAACGCGGTTGGCATCTGGCGCACTGAACACTTCTTCAGTAGGCATGTTGGCCATAAAGCGTTCGCCGCGAGCGTTCAAGCTGCCTGCACCTTCCCAGCGATGATTTTCAGGTAAGCCGACAGTTAGATCCGTTCCTGGCGCAGTATAATGTAAAGCAACAAATTGTTCTTTGTTCAATTCATCCGCTTTAGATTCCAGTGTTTTGTCTTTCTTTTCCCAAGTTGCCACGGGATCTTCATCATATAAGTGAATCGATTTGAAAATTCTGTCCCATAAAGCATCCACTTGTTCTTCTGTAGACTCAAGGTCTGGGAAGACTTTTTCAGCCCATTTTTCACCAGCTGCAGCTGCAACGACCCAGCTGACTTTATTTGACTGAGTGGCTTTACGCATGGCAGAAAAGGCTTTACCTCTTGCTTTTTGTGCTTCAGCGATTTTCTTGCTGTCCAGTCCCTGTAGAGAATCGGGATCGGATGAGCGTACGCTAATACGGCTGGCACCTTTTTCTATGTGATCCAAGGATTCATCGACTTTATATTGTTCAACGGTTGAAACAACTTCTAAAGGTGCATGTTTGAACGTTGAGCGAGTGATTTGATCATCCGTCCATTTGACGATGACTTCTTTCGCGCCTTTTTGATAAGCAGCTTCTGTAATCAAACGAGCAAGTTCCGCCTGATCCACGTCAATACTTAAGACAACAGTATGTCCATCAGAAACATTTACACCTGTTGACACAAGTAAATCAGCATATTTTTTCAAATTTTCCTGGAAATCAGGTAAGACCATTGAAATTCCTCCTATTTGTTTTCGTTACTCTAACAATTTTAGCATAGATGACAGCTCGTCACAATCTAAAAATTCATCATATTTTAATAATATTAAAGATATAATCGGAGGATTTGAACTGAATTATCTCAATTTTATACATATCGTCCGTTTACACATGTCTTTACAAGTTAAATTATTAACATTTTATAGAACGCTTTCTTGAAAATCAGCATAATGGTATAATAATAATAACAGAATTGTAATTATATGAAGTATTCAAAATTTAAATCGATTGGAGTGAAGGAAGTGGCAAGAAAACAGACTATTTTAAAGAAACATATCTTGGAAGCTGCTTTAGCACATGTCAAGGAAGAAGGCTTTGAGAATTTTACTGCCCGTCGAATTGCTGACTCATTGAATGCCTCAACGCAGCCCATCTACAAAGCCTTTAAAAATATGGAAGATCTAAAAGAACAGCTTATCGACTATATAAAAGCAGAACTCCAGAAAGAAGTATTTGACGTCTCTTTGGAAGGGGCTGATTTAGTCCTTGTTTGTGCCAACTATTTACGTTTTGCAAAAAAAGAAGGCATGTTATTTAGTGCTTTGTTTATGGGTAAGGATTATCCGTCTAAAGAGTTTAACGACTTTGTATTGAATGCAGTGTATGAAGTGATGGAGACGATGCCTGAATTTGAGGATGACGAAGATAGAAAGACTTTCCTTGAAATCATTTGGCCATCGGTACACGGTGCAGCAGTACTTTCAGCGCAGGGGCAATTTGATTATGAAGAACAAGGCATCGATAATAAAGCAGAATCGATTTATAGACATGCAATGGCAGCTTGGAAAAAGAAAACAGTAGTCTAAGTAGTTTGAATCGAAAAGACTTATCTAAGAGGCGTGAAACCTTTTAGACAAGTCTTTTTTGATCAGTTATCATTTATTTGATTTTTCATAGGTTTCAATCAGTTTTTGTGCAAAAGCTTTGAGGTTTTTTGCATCTTCTTTTTCGGGATTCAAGTTGACTTTGACGTTGTCTGCTCCTTTGGTTGCTCCTGTTTTTTCAAATTGATCATCAAAATCATCAACGGATTTACAGTACTTTTCGTAAAAGGTATCACCTGAACCGAAGTTGCCGTACACTTTACCGCTTAGATCGACGTCTTCGAGTTCTTCATAAAAATCAACAATTTCATCAGGCAAGTCTGCATCAGTCCCATAGGTGTATGTACCAACTATGTTGATATCATAATCTTTATAGTCGGTCGGGTCGGCATAGACACTTTCTTCTACTGTAACTTCCGCCCCAAGCTCCTTGAACGCTTCTTCTAAAATTTCTGTACATTCTTCTGTATTCCCCGTCAAACTCGCATAGACGATCATCACACTCGGCATGGTTTATAAACCTTCTTTCTCCAGATTTAATGATTGGTTATCTTTTAATCTTATCGAAAAAAGGATACCATTTAAACAAGCGTAATTCAATGAAAGACACTAGAATGACTCAACTGCCGTTCTTTTGATTAGGATTCACTTTACAAAAAAGGTATAATCATAGAAAGAAAAGTATTTACTTGCAGTAAACCTTGTGACTAAAAGATTAAATTAGTAGTAAAACAACTTGTTTCACTCAATAAAAGCAAAATGACACAGATTAAAAATTTGAAAGGAGATCAAGTGAATGACCAAAGCAGTTGTGATCGTCAATCCATCAAGCGGACGCGAAGAAGGCAAGACATTTGGACCAAAAGTGCAGATGGAACTTGAAAAACTGTATGATGAAGTGGAAATGAAATGGACAGAAAAAGAAGGGGATGCCACGCGATTTGCACGTGAAGCGACACGTCAGGAAGTTGATGCGATCTACGCTTTAGGTGGAGATGGGACGGTCAATGAGTGTGTCAATGGTATCGCGACGGAAGAAAAGCGACCACCCTTTGGCTTCATTCCTCTTGGTACAGTCAATGATCTCGGACGCGTTTTAGGTATTCCAATGGAATCCGAAAAGGCTGTCGAACAGTTGACAAAGCGTCGTAAAAAAGCGATAGATATTGGAAAAATCAACGATACATTTTTTGTGGATATCGTCGCTATCGGATCGATTCCGGAAGCTGTACATTCTGTACCAGTAGAAGAAAAAACGAATCTTGGTCCTTTTGCATATATTTTAGAAGGACTCAAAGCACTTTCCGAGAAAGAAGCTTACCCATTCAAGTTCGATATCGAAGGGGAAATAACTGAAGTGGATTCCTTTCTTGTTATCATAGCATTAACGAACTCGGTTGCAGGAATCCCGACAGTGCTTCCTCATGCGAGTGAAGAAGACGGGGTTTTACATTTACTGGCTGTCCGGGGCGAAAACGTCGCGCCTAAAATCAATCTTGTGCCAAAAGTATTTTCTGGAAAAGTATCTGAAGATGATGAAGTTTTCTACCGAAAATTTAAGGAAGCAGACATTTCACTGACTGATGAGAAGAAATATAAAACAGTCGTCACAAATGTCGATGGGGACGAGGGCGATTACCTGCCAATTAAATTAAAAGTATTTAAACAATATTTAGAAGTCTTTGTACCTGACATTGACGAATGAAGCGTGTATACTTGAGGTAAGAATCAAGGAGTCCCTCCTTGATTTTTGATAAAGCTATCTTATCAGACGACCGTCCTCTTATTAAAATTCACTGTTCACACTAGTCACACATTCTCCTTAATTGAACCCGTTCACCCCTATGTCAAAATAGGCGAGGAAAATATACAAGATAAGTAATCAACGAACACGAAAATTTTGATAAAAGTAAAGCGAATACTCAAGAGGACGGTTTTTATAGTAAAGAAGAAGAGCCTCCGACTTTTATTGTCGGAGGCTCTTCTTTGCGTTTTTGTGTTCAGGGAAGAGGAAACTGTCCAGGGAGACAGTTTCAACGATATAGATTCAGTTAAGACCATACGCGATGGAACGCGTATGGTCTTCAATGGTTCCGTAGAAAAATAGTTATTTATGGACATGAGCCGAACAAGTGGAACTTCGGTCGTTACGTCGGAATTTTGTCGTGTCATCGACCGAAGACGGCAGAGGTTCGGCGTGAAAATATAATTTAATTGAGTGAAACAACCGAACAATGCGAACTTCGGCCGCTCCGCCGAACTTTTGTTGTGGCATCGACCGAAGACAGCAGAGGTTCGGCGTGAAAATATAATTTAATTGAGTGAAACAGCCGAACAATGCGAACTTCGGCCGCTCCGCCGAACTTTTATTGTGGAATCGACCGAAGACGGGTAGAGATCGGCGTGAAAGTAAAATTTAGCTGAGAGAAAGAGCCGAACATAAAGAACTTCGGCGTATAGAACCAATTTTTGAATTGAGACCGACCGAAGGATTACCAAAATTAAATAAATAAAAAGAAAATTAAAAAATAATTTAGTGACTTTTTGATTCTTTTGTAAATATGTAGTAGTGGGGGTGTAAAAAAATGAATATATTAAAAGAAAGAACTAAGTCTAAATTACTTTCAGGACTTCAAGCACTGGATAAAAGGATGAATCTATCACTTTCAGATAAAAATTACTTGTTTAATCTGGAAAAAGGTTATGCTGGAGAGGAACTTTTTGATTCGCTAGTCAAAAAACATTTAAGTATGGATTGTCTAGTCTTGAATGATTTACTGCTAGATAGTGGAGGGAAGAGTTTTCAAGTTGACTGTGTCGTGATTACTTCTAATTCTTTAAACATATATGAGATCAAGAATTACAAAGGAAACTATCAGTTTTCAGCAGGACACTTATCAACCTTGACAGGTCAGGAAATCGTGAGTCCTGTATTGCAAATAAAACGATCCAATACCTTGATGAAAGAGCTGATCAAAGATTTTGGTTCGGAACTCTCGGTAAAGTCATCGATTGTATTTGTTCATCCGTCATTCTCGTTATATTTGGCTAAACCGACAGATCCCTTTATTTTGCCAAATCAGGTAGAACGACATTTAATTGAACTAAGCCAGCATAATTTTTCATTAACAAAGAAGCATAGATATATGGCAGATAAATTATTACGTGAACATAGAGAGGAAGTCCCCTATCAAAAACATCTTCCTGACTATAATTTAAAAACTTTGAATCAGAATTTATATTGTCCGGGTTGCAATAGTTCGTCGTTAATACTGACTAAGTGTTATGCTAAATGTAGAGATTGTAAGTACAAGACAACTAAAGACGAGTTAGTCATGGATCACATAAAGGACTATAAACTGTTATTCCCTGACGAAAAAGTAACGGTGAGAAAAATACGCCAATGGTGCGGGAATAAAATTAGGCCGAGAAAGATTAGAGACATTTTAATTGATCGATTTGATAAAAAAGGAAAAACGAGTAATACCTATTATGTCTAACCCCTCAATTTAGAAAAGTCTAAATAAAATTTTTAAGGCACTTCTTTTTTATAATTATTAGATGAAACTGTCTGAAGACAGTTTCGACTGAATAGATTTGATTTAAGTACATACGCGCTGGTGGCGCGTATGACCATTATAATGTTTCAAACTAGTTGAGATATAAATGGGTTCTATTTTCTAATTTTCTTTTTAAGATTCGGTAGATATAAACTAATTATTTGTATAAATCGGCCGAACAACGAGAACTTCGGCCGCTCCGCCGGACGTTTATCAAAGAATCGACCGAACACAACCGAGG
>NZ_BJUY01000041.1 GCF_007988865.1 Alkalibacterium kapii | reverse complement strand
GGGAATCGATTTAATTGAAATATATAAAACCATTATGAAAACGCGGTTCTTTCTCTTGATGAAAAGAGTGGATTCGCGTTTTTCTGAATGAGGCTGTAAAAAAGTAAAATCTATTGAAAACGATTACTTGATAAGCAAAGTAAATTATGTTAAAATATTCACAATAAGACTAAGGAGGAAGAGAAAAATGGCAAAAATGTTTCTCAAAGCAAGTGCAGAATCAATGGGCGGATTGAAGGTGAAAGCTACAGCCAACGATCACGAAATCATTTTGGATGAACCCGAATCTGATGGTGGAACAAATCAAGGAATGAATCCAATGGAAGCTTTACTCTCTGCGTTAGGGGCATGTAAATGTATTGTTGCTCAAGCTTATGCAAAAATGCATAAGATAAATCTGAAAAGTATCCGTATCGATTTTGAAGGGGAGTTTGATCCAAGCGGTTATTTAGGAAAAGATCCCAACGCTAAAATTGGGTATTCTAAAATAATTGAACATTTCCATATCGAGGCAGATAATACGGAAGAAGAAATCAACAAGTTTATCGAATTTGTATCGAATACTTGTCCAGTAAATGATACGTTGGTCAATCCAGCCACATTCGAACATACTCTACACTTAAATAAATAATTAAAGATACTAACATAGCAGAGAGATTGGAAAAGGTAATCATTCCAAATCTCTCTGTTTTTTTTGATATATATTCCGTTAAAAACAACTCGTTTAGTCCGTTGACCCATTTAATTGAAATAAGTAGATACATTGGAACCAGGATCTTAGTATGAAGCTGAGATCCTGATTTTTTTTTAAAAAAATAATCAGACATTTAAAAGAAGTAGTCTGAGCATGCTATAATGAAAACTAAATATCAATAAATATAAGTGAAATGAAAACAAAATAAGGAGTTAAATGGATGACTTATGCACTGGAAATAAAGCATTTAGAAAAAATTTACAAAGGGGGAGTGAAAGCACTGCGTGGAATCGACTTAACCGTTCAAGAAGGCGACTTTTATGCCCTCTTAGGTCCAAATGGTGCGGGAAAATCTACAGCTATTGGCATCGTCACGTCGCTCGTCAACAAAACTTCAGGTAGCGTAAAGGTATTTGGTTATGATATAGATCATGAACTGACACGTGCCAAGCAGCAGATCGGGCTGGTTCCTCAGGAGTTCAACTTCAATCCTTTTGAAACAGTCCAGCAGATCGTGGTCAATCAGGCAGGATATTATGGTGTCCCGCGTAAGGAAGCACTGAGGCGAAGTGAAAAATATTTAAAACAGTCGGACTTGTGGGAGAAACGGCATGTCCGTGCCCGCATGCTTTCAGGAGGCATGAAGCGCCGGCTGATGATCGCCCGTGCTCTGATGCATGAGCCGCGCCTGCTTATATTGGATGAACCTACTGCAGGGGTGGATATCGAACTTCGCCGTGAAATGTGGGAGTTTTTGAAAGAACTGAACGCAAGCGGAACGACGATCATCCTGACGACACATTACCTTGAAGAAGCAGAAATGCTTTGCCGGAATATCGGGATCATTAGAGCCGGAGAACTCATCGAAGATACCAGCATGAAAAGCTTATTGGCTAAATTAATGTATGAAACTTTTATCTTTGATTTGGATAAATATGTAAATAAACCAGAAATCACTGGCTATTCGAGTAAACTCGTTGACGATTCGACACTTCATGTAGAAGTCGAGCGTAATCAGGGCGTCAATGGCGTGTTTGAACAATTGACTGAACAGGGTATAAAAGTCCTGTCCATGCGCAACAAATCAAACCGCTTGGAAGAGCTGTTCCTTAAAATAACCGAAGAAAATAAACAAAAGGAGACTGCCAATGCTTAAAATGTATTACACGGCACTAAAGAGTCTGGCTATTAAAGAAACAAACCGTTATTTGAGAATATGGGTACAAACACTGGTACCGCCAGTCATTACAACGTCATTGTATTTCGTTATCTTCGGTAACCTGATTGGTGGACGGATCGGAGAGATGGAAGGCTTTTCTTACATGGAATTCATTGTACCGGGACTCATTATGATGTCAGTCATTACTAGCTCTTATTCCAATGTATCTTCATCCTTTTTTTCTCAGAAATTCCAGAAAAATATCGAGGAATTATTGATCGCGCCCGTACCGACGCACATTATTATGTGGGGGTTTGTCGTTGGAGGTATGGGAAGAAGTATTTTAGTTGGGGCACTCGTTACACTGATTTCGCTGTTCTTTGTACCGCTGCAAGCTTTTTCATGGGTCATGATCATCGTAACGCTTTTAATGACATCGATCCTATTCTCACTTGCAGGACTATTGAACGGTATTTTCGCCCAGTCCTTTGATGATGTTTCGATCGTACCGACCTTTGTGCTTCAGCCGTTGACTTACTTAGGTGGCGTCTTTTACTCTATTTCACTCTTGCCACCCTTCTGGCGCGCAGTATCACGAGTCAACCCGATCGTTTATATGATCTCAGGCTTTCGATACGGCTTTCTTGGTGTCATTGACGTGCCTATTGTATGGACACTTATCATATTGACTTTATTTATTGCCGTTTTATACACAATTGACTGGTATTTGATCGAAAGAGGCCGTGGACTGAGAAGTTAAATGTATAGTATTTCTGAAGCAGCTTTTCTTAATGAAGAGAGAGCTGCTTTAAGTATATAGATTAGGTAAGTAGTACAAATTTCTAATTAATGGAATAAATATTATTGGAGAGGTGAACACATTGGCTTTCAATTACGATTTAGATTTTGACAACATCGATTTTCGCAAACAGCCGGAACTCTACAGAGTAGGCAGAGGTGAGCAGGGCGTATTAATGGTCGAACCTTACAAAAGTGAGATCCTTCCGCACTGGCGATTCAAAACGCCTGAAATAGCAAAGGAATCATCGGAAAAGATTTATCAGATGTATCTGGATTACAAACAAGACGGAGACTTTGTGGGCATGGACATGGCCAGAAAATACCTCCAGATGGGTTACACCAGATCCAGACGTTATGCCAACTACAAAGGCGGCAAAAAATATGATGAGAACGGTGAAGTGAAAGAAAGAGATATCGACGAAGAAAAAGCAGAATCCGCAGCCATTTTTGAAGAGAAATGGAAAATCGTCAGAGAAGATGAAGAGTATCTCAAATTAAAGAAAGAACATCAGAAAAAGTATGGCTGAGTGAGTAAAGGACACAAATAAAGTTATCTTTATAAATCAATATATATATATTCTCTTACTATGGTATAATTTTATAAAAACAATGTAAAATCAAGGATTTATTATAGTAAGGGAGTGATCGACACGTGGGATTATTTAACAGATTATCTGAACCGGTTTTTCTTAAAGAGGACAGCAATGCTGAGATACAGTTAAAGAAACTTAAAAATTTGGAAGAGGCATTAAACGAAAAAGGCAGAAAAATTTTAAGGCAAGATATTAAATTTTTAGAGTACGGCATCATTGGAGAAAAAAGTCTTGAATTTGAACTGAAGAATAGTCATCTACCGATGTATATATTACATGATATTTACTTAGAACTGGATGGCACAAGTGCCCAAATCGATTATATGGTTTTTACAAAAAAGCTCTGCTTTATCATAGAATGTAAAAATCTCTACGGAAATATCACTATCAACAATGCGGGAGATTTTATCCGTACCATTCAGTATAAGGGAATCAAAAAGAGAGAAGGTATCTACTCGCCGATCACTCAGAATCAGCGACATATGGATCTGGTCAAAAAAGTCAACAGTGCCCGTAAGACCAATATGCTGGCTAGAACTCTTTCAAAAGTAATTTTCAACGATACATATAAGTCCGTTGTTGTGTTGGCAAATCCTAAAACCGTTCTCAGTGCCCGGTATGCAAAAAAAGAAGTCAAGGAAAAAGTCATAAAAGCTGATCAACTTATAAACTTCATAAAAAAAACGAATGATCAATCCAAAGAATTGAATATATCGGATAAAAAAATGCTGGCTTGGGCACAATCCTATCTGGACCTGCATAAAGACATTTCAAAAGATTATACTTCAAAGTACGAACCTTATAAACGTGAGATAAGTGAGTCAGCTATACCTGAACAAAGCTACTTGCCCCCTGACAATGAGTCTGCTTCACAAATGGGATTATCCAAACAGAATAACAGGTTATATAGTGAATTGAAAAATTATCGGCTGATTAAAAGCCGACAGGAAGCGATCAAAGCCTTTTATATTTTCAGCAACAAACAGTTAAAAGCACTTATAGAAAAAAGACCTAAAAACAAGAAAGAACTTCGTCTAGTCAATGGGTTTGGAGCTGCCAAAGTGGAAAAATACGGGCAAGATATTATCCAAATCATTGAAAAACATGCAACAAACGAATAACACAAACCACTTAAAAATTAGTTGTATAAATTATTATAACAATTCGATTGAAGACATTATAATAAATCACGCGGATGTCAGAACGTTAAAAAGGGTAGCGACTTATAAGTTTCTGCCTTTTTTACATTTTGCAAAGTACTTCGATAGCTAAATAAAAGACTTGTCCCCTTGACAAAATAGATCAAGAGGGCTAAACTAATAACGTGGTTTAGGGTATGCTAAAAATAATTTTAAGAAGGTTGTAAAATGAAAGATGCTATGATTCAAATAAATAATTTAAATGTATATTACTCAAATAAAATAGCGCTGCAGGATGTGAATATTTCTATACCAAGTGGAAAAATTACTGGAATAATTGGGCCTAATGGTGCTGGGAAATCAACGTTAATGAAAAGTATGCTGGGTCTGATAGATTACCAGGGAACCGTTTCTTTTGGTAGAAACAAGCTGGAACAGGTGCAGAAAGACATCGCCTATGTCGAACAGAGACAAGACCTTGATCTGACTTTTCCCATAAACGTTTTTGACACCGTTCTGCTGGGTACCTACCCAAAATTGGGGTTAGTCAAGCGTCCAGGAAAAAAAGAAAAACAATTGGCAAAAGAAGCGCTGGAGACAGTGGATATGCAGGAGTATAGCGATCACCAGATCAGCGAATTGTCAGGAGGACAGCTGCAGCGGGTGTTTATTGCACGTGCCATCGCACAACAGCCGGAGTGGTTCTTTCTTGATGAGCCTTTTGTAGGCATCGATGTCGTGAGTGAGGAAGTGATTATTGACGTATTGAAGAAACTGCGTGACCAGGGAAAATCAATGGTCATCGTTCACCATGACTTAAGTAAAGTAACCAAATATTTTGACCATTTAGTTATGTTAAATGAAGAGGTCATTGCGGACGGTCCGGTCGATCAAGTCTTTACTAAGCAATATTTGGGTAATATCTATGGAACTGGATTCGTAGAGGCACTGACAGGAGGGGTAATCAGTGATTAATAACTTTGTTGATGGATTGATGAATTACCAGTTTTTACAAAATGCTTTGATCACCTCTTTGCTTGTCGGATTTGTATCAGGAATTCTCGGTGCTTTTATTATACTGCGTGGGATGTCGTTGATGGGAGATGCTATTTCTCACTCTGTACTGCCGGGAGTAGCAGTATCTTATATGTTCGGTTTGAATTATGTTTTTGGGGCTTCTTTTTTTGGAATATTGACAGCTATTTTGATCGGATACATTACAGAAAAAAGTACATTGAAAAACGATACCGTCATTGGCATTGTGTTCAGCAGTTTTTTTGCACTCGGGATTATTCTCATTTCCTTTGCTGAAAGTGCGACCAACTTATATCATATCTTGTTCGGGAACGTCCTCGCTGTTCGGGATTCGGATATCGTACTGACCGCTATTGTCACGGTTATTTCACTTATCTTTATCCTTATTTTCTTTAAGGAGTTGAAGTTGACATCCTTTGATCCTGTGATGGCAAAAGCCGCGGGACTACCTGTTAAATTCTTTCACTATGCCTTGATGTTCTTACTGACCTTGGTAGCCGTCGTTTCCTTGCAAACAGTCGGAACGATACTGGTCATTTCCATGCTGGTAACGCCTGCGGCTACTGCTTATTTACTCACAGACAACCTGAAAATCATGATCGTTCTATCTGCTCTGATTGGGATGTTGAGTTCGATCATTGGACTATTCTTCAGCTATTCTTATAACTTGGCATCCGGTGCGACTATTGTTTTAACTGCTGCAGTGTTCTTCTTGCTTGCGTTTTTATTCGCCCCGAAAAAAGGATTGATCGTTCGAAACAGATTGAGTAGAAATTAATTACATTACGAAAGAAGGGAAAAACAATGAAAAATTGGCTTAAAGTTGTATTAAGTACGGTGGTTTTAATAACTTTAGCAGCATGCGGAAATAGTGGTAGTGCGAATCAAGAAATTACTGGAACAGACGAATCACATTTGAACGTTGTCGCGACAAACTCCATTATCGCAGATATGGCAGAACAAGTTGGTGGAGGACTGGTCAACATACACAGTCTCGTTCCGATCGGTACTGACCCGCACGAACATGAGGTCTTACCTGACGACATCCAGAAATCAGAAGAAGCTGATATCGTGCTGTACAATGCATTGAATTTGGAAACAGGGAATGGCTGGTTTGATGATTTGATGGATACGACTGGAAAAGTAGAAGATGAAGATTATTTTGCGCTAAGTAAAGGGGTTGAACCGTTATTCCTGACAAGTGAGGGGCAGACTGACCAAGCTGATCCACACGCATGGTTGGATTTACAGAATGGTATAAAATATGTTCGTGAAATTGAAAGGATTTTTTCTGAAAAAGATCCTGAAAATGCAGCAGCTTTCAAAGATAATGCTGACGCATATGTTGAAAAACTGACTGAACTGGATAGCGAAGCAAAAGAAGCCTTTGATGATATTCCTGAAGATAAACAATTACTCGTTACCAGTGAAGGTGCCTTTAAATATTTTGCTAAAGCTTATGGAATCGAGGCCGGCTATATCTGGGAAATCAACACAGAAAATCAGGGAACACCAGAACAGATGAAGCAAATCATCGACAAAGTAAAATCTTCAGAAACACCTGTTCTATTTGTTGAAACAAGCGTTGATCCTAGAAGTATGGAACGTGTTTCTCAAGAAACGGGTCTCCCTATTTATACCGCGATCTACACAGATTCGATTGCAAAAGAAGGAGAGCCAGGCGACTCTTATTATGATATGGTGAAATGGAATATTGAAAAAATCCATGATGGCTTGAGCCAAACCCGAGGTGAAGCTGAACCACTTGATAAAAAATAAATCAACTAAAAAAGAACCTTTCGAGGTTCTTTTTTTGCGTTTCAGGCGCGTATAAAGTTTTAAATCAAATAATGTTAAGAAGACGAAACTGACGCAGCGTCAGTTTCACCATTATTGAAGATCTTTTTAGAGTTCATATGCGCTTTAAAAGCGCGTGTGTTCACTTGAAACTCCACGATTCTCTTTATCATCCATCTCGTGAACTTGCTGGGTGTTGAGTTCGACATTTTGCTTCCGAAAGTGCACACTCAAACAATTATAACTTCTGAGTTCGACGTTTTAGTCCCAAAAGTGCA
>NZ_BJUY01000040.1 GCF_007988865.1 Alkalibacterium kapii | reverse complement strand
AACACTGAGCAGCGTCATTTGAATGAGCCGAAGATGACAAACTTCAGCGGAATCTACCCGCCCACATCATTCAAACCTGCCAAACATAAACACTCAAAACGACCCAACTAAAAAAACTTCATCCGGCATCAGCTCTTATTTAATGAGAGCGAGGCGCAGACGAAGCTTTTCCGATATCTTTTGATTCTAACTATAAAGCGAAAGATCCGACAACTAGCTTAAACTGCTAAGCACGTGTTTCTTCAGGCAATTCTTCTGTAGCATCTTCCGTTTTTCCTATAGCAAATGTGAGCATGAAGCAGGTTAAGGCTACAATGAGCGCGATGGCAATTTTCATAACGGCATTACCGGTCGCCAAACCATCTAACGCATCCGTATTGGCAATGACTGCAACAGGCGAAGCTGTAACCAGGCCCAAAATCGCAGCATAAGTAAAGCTAGGATAGTGCATAAAGAAGTAGTCGATCACTTTGCTTATCAAAATGATTCCAGCCAGCATCCCAAACGCATAAGATGTAAGCAGAACAGTGAATGGAATCAATTCTGTCAGATTAAAAGCCGTAAGACTGGAAGTAAAGCCATTGATTGCATAGACAACAGCGTAATAGTATCCCATAATAAGCATCAATAAAGACCCGCTGATACCGGGAACGACCATGGCCGCTGCGGAAACAAGACCGACAAAAAATAATGCGATAAGAGGACCGGCACCAAGACTGATTGTCTCAGGACCGCCGCCGGAGACATCTGCGACACCCATCCAGGCCACGATAGCAAAAAATACAACAAAGAGGATGACATGAACGACTGACATTTTACGCCTTTTCTCATTCAAGCTCTCTTTAAACGACTCAGATAAAATAGGGAGCCCACCTAAAATCAGACCAACAAAGGCAAAGGAAGTATATAAAGTATACTCATCTAAAAGCCACGTGATGATCATTGAAAAACCGGCCACACCGAGAATAGCACCTGTAACGATTGGGATGAGGACCCGCATGCTCAACTTGAATTCTTTCCTGACATGTGTAAATGCGTGGATGATATCGTCATAGATACCAAACGAAACAGCCATCGTGCCACCTGAAACGCCTGGGATGATATTGGACACGCCAATAAATAACCCTTTGATCACTAACCACATATATTGCATAATAAGCTCCTTAAAAATTGATAGTTTAACTGTTTTATATTTTAACATACTGAAACGTGAATATACTGATAAAATGTGACTATTTCATTTAAAAGTAAATGAAACCGAAAATCAGTTTCAGCAGATCCTTCAATTGTACTTATACAGCTCTTTCCTTACATCAGAGATATAACCCTTGTCGGTAGTGATGACGAGTTCGTCTCCTGGGGTAAAGACCGTGTCCCGATGCGGAATGAATTCATGGTCGTGTCGAAGGATTTTAACTAAATGGGCGCCATCTGGAGTTATGAGATTCTTCGCCATCATGCCATCAAGGGTTGTCCCTACTTCAACCTGCATGTTTATCTCAGCAACTTCGCCCTGAAAGAGACGCGGTTTTGGATTGACTTTACGATAAAGGAGTTCTTCATAAATGGGTTCAGATCCTACAAAGTCGGAAACCACATAAGCACTTAAACACACGACCGCAAGCGGCATCAGATGAGTAACGGAGCCCGTCATTTCGGTGATCAGCATGACAGAAGTCAACGGGGCCTTTGTAACAGAAGTTAAAAAACCGCCCATAGCGTAGATAATGAAACTGCGCAAAAAGACAGCATCGATCCCTGAAAGTGTCAGTGCGCCGTTTCCATACATCGAACCCACCAAAGCGCCGAGACTTAAGACCGGGATAAAGATTCCACCCGGAAGACCCGAACCATAAGAAATATGCGAAAAGATGAATCTGAAAATGAAAATACTCAGGAGCAACCAAAGTGTCGGCGAGCTCTCATTAAGTAGATTGATTACTTCTGTACCACCACCGAGCATGGTTGGAAAAAATACCCCGATCGGCACGACTAGAATGAAAGGAATAAAGACATAAAGATACGGAGGGACAGGAAGTTTTTTATATAATTTCGGCATATACAAAAGAACTTCCTGATACACCCAGCCTACTAACGCCAGAAAAACACCAAGAAGAACAAGATGACCGTAATGTTCAAGTGGAAACTGGGAAAGTTGACCTAGATGCATCGGTGCTTCGACGCCAAAAATCTGATAGGCAACGAAATTGGCTGTAATTGACGCTGAAAAAGCAGTAAGCAACAGGATACCTGAAAATTTCCGGTGCATTTCTTCTAGAACAAACAAAATACTGGATACCGGTGCATTGAAAGCGGCAGCCAGGCCTGCGCTGGCTCCAGCTGAAACCAATATACTTTGCTGAGAGCGACCGCCTTTAAGGTAATCATTCACCCCTTGTCCCACAGCACCGCCCAGCTGGATAGAAGGACCTTCACGACCCAGAGCGAGCCCCGACCCGATAGCCAATGTTCCACCGATAAATTTGCGCCATAAAATCGAGAACCAGTTCAAATCAAGAGAACCGTGCAGCTGACCTTCAATATCCTGGATTCCCGACCCTTTGATATCCGGCTCATGTTTGATAAGTAAAGCAATGGCAAAGGCGAATAGGAGCATAAGAATAAACCAGCCAATGGTCCACGCTGGATTTTCACCTAGAAAGTAGTATATGTCACGTGTCGTTTCCAGAAGAAATTCAACGGATGCACGTAAAAGACTGATAACGACACCTGAAACAGCGCCTACGAGCATTCCTTTTGATACATATGAAATTTTTGACCAGTCGAGATGATGCCAAGCGTTCATAAAAAACCTCCGATAAAGAGTAAGTGGCTTCATTTTAAAGGACGTCATCAATTAAAAACAAGCCACAGAAATAAAATTCATCAAATTATAACGAAAAAGTTGACCATTTATCTGCAGTAGGAATATGGTATAATTATAAAGACGAATTTTTGCCAGATATTATAGAGACCGATTCAAAAAGGAGGAGATACGCATGATCCTTATGGGAGTAGAAGTAACGCTCTTGATATTTGATTCTTATTCTCTGAAAGAAAAGCGCAGCGTTATCAAAAGTATTTTAAGACGGACAGAAAACCGGCACCATTTGTCTGCAGCTGAAGTGGGCGATATGGAAATGCATAACAAATCAGTGCTCGGTTTCGGTATCGTGTCAAACAACCGAACGCTTTGCCGGAAACGACTGGAAGCCGTACTAAGTGAAATCGAAGCGAACTATGAGGTGGAAATTTTAGATTACAACTGGCTGGAAGCATAAGCAGAAGTATAAGAATAGAAAGACGCAGCGATTTACATGAAAGGAAATCACTATGACCAATGGATTAGAAGACACCTTGTTTATCAAATACAAAAACGATACGACCGAGCTGACTGATTTACTGCAGGCTCACAAGAAAGACAGCCTGATAGAATTATCAGAAAATTACGCTGTTCCTGCCAAGAAAAGCTGGAACAAACATACGATCGCGACACATCTTTCTGAGAAAGTACTTGAGCAGGCAGAAACGATTTATCACCCGGTACTGAAAGACATTCTGATGCGCTTACCCGATTTGGAGACGAACCTTTATCGTGTCAAGAGTTTAGATGAAATTCAGGGATTTAATCCTTTGATCCAAAAGGGGTTTTTTTTCGTATCAAAGGAAAAAGAAAGTATACTTTTAATCATTCCTGAAGAAATACTTTTCAGCGTCAAAGATCGACTGAACACAGAAAGCCCCTTGCAGACAGATAAATTCTCCAGTGAAGAGAAGCAAAAGAGTGAATGGTTCAAAACCTGGAATGATAAATTAACAGCAATCTATGGTCATGCACCTTTAAAACATTTAGAGGCAAGCTGGAACAGATACGCCCGAAGAAAAGTGACAATGGATGAAATAAGAGAAATACTCAATCAAGAATGACTAAGGAGAAAAAAATGATAAGAATAGCTATTGACTCTGGCATCGACCAGAACGATTATATGAGAGAAAATTATGATTATGACTTTTTGCCGCTCAGTGTAATCATAGACGAGCAGGACTACCTCGATCAGCTGGAAATCTCTCTCCAGCAAGTGCATGAAAAAATGGCAGAAGGTGTCATGCCTAAAACATCACAAGTTTCTCCGAAAACAATCATTGATATGCTTGAGGATGCCCGGAAGCAAGGCGATGATGTGATTTACTTGAGCATCTACAGTGAATTTTCAGGCACGTACCAGGTTGCCCAGACAGTTGTTGAAAATTACATTGGTATGTATCCGGACATGAACATAGCGGTGATCGATTCCAAAGGCGGTTCCGGTGGCGGGGCACTTTTAGCGCTTCAGACGATGGAAATGGTCAAACAGGGGATGGCGTTTGACACTATAGTCGAACAGACAAAATGGAATGCCGAACATATCAATTATCATTTCACTCTGAACAACCTGATGTGGCTGGTCAAGGGTGGAAGACTCCCTAAGGTAGCAGGATCTGCTGGAGACGCACTTAACATAAAACCTTATCTTTCGGTTAATGAAACAGGGATTTATCTGAAGAAACTTGTTCGCGGCCAGGAGCGTGTCTATAAACGAATGATTAAGGAAATGAAGAAAAACGTCGGCGACTTCACTGACCAGTTGATCACGATCAGTCATGTCAACGATTATGAAACCGCGCAGAAACTGGAAACCATGGTACAAGAAGCTTTACCCGAAGCGACTACTCAGATTTTTGATGTTGGGGCCTTGCTGGCTGCTCATTTAGGTATCGGCGGGGCTGGTGTGTTTTACTTCAACGAAAAGCCTGAGCATTACAAATATATAAATGAATAACTGAAGAAAATCATATAAAACTTAAGGTCTGTATCCTTTTCTGAATAGACAAAAGACGATCATGAATTGTCTAAGTCTATTCATGAAGTGGCTGCAGATTTTTTTATGCTTATCCGGTCCACCTAATGACCGAAAGCAGTAATAAAGTAAAAATGATTTTCTGAATTCTTCTCATTCCAATGCATATTATTTGAGGAAGTATAGACGAATCGATATACTAAAGATGTTCAAATAAAGACAAAAAAAGGAAAAGGAGAAGATGGACAATGAACAACATAGCAAATTCGTTCGAAAATGCATTAGCGAATTTCATCAATTTTTTACCACAATTATTGATGGGAATACTGCTGATACTTGTTGCCTGGATCGTTGCCACACTTGTTAAGAAGGCAATCGTTAAAGGACTGGAAGCGACAGGTATGTCGAGTAAACTTTCAAAGTGGGGAGCGGCGGACACGGATGACCAGGGAAATACCATGGTCACAGCATTAGGTAAAGTGGGTTACTTCCTCGTCTGGGTGTTATTCCTGCCAGGGATTTTTTCAACTTTCGGATTGGAATCCATAGGTAGACCCGTGACAAATATGATCGATACAGCGCTGGCGTTTTTACCTAATATAATTGCAGCACTCATAATTTTAGTGTTAGGTTTCTACGTAGCTAAATTTGTCAAAAACCTCGTTTACAACCTTGGTGTAGCAGCAAATGTAGACAAATGGATGAGCAAACTTACAGGCTCATCAAATGATTCGAATACTGAAAAGGTCAAGGATAACAAACAGACTTTAGCTTCAGTTCTAGCGAACACCGTTTATGTGTTGATTCTGATACCTATTATTCTTATGGCTTTGGATGTACTGAATATCGACACGATCGCACAACCGATCAGTGACGTACTCAACTCAATCTTGAGCGCTATTCCAAATATCTTAGTTGCTGTCATACTACTTGCAGTAGGAGTTGCCATAGCGAAATTCGCTGGAGACATGTTGAAAGATTTGCTGAGAGGAACAGGTTTCAACAAATATTCATCTTATCTTAATAAATCAGGTGACATGAATGTTGACCTCGCGAAAATCATTGGAAACACTGTAGCTGCATTGATTGGTTTGTTTTTCTTAGTTGAAGCGCTGAATGCACTGAATTTGACAATGCTGAATGATATCGTTGCAGCTATCATTGCATATCTGCCAAATATCTTATTCGCAGCCATCATCATTGGACTTGCATTCATTGGCGGAAAAATGTTGGCATCTGCGATCAATAAATCAACAGGAAGTAAATTTGCAGGTGAACTGGTCAAGTATATCGTCATTGTCTTTGCTTTATTTATGGCGTTAGACCAATTGAATTTCGGTTCAAATATTGTAAATCTTGCATTCTTATTCATTATCGGTGGTTTAGCAGTAGCCTTTGCTCTATCATTTGGTCTTGGAGGACGCGACTTTGCCCGCAAACAACTTGAACGTGCGGACAGTAAAATCGATAAAGAAAGCTCCAAAACAAGCAATCCAACAAATGACACCCCCAATCTATAACCATTAAATAAAATATGTTTGAATGATAAAGAAAATCCAAAAGAGCGCCGTTTGCTCTTTTGGATTTTTTCTGTTTTTAATTGAGTTATAAAAGGATAATAGAGACAGTTGAGTTAACGTTAAATCGATTAATTGACTAGATGAGATTTTGAAGCAGGCTCATATAAGTATAGGAATCGAAAAAGTTGAAGATAATGAATATGACTGAGGTTCGGCGCAAAACTATAATTAAACTGAGTGAAGCGACCGAACTTATCAAACTTCGGCGCAAACGAAGCTCCTGCCCGAGTCAAAACGACCGAAGATGGTTGAGGTTCGGCGTGAAACTATGAGTAAACTGAGTGAAGCGACCGAACTTATCAAACTTCGGCGTAAACAGAGCTCTTACCCGAGTCAAAACGACCGAAGATGGCTGAGGTTCGGCGCGAAACTATGAGTAAACTGAGTGAAGCGACCGAACTTATCAAACTTCGGCGCAAACGAAGCTCCTGCCCGAGTCAAAACGACCGAAGCCATCAATTTTTTTACACATTACACACACTCATCTACTTAAATCTGTCTAAACCCCATCAAAGGATCCCCAAACATTAACAAAAAATCAAAATGAAAGCTTTAGACGCTAAAGCTGCCATCAAAAAAACACTTCTGTAGCTATTGCGTGACTGCTACAGAAGTGTCAAAATTCACTAAACACTATTTAACTAAACAAATAGCCAGTTGAATATTCCAAAGATCAGAACGAGTACGATAGCGATGGGGACGAAGAAACGCGACAACAAGAGAAAAGCCGTTCCCATCATACCTTCTTTCAGATCAGTATGCTGCAGGATGTCCTGATTGCTCCAAGTCCAGGCGACAAAGATAACAGAAAGGAGCGCACTCGTAGGCAATAAGACATTGGCCGTGAATAGATCCATGAAGTCTAAAAAGCTGCTGCCTAAAACAGTGATTTCCATTGCACCCTGACTTAATGAAGAAGGAATGCCTAACAAGAAGATGATGGCTCCTAACATCAAAGTGATGCCTTTACGCGACAACTTGATGCGATCCATTAAAAAGGATACCGAAACTTCCAACAAAGAAATGCTTGAAGACAATGCTGCCAAGGTAAGCAGGACAAAGAACAGCAAGCCGACAAAGACCCCGATACCACCAAGAGCATCGAAAATCACGGGCAGTACTATAAAGACGAGTCCAGCACCTTCTGTCGGATCCAAACCGAAAGCAAATAGCGCCAGGAAAATCATCAATCCAGATATGAGGGCAAAAGCAGTATCCAATACGATAATGACAGCCGCAGAAGAGGTGAGACGTTCTTCCGGTTTCAGATAACTACCATAAGTTAACATGATGCCCATACCTAAACTTAAGGTGAAAAATGCTTGTCCCATAGCGGAGAGATAAACTCTCGGATCAGTAAAGGCTGACCACTCAGGCTGAAACATAAATGCGAAGGCTTCTGATGCCCCGCCTAAAGTCAAACTATAAGCAGCCAGACCAATAACAAGTAAACTCAGTAAAGGCATCATCCATTTACTGGATGTCTCGATCCCTTTTTGCACACCAAGCAGCACAATAACTACGGTCAACCCCATGAATAAAAGTGACCAGAGAACCGGTGAGACAGGTTGGGCAATAAAATTCTGAAAGAACACTGATGAGTCTCCGCCAATACCTCCAGAAAGATACTCATAAGTATAACGCAGTGACCATCCTCCAATGATACCGTAAAACGACAGAATTAAAAAAGCTGCCAGTACGCCTAAGCCACCAGCTATATACCAGTGGGTTTTAGGTGCGATTTTTTTAAAAGACTGCACGGCATCGTCTTGGCCCCGTTTACCAATAGAAAATTCAATAAGCATAATAGGAAATCCTAATAAAATAACACTTAA
>NZ_BJUY01000039.1 GCF_007988865.1 Alkalibacterium kapii | reverse complement strand
TGCAACCGAGTAATGCCGCTCCTCAATACAAAAAAGCAGTAACGAACGAGAAAAGCAAAACCAATGCAGTAGAAAGAAGCGTCGCGCTTCTTTCTTCATTCATAAAAATAAAAAAGAATACTCGCGTCAGCTGTCGCGAGTACTCATCATTGAAGCTTTTAGCTTTGGTATAAAGCAGCAATTTGTTCTTGTGCTGTTTTGTTTTCAAGGAATTCATCATAAGTGATCTCTGCGCGGTCAACAATACCGTTTGGAGAAATCTCTATAATACGGTTAGCCAATGTTTGAATAAACTGGTGGTCATGCGAACCGAAAAGAATCGCGCCTTTGAAATCGATAAGGCCATTATTCAAAGCAGTAATCGATTCAAGATCCAGGTGATTTGTCGGGTCGTCAAGAATCAGGACGTTGGCTTTACTCAACATCAGTTTTGAAAGCATACAGCGAACTTTTTCTCCACCGGACAAGACAGACACTTCTTTCATGACTTCCTCACCGGAAAAGAGCATACGTCCGAGGAAACTTCTCAAGAAAGTGTTGTCGTTTTCTTCTTTATTGACGACGTATTGTCTCAACCAATCCAGAATCGTTAAATCACTATTTTCAAATTCACCTGACGTATCCTTAGGCAGGTATGCCTGTTTTGTTGTGACCCCCCACTGATACGTTCCAGTGTCGGGCTCCATTTCTCCGGTAATGATTTTGAATAAGGTTGTAATTGCCACATCGCTCATACTGGTGAAGGCAACTTTATCTTCTCGCGAAAGGTTAAACGTAATGTTACCAAGGACTTTTTTGCCATCGATCGTTTTTGAAATATTTTCGACACGTAAAAGGTCATTCCCGATTTCGCGTTCAGGTGAAAAGCCAACGAACGGATAGCGGCGGGATGAAGGTTTGATATCATCCAAAGTGATTTTTTCAAGCATTTTCTTACGGGAAGTCGCCTGTTTTGATTTGGAAGCATTCGCGCTGAAACGTGCGATAAAAGCTTCGAGTTCTTTGATTTTCTCTTCTTTTTTACTGTTCTGATCTGCGGCAAGTTTTGAAGCCAGCTGACTGGATTCAAGCCAGAAATCATAGTTTCCTACGAACAACTTGATTTGTCCAAAATCGACATCGACCATATGTGTACAGACCTTGTTCAAAAAGTGTCTGTCATGAGAAACCACGATCACGGTATTTTCAAAGTTGATCAAAAATTCTTGAAGCCAGGCAATGGAATGTGTATCCAGACCGTTTGTCGGCTCATCTAAAAGTAAAACATCCGGCTTACCAAACAAAGATTGTGCCAGCAGGACTTTTACGTGCTGTCCACCTGTCAACTCGCTCATTTTCTGATCACGTAGTTCTTCTGGAATGCCAAGACCTTTGAGAAGCGTCATTGCTTCCGGCTCAGCTTCCCAACCGTTCAGTTCAGCGAATTCTCCTTCAAGTTCAGCTACCCGTATCCCATCTTCATCAGAAAAATCAGCTTTCATATAGATATTATTTTTTTCCTGCATGACATTATATAAACGCTCATGCCCCATAATGACTGTGTCCACGACTTTTTGATCTTCATAGTCATAATGATTCTGTTTCAAAACGGCCATACGTGAATCGGCAGGCATTGAAACGTCTCCTGTCGTCGGAGAGACTTCTCCTGATAAAATTTTCAAGAACGTTGACTTTCCGGCACCGTTTGCTCCAATAACGCCATAACAATTATCGTTGGTGAATTTCAAATTAACGTCTTCAAATAATTTTTTATCAGAAAAACGTAAGCTCACATCTGTTACTGTAATCATATTCAATAAAACCTCTATTCTATTTGTTTGATTCTGATCTGTTTTTAACCATTAGTTCTATTATACTTACTTTTTAAAGGATGTCAGTCTTTATGAGAATTTAATAAAGACAACCGATAGGAATGTGACAGAATGGTGAATTGTAAAGGCTCACAACTAAAAACACCCCCTAAAGGATCAGCTGATTTAAGGGATGTCGACTGTTTTCTATTGTTCAGTTTTGTAAAACCGGCACTCTTTTGACTAACGTCATATTATAATGGCCGATATCATACTCATAATAAAGGTCAGAAACGGTCTCGAATCCAAATTTTTCATAAAAACCTTTCAAAAAAGATTCAGCTTGTACCGTTACTTCGCTGTTAGGATAATGACAAGCCACATAATCCAAAGCTGTTTTGATCAGTTCCCCGCCATGACCCTGATTCCGATATTCACCGGGAACAAACAGGCGGCCCACTTTTATTTTATTGTCCTCTTTATAAATACGTGCGTAAGCTTTAAGTGAATTTTTCTGTTTTTTTATAAGATGCAAGGCTCTCAGATCGATATCATCTACTTCCTGGTAGGCGCAGCCTTGTTCAACAACAAAAGTTTTTGTCCGTTCTTTAATAATCTGATGAAAATCATGCGCGCTTAATTCTTGAAAGTGTTTGTACTGCCACATAACTAGGTTTTCAACCCCTTTATTTAAATAATAAATCAATCATTTATTACTGGATTCATCACCCACAACCACAGTATACATAAAAATCACAAGAGTACAACTGAAAAAAGTGGTCACAGCTCAATAAATTGATGTTTTGCTGTTCTTTTAGTAGTTAAAACCCTTACACAGCTTGATATATTACTAGTTAGTAGTATGATTAGATATAGGTAAGCGAAAAGGAGTGTTGAAATGAAAAATAAAGTATTGTTCATCATTGTATTAAATCAGACGGAGTTACTGGACGATTTACTGCTGAAATTTGACGAAGAAGTCGGTCAGGCCGCAACAGTCATTGATTCAGTGGGTATGGCTCAGCATTTATCACGGTTGGATGAAGCAAAAGTTTTCTCAACGATCAAACCGTTAGTTTTGTCTGATCATACTGAAAACAAAACAATTTACAGTGTGATCCCTGAAGACCAGTTAGACTTGGCCCGTCAAACGGTTAAGAGTGTACTAACGGATATGGGTAAACCAGATACAGGTATCATGTTTGCTGTCCCTGTCTTGTTTCAAGAAGGAATCAAAGAATGAAAATGAATATATGATTATTTAAAATTAGAAAAGAAGGTAGAAAATTTGGAAATATCTGTCGTTTTGTATATTGCTATTGTTCTATTTATTGGATTAGCTTTTGGCCAGTTAGCCACCGTTTTTAAAATGCCTAATGTTACGGGTTACCTTATAGGCGGATTAATTGCCGGCCCATCCCTGCTTAATGGACTGACTCCGGAAATATTGGAACAATTCGATATCGTCTCTGAAGTGGCTTTAGCATTTATTGCTTTTACTATTGGTTTGTCCTTTAAGCGAAGTTATTTCAAACGTGTTGGGTTTCAGCCAGTTGTGATCGCTGCACTGGAAGCGACGCTGGCGGTTGTCATCGTTACCGGAGGCTTGATACTGATTGGTGTCGAACTGTCCTTTGCCATTGTACTGGGAGCTATCGCCGCTGCCACAGCACCCGCTGCCACGATCATGGTCATCAAGGAATTCAAGGCTAAAGGCCCTGTGACGGAAACCTTGCTCAGCGTGGTCGCCTTAGATGATGCATTCGCGCTTATTCTCTTTGGTTTTGCTTCCACTATTGCCAATATGCTTATTGAAACAAGTGGCGAGGCTTCTTTATTCTTATCTATCCTGAGTCCGTTTATCGATATTTTTTATGCCCTGCTTGTGGGCTCTATTTTAGGATTTTTAATGAAGTGGCCGCTGCAATATTTCCGTACAAGCAGCAACCGCTTAGTCGTCCTCATTGTTTTTGTTTTCATGGCAAGTGGACTATCAACGTTATTTGATATTTCAGAATTGTTGACCACAATGATCATGGGAGCTGTGCTTACAAACGTTTCGTCAGCTGCACCTGCAATGGACAATTTGAGTGATCGTATCACGCCGCCAATATTTGTCATGTTTTTCGTTATTGCCGGAGCTGAATTGGATTTGGCCATCGTTCCGACAGTAGGCTTTATCGGTATTGTCTATATCGTTCTTCGTGTCGTTGGAAAAATCTCAGGTGTCTATATTGGGGCGAAGTTAACCAAAGCCCCTGAAACAGTAAGCAAATATCTGGGCGCCACCCTGATTCCTCAAGCCGGGGTAGCCATAGGTCTTACAGCGGTTGCCGAGTCTATCGTCCCTACTCATGCCGCTGAAATCCGAGTCGTCGTTCTCAGTGCCACGCTTGTCTATGAATTGGCAGGTCCTTTGATTACGAAAATGGCCTTAACTAAAGCTGGAGAAATTACGGAATAACAACTGTAAACAAATAAAGTTATAGGTGTAAAAATGTTTCAATATTCTTTTTGGATGTTGAAGCATTTTTTTATATTATCTGATAAAGTTACAAACTATTCATGATGAAAATATAAGTAACTTGATGATAAAATGTAATTAAAATAGTTCGCTTTGAGCGTTTAAAAAATCTCTTTAAACCATTGTATTTACTCGCTATTTGGTATAAAGTGGAGAGAGTGATTTGTGAAACATTTATGTGTTTCACGACTGATTACAGAAAGGATTTTATAGAATGACTCCAGAAGAATTTCAGTCGGAACTAAAAAAGCGAAACATCCCTATTACAGAAGAAAAAATGCAGCAATTTGAAAGCTATTTAAAGCTGCTCCAAGAATGGAATGAAAAAATAAACTTAACTGCGATCACGCAGCGCGAAGAAGTTTATTTGAAACATTTCTACGATTCATTAACAGCAGGACTTTATGTAGATTTTAGTAAAGGGGTCCACAGTCTATGCGATGTAGGCTCAGGTGCTGGGTTTCCCAGTATCCCCCTGAAAATCATCTATCCTGAACTAGAAATCACTATAGTCGATTCTTTAAAGAAACGCATAACCTTTCTTGAGCAAATCGTGTCTGAACTTAACTTAAAAGGCGTGTCACTCTATCATGACCGGGCCGAAACATTTGGTCAGAATAAACAGTTCCGAGCATCCTTTGATTTTGTTACCGCGCGAGCAGTTGCCAGGATGAGCGTCCTAGCTGAACTTTGTCTCCCGCTTCTTAAAAAAAAGGGAACGTTTATCGCTATGAAAGCCGCTCATGCACCTGAAGAACTTACTGAAGCGACAAGAGCTATCGGTCTGCTAGGTGGTAAAGTTAGAGAAACACAGTCATTTAAACTGCCGGAAGATGCTGGCGAACGAACCATTATACTCATAGACAAGAAAAAAGAAACCCCGAATAAATATCCGAGACGACCAGGGACTCCCAACAAGAGTCCATTAGCTTAAAGATAGTAGACAGATAAGAAAGTTTGGAGGAATACCATGGCACAGATCATAGCTGTCGCAAATCAAAAAGGTGGGGTAGGGAAAACAACCACTACGGTAAATCTTGGCGCCTCTTTAGCCTATAATGGGAAAAAAGTCCTTTTAATAGACATGGATGCTCAAGGCAATGCAACAAGCGGACTAGGTATAAGAAAAGGCGAGGTAGACAGAGATATCTACGACGTTTTGATAAATGAAGAACCACTCAAAGACGTTGTGCTGTCGTCCAGTCGTGATAATTTAAGTATCGTTCCGGCAACGATCCAACTGGCTGGAGCTGAAGTGGAACTGACAAGTCTGATGGCGCGTGAAACCCGTTTAAAAAGTGCAGTGGAAACGGTTGAGAAGGATTATGATTATATCCTGATCGATTGCCCACCGTCTCTTGGCCACTTAACAATCAATGCCTTTACAGCAAGCGACTCGGTGCTCATACCCGTCCAGTGTGAATATTATGCGCTGGAAGGGTTGAGCCAGCTTTTAAATACTGTACGCTTGGTGCAGAAACACTTCAACAAAGATTTAAAGGTCGAAGGGGTTCTCTTGACGATGCTTGATGCCCGTACGAACCTTGGATTTGAAGTGGTGAATGAAGTGAAGAAGTACTTCAGGGAAAAAGTATACAAGACGATCATTCCAAGAAATATAAGATTATCCGAAGCCCCAAGTTATGGTTTGTCCATTATAGATTATGACCTGAGATCTAAAGGGGCAGAAGTGTATCAGGAATTAGCAAAGGAAGTGATGGGTAATGGCTAATAAGAAGAAAGGTTTAGGTCGCGGCATCGATGCTTTATTTGATGTGCCCGATTTTGAGAAAGAAGTCGACCGCAATGACGAACGCGTTCAGCTTATCGATTTAACCGAGATCCGTCCGAACCCCTATCAGCCCAGACGTCACTTTGATGAAGACGCCTTAAAGGAACTGGCCGCTTCGATCACTGTTTCCGGTGTCCTGCAGCCGATCATATTACGCCAGTCGAGCGTTAAAGGATATGAAATCATTGCAGGAGAAAGACGATTCAGAGCGTCCAAATTAGCTGGAAAAGAAACAATTCCCGCCATCATCAGAGAGCTTGATGAAGAAGTCATGATGCAGGTCGCCATACTTGAAAACCTGCAGCGGGAAGACTTGACCTCACTTGAAGAAGCAGAAGCGTATAATATGATGATGGATAAATTATCCATGACGCAGGAAAAAGTTGCTGAAAAACTGGGTAAAAGCCGTTCGTATATTGCCAATCACCTCCGCTTGTTATCTTTACCTGAAGAAGTGAAAGAGCTGGTTCAGGTAGGCAATCTTTCAAATGGACAGGCGCGAACCTTGCTCGGCTTGAAAGATAAAACGAAAATCAAAAAACTTGCCAAACGAGCAGTAAAAGAAAAATTGACCGTCAGACAACTGGAACATCTCGTTTCATTAGCCAATCAGAATCCTAAAGACAAGGCCACAAAACCACAGGCAAAAACTAAATCAGTCTATATCAGGAAATCTGAAGAGCTATTGACCGATAAATTTGGAACGAGTGTTGTGATCCGCGAAAAAGGGGATCAGGGTAAGATAGAAATCGAATATGTATCGCCCGATGATTTGAATCGTATACTTGAAGATCTAGATATTGATTTAGATGCCTGATCAGGGAGGATAATACTATGGAAAAATCCTATGAATTACATGATGTTGTAGAAATGAAAAAACCGCACCCTTGTGGTACGAACCGCTGGGAAATCATTCGAATGGGTGCCGATATTCGTATCAAATGTACAGGATGCGGCCATTTAGTCATGATGCCCAGACGCGAATTTGACCGGAAAATGAAAAAGGTCCTGAAAGATTAATACTATTATAGAAAGTGAAAGGTGACTATATTTATGCCTTTAACAGCAGGAATCGTTGGCTTACCCAACGTAGGAAAATCAACTTTATTCAACGCCATAACAAAAGCGGGAGCCGAAGCGGCGAACTATCCCTTTGCCACGATCGATCCCAATGTGGGAATCGTGGAAGTGCCGGACGATCGTTTGAATCGTCTGAAAGAACTTGTAAACCCTCAAAAAGTCATACCGACCACATTTGAATTCACAGACATCGCAGGCATCGTGAAAGGTGCCAGTAAGGGTGATGGTTTAGGAAATAAATTCTTAGCCAATATCCGTGAAGTGGATGCGATATGCCATGTCGTTCGTTGTTTTGAAGACGAGAACATTACTCACGTATCAGGCCAGGTGAATCCGGCAGAAGACATTGAAACGATCAACCTTGAACTGGCTTTAGCTGATCTGGAATCCGTTGATAAACGTTACGAGAAAGTGAAAAAACAGGCAAAAACGAAAGACAAGGAAGCTGTGGCTTTATTAGCTGTGCTTGATAAGATAAAACCTGTATTAGAAGAAGGAAAACCTGTTCGCGTGCTTGATTTTACGGATGAAGAATTGCCGATCCTACGTTCTTTGTTCCTACTTACAAGTAAGCCCGTTCTTTATGTTGCGAACGTTGCTGAAGAAGAAATCGCTGATCCAGACAGCAACAAGCACTTACAGACTGTCCGTCAGATCGCAGACGAAGAGGGCGCTGAAGTGGTGGCTATTTCAGCTGCCATTGAAGAAGAAATCGCTGAACTGGATGATGAAGAAAAAGAAATGTTTTTAGAAGATCTTGGTGTAAGTGAACCAGGTTTAGATAAATTGATCCGAAAATCATACGATTTACTGGGTCTTGCGACTTTCTTTACAGCAGGTGAGAAAGAAGTCAGAGCCTGGACCTTTAAAAAAGGAATGAAAGCACCGCAAACTGCCGGTGTGATCCATAGTGACTTTGAGCGAGGGTTTATTCGTGCTGAAACGATCTCTTATGAAGATTATGATCGTTTAGGAAGTGAAAAAGCTGCGCGCGAAGCTGGAAAACTGAGAGCAGAAGGAAAAGAATATGTCGTACAAGATGGCGACGTCATCTTGTTCCGTTTCAATGTTTAATTTGTAGATAAAGGAGATTAATGGACTATGGCTAGAAAAAACAAGGCTAACGAGCAAGAGAGCCAAATCGATTATGCTGCGAAAGAGAAAGAGAACGCAGAGCTATTTGATCAGCTGACAAATAAGAATCAGGAATACATGATCAAATTGAATCGCAGATTAGACGAAGCGAATGTATCCGAAGAACGTAAAACAATTATCTTCAGCGACATGCTGAAAAACATTCTGTCCGAACAGGCTAATCATAATACAGCCAGAAACATTTACGGGACAGTTACGGATCAGGCCAATTATCTGATCCAGGGAAAACAAGGCGAGGTAAAAGAACCGGTAGAACGTTCAGCCACCTGGAAACTGTGGCTGGATGGGGCGCTGCTTCTTGGAGGGATGTTCTCTCTGATCACAGGAATTTCTTACTATACAGGCAACACAGAAGCCGGATTAGGTGTGACCACATTGCTTCTTAACTTTATTTTAGGCGGTTTTGCTGTTATGATCATCACGAAATACGCACCAAAACCGGGAGTCAAAGGTGGTTTCTTGAAATACATTCTGGCTACGACCCTGACAATGGCTGCCTGGATCATGCTGATGGCTTTCAGTACAGCGCTTATACCACCCGCACTCAACCCAGTGATTCCAGGATCCTACACCCTTATCATAGGTGTGATAGCTTTCGCGGCAAAATGGTACCTGAAGAGAAAACTGGACATCAAAGGAACACTGATTTAATCTCTAATCAACACAAGCGGCTGGGAAACATTCCCGGCCTTTTTCTATATGTATTAATTGAAAAATACTTTTTATAAAAAGTGAGAGCCTGCTTCAATACGGTTATTGCGACACCTTTTTAAGGAATTTTGAAATAAAGGTGTTCCCAAACGCATATTGCAACACCTTTTAGAGGAATTTTAAAATAAACGTGTTCTTAAACGTATATTGGAACACCTTTTTGAAGAATTTTGAAATAAACGTGTTCCCAAAAGCATATTGCGACATCTTTTTGAAAAA
>NZ_BJUY01000038.1 GCF_007988865.1 Alkalibacterium kapii | reverse complement strand
ACCGTTTTCTTCTGGTGCTTTTCTTACAGCGTGCTCAAGTAACTCTTTGATCTCTTGCCCTGAAAGTTCGGCAATCACTGGGTTATTACCAAATGGCAATACTGAGATCACTTCACCTGTTGTGATTGGTCCCTGGTCGATTGAGGTACGGATACCGCCACCGTTTTGGAACGCAATAACAGCTTCTGGGAATTTCTCTTGAGCTTTAGCGAGCATTGCATCAGTAACTAAGTTACCTAAGCGTGTTTCATCTGCACGAACACTCATTTCATTGCCATCACCATGTCTTGGGTTCTCTAGTTTTGTGACAGCTACGGCTCCAATTTGCTCATCAGCAATTTCATCGACGCGATCTTTATATTCTTTCATGACTGCAACGGCTTCTTCATTTGCGTCATAATTCTCTGTTGCTAATAGTTCACCGTCGAATCTTAGGACTTTACCATACTCATTAAAGCCGACATTCAATGTGCCTAAATTATCAGCATACTGTCCACCTTGAACGATTATCGTTGGATCTTCTCCATCTTTTTCAACAACTTGTGGTTCAGTTAATTCTGTGTGAGAGTGCCCCCCAACAATAATGTCAATCCCAGGAACTTCTTCAGCAAGACGAAGATCATTTCCAACTTCTGCAGCTGAGTCAAACCCTAAGTGGTTCACTGCCATTATTTTGTTGATTCCTGCTTTTTCAAAAGTGCTAACAGCTGCTTCTGCTGCTTTAATGAAATCAGAAAAATCAACTTCTCCTGGGCTGGAAATGTTTTTAGTGTCTTCGGTAGTTAATCCAAAAATACCGATTTTTTCACCATTGACTTCTTTTACGATCGTTTCGTAGATCTTACCATCTTCAGGATCTTCTTCCAGATACGTATCCAGTTCGAAAGGATCCATATACTTATCGCCTGAGAAGTCAACATTGGTACCTAGGAATGGGAAGTTAGCTTTTTTCACGAAATTGGCTAATGATTTATGCCCATTTTCTGTATCACCTAAATCAAACTCATGGTTACCGAAAGTCATAACATCGATGCCCATTAAGTTAAGTAATGCTAAATCAGCTTGACCTTTGAATTCGTTGAAGTATAACGTTCCTGAGAATACGTCACCTGCGTTAACAAGCAAAGCATCTGGATTGGTTTCGCGGAATTCATCGATTGCTGTGATCATGTTTGGATAGTTTTCAACACGTGCATGTGTATCATTCATGTGCATGACAGACATGGCGAATGTCTCAACTTGTGCTGATGTATCACCCAGTGCTAATTGTGCTAAGACAGGATCATGGTCACTAGCTCGTCCATGCATTTCTGTATAGTCCGAGTTGACATTGATCATGTCTATATCAGCTGTGTCAGCCATATTGTTCGATACTAGAATGTGATCCAGCACTTGTGAGTTGCCTTGATATACATAGCTGTATCGTCTTTCAATTGGAACCTGATCAACCAGATTTGTTAAAACATCACCTTTCAACACATCTAGTGGCTCAGAGAATTCGAAATCATTCATATCACCAAGAACAACGATATTTTCATCTGGACTGTCTGCTAATATTTCATCAACAAAAGTATTGACAGACTGTGCCAGTTGAATACGTTCGTTTCTACTATTCATCTGAGGTGGCTGATTTTGTCCGAAGAATCCTTGGTCGCCACTTTTTGAGTTCAAGTGGTTAGCGATAACAACGACACTATCACCTTTGAATTCAAATTCAGCTGCTAAAGGTTTTCTTGTACCTGGGAAGTCTGTTGGAGAGACACGACCAGGGTTAAGAGTAAGTTCACCATTTTCATAACCGACAGCATCAGTTGACCCGCCTTTGTCTTTATCGATCATTGAAACACGTTTTGGATTGTAAAGGAAGCCTACACGGATATTTCCGCTTGGTTTACCTCCATCTTTGTTGTATTCAGGATCAATATTTGCAAAGTCATAAGTTGGACCACCAGCTTCAACAATTTTATCAATTAATCGCTGATAACTTTCGCTGGCTTCTGCTGTTTTGGAATCTGATCCATCATTTGCCATGATCTCAACTATTCCAATTATATCTGGTTCATTCATATCTTTTACAAATGTTTCTGCAATTTTCGTTGCTTTTGTTTCTGATGTTTCACCCACGTTTGCCGAGAAGTTCTCAACGTTATATGTGGCAACAGATAACTTATCTTCATCTTTTTTAATTGTTGTTTCAGTATTAGGCATTTCAGTCTGAACTAAAGCGTCTTCTACATCGCCTAAATCTGCATAAACTTTATAGTTACCAAAACCATAGTTTACAACACCGGTAAGAGCTTTTGTAAACTTATCCCCGGTTTTAACTTTCAAGTCTCTAGCAGGTCCATTTGGCTGAACTTTAAATGGAATAAGCCCAGAATCTGGTTCATCACTTGTCAACTTGATTCCGCCATTAGCTGTAACATTTGAAGGATTATAATCTTCTGTTACAACAAATAAATCACCATGATCTTGAGGTGCTACAGCCTTTGACTCTTGCACTTCAACGCGCATACCTTCTAAAGTTTCCCAATAGTCAAGTGAATAAGCATTCGGATCAAAATTATCTAGAGTATCTTCTTTAATTTTATCCGGGAAATCAGTTGATGAAAGTTTAATAGCTTTTGGTAATTCAACATTTGATTCTACAACATTAACAATTCCGCCTTTGTCATCGCGGGCATTGATTTGTGTAATTGGAAGATCGTCTTCCTCTTTACTTCCATATCCATCGATTTGATATTCGGAAACTGTACCAGTTACTTGTACAAGGTCTCCAACTTTATAATTATCTGCACTACCTAGATAAACAACAATACCTTCTGAGGTATTTGGATTATCATCTTGTGCACCTTCAGGAGTCTGCATGTGGAAGTACTTAGATCCTCGTATTTCGTACGTATAAGTTACAACACCTTTCACGCTGTAAACTTTTTCACCTTCCATAGGAGAATAATGTCCAGCGCCTTGGATATCATGGATTTTGTTTCCTTCTTCTATATCTACTGCTGTATAACTAAATTCTGCCATTTCACTCACACGATCTTCAACCATAGCAATAGCTTGAATCGTCATGTCTTTATCAATAGTAATAGGGCTTGTATATTCAGTACTTGATTCAGTAGGATTTGTTCCATCTGTTGTGTAATATATTTTTGCTCCTTCGGTAGCAGAGCTCAAAACTACTTCAGTACCTGCAGGAATATTCCCACTTTCTGGACTTGCATAAACTGGTCGGACGATACTTGAGTCTTCAACGACATCTAGCTGATCGCGAGGTACCAATTGAACATCTTCATCGAATTGAGAAACAATACCCGTTATCGTTTCATATGTGGTCCCTTCTGATAATGTCAGTGCTCCTCTTTCGTCTCTAACTACAAATTTAGTTCCAGAACTATCTGTTGCTTGATAGTTACCATAATTGTCCACTGTGCTGGTAATTTTTACATCATTGACAGTTACCAGTTTAGACTGGTATTCAGAAAGATCAGAACCAGTTAAAACAACCGGTTTAGGTGCTTCAGAAGTTTCTTTGTCTTCTAGTTGAGCATTATCTAGTTGTAATAAACCTCTATAATCTTTTAAATCGCCTTTTACAGTAATCTCATCGCCAACATTAACATCAAGCGATGTGGGTCTTACAGCAATTGCGGCGGTACCATCTTGTATTTGGATCGTATTTTTTAGTCTAGCAGTTACGACACCTTTTATTTTAGCTCTTCCAGTTTGCTGTGCACGTGCATCAGCAATTGATAAAGTTTCCAGTACTTCTGGTTCTTCAGGTGTTTCTTCTCCTGTATTTCCGTCAGTAAAACGAAGCTCAGATATGTCTTTTATCCCATTTGTACTATTGTATTTTTCTAAAGAGCCAGTAACAACTACTTCGCTCCCAATAATATCTGGATTAGTCTGTAGTCCAAAATCTTTTCTATAGCTTTTTGCTATTTGGACAACTACTATATTATCGACATTAGTTTCATCCTTTTTGTCAGCTATAGCAAGATTATAGTCGTTTCCAAAACCACTAGTGTTGAGCGTTGGGCCGTTAGTTACGTGTCCTACGATATATCCAGAAACTGTCGCCTCAGTTTTATCATTATTTCGTGCAATAGCATCTGCTACTGAAATAGTTGTTTCCGCGGCAGGAGCTGCAACTTTAGTCTCATCCTTTTCAGCGTCAATATTAGCCGCATCTGGTGTTTCAGCTTCTGCATTATTTGCGGGTGCTTCAGTCTTAGGCTCTGTCTCTCCTTCAGCATATGCCGATATCGGGGCTGCTGTTTGAGCGAATGAGCTTAACAAAAGCATCGTTGCCAGGGAAAAGCTATATTTTTTTCGCCAGTTCTTTTGCATTCGATTCTCTCCTTTTAATGATTTACTCTAGTATTCATTATGTACGGTTTGTTTCAGAGATATCCCCCCTTGAAAGTAAATTGACATAGTAAATGTTTAGAGTAGCTTAAAAAAACTTAGTAATACCCTCTTTGTATGCCCTTACAAATAATAGCGGCATAACAGAGTTTAAAAGCGATTACATTCGTCAATTCGAAAATATAATAACATCATTGCCTTATATGATCGCTCGTATCTAATAGTCTAATCTACAACATTCTTCTTGTCAACGCTTTCAGAGAAATTAATTATACTACCTAGGACAAACTCATATACTTTGTGCTTTTTCCGTATAAAAGAATTTCATCAGTCTTTTTTTGATACAAAAAAAGCCGACTTTAATGTAGTCGACTTTTTTCAGATTAATCTCTTTCCCATTTTCTCAGCCGTGCTTCTTTGATCAGATAAAAGTAAAGAGCTTTTTTAAGTTTATAGTGAGCTTTCCATTCAGGCTGGTCGTTTACGATGAGTGATTCGTCTTTTTTATAATCTTCAAACTGCTCTCGCTGTTTTTGTATCAGACTGATCAGTTTTTCATCATATGTCTGTTTCAATTTATTTTTTCTTTTAAAAAGTGCCATCATACACCTACATTTCTCTCCGGCCCTCTACTGCTTTTAAGAGGGTCACTTCATCTGCATACTCAATGTCACTGCCAACAGACAAACCATGGGCCAGACGCGTAACTTTTATGCCGGATGGTTTGATCAGACGTGAGAGATACATCGCTGTCGCTTCCCCTTCAGCAGTGGCGTTGGTGGCAATAATGACTTCTTTGACTTCGTCTTTTTGAAGTCTCTTGATCAGGACAGGGATATTGATATCTTCAGGCCCTGTTCCTTCGATCGGAGAAAGTACCCCGTGCAGCACATGGTACAAGCCTTTATAATCCTGCATTTTTTCCATCGAGATAACATCTTTAGTGTGCTCTACGACCAAAATGACAGACTGATCCCGGTTTTTATCTTCACAAATATCGCATGGATCATTCTGAGTCATATTGCCGCAGATCGAGCAATATTGCAGATCCCTTTTCACACTGATCAGTGATTTGGCGAAACGCGTCACGTCTTCTTCCTGCATATTGACTGTGTAAAAAGCTAGCCTTGCAGCCGTTTTTTCGCCTATGCCCGGCAATTTCATATAACTTTCCATGAGTTGCGCAATTGGTTCTGGATAGTGCATAATTGTTTCCTTTCCAACAGAAAGCCCCAAACTGAATTGAGGCTTTCACTCTTTATCTGATTTTACAGTCCGGGTATACCCAATCCTTTAGAATATTTACCCATGACTTTTTCTGTTTCTGCATCGATTTTTCCGAGAGCATCATTAACAGCCAGTAAAACTAAATCTTCAATGATTTCTGCATCTTCCGGATCGATGATTTCTTCTTTGATTGAAACGTTCTTACATTTTTTATCTCCGGTGAATGTTACTGTGACCAGATCATCATTAGCTGTTCCAGTAAATTCTTTTTCGTTTAGTTCTGCCTGATTCTGTTCCATTTCTTTCTGCATCTTCTGCATCTTTTTCATCATACCCTGCATATTTCCCATTCCACGCATGTTCATCATCCTTTTCTTTAAATTAGTCGGCTATCGTTACATTTTCTTTTCCAAACAGATTGACTGCTTCACTGACTACAGCATCCACTTCATCTGTTTCTTTTGTTTCTTCTTGCTTCGTGGACTCTTCCTGATTTCCATTTTCATTTTTCATTTGATCAATGTATGCCTGCCGTACATCCATCCATTTATCTGAAGGAACAGTTGCCAATTCCGCCCGGTGTCCGATAACTTTTTCCAAATAGTCTCCAACCGCATCGATCAGGAAAGTATCATTCGCAGCTCTTTCACACAGAATATCATAATCAAACGTCACGACCAAACCATGGGGGCTGGCAGCTACTGGTTTGGATGTATTCATAATTGCTTTCTGACTGGTCGACAAGGCATTGATCAAATCAGGCCAGACATCTTTCAGTTTTGCCAGATCATTTCTGGTTGCCTGTTTCAGTATACCAAAAACTTGATGTGTATTTACTTTAAATACTGTTTGCCCAGCAGCTTTTCTTGATGTTTTACGTTTTGGCGCTCTGACTGTCTCGCTGTCTGAACCGTTCTTTTGCATCTGTTCGATTGCTTTTTGCATTTGCTTCAATTTATTTTTCAGTGACTGGATTTCCTGACTCTCATCAGTATCTTTTTTGACTTCTGACTGTGTCGTAACAACCGGTTCTGATTTTATTTGAGCAAGACGTACTGTTGCAACTTCTAAATATACCTCAGCATGCGTTGATGTGCGCATCTCCTGCTGGGTTTGATTCATTATTTTTATAATATCATAAATTTTCTCCGGCTGCGCATTTACTGTCAATTCACTGAATCTTTCATCCACTTTACTCATCTTAAGCAGGTTTTCATCTTTTGTTTTCTGATAGATAAGAATATCACGGGAGAAGAGTATAACGTCTTCAACTAACCGGTTGGCGTCTTTTCCTTCCTGCATCATCTGATGAAGCAGTCCGAGGCCTTTTTCAGTATCATGGTTCAAAGCTGCCGATATATAATCGATCATTAAATCCTGGGTGATACTGCCTGTGATCCTTAGGGTATCGTCAAGTGTGACGCTCCCATCAGAAAATGAAATAACCTGATCCAATATACTCAAGGCATCACGCATGCCTCCTTCTGCCGCTTTAGCAATGCTCATAAGGGCGTCCGGGTCAAATTCCACATTTTTTTCATTGAGTATATAGGTCATTCTTCTGATGATATCTTGAGCTGAGATGCGTCTAAAATCAAATCGCTGCGTACGCGATATGATGGTCAAAGGTATTTTATGGGGTTCTGTCGTCGCTAAAATGAACACGACATTCATCGGCGGTTCTTCAAGCGTTTTTAATAAAGCATTGAATGCACCCATTGAGAGCATGTGTACCTCATCTATAATGTACACTTTATATTCTGCTTCTGTCGGAGCATAGTTCGCTTTCTCTCTAATATCACGGATCTCTTCTACACCATTATTACTTGCTGCATCAATTTCAATAACGTCGCCAAGCTTGCCTTGAGTAATCGATCGACACAGGTCACATTCATTGCAAGGTTCACCGTCTTTCGGGTTTTTGCAGTTCATTGCTTTGGCAAATATTTTAGCCGCACTCGTCTTCCCGGTTCCTCTTGGTCCAGAAAACAAATAGGCATGGCTCGTATTCCCATGACTTAAGGCATTTTTTAAAGTTCTGGTTACAGCTTCCTGACCTGCGACATCTTTAAATTGCTGGGGTCGCCAGACGCGGTATAATGCTTGATAGCTCATGTTTCCCCTCTTTTCTCAGTAAGTCAGTCTCTCTACCATTATAGGTCAATTTTTGTCTATTTCAAAAGTTTTTTAAAGAAATTATTCTACAGATTACATATGTGTGGAATGATTATTGCAGTTTATCTTCAGATAAAAAATATCGGCTCAGTTCCTGAAAAAATTGGTTAAATACTTGTTTTTTTGTTTCTAAACAGGATTCTGGTAAACTGGTTTTAGCTTGTTTTGCTTGTGTGTTTGATTTCAAAAAATATAATACTGATAAAAAAAGGAGACACTTTTTAATGAAAAATCATAAAGAAACCAGCCGATTTCAGTTTGTCGATTGGCTTTTGCGTGTACTTAAAGGAACCCTTATTGGCTCCGGAGCGATTCTTCCGGGGGTCAGCGGTGGAGCTTTAGCCGCCGTCTTTGGTTTATACGAACCGCTTATATTATTTATTTCAGATATCACTAATCAATTTGTGAAAGGGATCAGATATTTTCTTCCTGTGGGCATTGGGGCATTGCTCGGTGTATTCGTCTTGTCTTATCCCCTGGACTATGGTCTTCAATATTACCCCGTGCACGTTCTTTGGGCTTTTATTGGAGCGATTCTTGGGACCTTGCCGACTTTGTATCGTGAAGCAGGAAAGAACGGTAGAAAGTCGTCTCATATCTTTTTAGCTATTTTCACGAGTATTATTATGTTTATTCTCTTGTTCTGGGCAAATAGGAACCTTGATTTACAGGTCGAACAGACCAATGTGACGTGGTTACTCTCAGGAGCGATTTTTGCTTCAGGTTTCATTGTCCCCGGATTAAGTCCATCCAATTTTCTTATCTACTTGAATTTGTACCAGCCTTTAACAAGAGCCATTCGCGTATTGGATTTTTCTATTCTGATACCGGTAGCTATCGGAGCACTGGTCTGTGTTTTCCTTTTTGCGAAAGCTATCCGCTATTTATTGAAAATTGCTTATGCGACGGTTTTTCATTTTGTTTTCGGAGTTGTAGTTGCTTCTACAGCGATCATAGCGCCATCGCTTGACATGTACGGTTCGCTCGCGGCGCTTGACTATGGCATGGTCATCCTGTTTTTCTTTTTAGGTTTGGCTCTTGGGTTATGGATGGGACGACTGGAAGATACGTATAAAACGGCTTAATGTTACTTATCTCTTAGTGTAAGTATGGAAAAAAGATGTTCCTGACTGATATCAGGAACATCTTTTTCTATGAATAGGTTTAAAGTATCCATGGCTATGTATTCACATGACACATGGCGGAGCGATACTTAGTGCTGCTTCCTTCCGGACCTGACACGGTTCATATGTCCGCCATTGCCATGTGGCCTCTCGGCAATTACTATAATAGCATAGGTGAAACTTTTTTTCCAGAGTAATTTCAAAAAGAACAGCTGACTCCATTGATTACCTTAATAACACGTGAGCTGCTTTTTCGATGCAGCAATCGGTATTAATAGAAAGACTGATAGCAATACAAAGGCTGTTGTCACTACTGATGCTGGTATAAAATAAGTGATTCCTTGAAGAATCATAAAGTATAGAATATAAAATCCGATACTAAACGCTGGACACATCAATCGTTTCATTCTTGTCACTCCTCTTGAAGAAACAGTTTACCATCTCTTTTCTCTTATTACCAGTTTTTCTTAATTAAATAAAAAATAATAATTTTGTTGTACTTAGAGCGATGCTATTGCTTTCATAATGAAAAACCAAGCCGAATGGCTAGGTTTTTTTCATTTTAAAATAACTTTTCTTAATTTAACTAGGATTAGTTACGGTTTCTTTCTCTGTTAGACCTTCGTTGCTCTCAGCAGTACCTA
>NZ_BJUY01000037.1 GCF_007988865.1 Alkalibacterium kapii | reverse complement strand
AAAAAAATAACCGTTGACATTTACCGCTATTCACGGTAAGATATTAGACGGTATTGTTTGCCGCCACTGCGAGCCTCGGAAACTTGTTATTGGAACAAACAACGAAGACTTTCTACTATACTTTTTTTTAACGGTACTAAAAAAGATAGGGAAAGCAACTATTGATGAAATTGAAATTTGAAAATATACTTTGGAGGTAAAGATCGTGCGTACAACATTTATGGCTAACGAAAGCAATATTGAACGTAAATGGTATGTCGTCGACGCTGCAGATGTTCCTTTAGGACGTCTATCAACAGTCGTTGCATCTATTTTACGCGGTAAAAACAAACCTACGTATACACCACACGTTGACACGGGTGACCATGTGATCGTAGTAAACGCATCAGAAGTTAAATTAACAGGTAAAAAAGCAAGCGACAAGATTTATTCTCGTCACTCAGGACATCCAGGTGGATTGAAACAAGTATCTGCTGGAACAATGCGTGCTCAAAAACCTGAACGATTGATCGAAACATCAGTTAAAGGAATGCTTCCTCATAACGCTTTAGGACGCAAACAACTTAAAAAATTACACGTATTTGCTGGAGCTGAGCACAATAATCAAGCTCAACAACCAGAAAAACTAGACATCACAAACTTAATTTAAGGAGGGACATTCATTGGCTCAAGTACAATATTTCGGAACTGGTCGTCGTAAAAACTCAACTGCTCGTGTTATCATGACTCCAGGTTCTGGTAAAATCACATTCAACGGTAAAGATATCACTGAATATTTAAACTCTGAAAACTTACATTTAATCGTAAGACAACCTCTTGCTGTTACAGATACAGTAGACAGCTATGACATTAGAGTTAACGTTCATGGCGGAGGATTTGCCGGACAAGCAGGTGCTGCTCGTCACGGAATCGCTCGTGCATTACTGCAAGTCGATCCAGATTTCCGCAGCGCACTTAAAGCTGCCGGTTTACTGACACGTGACCCTCGTATGAAGGAACGTATGAAACCAGGTCTTAAAAAAGCGCGTAAATCTCCACAATTCTCAAAACGTTAAAACGTTACTATATCAACGTTTCAAGACACTTTCCTTTTTGGAAGGTGTCTTTTTTGTTTTATATAAAATTCCATCCGAAGAAGGTAGAGGTTCGGCTCCAAGTAAGTATGATAAAGCGAGAATCGAACGAAGATGTTAAAGTTCGGCTCATTCAAAGTGTGATCAAGATACTAGCAGCCGAAGAAGGTGGAGGTTCGGCACCAACAAAGTTTAATAGAGCGTGAATCGACCGAAGATGCCAATGTTCGGCTCATACATCACACAATTAAATTGGAACCCGCCGAAGAAGAAGAGAGTTCAGCAGCAACTGAGAGTAATAGAGCGTGAATCGACCGAAGATGCTAAGGTTCGGTTGATTCATCACACGATTAGATTAGAACCAGCCGAACATTCAAATTGAACAGTAAAATATTAAGTTCTATTTTTTATAATGTATCGCACAATGGTTTTATAGTGAATGTATATCAAGAAAACTACTTCACTTCTTGACAGATAGTCATTTTAGGCTTAAGATATGAATAGTTAATGTTTACAATTGTAATCGATAATTCACATTTTTCAGATTCTTTTTATTAATCCATAAAATCTCCATAACTTATCAGTAAAGTTAAGGTAAGCAAAAAAGGAAGAGGAGGAGACTATATGGGAATCATATTGATCGTTGTAGTTGGCTATTTCATTTATAAATATATGGAAGATAACCAGGGTGGAGTAGGTACTTCAAGAAAACAGAACAGTGCACTGGATATTTTAAATGAACGCTATGCCAAAGGTGAAATAGACGAAGAAGAATACAAAAACAAAAAAGAGTCATTGAATAGATAAGGAGGGATTAGATGCACGGAAATTGGGGAAATGGATTTAATCATATGATGAACTTTGGCTATGAAAACAGCTGGTGGTTTATGGTCTATGATGGATTGAAATTTCTAGTCATTATCGGTGCTGTAGTGATTGTCGCTAGATTATTAATGAACCACTCAAGTAACAATCGATCATCACAGTCGAATCACGCCATAGATATTTTAAAAGAAAGATACGCCAGAGGAGAAATATCTGAGGAAGAGTATAGAGACAAATTGAAAAAATTAAGTGAGTAATTAAAAATAACAACCTAAAAATGAGGAGGAGTAAATAATGAACATCGTATATGAAAAAAAGACAGACAAGAAACTTAATGAAGCCATTGAAGCTTTAACTGAGCAATTAAAGGAAAATGAGTTCGGCGTATTGTGGCAGCTGAACTTCAAAGATAAATTGAATGAAAAAGGATTGGACTTTGAAAATAATTACGTTGTACTGGAAGTATGTAACCCTAAAAAAGCAAAAGAAGTACTGCAGAAAAACAGCCATGTAGGCTATGTCCTGCCATGCAAAATGGTTGTTAGAGAAGAAAGTGATCAGACCTATATCGGCATGACCCGGCCAGAAGCTCTGATAGGATTATATGACGAACCTAGCTTAACAGATATGGCCAAAGAAGTCGAAAAAACTCTCAAAGGATCATTAGATCTGGCGCTTTAAACAAAATCAAAGTTATCTTTAATTCCACCTAGAATGGCTGTTTGCGTGAGTAAGAGTAATAAAAATAGGGCGAAAAGGATAAGGACGATCAAATGAATAAAACCAAAAAAGTGATATGCAGCCATTGTAATTGACAAGTATATCTTGGTACTCTTTCATGAATGTAGAAAGAGGTTTTGAATCGATGGAAGTACAAAATAGACCATCAGTAGACAGATGTTGAAAAATTTAGAAGAAGCGGACTTCAGGATAGAAACGATCACTTATAAAAATGTATGGTGTGATATCGTAAAAATCATAGGAATAATTAATGAAAAGTAACAGGACATCCAGTGTCTATTGTTTGAAGATCAGAGAAAATTTTTGCTACTATAATCACAAGATAACAATTTTATATACTCTTGAAAGGAGTAGGAAAATGAAGAAAAATTATTTGAAATTTCTTGGAATGATTATCACGTCTGCAATTTTTATGTATGGGGTCATGTACCTCAACACGTACGCATGGGACCACATATTTTTCAGTGAAATGCGTGTCTATATGACAATTCTATCTACCTGTGTCATGGCTATTGTTATGCTGATGTTTATGCTGCATATGCTGAAAGACAAAAAAATCAACGCAGCAATCCTAGTGGTAAGTGTCTTGACGTTTGGCGTGACCTTTTTCATGATGAGAAACCAGACAACAATCGATCAGGTAGATTATATGGAAGGGATGATCCCCCACCACTCCATCGCGATCTTGACCAGTGAAAGAGCAGAAATCGAAGATCCAAGGGTTAGGAAACTGGCAGATGAAATCATAAAAGCACAAGAAAAAGAGATTGCTGAAATGAAAAAACTTATTGAAGATCTGGATTAACCATTAATTTTAATATGACACATAAATAATAAAAGAGAGAAAGTGGAGTCGATTCCAATCTCTCTCTTTTGGTATATTATACGGTTAACTCATCCCTGTTTACGACATAAATTGTAACCCAAAGTCGATCAGAGCACGGTCAGTGTTTTTAGCACTCATCAAGGTGACACCTAAAGGAACCTCTTCCTGCTCGAGTAAAGGCAAAGTCAGCTGTGGAATGCCTGCCAGAGGAGAAATGCACAGCAATTTAGATGACTGAGTTCTTAAACGATTGATTTCTTCCAAAGAAGCAGATTTTAAAGGCGCAACAGATGATGCTGTGGGCGTGATCATTACAGCTCCATCTGACATCAAATCTTCCATACGTTTTTTGAACTCTTCTTTCTTTTTCTTTGCTTCAAGGTATATGTCTCTGGAAATCATTGAGGCTTTTTCTAGTCGTTCTTTGGGGCCGGGAGATAATCTCGGGCGGTACTTGTTGATGAAGCCACCGTAACTTTCCCAGATCTCATAGCCTTGAACGATTTGGAAGACGTCCCTGACCCAGTAGTCTAAGCCTTCTTCAGCCAGAGTAATATGTTCGACATGACCTAATCTGTCACCAATTTTATTGATAACATCATCAAAAGCGTCTTCGACTTCTTTATCAACAGCCGCAAAAGCATCATCAATGATATACAGTTTATTGAATTCAGTTTTTGAAGGATCTTCTTCAAGTAAAATATCGGCGACATCTTGAAACACCTGTTTTTCTGATGCAACAAACCCCAAAACATCCATGCTTTCACAATAAGGCGCTTCGCCGTCATTTTCAATACGTTCATAAGTAGGTCTCAATCCAATGATACCGTTGTAAGAAGCCGGTACTCGAACAGAACCCAGGCAGTCACTTCCGATGGCAAAATCAACTAACCCTCCGGCTGTTGCCGCACACGACCCACTTGAAGAACCGCCTGTTAAACGGCGTGTATCATTTGGATTCAATGGACTGCCGTAATGCCAATTTTCACCGCTGATCGAGTAACACAGTTCATCACAAACCGTTTTTCCTACAAGGTCGGCACCTGCGTCCAATAACTTCATGATCGCACTGGCTGTGAAATCATCCGGTTCACTAAAGCGCAGCCAGTCAGGATGGCCATTTCCCCAGGTGCTGCCTTTGACTTTGAAGACATCTTTTGCGGCAAAGACGTAATTCGAAAGTGGCTTTCCTTTTAAACCTTTCATAGCGATATGATTATCTCGTACAAAAGCCTGCAGAGGATCATAAGGGGGAGTGTTTGAAACAGCTACTTTTTCCAAATTTCTCATTACATAGTTGGACATAGTCTTGACTCCTAACACATTTAATTTTGTTTTGCATCTTTATAAGGCATCCCGGATTCCAAGTTATCGATAAAATGCTGATCTTTATCTTTCAACCTTTTCGCTTCTTTCAAGACCGTTTCAACGTGCTGATAAGGAATCACCATCACACCCGATTCATCACCGAAGATAAGGTCATCCGGGTCGATCCGTACATCATCGATTTGAATGGGGACATTTACAGCATCCACAGCCACCAGATTTTTCCCGCTTTTAGTAGAAGTTCCTTTGGCGAATACTGGGAAACCAAGTTCATTTATAGGTTCGACATCACGGTAGACACCGTTCAATACGGCTCCGGCAACACCTTGTTTTTGGGCAAAGAGTGCCATCGTATCTCCCCAGACACTGCCATCGAGTCGACCGTTATTATCGATCACGGCCACTCTGCCTTTAGGTATATCATCCAAAAATGTTCCAAAATTCTTATTGTATTCCTGCATGGGTAAATACCTTACTGTATAAACTTGTCCGCAGATTTTTGTATTTTTAACCATTGGCTTGGGAGAAATAAATCCCCCTTGACCGATATTAAGTTGATCGAAAGCATCAGATATCGTGCACGTATCCAGTTTTTTATATTCTTCGATGATCTCTTTTTCAATGTTATTGATCATGATAACCTCCCCGATTGATATAAATAGTAAAAAACAAAGAGCTTTCCAGCTTTTCAAAGTGGAAAGCTCATCTATACTATATTAAGCTGGTTTATTTCTTATCAAGATTTTTTGAAGCAACTAAACCACTTGAAAGGTTATCCATATCAGGCTTATCTGCTTTTAGAATCAATTTATCATTGACAAACGCCATTAAACCGATACGGCTCATTTCCCGGCCGTAACCTGAGCGTTTGACTCCGCCAAAAGGCAGTTCAGGTAGAGAATAACGGAAATTATTGATATAGACCATACCTGTTTCGATTTTCTCGGCTATTTCAGCACCACGGTCACTGTCTCCGGTGAAAACGATTGCTCCTAAACCATACGGATTGTCATTGGCCACTTCGATGGCTTCCTCTTGTGACGATACTTTATAGACTACAGCAACTGGGCCAAACATCTCCGTTGTGTGTGCAGGGTTATCCCTGTCAACGTCAGTAAGAATCGTCGGTTTAAAGAATTGGCCAGGCAGGTCTATCGGTTCGTTTCCGTAAACAACTGTTGCGCCCGCATCCACAGCTTCATCCAGCTGTTCTTGTAATTCTTCTTTTGCTTTTTTACTGTTCATTGGAGCTAAAGTCGTTTCCTCTTTTAGAGGATCGCCGGGTTTTAATTTACTGAAATTATTCTTCAGTCGTTCAACGAAATCATCATAGACCTTATCCATGACGATGAAACGCTTGGAAGATGTACACTCTTGTCCGGCATTGTAAATACGCGAACGCCAGGCGATCTCTTCCACATCATCCATATCGGCGTCTTCCATTACGATAAAAGGATCCATTCCACCGAGTTCCAAGGTGCTTTGCTTCAGATTCTCACCGGCAGCTTTTGCAACGGTAGATCCGCCGCGTTCCGACCCTGTTAAAGCCACACCTTGAATACGTTTATCAGCAATCGTTTCAGCTACTTGATCATAATTCATGAATAAATTAGTGATAGACCCTTTTGGTGCACCGGCTTCTTCGATCACATCTGCCATAAGTTGAGCAGATGAAGGGGTATTGGATGCGTGTTTTAAAATCATTGGATTCCCTACCATAAAGTTGGGAGCAAAAACACGGATCATTTGATAATAAGGGAAGTTCCACGGTTCGATCATCATAATGACACCTGTTGACTGGTGGTGTATTTCTGCTTTACCATTCGCAGTTGTTTCAACTTCTTCCGGCTTCAGCATCTCTTCTGCATGATCGGCAAAGTATTCCACAATCACAGCGCATAATTCCACTTCGCCTTGTGCTTCAACAAGCAGCTTACCCATCTCAGTCGTACATGTACGGGCCAATTCATCTGCGCGTTCCCGTATATTATCAGCCACTTTGTGCAGTATTTTGCTTCTTTCTTTGATATCCTGTTTTTTAAATGTTTTATACAAGTCGTGAGCACGTTGAATCGTTTCCTCTAATTCTTGATCAGTCGTCTCGTCGTATTCCTTTATCAGTTCATTTGTGTACGGATTGACTGTTTTGTAAGCCATCTCAATAAAACCTCCTGTTGAATTGTGTTTCGATAAGTATGAAAAGTCATGTGTATGAGAGTATGGTTGCGGTTACAAATCTTTATAAAAAACTTTTGTGTACAAGCCAGAAATCAGGCTTTTTGTTTTCAACATTTTATAATCAGTTCGACACCACCTTTATTTTTTACCTTATGCTGTTATTGTAGCACTAACGAGTTGTCTCTTGAAATTAAATGGTTTTATTCCATTCTACTTTTATATTAATTTGTTCAATCTATTTTTTTGACACACACTAACTTAAGGGTTAAGGTTGCATTGTATGAATAATTTGAACAGGAGGATTAGGAATGAAACAAGTACCAGAAACAAAGATCAAATTAACAGACGTCAAAGAGATGTTCAATAAAGGATATGATCTTTTAGGAGAACTCAGAAAAGACGCTGACTCATCAGTCGTGAAGGGTAAATTCTTAACAGAAGAATTTATAACGGTTTGCGGAGAAGAGGCAGCAAAGACATTTTATGATCCGACAAAATTCAAGCGCGAAGGAGCCATGCCCAAACCTGTCATCAAAACGCTATTTGGTGAAAACGGCGTACAGACGCTGGATGGTAAGGCTCACGAACATCGGAAAAATTATTTTATGGATTTAATGACGCCTGAAAGAATGGAAGATTACAGAAAGATCCTTGACGAGAAGCTGACAGAAAAAATGGATTCGATTCACGGTAAGTTTGAATTGTTCGATATTGCAAATGAGGTGTTATTCAGAAGTATTGCTGAGTGGTCAGGCATCAATCTGGCTAACTACGACGAAGAAAAAATAAAAAAGCTGGCAGATAATCAGATATCTATGATCAGTGGGGCCGTCACTTCGCCTAAAGACCACCTGGAAGGCGTGTCTGACCGAAAAGAGTCCGAAGAATGGGCAAAGGAACTGCTCAAAGAAGCACGAAAAAATCCTGTTCCCGGAAAAGAGCACCTTGCTCTATACACTTTTGCTCAGGCAACAGATCTTGAAGGAGAATTGCTGCCGCTTGATGTAGCTGCAGTTGAATTATTGAATATTATTCGTCCAACTGTTGCTTTGACAGTCTGGGTCGCACTTATGGGTCACGCATTGTTTGAAGAAGGACAGTATTCTAAACTTAAAGCCAACTTCGAAGAGCTGCAGGATCCATTTATTCAGGAAATGCGCCGGTATTATCCATTCTTCCCAATGCTTCCAGCGATTGCAATAGATGACGTTGAAATCGATGGCTACCATATACCTAAAGACAGTTGGGTCATTTTAGATTTATATGGAACCAATCATGATGTCAGAACGGTCGATCATCCTGGAACGTTTGACATTGAAAGATACAAAGGAAGAGCCAAGGAAATTTCTTATGAAGAGGAATACGAAATGATTGCGCAGGGCGGAGGGAAGTTCAGAGAAATGCACCGCTGTGCCGGTGAGTGGATCACCCTTCACAGTTTGCGTGTCTTTTCTGATCACCTGGTCAATAAATATGACTTCACTGTTCCTGAACAGGATTGGCGTATCCCTATGAATCAGTTCCCAACCTATCCGAACAGTAAAGGATTACTGTTCAAAGAATAAGAATGTATTTAAAAAGTTAAATGAGTCATGCCTTTTAAAGGAGTGAATATTTTTAAAAAAATTTCTTTTCAATGACGATCGAGCAGCAGGATCGTGACTACTCAAAAATAATCAAGACCCAGTTGGACTTAGAATGGGAATTATATTTAAAAAACACGAAAAAAACAATGGAGTCTTTCTTTAAAATGGATGGCTCCATTGTTTTATTTAATGATCGTATCGAACTTTTTCAGGCATACTTAGACGGTAAGTTTTGACAACGCTTTGTAAGTGTATCATAATTACACTATTAACAGTTTGACTACTCAACCAACGTGAACAATAAAACGAGTAATTTGAAATGATTTTTAAAGGATTACTAAAGGAGTGAACACCATGTCAAAAGTTCATAAAGTGGAAGCAAATATCGAGACAGTTAAATGGGGCTATTTTGATAACAGCTGGGAGCCGATTCTGGAAGTCGAATCAGGTGATATTGTTGATATCGAGGCATTAAATCACCAGTCAGGGGATGCGCCAGACTTATTATTCGACGAGAAGATAAAAGAAATATACGAGCATTTTACAGACAGAAATATGGGCGACCATTTGATCACCGGTCCTATTTATGTAAAAGATGCTGAGCCGGGTGACGTGATTGAAATAAAAATCATTGATATGAAACCGAGAATGAATTACGGGTCACAGGTACTGGCCAACTGGGGAAATTTATCCAATGAGTTTAACAGAGAAGAGACGATTTTCATCTATGAAGTGGATCCTGATAAAAATATTACCTATCCACTTTTTACTTACGATTATCCACGACCGATCAATGCACCAGGACTGGTCACAGAGCCAGGAAGTGTCGAAAGAAAGCCTGTTAAAGATAAAATAACATTGCCTTTAAATTTACATTTCGGTACAGCCGGTGTCCTGCCAGCGAAAGATGGAAAAATTCATTCACTAGAACCTAAAAATTTTGGCGGGAACTTTGATAATAAAAACTTTGTGAAAGGCACCTCTCTTTATACAAGGGCACAGATAAATGGTGCAGGGGTTTTCGTTGGGGACAGTCATTTTGCCCAAGGCGACGGCGAACTCAGTGGTACCGGTGTAGAGGGAAGTGTTAACGGCCGAATACAGATCAACTTGCATAAGAACAAAAAAATGTTCAAGAATATCATTCTGGATTCAGGCGAACACTGGGAAGTCCACGGCTATGGTCATACCCTGGATCTGGCGGCTCATGAAGCAGCAGTCGAAGCGGTCGACTTCATATCTCACCGCTTTAACATATCTAAAGAACTCGTTTACTCGACACTAAGCGCAAAAGGCGACTTCCACATCACACAAGTTGCTAATGGGGTCAAAGGTGTTCATTGTCGAATATTAAAAGAAGCATACAAGAATCTGGAAGCAAATGACGAATCGATTTAATG
>NZ_BJUY01000036.1 GCF_007988865.1 Alkalibacterium kapii | reverse complement strand
GTTATTGCAACTACTTTTCTCCCTTCTTTCTCAAAAACATGTTGCCAAACCGTTATTGCAACTACTTTTTCCTCTTCTTTCTCAAAAACATGTTGCCAAACCGTTATTGCAACTACTTCTTCCTGCTTTTTCTCAGGGGCTTGTCACTATACTACTATCACGCATCCCTTCTCTTTCACTTACTTCAAAGAAAGTAATCTCTAAATCATTAGAGCCATTACTTGTGGTGCTTATGTGCTAAAAAGTAGTGTTCCCGTACGGACAACGTGATCCCTATAAACAGGAAAAAGCTGGAGGAAAGTCTCCAGATTTTTTTACCTACTTGACGGTCCCTTCTGTACCGATCGAGTAAGGTAATGTGATTGTTTTTTCATCTGTTTCTTCTTTGTTCATCAATTTCGTTAAAAGTCGCATAGCAACCGCACCAATATCATAAAGTGGCTGCTTGATGGTTGTCAGTTGCGGACGGCTCATGGCAGTCAGTTTAGTGTTATTGGAAGTGATGATTTCAAAGTCTTCCGGTACTTTAACACCACGATCCAGTGTCGCATTCAATACTCCTAAAGCTAATTCATCATCTGCAATTACTGCAGCTGTCGCGCCAGCTTTTTCTAACTGTTCGTAGACGACTTCTCCTACTTTGTAAGTGTATTCAGATTGGACCACTAGATCATCGTCATAAGAAAGCGATGCTTTTTCAAGTGCATTCTTGTATCCAGCCAAACGATACATACCATTGATTGGTTCTTCATGACTTTCGGAAATAAAAGCAACCTTCTTGTGTCCATTATTTATCAGTTTCGTTGTCGCTTCTTCAGTAGCTTTTTCATAGTCAATATTTACGCTGCCTACTTGTTCATCAGGGTCAACTGTTCCTGCTAAAACGACTGGCGTTCGAGAACGAGAGAATTCAGCACGTAATTCATCTGTGATTTTATTTCCCATGAAAATAACACCGTCTACTTGCTTAGCCAAAAGTGTGTTCAATACTTGCACTTCTTTTTCTTCATTTTTATCTGAATTGGCCAGTATGATGTTGTATTTATACATCGTAGCGATATCGTCGATGCCTCGAGCAAGAGATGAAAAGTAAAGATTTGTTACATCTGGGATAATGACCCCAACTGTTGTTGTTTTTTTGCTGGCTAATCCTCTTGCCACTGCATTGGGACGATAATCCAGTCGTTCTATAACTTCAAGTACTTTTTTTCTTGTTGTTGGTTTGACATTAGGATTTCCGTTGACGACTCGTGATACGGTTGCCATCGATACACTAGCTTCTCGGGCAACATCATATATTGTAATTGTTTGTTTATCCATAATTTAACTCCTTTAATAGAGAATTTTGTGAGCGCATACTTCTACCTTAGGATAACAGAGTCTACTACCAATTTCAATCAAAAGGAACACTTTCATGAAATTTTCTTTTCTGTTTTCAGAAAAGGCTTACTTGGCCTATACTCACGAGCATTTTTCTGATAGACTTGAATTACTTTAGAGAAAAGAAGGTTTTGTTATGACGTTAATAGACACAGTACAAAATCATATGACATCAAATCATATCGATTTGCTCTTTTTTGACGACCCTTTAACTGTAGATTATCTGACAGGCTTTGAAAGTGACCCACACGAGCGTGTCACCGCAGCGCTTATTCTTGTCGATAAAGTTTGGCTGATCGTTCCTGAGTTAGATCTATCTTCTGCTGAAGCGGTTGGCGGATTCGATCATATTATTTCCTATAAAGATGAAGAATCACCGTGGAAACTTTTAAAAGAAGCATTGCATGCCGCTTCGACTGAGATACAGAAAATCGGAATCGATGAGGACTTTTTAACTGTTTCACGTTACCATGCTTTGAAAGATATTTTCTCGTCTGCTGCTTTTGTTAATATGACCTCACTTATTCAGGAATTGAGAGTCATTAAACAGCCTGCTGAAATCGATCGAATGAAAGAAGCCGGTGAGCTGGCGGATAAAGCGTTGTCCATCGGTATGTCCGCTTTAAAAGAAGGCATCACAGAAGAAGAAGTTGTTGCGCTGATCGAATTTGAAATAAAAAAATATGGCGTCAAGGAAATGAGCTTTCCTACGATGGTTTTATTCGGAGATCACGCTGCAAGTCCGCACGGTACTCCGGGTAACCGTCAGCTCAAACCTAATGAATGGATCCTTTTCGATCTGGGTGTTGTTTACAATGGCTATACAAGCGATATGACACGGACAATCGTTTATGGAAAAGCAGATGAAGAAACTAAAAAGATCTATACAGTTGTCAAAGAAGCGCAGGAAAAAGCACAAGCCTTAGTAAGCCCCGGAGTGTCCGCTTTGGAAATAGATCGAGCTGCCAGAGCTCATATTGAAAATGCAGGCTATGGTGAGTACTTTACTCACAGACTTGGACATGGTCTGGGTAAATCCGTTCATGAATATCCTGATATCGCTCCAGGATCTGAAGTTCTCATCAAAGAAAATATGTGCTTTTCGATCGAACCGGGCATCTACATTGAAAACTACTTTGGCGTTCGTATCGAGGATTGCATTTATGTCACAGAATCTGGAGCACACCCGCTCACGCATACAACCAAAGATTTAATTGAATTGCCTGTAAAATAGTTCATGAAAAAAGGTTGGGAAAAAGGTCCCAACCTTTTTGTTTGTCTGTTTTTTACGCCTTGTAGTAATAGAGATCTGTTCTAATTACTTTTACTCATCTATAAAGACAAAATCTTTTTTCCTCAGGTTTCTTTCTTCGCGTTTGGACATGACTGTCAAGTTGCCGTCTGCTTCTAAAATAATAGCAGAAACACCTTCAAAAGAGACATAACCAGCTTTTCTTATCGCTTGTTTCAATTCATTTTTGTCTACTCTTTCTTTTTTCATCGTTTTATTCTGAAAAGCGTTATTGTAGTAAAGAAGTGCCGGTTCGGATTTCAGCAATTGACTTACCGTATCGGACCTGACTGATAACCAGGTAGCCACATGCTGGCATACAACCAGCATTGTAAAGGTCAACATCCCATTCCAGAACGCATTTTTATAATTTACGATGGTTGTAGCTAAAACAGACCCTAAAGCGATGGTGACAATGAAATCAAAAGCATTCATTTTGGATAAGGTTCTTTTTCCTGAAGCTCTTAAAATAATTACGATCGAGATGTAACACACGACAGTAAGAGCAATGACTTTTACCGCATCGATTGTACTGATGATTTGCATCTTGACCCCTCTTTCTTTCTGATACTTTTACTTATGTTGTTTCGCATTAAGTATTTCTTGAAGCTCAATTGCTTACGGTGATCTAATTTATTATAACACTATAACTTCTATTGATGCATGCAGAAGCTATTCGTGCGTAAAAAAAGGATGCGTTATCACCGCTCCTTTTTATAGTCGTATATTTCTTATTTATTTTCAGGATTAAAGTATGTGGCATCTGTTTTTACGTCTTTAGACTTATTTTCAGTTGATTTTTCTGAATCTAGTGTAGATTCTTTACTTACTGCCCGGCTAGTTGTTACCGGAACAGTGGGATCATTCTTCTTACCGGATTTTTCTTCATTATCCATCTGATTTTTCACTTTTTCTGCTGTTTCTTTTGCTTCCTGCTTGATTTTATTCAGATTTTCTTCTGTTTTGTCCATGTTTTTTTCGGCCTGCTCAGTTAATTCCTCATAGCTTTCTGAAGCTTTTTCAGCATACTCATCGCTTTTTTTACTGACAGAATCTTTCAATTCCATACCTTTATCTTTGGCTTTCTCAACATAATCTTTTGCTTGTTCTTTGGTTTTCAGTGTCTGCTGTTTGATATCATTGCGTACTTCTTTTCCAGACTTTGGAGCTAACAGCAGAGCAGTTAAACCAGCTACTGAAGCTCCGACGAACGTACCAAGTACAAATCCTTTGATTTCATACACTTTTCCTATCTTTTTTATGAACATAGCTAGAAATCTCTCCTTTTTTATTTTTCTCTGGTGAGTGATCCTTTATTTTCTTTTGTTTCTGCTCATTGTCGATCCTACTTTTTTTGCAATACCGATCGAAGCACCACGCTTAGAAGCGCTAGCTAAGTGAGAGCTGAGATTTCGCGTTGAATTATTCAGGCTCGATACAGATTCACCCAAATCACCCACAGCTTTGAATAATGGATCAGTCAGGCTTAATTTACCATTGACATCATCCAGTGTCACGTTGGATTTATTAAGTAATCCTTCCACTTCGATCAACAGTAAATCAGCATCTTTCGTAATCGTACTTAAACTTTTGTTTGCTTCTTCGACTGTCGTATTTAACTCGGAAACCATTTTAGCAACCTTGAACAGGACATATATCAAGCCTAAAACAAGGACTGCGAAAGCGATTGCTGCTATTAATGCTGCTATTTCTCCACCTGTCATAATTATCCCTCTTTCTTTTATTCTCTATAGGTAAAGGTTACCATTTTAAGCTTTAAAATTGCAACCGAGATGCTTTATAATGTCATTAAAAAGATTGTATCTTCTATAAATAATGTTAAACTGAACAGTACTGAGATTTTCAAATATCTGCGAAAGGAGATTCACTATGAGTGAACCTGGTAATACTATTGAAAATGTTGATGAAGAAGTAAATCTATTTTTGCAAAAATGGAGCGCTATTGACTGGCAAGAAGTCACTTGGTCTATCCTTTTATTGTTCCTGGAAATCATATTGGCCCTGATTGTTTTCTTTGTGCTGCGACGTATCGGTCGTTATGTTATTGAAAAAATATTTGCAAGATATATTGAAGAAAAACACACTGTTCCCAATCGTTTAAATACACTGCACAAATTGAGCAAGAATATATTCAATGCTGTTCTCTATTTTTTTCTCGTTTATACAATTCTAGAACTGATCGGTGTTCCTGTAGGGACTTTACTTGCCAGTGCCGGAGTTCTTGGTTTGGCCCTTTCATTAGGCGCACAGGGGTTTGTATCGGATATCGTGAACGGGTTCATGATTTTACTTGAAAAACAGGTAGACGTTGGAGATGTCGTTCAAATAAAAGGTCTTACCGGTACGGTCGAGGATGTTAATCTGAAAACAACGCAAGTAAAAGATTTCGATGGGACACTTCATTTTATCCCTAACCGTGAAATTACTATAGTAAGCAATCTTTCACGGGCTGATATGCGAGTGCTCATTCAAATCCCCTTGTATCCAGCTGCTGATTTAAATTTAGTAAGAGAAGCGCTGGATAATGTAAATCAGACAGCCATACCAGATTATGATGAAATCACGATTGCTCCAACTGAAATTTCCTTTGTTCCCATAGATCCTGGTCAGCTTGCGGTTCAAGTCATTATGTATACAGAGTCGGGAACGCAATACGCCATGCGTAATACTTTTTATGAAAAATATGTATCTGCTCTAGTGAACGCAGGTATTCGTTTGCCTAAACCTGCCCTTTTATTAAGCAAAGAATGAGCCTTTTATATTACAGCATTTGATTATAAAAAAGCATTCCAGCCCTTTATCGATTGGCTGAAATGCTTTTTATCTTTTAAATTTTATTGAATGACCGTTGCTTTTTCTGTCACACTGTATTTTCTTTCAAATTCGTGAGCGATCCGGTTCGTTCCTTTTAATATTTCACTGCGTGTGATGATTCCTTTGAAATAACCCTGGATATCGACCACAGTAATGAATGCGTGATGTACCAGTTTATTCAAGACATCTTCCAATTCAAAGTCTTCATAAACATAAGGATAATTCGTATCCATGACTTCTTCTACTTCGATTTCAGCCAATTTTTCAAAACGGACATCTTCTATATCCATAATAGCCTGCATGATCGTCGGCATGGAAATGAGTCCCTGCATTTTTGACTGATCATCCAGCACGGGTACAACTGCGTATTTATCTGTCGTCAGCAGTAAAAGCGCATGGTTCAGTCGGTTCTTAACCCCTACAACTGCTACTTGGTCGGCTGGTTTGACCAAAGTCTTTTCATCTTCAATTAAAAGTTTCTTTATTTTTTCGCCTATCATTTTTTCACTCCTTACAGAAAGCATCCTCATCGATCACTTATTTTAAACTCTCTGTATTTCCAGTTGATCAAGCACCCTCAATTTGATCAATTTGTTTAATGATTTCATTCTTTATTTAAAGAAATCTGTGTGCTTAAGTCTTCCTGAATATTATGATCCTGATCATAGAAAGTAAATGTCATGTTTGATAATTGATCATTTACGGTCAAGACTAAATATGTCCCCTTGTTTCTGTCTCTTGGCTGGGTGATACTCCCAGGATTGACGAATATAATGCCTTCTGCTTTCTCTACTTTAGGTTTATGCGTGTGTCCATAAAACACAATTTTTGCATCCTCTTTTTCGGCAAGGTCGCCAAGCGTTTGATAAGTACTTTTTATATTGTGCTGATGCCCGTGAACAAGGAGATAGCAAAGATCACCAAGACGCTCTACACGTAAAGGTTTAAATTTACTGGTGATATCCATATTTCCCCGTACCGTTTTGTATGTTTGCCATAAAGGATGAGTTTCCAGTAATTCAGAATCTCCACAATGGATCCATTCATCAGTATCTTCTTGATGGATCGAATAAATTTCTTCCATAAAGTATGTGTTGCCATGATTATCACTGACCACGACTAGTTTCATCTTGTACGTTCCTCTCTACTTATTATTCAACCATTCATCCAGATCACTTTCCAGCTTTCGCAGAGCATTTGCCCGGTGACTGATTAGATTTTTTTCTTCTTGAGTGAATTCCGCCAATGTCCGGTCCTTCTCTGGTATCAAAAACAGTGGGTCATAACCAAACCCTTGCTCGCCTCGGGGAACATCAGCAATCACCCCATCAAGTTTGCCTTCGATAACAAGTGATTTTTTTTCTGGATGAGAAAGAGCGAGTGAACAATGAAAATGTGCTTTTCTGTCCTTACCGCTATAATCAGCAAGTTCATTTAATAATTTTGCATTGTTTTTAGCATCGTTTTTCTCTTCACCGGCATATCTTGCCGAGTAAATCCCAGGCTGACCATGCAGTGCATCAACTACTAATCCTGAATCATCAGCCAACACAAGGGTATTTAATTCTCTGGCAATGGTTTCTGATTTTAAAAGGGCGTTCTCATTAAAAGTCGTTCCTGTTTCTTCTACATCTGTGATTTCTGGGAAGTCCAAAAGCGTCATCACCTGGTACCCTTTTTTGTTGAAAAGTGCTTCGAATTCTTTGGCTTTCCCTTTGTTTTTTGTCGCTATGACGATTTTTCTATTGGTTTCCATTTATTACTTCAACCTTTCCAATGTTACCTGTTTTAAATCAAATGCTTCTGTGCCCAGCCACTTTTCTACTATCATGCGAAAGATCTCTTCTGGTCCTGTAGTGAAGATATGCATATATGCCGGTCGATTATTTTTTGCTTCCAGTTTATTGTCAAGTAACACTTTTTTGACAGCATTGGATGTTACTGCACCAGAGTCGATCAGTGTGATACTTTCACCTAAAGTTTCCTGTATAAAGGTTGCCAGCAGCGGAAAATGAGTACAGCCTAATATAACTGTATCCATGTCTTCTGTTTTGAAATCGGCTAATTTATTTTCAACCATTCGTTTAGCTTTTTGTGTTTCATAGGCATTATCCTCTACGATATCTACAAACTCTGGACAGGCTAAACTTTTGACTTTGACTTGTTTATCCTCGCTTAATAGGGACTGATCGTAAAATTTTGAGTCCACCGTGCTTACTGTGGCGAGTACGCCGATTTCTTTGGAAGAAGAAGTCCCAACGGCCTCTTTACTCCCGGGCTTGACCACACCCATCACTGGTATGCTTACTTTTTTTCTAACGATTTCGAGCGCATGAGCTGTAGCAGTATTGCAGGCTATTACGATCATCTTAACATTCTTCTCAATTAAAAACTGCACCATTTCCAAGGTATAAGTAATAATTTCTTCTCTAGTACGATTACCGTAGGGGCAGCGTTTGGTATCCCCTATATATATAAACGATTCCTCTGGCAACCGCTTCTTCACAGCTTTTAAAACCGTAAGGCCCCCTACCCCAGAATCCAGTAATCCTATTGGTCTGTTTGTTATCATTATACAACCTCATTTTAATCTTTCTGTTAAATTTATACTCTTTCTGGCGTATTTATTTTCAGTCATTAACTTTTATTTGTATTTTATACTTTTTTGTAGAAACCTATTTTAAAAAAAGGTAAAATGGATAAGTATGTTTTGTCTCACTTTCTATTATAAAGAATTTCAGTTAAAAGTGAAAGACTAACCGTGAATACATTAGAGACTAAAAGTAAGAGGTGAAAATATGCAAACTGAGAATGAATCATTAACCTATTTGAATAGTTTAAGCCTCTTGAGAGATACTCTACTACCTAATCTACTTAAAGATAATGAAGCAGATATTCTGTATTTTGCTGGAAAAGAGCTTGCCCGTTCTCACGCGTTCGATTCTCTGGATGACCTTATCCAGCAAATGAACAAAAGATTTGCCGGTCAGCTGGTTCTTTCAAAAAAGACAAAAAAAGCCCTTCATTATGAGTGGTCCGGTTCATTTGTCTCTCATCGATTATCACATGAAACGAATGCGACTTTCTCATTAGAAGCCGGTTTTCTTGCGGCTGGCTATCAGCAGATTACGGATCATTATGCTGAAGCTACATATACCGTCCATCCAAAAAAATCTATAGTAACATTGTTACTGCAATCAGACACTAACTTTACTGATTGATCTCCATCCGCTGTTTGTTTGTGTGTTATTTTATATGTAATTAGAGAGATGTTATTTACGATACTGTCTATCAAAAAAAGAAGTGATTTATCTTTATATAGATAAGTCACTTCTTTTTATAAGTTCACATTCAGCTTGACGCTTTTAACTGTATCGGTTTCATCTTTACTTTGTCGGATAAAGTGTATTTCTTTTGCGTCCCACGCCATTAAATCATTGAAAGAATAGCCATTTTTGTGCAGGACCATATCGAGTGGACAATCCAGTTCACCATCAGCATTATACAGAATATCCTGATTCATAACTTCTAATTCCACTGTCTTTTCTCTACATACTATTAAATACCTGTATTTAACCGAATGGGCTCTATCAGACAGGTCATTTTTACTACAAGTCATAAAAATTACTCTCCAAACTGATTGATATAAATGGACGGAACCCTTAATGCATCATAATTTCACATACCTTTTTCCTTGATTATCATCATTTTATAGTACTTATGAATGAATGTATAGGTGGATTCAATTAATTACTGATTATAAACAGATAATGTCATAGAATAGTCACATTGCAGCATAGACTTTGCTTTTAACTTACTCACTCATGTATTGTTGTGATTTTTATTTTTATTTCCTTCATTTTTTTCAAAGTACCTTTCGATTTATGAATAGTTCGGCTGATTCCACGGATGCTTTGCTCTGCATGTGCCGAAGATGTCCAGATTCGGTTATTTCAATTTCATTTAACTGCGCTACCTGTCGAACCCCTTGCTGCAAATAAATAAAAAGAGAGTAAAGCTGTTAGTCTTTACCCTCCCTTGATGGTTCTTATTTGTGTTGTTCTAACTTAGACAAGATCTGTTCTTTGCTGTGATAGCCAACTAGCTTATCTACAACTTCTCCGTCTTTTGTTACAAGTAGTGTTGGAATACTCATGATTCCAAATTTACTTGGTGTTGCCTGATTTGCATCGACATCTAATTTATAGTAGTCGACGCTACCGTCAGACTCTTCATTTAATTCATCAATAACTGGAGACTGCATACGACAAGGGCCACACCATTCTGCCCAGAAGTCTGTTAAAGCTAAGCCTGAACTTGTTTCTTGATCAAAGTTTTTATCCGTTAACTCTCTTACCATTATGAATTCCTCCTATAATTTAACTAACTTATTAAAAGTAAGTTATTTATCACAATCATTAGTATAGCAAATTCTTTTACCATTGTCTACCATAGCGATTGGATTGTATGTGTAAAGTTATTGACGGAAAGTTATTCTAGAAATAACTAACACTCATTTTATTTGGCTCTTTCTCAATCGTTTCGTCGCTCTACGAGCGTCTTTAACGATTGAGAAAGAGAACTTAATTAAATAATTTTTGTAATTGACCTATGGGACTTGATGTAGCGCCATAATTAGCTATTCTTCCTAATTTAACACCCATCGAAG
>NZ_BJUY01000035.1 GCF_007988865.1 Alkalibacterium kapii | reverse complement strand
GGTATATTATTTTTATAATTTAACTTAGCAAAATATCAAAAGACCTTTACACAGGTATATTAAGTGTAAAGGCCTTTTGACTACTCATTCATAAATATAATAATTTTCTCAATTACTACCTATAACTCAAAATTCTTACTCATTAAAACATTTAAACATTAACTTATTATTTAAGATAACTCATTTAAGAATGACTCTCCATTTGCTGGCTTCTCAACATTAAAGTACTCACTAGCAGTTGCGGCTACATCGGACATTGTCTGTCGATTTCCAATATGTTTATTTTCCTTACCTTCAGAATAAATCAGCAATGGTACACGCTCTCTTGTATGTTGACTGTGGCCAATGGTAGGATCGTTTCCATGATCGGCCATTACGATCAATATATCTTCTTGTGTCAACTTTTCAAGCAGCTGCCCGATATTCTTATCACTGAGTTCCAACCTATTAGCATAACGATCGACATCCTCAGCATGTCCGGCTAAATCTGTCTCCTGAATGTTCAAACAAATGAATCCATGGTCGATTTCATCCACTTGTGTCATTAGCTGATCAAACAAATACTGAGAATCGACACCTGGAAAAAGACGGTTACTTTTAGTTTGTACGATATCTGCTACTTTCCCTATGAGTGAGACGTCGATATCTACTCTATCAAGTATCGTTGGAATCTGCACATCCGGATTAATACCATAACCCAAATGAACAACTTGGTATCCTTTGTCATATACACCGGATTCTGGAGCGTCCACTCCTGCAAATGTATCATCAATAACTTTACGGGCGGCAAGTAAGTCTTTCAGCGTTACATTTTCACCGCCAAATGTAATAACTCGAGAAACTTTTACAACATCTCTGACGGCTTTGCCGATAGCTGTCAATTCTCCAAAAGAAATAATATCCAGACAACCCGATACATTATACACTTGTCCTAAATCAGTTTCCAAATTATCTCCCACAGTTACGCAATCATTTACGACTAAAATTTTAGGTTCACTATCTGAACCTACTTTTTTCACTGAATAACCTTCTTCAGTCAAATGGGCTTCGACCTGATCAATTGATTCACTGAAAGGTTCATTTAAAGGAATTGGAGGAATTGTTCCCATGATTTCCTGATGACCTAAAAAAGAATCAGCACCCTGATGAGATAATTTGGACGTCCCCCAATTCGCTCCTTGAGCAAACTTGAAATTTTCCCATTCTTCACCGATAGAGTTCATCAGTCCTAAATTCAATAAATTTGTAATTTTTATTTCAGGCTTCTTTTTTATGATATGAAGTGCTGTATTACTTCCAATATCCTGGTCTCTGACTTCTGGTACGTCTTCCATTGCGCCCACACCGAAGCTATCCAGTACGATAACTATAAATTTTCCCATACTAATTCCTTTCTAATTTTCTTCCTTGGCTGGTATAAATACCGACAAGCTCTGGATTATTACTGTTTAATCCCTTTACAAGTGCAACCTGACTGCGAGTAACAAAAATTTGTGTACGTGCAGCCATGATAGCTGTTGCACCCACTGTCTGCTTTCCATTTATTTCAAGGTAGTAGTCAATATTATCACTTGGAAAAGGTTTAACTTTACTTTGAGTCCTCTTACCTTCTTTATCTATCAACACATTTTCAAGATTTCCCCGTGCATAATAGCCGCCACCAAAAACAAACGCACTATTACTACTGTTATGAGATATTTCACTTACATAAACGTACGCAGGCTTTTCTTCAAGCTCTATATCTGCATGCATTGGTGAAGTTCCTGACAACGCATGTCCAGGCTCTCCTTGAGTTCCTTGTATCTCTTCAATAAGAGGCAATGTTTTTATGGAAGTTGCGGAGGGCACATTCATGTCTACTATATTGAAACCATTGTTTTCCATCATTTTTTTTGCTTTTAACAATGTCTGGACGTTATGAGTCAGTTTGAAATCTTTTATATCTTTATCATATAATATACACGGGAATGAAGTTAATCCTGCAATCTCACAATATTCAAACGATCTCATTGTCTTAAGTTTTTCTCTCAGTTTATCTAATTGAAACCCGCCATATTGACCTGGATATAAAGAATCATTATCATCAATGATTCGTAGCATTATTTTTTGTTTAATATTCAATTCTTCTGCTACTCTATTGACTTGTCTTAATTTTTCCATAGAATAAACAGTTATATAATCTACACCGTATATAATTATTTTTTTTATGAAGTGTGTTGGTAATTGAACAAGATGTCCTACGTTACCTATTGGAATATTATTTTCCATCATGATTTCAGCTTCTCTGAAATCGACGACCACTGCTTTCTTTATTCCTGCTTCAATAATTGTTTCAGCAATTTTTGGATTACGTCCAATTTGTTTTGTCATGAAATAAAGTTCGATCCCTAAACTATCTGCTTTTTTCACCATTTTTTCTGCATTCTCTTTTATTTTATCTAAATCTATAACATAGGTATCCGGTAAAATAATGCCTCTTTGGTGAAGAGAAACAGCAAAATCAATCAATTCCGGATTGCGCTTCTTTACCATCTCCAAGAACATGTTATCGTCTCCTCTACTGCTTTTCTCGTAACAATGTAACTAAATGAAGATGGAAATAGCCTTCTTCGTTGGATTCAAATTCTGCCGGTGCAAATGTTTTCAGTTCATCCCATAACTTTTTAGCTTGATCATAATTTTCATCTGATTGTATGTCTGATAAAATCATGTCATCAACACCGTCAATTTTTTCATCTGTATTCTGACGTGCTGTTGCCATAGCCAAATGTGTGATTAAAACGTCTGCTTCATTATCTTCTTTAATAACTTTCTTCTTTTTTAGATACACCAAAGCTTCTTGAGAATAATCATATGCAGCTTGATTGATCACATTCGTTTCTTTTAATATGTCTAATTTTTCCTGGATCATTTTAGTTCTCCTTTATCTAGAATCTTGGAACAATTTGTCCCGTTTTTACTTTATGTTGAATATCATGCATTTGTTCAATGGATATATTTTTTTTGAAAAGAGACTGTATCATTAAGCGTTCATGGGAACAGACTATGACCGCCTCACTTATACTTTTATGATAGTCTTTTACCGGTATATCAACATAATTTAAATCAGTAAAACCCTTTTCAACAATTTCATCATAATTCCAGACACCCGCATCGATTTCGTTTTCTCTAATAGCATGTATCAACTGATTAGCTGGATAATTGACAAGGGTCACATCTTTACCTTCCACCAGATCTTTGGTCAAATGATAATGATCGAGTGAATCCTCGTCGATTCCCACTTTCATACCGTCCTCAATCTCGTTTTTTCCTTCTTCAGAAAATATCAAAATATGTTTAGACAAATAGGTGTTTGCACCAAACTCTAATGCGATGGAAATATTCGAATCATTTTTCATTTCCTCTTCGGCAGCAAATCGAGAAACAACTGCAAAATCATAGGTGCCACTTTCTGAAGCTTCAATACGCTCTTTAGCTCCTCGAATAAATGCTAAATTAAGTTTGATATTCTGATTGTTGAACATTGTATAAAGACCAGTTGCTAGTCCTTCATAAAGTTTGGAATAAGGTAAGGGCATAGTACCAATTATTCTTTGTGCGGATGAATATGTTTGCAATTTTTTATAATCGATTTGTTCAATAAAAGTACCCAAGTGTCCCCTGCTTTTCGTTTTGATTGCTTCTTCTTTTTTTAAAAAGGATAAAGCATTTTGAACAGTACCTCGAGAAAGATTATACTTTTCCTGAAGTTCATTCATAGTCGGTAAGCGGTCATTGACGCTCAATAAATATATCTCTGCGGCAATTTTTTCAATCGCAATACCTTTTTTCTTGAAAAATAACTCACTCATTTCTGCTCTTCCCTTTATCTTTTATTACGTTTTGAATAGCTTCGCTTAATAGACGTTTGACTGTTTCTGGGCCTGACCGCATTGGATTGATTCTGATCATACGATCTTCAAGTGATGGATCTGATTCTAAAAAAGTATGCGATACACGATAAAACATAGGGACGATTTCATATTTCGATTCTGCCCCAACAGGATAAGGCGCAGCTCCTAACTGTCTGGCTTCTTTAAGTACTTCTTTCGCAATTGGATCGTTCAATTCAATAAGTAGTACTTTAGATTGTGCATTGGCTATCATCGCTCGTTTAACACCTTTAACAGCATTCTGATTGAGATCATCACAAATATCCTGAGTTGTTTCTGCCGAAATCGCCAAGGAAACAGGTGCATATGTTAGACCTCTGAGTACATCTAAAGCTTCGTGACCCTGAACCTGCAAGCCGCCGGAGTAATTATCCTTTTTCAACTCAGATATCAGCTCTTTTTCTCCAACAATACAGCCAATACCCTCTGGACCTAATAATTTAAATGTTGAAAAACAGGATAAATTTGCTCCCATTTCCACACCGATTTTTGGTATTTTCATAACGGCATAATTATCATCAGTCACAATAGGCAGTCTTGGCTGCAACTCTTTCATTAGCTTAATAACTTCCTGAGAGTCATATCGATCATTCGGTTTTTGTCTAGTCAGTTGTACCAGGGCACCATCGATTTTTTCTTTTTTCAATAGGCTCCTTAACTTGTCTTGATCATTAAAATCCACTTTAACTACACCGATATTGAACATATCCAATGTTACTTTAGTCGTTGGATAAATCGGGGCGTCATGAATAAGTAGTGTTCCACCTGGTTTAACAGCTTTATATAAGGCATATCGAATAGCCATCGTTCCAGATCCTCTGACAAGCATGCAATCTTCTGCTTTGAAAAAGTCAGCAATCACCCGCTCAACATTTTTTGTTGTCTCGGGTTTGTTTAATCCAGGAACAACTCCCAGGTCACCGCGGGTCAGCATCTCATTACCTGGAAAAACGTTTGTTATACAGTCAACTAACCTAAATTGCTTTAGCATTGCTTCTTTTACACTTATACTCTCCAATGGAAATGTCTGCATATTATCCCTCCTTTAACCATAAAATGTTTTAGGGTTATCTTTGAGCATATTTTCAATAAATCGATCGGATATATCATTTTCTTTCATCAATGGAACAAAGGTGTCAAGAAGATAGGAATATCCCAAGCCATCATTAACTTTCAAATGAGAACGGCGGGTAATATCCATAGATAAAAAGACCTTGTCAGTGTATCCTTCTGCTTCAATACGTTGTAGCATCTTAACACGAGTCATATCAGGCATATAATTTTCTTTACCTACTGTATCAAATTCGACATAAACGCCTTCTTTCAAAAGTCCGAGTACATAGTCGATGTCACCTGTCAAATCTACATGTCCAATGACAACGCGACTGAGATTCATTTTTTTTGACTTGAAGAAGTCAACTTGCTCTTTGCCAAATGTACCTAAGGTCGTATGAGTTGTAATTGGAACATTCGTCTTTTTGTGAGCAATGGCAGCTGCTTCAAAAACCTTTCGTTCACGTCTTGTCATCTCGTTTTTACTTGTCCCGATCTCGCCTATTAAAGATGCTTTGATATCTGTTCCATCTATTCCTACTGTAATATCTTTAATCATCATATCAGCGAGTTCTTTTACTGTTTTTGTTTCAATATAACCTGGTAGAAATTTATCTTGATACCATCCAGTAGATTGCAAAATATTTAAGCCGCTAGCTTTTGCAACACGTCTCACATAATCTGGATTCCGCTTCATCCCTCTTACTGTTACATCAATTATATTTCGCACACCTTTATCGTATAAGGTTTTGTATTCTTCGACAGTTTCATCAAATAAATTCAAATTCGTATCTTCTGTCTTTTTCAGCGAAGACAAATCGATTGTCGTATGTTCATGCGCGTAAGTGTAGCCTTCTATTAACATAAATGTTCTCCTTTATTCTCTCTATTTCAAGTAATAGGAAAGAGGCCGGTTTGAGAACCCAGCCTCTTAAATTATCTATGCAGCTGGTGCCCAAAGATTTAATAGGAAGAGAATGTTTACTATGATTCCCAACACTATAGCGGCTACAGGCCCAACAGCCATGTCGACTAAAGGTTTTTTGGCCGTACGGTTCAAGAGGTACACTCCAATAACCCAGAAGAAACCAATGCCTGGTGCAATCTGTTCACTCGCTAAAGCCCCACCTATAAGCAGCGCCACTTCTAAAACACGGTTCATAGCTGAACGAATATGTTCGCCCATTTCTCTAACACCAGGAAAACGATCCAAGCCTTTAGCTGCACCGCTTAATAAAGAAATTTCTATTAACATCACGAGTGCTCCAAGTATAAATGCGAAAATAGGGTTACCTTGAAGTAAAATACCTACCACAAATACAAATGTCGCTCCGGCAGGACTGTATACACCTGTAACTATAGCCGTTGAAAATACTAATGGGATAAAGCCGATTCCACGTGCAAATGCAGCAAGTGCAGCTTCACCGAACTGGCCACCATCTATTAAACTTAATGAAATGGGATCGCCGGCAATCAATGTCAAACTGGTTGCAGCAGCTACTAATCCACCAGTTAAAGAAAGTAGAATCATATTTTTCCTGATTTTCTTTACACGTTCAGCAAAAATATTTACCAAGTTCTGGTTGTCAGTAGATTCACCCTTCACTCTTATAGCAAAGACTAACATGAATATCATCCCGGTAAGTAACGTCATTCCCTCTGCACTAATAGTTACTGCTTGCCCACCAGGTAATGTAAATGTTCCAAACTGTCTAACAAGAATCAAGACAAATGCACTAACTCCAGCAGTAAGTGCCCCCTTACCAAAACCATGCTGGTAAGCGACAGCAATACCAGGGAATAATGAGAAAGCGACAACAATCGGATTCCCAACAGCTCCTAAAGCATCAAGGAAGTTGACCGGTAACATTGCGAATATATCAACGATAAATTGCAAACCTAATGTTAAACCGATCCCCCAAGCAGCTCCTAAAACACCTGCTAAAACTAATCCTAATTTAGTATTTGGTGTCCAAGTACCAATAATATCTGTCATTAACAGTACACTATGAATAAGTAAAATACTTGCACCAATAGAAACTGGAATACCAAAACCGATAACTAACCCAAAACTAACTGCGAAACTTGTTGCAGCAAGTTCCTGTCGGCTGATGGCATGATCATCAAAATACTCAGGTAAAATTGGTCGTAACCCATCGTTAAAAACGGCGATCCCTTTATTTGTTAACATTGTCGCCATAGCACCCAGCGCTCCAATAACAACTAACTGTAGTATATCCATTTTTCAGTCTCCTTTATTCTTCTTTTTTAAGAATTTCTTTAATAATAACAGGTATAACTTTCTCTTTATGCTGAGCTGTAAACCCAAAGGCTCTTTTTCCTGCCTGTACTTCTTCTGCAATTTTTTCATCCGACATAATATTGCCTGGCATAGAAACTGTAGCAGTGTTTTTTCGACCTATCATTGCAATGGCCATAGCTAATGCACCACCGCCACCTGTATTACAAGCACCAAAATAATAATCTGCCTCATTCTTCTTCAGTGACATTGCTGCATCTAAATCACTTTTCACTACAACTTCAGCTTTATCTCCTACATTTTCTTCTACAATTTTAGCGACTTCTTTTTTATCAATTTGTCCACCCACTACAATTTTGATCATAGAAATTCTCCTTTTTTCATTTATTTCAATTTACATTTTTTTGTAAATTGATTTTTTAAAATATTATCTATTAACCACTCGTTTAAATAGATGTGTATAAATACGTTCCTACTTCAAAACGTCAAGATAATTGCTCTTAGTCCTCCTCTCCTCGAATTTACAATAATTAATAAATTGAAACGCTTTCTTATTCACAGTATAGTATGATGGTTTCTTTTTTGCAAGGTTTAATTTAAACTTAAATAAACAAATAGTAAAAGGATGAATTTATAATGAATACAGATGATATTCGATACTTAGCTAAAAAATCATTTATTGCTTTACAAAATCCTTATCACTCCGTAGTAAAAGTTTACCCACAAATCATCGACAAGGTATCAAGTATACCTTTTTCATATGTTGGAGTAAAAAATAGACCTGAGATTCCTCATTCTCTTTTAGATATATTTGAGGCAACGGGCCGGTATGGTTTACACACAATAGATAATTATAGTTTGGGAGGTAGAGCAATAGATGTTAAAATTAAAAATCCGATTACCGGAAGTCCTATGACTGGATCTTCCAGCGGTACCGCGATCAATGTCCTGACAGGAATCAATGACTTAGGCATCGGCACAGACGGCGGCGGCTCTGTGTTGGCACCAGCCATGTCACTAAATCTATTTAGTTTTATTTCTCCAGCTATATGCAAGGAGCATACCAGTAAATTTGTGAAACACTCGACCGATTCTCATTCCTTCACACCTTCAATTGGGTTTATCACTCGAGAGTTTGAAGAGTTGAAACAAGCTATTCAAGTAATCTCCCCTAATCCGATTTTAAAAGATGATAATAAACAAAAAAAGATTCTTATTTTAAATGATATTGATCAAATAGACAGTTTAAAATCTTATGACATAAAAACAGCTGAGATAAACCTCAATAATTCACGAGAAAGTCTTATCACTTTTCTCGAAAAGAACCTCACTAAATACGACATGATTTTATCCAAAGAAGGTCCTGTTGACTTTCAAGGTTTAGGAGATACAGTGCTTGGACATATGGGAAATAAGGCCGTAGCCCATCAACATAAAGGGAATAAAGGTCTCATCAGAGTAGCTAATATGGCCGGTGCAGCTGCAGTGACTATCCCTACAAGAGATCATGCAACTTCTTGTATTCTTTTATGTAACGATTCACCTCAAAATGTATGGACTATGTTGGAATTAGCTTCCAAATTGTCATTGCAACAAGATGAATTACTTAAACAATATTTCATGAATTTTGATCATTACTTTTCTGAAGAATTTAGATAATATTTTTTTCTTATTTACAAAAATTGAACTTCCTTGATAAGCTTCGTTACTTTTGGTATGAACTTCTTAAGCTACCGTGTTTCTTTAAGGAGTAGAGCAATTTTTCGTCTAAACTCCTTAAAATAATCGATTATCTTAAGGAGTTTCTCTTTTAATCGAGTCAACTTCTTCAGATAAACGAAAAGAACACGGTAAATTTAATACAGTGACTAATTTTACACGTAGAAATAGAAAAAACGTTTCATCTGCTGAATAAAACAGATGGAACGTTTTTTAGTGGTGATGTATGGGTTTCTAGTTCACTTTCTCATTATTAAGCTGAGCTCACGGGTGGCACTATTTTAGAATCTCTTTTACAAAATCAAGATACACTATCCAGATGTTTCAAAATTAAAGTTATTTCTTACTTCCGCATACAGCTGGTCAAGTCCTTTGGTATCTCCATGAATTTCCATAATGATAATCTCTGCAACTTGTTCGACGGTGAAAAGACTGAATGGAAGGTTCAAACGTCCTTTTAGATTATAGACTCTATTTTTCAATTCTTCATCAGACAACACATTTTCCAGCTTGTGCTTTTTGATTTTTTCTAAAACTTCTTTGGATATTTTCGCACTGGATCTACTGTATGGGAAGTAGTTGTCTACATATTTTTCCAGATATTTCATACTGAAACCGTTTGAAAGCCCACTTAAATCGAGCCTCGCCACTTCTACATAATATGATAGAGCAGTATCAGAACCATCTTCTTCTAGAAACTTTGCCATAGCCAGGCGGTAATTGCGGTACATTTCCAGATCAGATTTTTTATAGCATTTGAGACTCTGATTATGTAAGTACTCCCAGACAATATTCTTATAATAATAGCCAGGGTGCTTTTGCACTTGTTCATTTAAAAACCAGATATCCAGTCCTTCTATATTGTTTCGGTGAATATAAGCTATATGTTTTTCCTTTTCAATGACTTCTTTGCCTAAATCAGTGAGTTCATACGTGCGGTCTGTAAACAATCTACTTAACTCATTTGTGTTGATATCCTCCAATATACGTTTTATAAGCTGATTTTTTTCTCCATGAAAATCCAGATTATTAGCTAGTAAAATATTTTTCAAACTATCGAGAGACTCATTGGCAATCGTTGTTTACAATGATCCTATTTTTAAAAAGCCTTTTTTTCTTAAAGATTTTAAAAGTTTATCCACATCTTTTATCCCGTATCTGTACCACCAGAATGGCGGAAATTTATTGGTTTTTGTATAGTAGTCCGGTGCATAGGATAAGAGAAGAATTTCATGAGGATACAAACCTGTTGTATTGGGCTTCATTTTTTTGAGTCGTTTTTTGATGGGAATTACTTTAGGTGCTGTGCGGTAGGTATTTGATCTGTTCTGTACTGACAGCCCGTTTGCTTTCTTTGGCCTGCTTAAAAGTCCCATTGATAGTCACCCTTCTATTTTTTGAGTATAGGATTTTGATCATTTGTGATGAGTTATACTAATTAAAAGTATA
>NZ_BJUY01000034.1 GCF_007988865.1 Alkalibacterium kapii | reverse complement strand
TTTTTGGTACGTCACATCTCAAAAAAGGCACGCATAATGGAAATTAACGAATAAAAAGAGGCTGACAATCAGCCTCTTTTTTCCTACTATTATCCTCGGTTTTTACGTGCTTTTCTGTTACTTTGCATGATACTCCATGAACGTTTGATGGTTCCTAATAAATTAGTGTCAGAATAAATCAATACATTTGAGCGGTAAAATGCCAAAGATACGAAAGATATCAGTATAGCGAAGACGAATGTTCCTGTAATCGACAACCAGACTCCCAATGTTGAAACCGTGTCGGCCGCTATTCTAAATGGCATCACAAAAGGTGTAAACAGCGGGATGTATGAAAAAACTTCAACGAAGGTATTATCTGGAGAATTAAATGCGAATATCCCCACATAAAAACCAATCAGAGCCATGAATACAATAGGAGTCACAGCTTTGTTTACATCTTCCATTTTAGTTGCCAGTGAACCGAAAAAGGCCGCTAAAACGACATACATCAATACACCTACGATAAAGAATATCAGTGTATAGCTTAAAAGTTCCTGGAGGATCGCACCAAGATCTATTTCACTAAGGACACTTTGAACGATATCAGCATCTTTAAAGTACATATAAGCACCAAAACCTATAATTACATAGATACCTATTTGTGTCAGCAATACCATCATGACGCCAGTCAATTTCCCAAAGAAGTGATTGGTTGCGCTGGCGCTGGACAAAATGATTTCCATAATCCGTGTGCCTTTTTCGTTCGCGACTTCTTCTGCGATGATGCCTGCATAAGTCATAATAAATACCATGATTGCTATACTAACAAAGTAAGCTCCACCTTGCTGAATCATTTGATCAGAAAAGTCTTCTTCAGTTAACGTACCTTCTTCTATATCCACGTACTTTTCATCTAAACTGACAGGTTCAGACAATGCAGCAACTTCCTCTGGAGCCAAATCCAATTGGTCGGCTCTAAGCATCATCTGGTAATTCGATAAACTTTCCTGAATAAGTCCTGATTGTTCTGAAAAGTCGTCAGTATATATCAGCTGACCGTCGACTATGGTGTTTTCTACATCAGCAATCAAGTACCCAGCGATAGACTCGTCGAGTAAAGCCTCCTCAGCTTCAGCTTCTGTCGTGATTTCTTCATCAACTTGGAAGTCCCATTCTTGATTTTTGAACATTTCGTTGATCGTGTCATCTTCGGATATAACAGCTATCGATGTATCTGGCCCTACTTGCTCTTCTTGGGAAAAATAATAAGTTAATCCCGCTATGAAAGCTACTAGTACGAGTGGTGATAATACCATTGCCAGAAAGCCAAATGATTTTATATTTTTCTTGTAAACTTCCTTGGTGATAACCCAAAATTTATTCATTATGTTCACCAGCCAATCGTTTGAATATTTCTTCTAAAGTAGGCGGCTGTTGGCTGAATGTTGGGATATAACCATTTTTGGTTGCTTCATTAAAGATGAGCTTCCCATCTTCCGTATCAGTCAGATAAACCACGTCAATGCCGTCATTCGTTTTTTCCACCTGTTTTACGCCAGGGAACTGAGCCAGTTCGTCATGAGTTAAATCGGATTCCAGAAACAACTTCGTTCTACCAAACTGTTGGCGAATATCTTTCACTGTTCCATTTAAAACAGGCTTCCCGTTTTTCAGCATGATCAGACTGTTGCACAATTCTTCAACGTTATTCATATTATGACTCGAAAAAATAATACTTGCTCCATTTGCCTGTGCTTGTCGTATACCATCTTCCAAGAGCTCTGCATTTACGGGATCGAGTCCACTGAATGGTTCATCCAAAATAATCAATTCTGGTTCATGGATCAATGTCGAAATCAGCTGTACTTTTTGCTGGTTACCTTTTGATAATGTTTTGACTTTGTCTGTTTTCTTACCTTTTACCTCAAACCTTTCAAGCCATTCGTCGATCAGCGGCTTGATGTCATTTTTTTTCTTGCCCCGCAGTTGTGCAAAATATAAGAGCTGATTTTCAATAGTTACCTTAGGATACAGGCCGCGTTCTTCCGGAAGATAACCGATTTTATTGAATGTTTGCGTGGTCAGATACTTGCCATTCCAAAGCACGTGTCCCATGTCAGGTGTCAGCAAGTTTAAAATCATACGGAAAGTCGTTGTTTTTCCGGCACCATTTTGACCGATCAGACCCATGATTTCGCCAGGCTCGATCGTGAAATCAAGCTCATCTACAGCCGTAAGCGATCCGAAGGTCTTTTTCAAATCTTTTACTTCTAGCATGTCTCTCCTTCTTTCTGTCATAGATTGATCATTCATTTATTTAAATGAACTATCATTATTTACATTGTATAATAATCCATTGGCTATGTCATCAGACTTCAGAACGAAAAAATTCATATTTTGTTCATTTTTTCTTCATATTTAAGTTCCATATTCAAGCTGATACTTTCCATTATACCATTCGCTTATAGTAAACCCAACCCGAATAAGCCCCAGGTATCGCTATCCAGGTAAGGATCCCATAGGTAACCACTTCATTCACGTCTACGCCAACTATAAAAACAATCACCATAATGATGACGATTGGAAAAGTAATGTATCCTAACCACCGGTGTGCCGCTTTCCATGTTTCAGCATCCCTGATAGTCCATGGCAGTCGAAGCCCCATATAACGATTAAAGGGTAATTTAGGTGCAGTATTTCCAAGTATCCCCATAATAGCAAGCACAATTAATAAAGTTATTCCACTGTCATTATCATCTATCAGTCTTTGTGCTTTTGGATACCATAATATAAAAGTAAACAGGGTTGTAAAAAACACTATAAAAAATCTGTTTAGTCGTCTCATTGTTTTTATTTTAGGATTTGTTTCTGATAATCGGGCAATTTTTGGAGTATACCAGTCCAGCAGTCCTAATCCTATAATTATTCCTACGCCGGTAATGGTGACGTACCACTGATTTCTTTGCTGAAAAAATCCCAGTGTCAGTATAAGTATGGATACCACTGTAAGGGGCCATATCATTGCAGGTTTTTTCATAGATCATTCTCCTTTTCAAAATAATTCATAAATCCACTTAGCGCTTCTTGAAGGACTGTCAAATTGATCGAGTATATACGGTACAATCCTTTTTTTTCAGCACTCACCAGCTCTGCTTCTTTCAGGATTTCCAGATGCTTGGAAATCGCAGGCTTGGATATATCAAAATGCTCAGCTATTTCTCCTGCTGTCATATCCTTATCGCGCAACAGAGCAAGGATTTCTCTTCGGGTTGGATCACTTAAAGCTTTAAAGACACCACTCATCTACCTGCCTTCTTTCTATCCACAATTCTATATTTAACTATTTAACTAATTAGTTAAATATAGTATACACCTTTTCTTTTTTGAGTCAACTATACTCCTCTTTCAAAAAACCGACTTAAAAAAAGAGAGGACAATGCCCCTCTCTTTCAATAAATCATTCATCTATCCTTCTATTATTTTTATATAAAATGTACGTTCTCTAGGACCGTCAAACTCTGTAAAATAAACGCTTTGCCATGTCCCTAAAATAATTTCCCCTTTATGAATAATAAGTGATTCACTTGCTCCGATCAGCGATGATTTCATGTGTCCATCTGAATTCCCTTCCATGTGAACAAAATAATCATGATTCGGAAATGTATCATTCAGTGCTCGTTTCAAGTCTTTCTTGACATCCGGGTCTGCATTTTCGTTGATTGTGATACCTGCGGTCGTGTGTGGACAATATACCTGCATGAGACCTTCTTTTACTCCACTTTCTTTTAAAGCATCATTAAGATAAGAGTCAAGCTCTTTGAATTCTTGTTTATTTCCTGTGGACAAACTGACTTTTTTTAAATAACTCATCTTTTTTCCTCCTTTGTCTTCTTTATTAATCATAACTAATTCAAAAAATTAATCCAAAGAGAAAGAACTGAGTGTTTTATGACGCTGACCAGTTATTTAAACATAAACAAGAAACATTAACATTTTCACAATATAATTAAACGAATCATAGAAATTATGATAAACTACAGTAAAAAGGATGATCAAAAATGAACATTGGTTTTATCGGATTCGGAAATATGGCAAAATCCATTGCAGAAGGACTTATAACGCAAAAAATTTTAGAAAAAGAGAATCTTGTTTTTTCTACACGCTCCCAAGAAAGCCGGTTGGCTATTGAAAAAGAATGGCAAATAACAGGGGTAGAATCTAACCAGCAGGTCTTGGATCATTCGGATATCGTGTTATTGGCTGTCAAACCTTACCAGGTCGACCGTGTCTTAAAAGACCTTTCAATCCCTCAAAACGTTCTGATTTTATCTATCGTGGCTGGCTACAGAAGTGAACAATTAGCTCATTATGTACCTGCCGAACAATTTATCCGGACGATGCCGAATCTAAACGCACAAGTCAATGCATCAATGACTGCCCTTGTGGATAATGAACATGTTTCTCTTAAAGATATGGAAAAAGCACAAACCATTTTCAGTGCTATTGGTGAAGTTGTCGTCATTCCAGAGGATCAATTAGGCATATTCATCGCATTGGCCGGGAGTTCACCAGCACTTGTTTTTTTATTTATCGATGTGTTGTCACGAACAGCTGTCAAATATGGGATGTCAAAAGAACAGGCTACAAAAATCACAGCCCAGGCAGTTCTGGGCAGCGGAAAAACGGTGAAAGAAGCTGAAGAATCCCCTTATAACCTGATTGATGAAGTTTCTTCTCCTGGTGGGATAACGGTTGAAGCTGTTTTAAACTTACTGGCTTCTGATTTTTCTTCTTCACTGATCGAAGCTGTTGATAAGATGGTGGATAAAAATGACAGCATGTCAAAGAAAGCCGATGAATAATTTAAAGACTCGTTACCCCTTGTCTTTTGGGGCAGCGAGTCTTTCTTTTTTCTTCTTCTTTCTGTCTCTCAACTCTTTGAAAAATGAGGTCAGTAAAGTACGGCATTCCTCTTCCATGACGCCACTGTGCACCTCACACTGATGATTCAAACGCTCATCTTCCAGCACGTGCATAAGTGTTCTGACAGCCCCTCCTTTAGGGTCTTTCGGACCGTAGTAAACACTCTTTAATCTGGCTAAAACGATGGCTCCGCTGCACATGACACACGGTTCAAGAGTAACAAATAAATGACAGTCCTCCAGCCGCCAGTTCCCCAGCGTTTTATTTGCCTCTTCTATAGCAATCATTTCGGCATGGGTCGTAGCACGTTGAGATGTTTCTCTTTGGTTATACCCCCGCCCGATAATTTTATTATCTTTGACGACGACTGCTCCAATAGGCACTTCATTCAAGGCACTTGCTTTTTTTGCTTCTTTAAGTGCTTCTCCCATCCATTTTTTAATTTCTATTTCTGTAAATTCAGACATTTTTTCCGCTCCATTTTTTCTTTTACCTGCATGTGTTTCTAAAAAACCATAAACAGTGGTAAAATAAGAATAGCATATTTAAGGAGGAAATACAGTGGATTTTTCCAAGTTGAAAAAAATCTATCCTGAAGCAACTTTAAATAAAAAACCTTTTTTAAACGAAGAAACATTTCGTATGTCATATAAAAATCAGTGGATACATATCCCTAAACACGTTTTAACTGAAAAGGAAATCACCATACTTGACCTTTTAAAAAAAGAAGCTCAGCCTGACACCTTTCCATCCACTCAGTCAAAATGGTTCCAGTTTCTGGAAGGCAGCCTGGAATATCCACCACAAACAGAATCAACTATTCGTTTGATCCAGCTCGTTCTGGAAAAAATAGATAATCAATTCGATCATGCTATTTGGATCGATTCTATAGCGCAGATTTTTGAATCTGTATTGGATGTGTTTTTCATCTCCCAGGACACATGCTATATTATTCAAGGCCATAACACGAAAGCCCTCACTCAAACAGAGCTGTATGGCATGCTGAAAACACTGGAAGATGACTTCTCGATTCGAACAAATGCTTATATTGGTCAGTTCTGGCAGCCTGATTCTGCACTGAAGGCGATCTTAAGAGAAGAAAGACAGATTTTTCAAGAAGAGTATGATCATCTCGATTATCGAATCAACTCACTCTCTGATGTGGCACTGAAATACTTTACCAAGGAAGCTTTAGCTCAAAGCATGATCATCGATGCTATGAAAGAAAAAATCCTGGAACAGCCTGACTGGAAAGAACTGATTTTTGCCTTGTGGGAAAATCAGGGAAATATCAGTGTAGCAGCCAAGCAACTTTTCGTTCACCGAAATACCCTGCAGTATCGTATAGACCGATTCTATGAATCAACTGGATTATCCTTAAAGGATATGAATGATTTACTCTTAAGCTATTTACTTGTTTCATAAACAAAAAAGACTGGGAATTATCCCAGCCTTTTTTGTTTTTTAGGATACTATTTAATTCTGATACAGTAATTTCCATTATCTGTTTGAAAAGCAATTTTAACCGATACGTACTTTATTTCAGGCTACTATCTTTTAAGTTTTTTCATGACTTTTTTTGATTCTTTTTTCTTATCAAGAACATAGTCTTTAAGGTCATCGGTCATATCTGAAAATTTTTCTTCCAAGTCTTTTACTTTGTCAGCAGTACCAAGTAAACTATTGATTTCATCATCAGATAAATTATTCACTACATTTTTAACTTTTTTATTCCCATGAAATTTACTGCCAACATAATGTTTCGCTTTCTGGCGATTTACAGCTGACTTTGTTTTCATCTTCGCTTTATCCGAGGTAAACAACAGAGTGATCAACCCAAATAGAAAGGCTACCCCAACACCGATCAAGATATTTTTCTGATTATCATCCCACTGATTCTTTTCATGCATATTATCTTCATCCCTTCATTAATTGATTACGTTCATCTTAACAAATAATTTATTGAAATACTAAAGATAACCATTACATTCGAGTATTTAGACGATATTTAGAATAAAGCTGAATGAGCTGACCTTTTCATAGGTTTTCACATTTACTTATTAGCTACCGACTGACTCTTATTGGTTTTTTTTGACTCTCTAACTTTCAACGTGATTTCCCCTTTTGTCGCACCAAGTGTTACTTTATCACCGAAACTGATTTCTCCGGCAAGCAGAGCTTCACTCAGACGATCTTCAAATTTGTTCTGTATGGCGCGTTTAAGAGGTCGGGCACCGTATTCAGGGTCAAATCCTTCCTCTGCAATAACATCCATTGCCGCTCGGGTAATCTTGAGTTCAATTCCCAGTTCATTTATTCTTTCGATTACATTTTTAGTCAGTAGTTGAACGATTTCTCTCAGTTCTTCTTTTTTAAGTGAATGGAAGACGATCGTGTCATCCACACGGTTTAGAAACTCAGGCCGGAACGCATTTCTCAATTCTTCACGAATACGTTTTTCCATGGCATCATGGTCAAACCGTTTATCGACAGCGCCAAAGCCGACCGATTTTTCATCGCGTAAGGCTGTTGCACCTAAGTTTGACGTCATGATCATGATCGTATTTTTGAAGTCTACTTTTCGACCCTTTCCATCAGTCAAGAGTCCATCATCCAAGACCTGCAGCAAGATATTAAAGACGTCCGGATGAGCTTTTTCCACTTCATCAAGCAAAATGACTGAGTAAGGTTTTTGACGGATCTTCTCCGTCAACTGTCCACCTTCATCATAGCCTACATATCCTGGCGGTGAACCGACTAGACGGCTCGTACTGTATTTTTCCATAAATTCAGACATATCCACGCGAATAAGCGCTTCTTCACTGCCAAACATTGCCTCGGCAAGAGCTTTGGCCAGCTCCGTTTTTCCGACGCCGGTAGGACCAAGAAACATGAATGAGCCGATTGGTCTATTGGGATCTTTCAAGCCACTACGTGCACGTCTAATAGCCTTGGAAACAGCAACGACTGCTTCTTCCTGACCAACGACACGCTGATGCAGGACTTCTTCAAGTTTCAGGAGTCTTTCGCTTTCTTTCTGTTCCATTTGATTAACTGGGATGCCTGTCCACTGGGAAACAACTTCGGCTATGTCTGAAGCGGTGACTTCCAGCTGATCATTCGTACCTTGTTCATCTTTTTTTATTATTTTTTCCAGTTTACGACGCTGACGCATTTCCTTTTCCCGGATTCGGGCTGCCCGTTCAAAATCCTGTGACTGAATCGCTTCTTCTTTTTGCTTCACTAGGTCTTCCAGTTTTTCAGTTTCTTTAGATAATGTTGTGGGTGTATCACTGTTATCCATTCTGATTTTAGAGGCCGATTCATCCATCAAGTCGATTGCTTTATCAGGCAATTGTCTGGATGTAATGTAGCGTACTGAAAATTGTACTGCTGCTCTAATTGCCGCATCTGTTATTTTAACATCGTGATGGTCTTCATAGCGTTTCCTTAATCCAAACAATATCTCTTCTGCTTCTATCTCAGTCGGTGGATCAACATGTATCGAAGCAAAGCGTCTTTCAAGTGCGGCATCTTTTTCGATATGCTTTTGGTATTCATCCAGTGTAGTGGCACCGATCGTCTGCAATTCGCCACGAGCAAGAGCCGGTTTCAAAATATTTGAAGCATCGATCGCTCCTTCTGCGCCCCCAGCCCCAATCAAAGTATGCAGTTCATCAATAAATAAAATGACTTTGCCATCGTGATAAATTTCATCGATGATTTTTTTCATCCGTTCTTCAAATTCCCCGCGATATTTAGTTCCAGCTACAAGCGAACCCATATCTAACGTCATCAGCCTTTTATCAGCCAAAACTGGGGGCACTTCCCCTGAAATGATTTTTTGAGCTAGACCTTCAGCAATGGCTGTCTTACCCACTCCAGGCTCGCCAACCAGAACAGGATTATTTTTTGTCCGACGGCTTAAAATCTGTATGATTCGTCGGACTTCTTTATTTCTACCGACGATGGGATCCAATCGGTTTTCGCGTGCCTGCTGCGTTAAGTCTCGTGCAAGCGAATCTAATGTAGGCGTGCCATTTGGAGATTCCTGATTCCCTTTTACAGGCCGTCTATTATTCAGTTTGCTTTTCGCACTGTTCATTTTAGTTCCAAGTTTTTTCAGTACCAGCTGTCTCGCTTTAGCTAAATTAACATCTAGATTATTCAGGATTTTTGCAGATAAAATATTCTCATCTCTCAAAAGGCCTAATAATAGATGTTCCGTTCCCACTAAGGGTCGCTTCATTCGTCGGGCTTCATCCGTAGCATATTTAATAATTTGTCTGGCTCTGGGAGAATATGGCAGAATCGCCTGCTTTGGCACAAACTGGCTTGAGCCGTATATTGAAAAATGCTCGATTTCATCTTTAACATCTTCTTCATTGATACCCAGATCTCTTAATGTTTTCCCTGCTATTCCTTCATTTTCAATGACCAGCCCTAGTAATAGGTGTTCTGTACCCACAGTACTATGGCGGAAAGATTTAGCTTCCTCTTGAGCAATAAGCAGTGCTTTTTTTGCTTTATCTGTAAATAATTCGTTCATATTGGTTAGTCCGCCTTTCTTTTATTGGGTTCTTCGTAGCTTAAATTGGCTAACATCGAGCGCAAAAGGTTTGCTCGAACACGATTATCTGTTACCCGGTCCCCTGTATACAGTGACTTATCCATAGCCACGATCATCAATTTGGCTTCACGTTTAGTAATGATTTTATCATCGTAAAGTCTTTGAACCACTGACTTTGCATCTCTTTCAGTAATATTGTTCCCTATAATTTCAATCATTGTGTTCAGCATATCTACTTCATCAAGTACTTGAACCTTAATAATGCGGATATATCCGCCGCCCCCTCGCTTACTCTCGACAAGATAACCTTTTTGTATAGTAAAACGAGTGTTGATAACATAATTGATCTGGGACGGAACACAATCGAAACGTTCAGCAATTTCACTTCGTCTGATTTCGACTTGTTCTTTTTGTTTCAATACTTTTTTTAAATAAGCTTCGATAATATCAGTCATATTTTTATTTTCCATAAGTGTAAAGAGATTTTCTCAGCCCAGGAATAAACTCTACGTATTTCCTGGCTCGCTCCCTTCAGGTTACCCCCCTTTATAGCGATCTTTAACTTCATTTAATAGTGAATTTGACTATTTTTGACTAATAATAATTATACCAATAAATTTAAATAATTAAAAGAGAGATGCTACAGATAACAGGAACCCCTTAAAGGCTCACTTGAAATCAATTATATCAAAAAAGACTGAGACAAAGTCCCAGCCTTTTTCAATGACTATGCATATTGTTATTGTTATTTTAACCAATTACCGTCTACGTTCTGAACCATATACAACAAATACCGATTATCGCGTGCGTTATCAAACCAATAATGCGAACATGACTATTTTTCTGCCATGCGCTTTTATAATCAAAGTTTCTTCAACGCGCCCTAAAGGATTTGAACCCTTAACCGCCTGATCCGAAGTCAGGTGCTCTATCCAATTGAGCTAAGGACGCAATGTAATAAAAATATTCAGTATATGAA
>NZ_BJUY01000033.1 GCF_007988865.1 Alkalibacterium kapii | reverse complement strand
ATCAGTGTGTTTTATAGTCGTTTGTTTAATTCTTTTGCCAAATCTTCGAACCCTGGTTTACCCAGTAGAGCAAACATATTCTTCTTGTATGCTTCTACTCCAGGTTGGTCAAACGGATTGACACTATTCAAGTAACCGGAAATGGCAACCGCGATTTCGAAAAAGTAAAAAAGATAACCCAGCGTGTACGCCGATGTGTCTGGAATAGTCAATACAAAGTTAGGCACATCTCCATCTGTATGGGCTAAAACAGTTCCTTCAAATGCTTTTGTATTGACAAAGTCTATTTCTTTACCTTCAAGGTAACCTAACCCGTCCAAATCTTCCTGTTCTTTGGGAACAGTCAGAGTTTTTCTTGGTTTATCTACTTTAATCACTGTTTCAAATAAGTTTCTTCTGCCATCTTGTATATATTGCCCTAATGAGTGAAGGTCAGTCGAAAAGTTAGCACTGGAAGGATATAAGCCTTTCTGATCTTTACCTTCCGACTCTCCGAACAACTGTTTCCACCATTCAGAAAAATACTGCAGGTTAGGCTCATAATTGATGAGCAACTCTGTAACTTTTCCTTTTCTATAGAGAATATTTCTTAAAGCAGCATACTGATAAGCGCTATTCTCTGATATTTCTTCAGAAGAAAAGTCCTGACGTGCCTGATTAGCGCCTTCCATAAGCTCATCAATATCGCCACCACCTACAGCAATAGGTAATAATCCAACAGCTGTTAAGACAGAAAAACGTCCACCTACATCATCGGGAATGACAAAAGTTTCATAACCTTCAGAATCAGCTAAAGATTTTAACGCACCTTTTTCTTTATCTGTTGTGGCAAAAATACGAGATTTAGCTTCTTCTTCACCGTATTTTTCCTTAAGAAGGTTTTTAAAGACTCTAAAAGCCAGTGCAGGTTCTGTCGTTGTTCCAGATTTAGAAATAATATTCACTGAAAAGTCTTTATCGCCGATCACTTCGATCAAGTCTGACAAGTAAGTGGAGCTGATATTGTTCCCTGCAAAAAACACTTGAGGCGTTTCACGCTTATCCTTACTCAACTGGTTGTAGAAAGTATGGTTCAGAAAATCTAAAGCTGCCTTGGCGCCCAGATATGAGCCACCGATCCCAATAACGATAAGGATTTCTGAATTGGCTTTAATTTTTTCTGCAGCTTTTTTGATGCGGTCAAATTCTTCTTTATCATAATTTTCAGGTAAATCCACCCAGCCTAGATAGTCATTCCCAGGCCCTGTTTTTTCACGCAGCAACTCATGTGCAGCACTTACTTGAGACTGCATATAATCCACTTCTTCTTTACTGATAAATTGATCGATTACTTTTGAATCGTCAAATGTAATGTATGTCATAATTTTTCTCCTCCAATAGTTAATATTTTATATAAATAAAAATTGTGGGACGCCAGATATCTTCCAATCTTCAAGGGTCGATACGATATTTTCTGAATGCACCCATGACAGATCATTATCGTCTATCAAAAGATGTTCAGGTGCTTCAAGATAGTCGTCTTCGTAAATAAAAACGAATAAAGGGATACGGTCATCATCGACAATCGCGTTGGTCAATTCATTTAGTTCGAGTTTCTCAATGTCTATATCGACGATTTCTTTTACCCTGTTTATCACACAAGCCAAGCCTGTCTTTTCCGGTTCAACAACTGACGCCGGAAACGAGTAGCCATCTTCTTCTTCTTTAACTAAAAAAACATAACGACCGTCTTTATCTTTAACTAAAATAGTACTGGCTACATAATGGTTTTCCTTGATCACTATTATTTACACCCTTCTATGACTAAATTTTAAAGATTCTTTATTTACCTTTGTCTTCAATTTCTTTGAGAGCTCGATCTATCCAGACAGGCAGTATTTTATCGATCGACTGAAACCCCACACCAGTCTTTCGTCCGTATCTGGAGATGTTTTTTCTATTTGAGAAAGGATGGTATTTGGCTTTCTGAAGGCTCCTCAACGATAAACTGATTTTAGAAGAGTACTCGTCTATATCCATTATCATGACGTCGATTTCGTCACCTTTGGAAACAACTTCAGAAATATCCTTTATATACCCATGTTTTAATTCGGATATATGGATAAGCCCTTGTGTATCGCCATCAATTGATACGAAAGCGCCATATGGCTGGATACCTGTAACTGTCCCTTTTACCTTTTGACCAATTTTGTAGACCATGAACTCACCTCATAACTTTCATGGTATTTTTCAAATTATCATAGATTAGTATAGCATGAATTGTCTGTTTTTGAAAATCATCTTGCTGTTTTACCCTTGATATAATGTGGGATTTAATTGATACTTATTGTAAGACATATTACGAGGAGAGATTAGATGGATTTCAATGAGCAAATTGACCGCAGACAGACAGATAGCATTAAATGGGACACTGCGGAGACTGTTTTTGATACGAAAGATATTTTACCTATGTGGATAGCCGATATGGACTTCGCTAGTCCGCAGCCGATAAAAGAAGCTCTAAAAAAAGTTATCGAAGAAGAAATATTAGGTTACAGTTATCCGGGGGATTCTTTATTAAATGCTATTAGAAACTGGCAGAAGGATAAACATAATATGCTGATTGAAAAAGATCATATTCTCCTCTCACCTGGTGTTCTATCTTCTATTGCAGTAACTATAGCGGCTTTGACTGAACCCGGTGACAGTGTTTTGATCCACGATCCTGTATATCCCCCATTCTACGCCATGCCTGAAAAAAATAACCGGCAGATATACCGAAGTCCACTGATTATTTCAGATGGTCGTTATGAAATGGATTTTGATAATATAGAACAGCAATTCAAAGAAAAAAATATCAAACTTTTCATTTTAAGTCAGCCGCATAACCCCGGAGGTAGAATATGGTCTAAAGAGGAACTCGTTCGATTAACTGACTTATGTATACACTACGGTGTCACTCTGATCAGCGATGAAATACATAGTGACCTAGTCTACTCTGGAAACACTTGCATCTCTCCAGTAACGATAGATGAAACCTATAAGGACTGGATCGTTACACTCCATTCTGCAACAAAGACATTCAACATTGCCGGTGTAAAAGCTTCTTTCATGATAGTATTTAATAAGAAGTTGAGGGATCAAATCGTAAAAGTTCAAGAAGAAACAGAACTTGGGATCGTTAATACATTTGGTATGAGAGCCACAGAAGCTGCTTTTTCTGATTCAAGAGAATGGCACGAAGCTCTTCTTTTAAAATTAGAAGCAAATCGTGATATAGTTACTGCATACTTTGATGAAAATCTCCCGTCCATTTCTTATATGAAACCCGAATCCACATATCTTTTCTGGTTCAATGCGTCGCAACTGGGTGTAGAACATGATGTTTTAAGAAAAACATTTGCCAAAATTGGGAAGATCGGATTAAATGATGGCATAAGCTATGGACCGAGTGGCGGGGCGTATATGCGTCTTAATTTCGCAGTTCCTGAATCTTTACTTATGGAAGGTCTCGACCGGATCAAACTCGTTTTTGATCATTTCAATAAATAACTAAGTTAAAAAGCACTTCCCGTAATCGAGAAATGCTTTTTATTTTATGATTGATCCTTCGCCAGAAGTAGTGATCCTACTATTCCAGCGTTGTCTGCTAACTCAGGCGGAACGATATAATCCTTCAAAGGCGGCGTTTTAACATAATCATTAAGCAACTCTGAGAATTTATCTCTTATTAGAGGGAATAACTGTTTCTGATGCATGACGCCTCCGCCTAATATTATTCTTTCAGGACTTAATGTCAGCGTGTAAGTCATCAAAGCCTGAGCAAGATAATAGGCTTCCATTTCCCACACCTCATCATTGTCAGCAAGGGCTTCTGCCTTTTTATTGTACCGTTTTTCTATAGCCGGTCCAGAGGCAAGTCCTTCTAAACAACTATCGTGATAAGGACATACTCCCTTAAACGTCTCTTTTGGATGTGGTTTTACCAATATATGTCCCATCTCTGGATGTCCATACCCCTCAAGTGGTGAACCGTTGATCACTGCTCCTCCACCAATACCTGTTCCGACTGTAAGGTATAAACATGAGTTTTTCTCGAAGGCTGCGCCTTTCTTCAACTCTCCATAAGCTGCTGCATTGACATCAGTCGTCCATGCGACAGGAATCTTGTATCTGTCTTTCAACTGACCTAAAAAGTCGATGTTCTGCCATCCAGCTTTTGGTGTAGATGTGATATAACCATAAGTTTCAGATGCTTCATTAACATCTATAGGGCCAAAAGAACCGACCCCCATGGCTTTAAGTTCATATTTATCAAAAAATGCAAAAACCTTCCCTAGCGTTTCATCAGGAGCAGTTGTAGGGATAGATATCTTTTCCAATTGCTCAAGGTTTTCGTCGCTTACTGCTAATACGAATTTTGTCCCGCCTGCTTCGATTGCTCCTATCATAATATGCCTCTTTTCCACTTTCGATTTTAATTATTTACCTTCTATAATCGATACTGTTTCAATAACGATTGCTTCGTTTGGCTTATCCATAGCATTTCTTTCTACGTTCTGAATACTGTCAGCAACGTCATATCCTTCGATCAACTGTCCAAAAACTGTATGTTTTTGATCCAACCAAGGTGTCCCGCCTTTTTCTTTATAGGCTTCTATGATAGGTTCCGGAAATCCAGCATCTTCTAATTGTCCGACCATTTGTTCAGGGATATCTGACATAGTCACAATAAAAAACTGACTTGAATTTGTATTGGGACCCGCATTTGCCATCGATAGGGCACCGTTCAAATTAAAGAGTTTGGGACTGAATTCATCTTCAAAGTTTCCACCAAAGAAACTTTCTCCTCCCATACCACTTCCGGTGGGGTCACCACCTTGAATCATGAAATTAGGAATGACACGGTGAAAAATAACTCCGTCATAATATCCTTTTTTGGCAAGTCCAACAAAATTTTCAACTGTCTTCGGTGCATGTTCTGGAAATAAACGAACGGCCATGTCTCCTTTATTTGTTTTAATAACCGCTTTCAAACCAGTAGTGTTGTTATTTAACTGTGGAAATTCATTCATATTTATTATTCCTCCTACGTGAGATATGTCCTTAGTTTACCCTAGTTCATCTGTTTTTCCAATAAGTTTTACTCCTTTAAACATTTTTATGAATTTTTTCCGTTGTTCATGTTATTATTAAAAGGTACTCACATTTTTTCGAAAAGGACGTTTTAATATGCAACTATTGGAAAATTTCCCTCTAATTGCTGCTCTGTCAGCGATTATTTTGTCACAAATCATTAAAATACCTGTTGCTTATTTTTTAAGGCGTCCATCGACGATCGCCTTGGCTATCTCGACGGGTGGCATGCCCAGCTCTCATTCTGCAGGGGTAACTGCTCTTATAACAAGTTTACTTATCGAATACGGCGTTCAGTCACCATTTGTTGCCATCGCTTTTACTTTTGGTATTATTGTTATTTTTGATTCTATGGGAGTCAGACGTCAGAGCGGCGAACATGGTATTATTATAAACGAATTGATTAGAGACTTTGATGATCTTAGAAAAGCTTTTTCCAAGTACCATCACGAAGAAGTTTTAAAGGAAGATGATGAAGAACTGAGATCACGAGGCTTTCTAGGTCATAAACCTATTGAGGTCTTTTTCGGAATCATCTCAGGAATAATCATCGCTCTTATTATCAGTCTTTTTTATTGAACAACACTCAGCACTAGTGTATACGGAGGGTTTATGTTTGATTGAAGAAAAAGAAATATATGATATTACTATCGTAGGTGGCGGTCCTGTGGGAATGTTTGCTGCATTTTACGCAGGGATGCGAAATGCAAAAACCAAAATCATTGAGTCTTTGCCTGTTTTAGGCGGCCAGGTTTCGTTATTGTATCCAGAAAAAACACTCTATGATGTCGGTGGTTATGCAGGGGTGACCGGCAATGAGCTTATTGCCCAACTTACTAGCCAAATGCAGCATTTCGATCAGACAGTCTGTCTTGAAGAAGAAGTGAAAATGATCGAAAAGCTGGACACTCATCTTTTTAAACTCAGTACTTCCAAAGGCATACATTATTCAAAAACCATTGTTGTTGCCACTGGACAAGGGGCTTTTAAGCCCAGGAAGCTGACGCTTGCTGATGCAGATTATTATGAAGAAACGAATCTTCATTATATAGTAAAAGAAATCGAGCAATACAGAGATAAGACAGTTGTCATCTGTGGCGGGGGTGACACTGCAGTTGACTGGGCACTCACATTGGAGTCAGTGGCTGAAAAAGTTTACCTCGTTCATAGACGCGAAAAATTCAGAGCCCATGAAGGGTCAGTCGCAGCATTGAATAGATCATCTGTCAAAATGCTCACCCCTTATGTTCCTCATGAAATGATCGGTAACAATGATAAACTGGACAGTGTAATCTTTAAGGAAACAAAAGGCAGCACCACAAAAAAAATCGATTTAGATTATTTTATTGTCAATTACGGTTTTGTTTCCAAATTGGGCCCCGTCAAGGATTGGGGAGTAGCGTTAGACCGATCAGATATTGTAGTGAATAGTAAAATGGAAACATCGATTGATGGCATTTATGCCGTAGGAGACAGCATTACATTTGATGGAAAAATCAAATTGATAGCAACAGGTTTTGGGGAAGCCCCCACTGCTGTCAATCATGCCATACACTCTATCTATCCAAAAAAGCATACACAACCTATACAAAGTACAACATTATCATTTAAAGAATAATACTAAGGAGGAATTTTTCATGGTACAACCAGACTCAAAATTACACGAAGTAGCATTAGAAAAACTCAACGATAGAGGTGTGGAGTTAAATGAAATTGCTGAGCTCGTCTACGATCTGCAATCTCCCTATTTAGCTGAGCTTACATTCGAGCGATGTCTTGATAGTGTTGAAGCCGTTATCAGAAAGAGAGAAGTCCAAAATGCCATTTTGACTGGTATCGAATTGGATGTGCTAACTGAGGAAGGTAAACTTTCAAGTCCGCTTCAGGAAATCATTGAGGAAGATGAGAGTCTATACGGCATCGATGAGATCCTTGCTTTGTCTATCGTGAATGTATACGGATCTATTGGGTTTACCAATTATGGCTTTTTAGATAAAACTAAGCCAAAATTGATTAAACGACTCGATGATCACACACGTTCCAACAAAACTCATACTTTCCTGGATGATATAGTAGGGGCTATTGCCGCTGCAGCTGCCAGCCGTTTAGCACATGATAATCCCGGGATTTCTGAAATAATGCAATAAGATAAAAACACATAAAAGAGACGAATGACTTGAATCATTCGCCTCTTTTTTATTATTAGTCGACTTTATAAAAAAGTAATAACAGAGTCAATATAGACAAACCTTGCCAATACTTTTTATCTCATTATTTAAATGCATTTCTTTTACTGTACTGATACATAAGGATAAAAATGATTTCTATCAGGAAAAAGAACAGTAAGAAGGTATACATGAAAAATTCTTGAGGCAAAGCCAGGATAATCGGATCAGTAACTGGATTAAACAGCCAGTCATCATTATTGAAGAAAATTTCATGGAAGAGTACAAACATTCTGTCAAAGCTCACAGCTAAAAACATCAAGAGGATCGGTGGGATTAATGCCGCTATGAAGAAAGGTTTCTGCAGCAACCAAATTCGTCTGCTTTTTTTCAGTGTTTTGAAATAAAGATAGCTTCCTGCAGCAGAAATGATCAATATGAAATAATTTAGATAAAAGAGAATTTTTACTTCAAAAAAATGAAACAGTCCACTCTCTGAACTTACAAAATCAGGAAAGTTCAATTCTGTGATCCATGGAAAGTGTAGATACTGCAATAGAACATAATAATTTGCCATCAAGTCTTCCATGGACATGTTCAACTTTTCCGGTATTCCTAATGAGGATGCAGTGTAAGAGTACAGCGGAGTAAAGAGTATGACAAAAGAAATGCTCGCAGTGATGATAAATAAAAATAAACTCGTTGTACCTAGAAACTTTTTTAGGGTGCCCATGGTATCAATTCTCCCACTCTTTTAAAGTATCGACAATATATGTTGGTTTTATTTTTTCAAGTTCAAGGCTTTCTTTTTTAGTAAAACCAGTTAGAACAAGCAAGGTATCGATGGCAATGTTGATGCCCGCCTTGATATCTGTATTGTAATTATCTCCTACCATTAAAACATCTTTTTTACTTAATCCTATTTTCTCTAACGCAGATACCATCATTATTTTTTCTGGCTTCCCGATGAATATTGGTGGGACATGTGATGCTTTTTCAATGAGCGCTATTACAGATCCTGCTCCAGGGCTCATGCCTTTTTCTGTAGGTATGTTTGAATCCTCATTTGTTGCAATAAAAGTAGCCCCCTGTTGTATTGCTAGACTGGCGACTTCACATTTTTCATAAGTTAATTCTCGATCAAGCCCCACGACCACATGATCGATATCCTTATCCACTAGTTTCATTCCGGCGTTGACCAGGGCTTGTTTCAATCCCTTTTCTCCTACTACAAAAACACGGTCGCCTTCCAGTGACTTCACATAGTCAGCAGTAGCCAAAGCGCTAGTATAAATATTTTCTACCTTTGCTGGAATATGGAATGTTTTTTCTAATCTTTCAGTGATTTCTTCAGGCGTACTTGTTGAATTATTTGTCAAAAAAATATAAGGAATCTTTTTCTTTTTTAATCTTTCGACAAATCCAGGCGCCTCTTTTATTGGTTCTGTTCCTTTATACATTGTTCCATCTAAATCAATAAAATAGCCTTTGTATTCCTTGCTATGCATGGTACAGCTCCTAATTTTTCTTTTTTCTTATCTGAAAACGTGTTTTCCCATCATTGCTTTTCACTGCTTCTACGTCTTCTTTTTTTTGGTTTTTTTCATCTTCTTGATCGCGGTGTTTTTTAGTAAATGAGCGTTTTCTTTTATCCCTGGAAGCACTCTTGCCTTTTTTTTTCATTTGCTTTGATGATTGTGAGGGATTCTTTTTTTTATAAGGTTTCTTTGTACTCCCGGATTTTTTCGACTTGTTGTGTGGCTTACCCTTTTTATTGGAATCGTAAGAGTACTCTGTTCTTTTGTTTTTAGGCACCATATTTTTAAGAACAAAATAAGCACAGCCAAAACTACAATATTCTAAAAGATAATCTTCTAAATATGAAATCTTCATGTCGATAGGGATTTTTTTCATATCATCATTGTAAAAACCTCTTAATCTCAATTTTCCATATGACATATCTCCGACGATATAATCGTATTTTTCTAAAAAATCACTGTACCGCTCTTCCAGCAATTCTAAATCTAATGCTTCTTTATAATTTTTCATTATTTCATAGATATTATTTTTTATGGCAATATGGTCAGAATCAATTTTTTTTACCATTTTATCTTTGGGATTTATGACTGTATCCAATGCGTCAGTAGAAAGTTTTGACTGTTTTGTTTTATTATTATCTTTACTCACGTGTACTCTTCCCTTCAAAGATGCAAGAATTAATGGTGCTTTCTAGTTTCTCATTAACTTTTTTATTAATTTATAATAGTCTTGTCTATTCTAACATATATTTGTATTCCTCAAAAATTAATTTCAATCTGCTTCTTGTTATTTCATGGCATTGACAACAGGGTCATCTTCTTCTAAAGTAATATTTAAATTACTATCTAAAGGAGTCCCTATGTCAAAAAAATACTATGCCGTTAAAAAAGGACGTAAGACAGGTATCTATTCTACCTGGACAGAAGCAAGTAAGCAGGTATCAGGTTTTTCTGGTGCGCAGTTCAAATCCTTTCAGTCAAAAGATGAAGCGGCGGCCTACGTTTCTAATGAACACAATGAAAAATCGAGAACCGAGGATTCCCTCTTGGCATATGTCGATGGTTCTTTTGATAAAAGAAGCAAAACTTACAGCTATGGTGTCGTTTTACTGAAAAACGACACAGTGTTAGAAGAATTAAGTAATTCTGCAAGCGATTCGAAATATGCCGAGAGCTTTCAAATCGCCGGAGAATGTTTTGGTGCGTTGAATGCCATCCGCTGGGCTATAAAAAACGGCTACAAGGAAATCACTATTTACTATGACTATTTAGGGATCGAAATGTGGGCGACCGGACAATGGCGGGCAAATAAAACTGTTTCAAAAGATTACGTTAAATTCTTCCGGTCTTATGCAAGTAAAATAAATGTTTCTTTCGTTAAAGTCAAAGCTCATACCGGTGTCACCTATAATGAACGAGCGGATGAATTGGCCAAGCGTGCCCTCAACCCTAATTAAATCCAATAAAAAAAGCAAGGCTTTCTTTTGTAAAAAGAGCGCCTTGCTTTTTCTTTATAATAGAGTGATCTTTTTCATGTCTTCTTGTGAAAGCGTAAAGTTCAAGCTTTCCAGGTTGTCCTGCTGGTTTTTAGGATTATGAGATTTAGGGATGACAATGACTCCTCTTTGGGTCTGATAACGCAGGAGGACTTGCCCCCATGTTTTATTATAAGATTCTCCGATAGCGCTTAGTTTCTTTTTCTGTTCTTCTGTTGTTTTCATCGGTCCCCAAGCTTGTGGTCTAATATTACGCTTCAGCATATATCTGATCAAATCATTGTTCCATTCTGTCGGATTAGACTTTACCTGATTAACAGCCGGTTTGATCGTCGCAAACTTATCGAGTTTCAGCAGATGCTCTTCAGTAAAGTTGGATACCCCGATTGTTCTTATTTTCCCTTTACCGACAAACTCTTCCATCACTTCCCAAGTGGCTTTTAATCTTTCTTCATCATCTATCGGCTTATGGATCAAGTATAAATCGATATAATCTGTTTGAAGATTGACTAGACTCTGGTTTAAGGTCTGCCTTACAGTTTCTTTGTCTCTAGTATATTCTTCTTGGGGCGGGATTTTTGTAGTAAGGTGAAATTCTTCCCGTTTGACACCACTGTCTCTCACGGTTTTTCCGACTCCTGCTTCATTTCTATAGGAAATAGCAGTGTCAATAAGGCGGTAGCCCATCTCTATAGCAGACTCCAAAGCGCTATAGTCACCATTCAATTTCCCGTTATAGTCATTATTCTCTTTTCCATAAGTATTCGTTCCAGTGCCTAAGCAGGGGATTTTTATGCCGTTATTCAAACTGACGTAGTCCATGTCTTCTCTCCTTTTAAAATATTTTATCAATGTGAATCATAATAAACAATATTCTTAACTTATAAGCCTTTTTAGATATCCATCTCAGCGAGGATTTTTTTCAGCTGGGACAGTTCTGCATTTGTAAAGGTCAATCCTTTACTCATTTTTGTATGATCTGGACTCCATTCTCTGATATCAAACTTTGCCGGCCGATCATTCCAGCTTACCAGATTGAGCTCCTTCTTCCACCCTTTTGGTGATTCAGAAAGTACAGCAAGATGTTCAACAACTTCGTATGAAATTTTATCCATTGAATAAA
>NZ_BJUY01000032.1 GCF_007988865.1 Alkalibacterium kapii | reverse complement strand
CTTAATAAATAAATAATTAAAAAAGCTGAACCTCCGTTGGATCCCATTGCATATGAAAAACGCCATATATTACCTAATCCCACAGCAGATCCCATCGTTGCTAAAATAAAACCCCACCGGGACCCCCACTGTTCCCTCTTTGCTGACATATAACCACTCCTTGTTTTTTACATTAAAAAAAGATGAGATTTTTTTAATAACTTCCATTTTATCTGAATAAACCATCGATTACAAGGGTTATTTATAGTAAAAAAGCTGTCACATCAAGAAAAGGCTTGCTTTTAAATTGATGATACAAATGTGCAAACGTCAGGTAAAACAGTTATACTTAAGAAGAGACTAAAAATGAAGGAGGGCATGAAATGCTTGAAAGTATGGATCTGCTTGGGTTCATCGTCCGGCATACCGAAGGGGATCAGTGTATAAGACTGGCCAAAGAAACAGGGATCAGAGGCGGCACAGTTTTTCCTGGAGAAGGAACGGTCCGGTCAGGGATTTTGCGTACATTGGGAATAGACATTATAAAAAGAGACATCGTTCTGATGATTGCCCCTACAGAAATAGCAAAAGAAACTATGGATCATGTCGTTGAGAAAAAACAGCTGACGAAAAAAAATCGCGGTGTCGGTTTCCGGCTGCCGCTGAATAAAGTGATCGGTATCGTTCATGAAAAAAAGACAGCACTAAAGGAAAAGGAGCAGACAGGTATGTATCAAGCCATTTTTATTATTGTCGACGAAGGGGAGTCGGAACGTGTTCTGGAAGCAGCAAATCAAGCGGGATCACAAGGAGGAACGGTGATTCATGCGCATGGATCCGGTGGTAAAGAAACGAAACGCGTCTTTAATATGGAAATCGAACCTGAAAAAGACATTGTACTGATCTTGTCACCGAACACGATCACTGACAAAATCATTCAGTCGATCAATGATGAAATGAATTTAGAAGAACCAAACACAGGTATTTTATTCACAACGGATCTGAGTGAAACAAAAGGTGTTATTTAACCGTATAAAATGTAGGAGGACAACATGACTATTATCAGTGAAAAACTTTTGCAAGTCACACGATCCGTGACGCCTATTTTCCTGTTCGTCTGGCTGATTCACTTCTTTCTCGTTCCTTTCAGCCCAGCGGTTCTGACAGCTTTTGTACTGGGAACAGTCTGTATCGTCATTGGATTGACTCTTTTTTTAGTCGGTGTAGAAATAGCCATATCACCGATCGGGGACTACATTGGTAAGGGGATAGCCCGTTCCAACAAAATAAGCATTTTGATCATCGTTGGCTTGATTCTAGGCTTTATGATCTCTATGGCAGAACCCAGTCTGACGGTTTTAGGCAATCAGATCAGTTTAGTAACCAACGGAGCGATCGGAGGCAGCCTGCTCGTCTTTATCGTATCGGTGGGCATTGCTGTCATGGTCGTCATAGGCTTATTACGTATCGTTTATACCTGGTCATTCATGGCGATCATGCTGGCCAGTTACAGTATCATACTTCTATTATCACTTTTCGCCTCATCTGAATTTCTTTCGATCGCCTTCGATGCTTCCGGCGCAACCACAGGTTCCATTACCGTTCCGTTTCTACTGGCCCTTTCTGCAGGGATCTCTTCACTTAAGAAAAATACCATTCGTAAAGGGGAAGACAGTTTCGGTCTGGTAGCTATTGCTTCGGCCGGTGCCGTCATAACCGTCTTGTTCAGTAATTTGATAAATCCGACTGAATCCTTAAGCGGAGATCTGGATGTTTCATTTGGACTAAGTGGTTCGCTGTTTTTCAATTTATTTGAAATAAGTAAAGATCAGCTTGGAGACGTTTTGACGGCTATCGCTCCGATAGCCGTTTTATTTATTCTGTATCAAATCTTGTTTCTTAAATTACCTAAACGGAGATTCCACCGAATTATGTTAGGCATTGTATATGTCATTACAGGCTTGCTGATATTCCTGACAGGTGTGAATTTCGGCTTTATCGATATTGGAAGTATTATTGGTTATAAGCTGATGGAAGGCGATCAGAACGGCTGGTTCTACGTTCTGTCCTTTATACTTGGTATGGTGACCATTCTGGCAGAACCTGCCGTTGCTGTTTTGACTGAACAAATCGAACGTGTGACTGCCGGAGCGCTTAAACCCGTCTTTGTTCTGACTGCTTTATCCGTTGGAGTGGGTACGGCCACGCTGCTTGCCGCTTTACGTGTAACGAGCGCGTCTCTTGAACTCTGGCATATTCTCTTGCCGGGCTATCTCCTGGTCTTTGTTTTAAGTTACTTTAATTCCAATACGATCGTCACAATGGCTTTTGATGCGGGGGGTGTCGCTTCTGGACCGATGACGGCGACCTTTATTTTAGGTTTTATTCAAGGTGCAGCTGAGGGAGCAGAAGGCGCATCGGTATTGATCGACGGCTTTGGTATGATAGCCATCGTAGCAATGACTCCAATACTGACCATTCAACTCTTTGGACTCGCGGATGCTTATTACAAAAATAAAAGTAAACAATGAAAAAATCCATATTGACGAACAACTTCCACTTTGGACTGAGCATTGACTAGAGTGGAAGTCTTTTTATAAGTGTAAACGAGTCGTTCTCATATTTTTTTATTGTCACATTTTATACACGTTTAGTTTTAAAAGGTAACTTTCCTCGTATTGCACAAGATGAACCCGTTTCAATACTTTCAGTGAATTAAATAACAAAATATTATACATAAAACCAGCGTTTTGATAAAGGTTAAAATCTGTGAGAATATTTATGAAGATTGTCTCATTTTAGACACAGACATAAGGGGGGGTCTCGCGTATAATTAGAACAACTCAGAGATACAGGTGCACTCATCCTGTGCAGGAAAGAAGGAATAAGCAGTGGGAAATCGGTTTATTTATGTGATAGAGACAGCAAGTGAATCAAAAGAATTACTCGTCAGAGAGCATGAAGTGATTGAAAATGCTGATGGCGAAATGGATTGCCCATTAGACATCATTCTACGACGCTATAATATGACATGGGAAGATCTATTCCAAATGCAGGTCAAGACGGTTTCTTTTATCCAGCACGGTTCAGACAAAAGAAAAGTTATCCACTCGATATCGTTTGAACATTTATTCTATTTTCAAAAAAACAAGGAATCAGAAACGCGTGCTTCCAAGTAATTCATCGACTCATAACCTTACCAGTACAATGCACTCAGATGAGTGTTTCCCGTCAAAGCATTCCAACTTTTTTCAAGTTCAAGTAATTGAATACGCTTAACTATTAAATGACCACGTTCCAGTCAACCACACCAATCAGCATCCCTTAACTCAATTGGATCATCCTCCTATTTTTTTTTAATACCCTACAACAATAAAGCTTTAATTTTTGCATCGTTCAGCGTTCAAGCATTAAAGGATACTGGCACCTTCCATTCTATGTTACAATAAGAATAACTTTTCGAATATAAATAATTGAACGGGAGGAACAGCGATGGCCTGGATTCTGTTAGCACTCAGTTTAGCGGTACTGGGGTATATTTACATACAAAACTATATGATAGACGTTTCCCGCTACACTATCACGATTCCCAAGTTAAGTGAAAATATGAAAGGCAAAAAAATAGTTCATCTAACCGACTTGCATTTCAAAGCGCATACAAACAAAAGCTATGTTGAAACGATTTTAGATACGACTGAAAAACAAGAACCCGACTATATAGTGATTACAGGAGATCTTGTTCAAGCAGGTCTTGACGGTTTCAGCGATACACCTTTGCGTCACTTTGCTGAAGAATGCGCAAGAATTTCACCTACTTATGCAGTAACGGGGAATCACGATATCGCAAGTGGGTCATTCAGTGAGTACCGCTCTATTTTAACAAAGGCTGGAGTAAGATTGCTGATCGATGAAGCGGTGGCTTTACCCGAAGGATCGGATGAAGGCGTTACTTTGATGGGACTCACAGAAAGGCAAGATCAGACTGACCTGCCTCAACCGATTTTAGGTCCTATCGTATTAACAGAAACCCTGGTCAGTCGCCCAAAAATCCTTCTTGCCCACCGGCCCGAATATTTTGTCCACTACATGCTGGATAAAACCAAAACACCAGATCTGATACTGAGCGGACATACCCATGCCGGCCAGTTCAGGTTGCCATTTCTGGGAGGCGTTTTTGCCCCGGGACAGGGACTATTTCCCAAATATGACTACGGTCTCTTTAATCATGATGAAGATCCGACCAAGCGAATGATCGTCTCACGTGGTTTAGGAAACTCCTCTTTTCCTATTAGAATCAATAATCGACCAGAAATCGTTACGATTACATTAAACTAAAGGCGCTAAATTTTTAAATCCATAGATTATCATTTAAAATGAGTCAAAGGAGAGAGACAAATGACAAAATTAAGATTAGGAACAATTGGAACAAGCATGATCACAGAACAATTCGTTGAAGCAGCAAAAGCGAGTGGTGACTATACTTATCAGGGGGTTTATTCAAGGCATATAAAAAAAGCTAATAGCTTTAAAGACCGTTACGGGGCAGCAAAAGCCTACGATGACTTTGAAGCCTTTTTGAGTGATGACGCCATCGATGTAATATACGTCGCCTCGCCGAACAGCCTGCACTTCAGTCAGGCAAAAGAGGCCATCATGCACGGAAAACATGCAATCGTTGAAAAACCGATGATCACATCCTTAAGCCAATGGACAGAGCTTATTGATCTGGCAAAGGAAAAAGGCGTGATCGTCGTCGAAGCGGCCCGTCATATCTTTGAACCGAACTTTGTAAAACTGACAGAAGTCATTCAAGGATTTGAAGGCATTTACGGCGCCTCATTGGTTTATGCTAAATATTCATCCCGCTTTGATAACGTTCTGGCCGGCCAGGAACCGCCTATTTTTTCAACAAAATTTGGTGGCGGTGCCGTGAATGACTTGGGGATTTATACAGTCTATGCAGCCTTACGCTGGTTCGGCAAGCCTGAATCGGTCCATGCCTTTTCACAAAAAATCAGTACCGGTGTTGACGGTAAAGGAATCGTCATCCTGCGTTACCCGGATTATGACGTCACCATACGCTACGGGAAAATAATCACCGCACTGGCTTCTTCAGAAGTTTACGGGCTGGGTAAAACCCTGGTACTCGATGCCATTACCGGTGTAGAAAAAGCCGAACTCGTGGATGCGAGAACCCGTGAACGAAAAACGATTGAACTTGATGAACCTTCAGAAAATCCTCTGATCTGGGAAGCCAAAGCCTTTGCCGATGTCATGAAGAACCCAGATAAAGAAGAAAGCAAAGAAAAGCTTAACGACTGGTTGAGCCTTTCTCACGATGTGCATGAAGTCCTTGAAACCATCAGACAGCAAAGTTAAAAAGCGGAAGAATCGATTGACCTTTAAAGAAAAAAGTGAACACGCTGAACCAATTATGAGAGCATCAATAATTTATGTAACTGAGGACCAGATATAAAAGCATTCCGATAAGAGGAAGTGGATGTATTGGCTCAAAAAACGATCATGCTCGTCTGCACTGCAGGAATGAGCACCAGTATTTTAGTTAGTGAGATGAAAAAAGTTGCAGAGGAAAGAAAAGACGAGGTAAGTATTTTTGCTGTTTCAGAACCTGAAGCTGAAGCAAAAGTAAAAACTAAACCCGTCGATATCCTTATGCTCGGACCTCAAGTAGCGCATTTAAAAAACAAGTTCAAAATGTTAGGATATGCAGAAGGGTTTCTTGTAGAAATCATTTCCAGACAAGATTTCAGAACCTTGAATGGCGAAAAAATACTAGACAGAGCACTACATGTCTTAGACGAAGGTTCCTTTGAGGAGGATGAACATGTCTAAACCCGGAGAGGAAATCATGGAAGTTGTTATGACACTTATTATGTATGGGGGCGATGCGCGAAGCAGTGCCATGGAAGCCATTGCTGCCGCGCGGAATAATGATTTTGAACGTGCACAAAAAAAATTAGACGGTTCAGTTGAAGCCATTAACAAAGCACATGAGATCCAAACTGAATTACTCGCCAAAGAAGCGGACGGCCAGAAAGTGGAAGTGACTCTCCTTTTGGTCCACGCCGGCGACCACGTCATGAATGCCATGACTTATCATGACTTGGCTGAAGAAATCACGGAATTGTACAAGCGGATAAATTAAAAATCCTGAACTCTTATTTGGAAAACAATGCGCCAAGTGGGCGTCCAAATCAAGGGTTCAGTTTTTTTGAAACCGTTAAAAAAACAGTGAATACTTATTGTATTTAAAAATCGTTCGGTGTATAGTTATTAGCAGTAGTATGTATTTATTTTATTTGCCGAAAAGGAGAGTTTCCAATGACAACGTTTTTCGTTTGCTTAAAAAGCATATCCGGTCAAACCATTGCCAGTTTGGTAAATACGATCAGGCTCTCCATGACAATACACTAGAATCAGTTTGAAAAGTAACAGCGAAGTAAAACAAGTATAAGATGATTCAGTCTATTCTCTCACAGGGAGTGGACTGTCTTTTTTTATACAGGTTAAAAGCAACATAGAAAAAGGAGGTTATCCATGTTTGATGTATTAATAAAATTGAAATTTTTCTTCAAAGAACATAAATGGCAGTACATTATATCATTCATCACACTGGCCATATCAAATATTTTTGCAGTCTTTATTCCATTTCTTATCGGACGTTTTATTGATGCCATAGTTACTGGGGAAATGGATGCGAATCTACTCTTCGTGTATACCATACAATTCGCTTCCTTGGTCTTTATTACTTATGGACTGGATCTTATCTGGGGATACGGCTTGTTTTCCGGCGCATACAAACTTCAGCGTCAGATGAGGAGCAGACTGATGCGTCATTTCCTTAGAATGCGGGCACCGTACTTTGAAAAATTCAGGACCGGTGACTTATTAGCGCGAGGCACGCAGGATATCCGGGCTCTGGCAGATACGGCTGGCTACGGTATGCTTGTTTTAATGAGCGCAACAGGCTTCACTGCCACTTTAGTGGTAATGATGGGCGTAACGGTCAGCTGGCCATTGACCTTTGCAACAGTCCTTCCTTTGCTGCCCATGGCTTACGTGATCAAGGTAAAAGGGGCCCAGGTAGACGAGGCCTATGAGATCTCGCAGAAATCTTTTTCTTCTGTCAACGATGATGTCTTGGAAATGATTGATGGCATGCGGGTAATACGTGCGTATGTTAAAGAAGGAGACTTTATTGACAAATTTAAAAATCAAACAAGCGATCTCCTGAAAAAGAATAATCGGGTCAGTGAGCTGTCAGCAGTCTTTGCTCCAACTGTCAAAACTTTTGCTGGAATCAGCACCATGATCGCACTCACTTACGGGGCTATACTAGTTTCACAAGGTGGATTGACAGTGGGTGACATCATTGCCTTTCAAATGTACTTAGGCATGATGATCTGGCCAATCATTTCAGTGTCCGAGCTGATCCTGATTTTAAGACAAGGGAGTGCCTCGATGCGTCGAGTGGAAGCTGTTATTTCGGCTACCGATGGACTTGATTTCAGCGGAAAAGTACCTGCCAGAACAGTTGAAGACTTTCAGTTCAATGATTTCACATTCAAATACACATCCAGCGAAACGATAAATTTAAATCATATAGAATTAGCCTTACCTAAAGGAAAGACACTGGGAATCGTAGGGAAAACGGGATCAGGAAAGACGACACTGATTCGACAACTTCTAAATCAGTTCCCCAAAGGTCAGGGCACCTTCACAATGGGGCAGCAGGCATACAGTGAGTATGAGGATCCGTCACTCCGGCAGCTTATTGGTTATGTGCCGCAAGATCATGTATTGTTCAGTCGAAGCGTCAGAGATAATATTGCTTTCGGTAAAGAAGATGCGTCTGATCAGGATATTTTAAAAAGTATTCGACTGTCTTCCTTTGAAGAGGATTTGAATAATATGGAACATGGACTGGACACCATGATCGGTGAAAAAGGGGTCGCGATTTCCGGTGGACAAAAGCAGCGGATATCCATTGCCCGCGCGCTGATCAAAGATCCACAAATCTTGATCCTGGATGATTCGTTGTCGGCCGTGGATGCAAAAACTGAGCAAAGTATCATCGCAAACATTGAAGCAGTCAGAAAAGACAAGACCACGATCATTTCAACACACCGACTTTCTGCCGTCAAAGGTGCCGATGAAATAGTGGTGCTCGATCAGGGTCGCATTATTGAACGCGGGACCCACGATGAATTGATTGAAAAACAGGGCTGGTACTATGATCAGTTCAAGAAACAGGAAATCAAGGAATTTTTAAATGAAGATGAAACAGAAAAACAGCTGAGAAGCGATGAGACGACTAAAAGGGGAGAAGTCAGATGAGCACAGTGAAAAGACTCCTTTCTTACATGAAATATTTTAAAGGCTATTTTGCGATAGGTATCGGTCTGGTGATTATATCAACCGTGACAGATTTGGGTGCACCGATTATTGCCCAGCGCGTCATCGATAATGTGATCACGCCAGCCGCAAGAGAAGGCACGCCGATTACAAACGCATTGATTGAGCTGATGGCTGTTTACTTTGGTCTGCTGGTGACAACGGTCATCATGCGTTATGTATCATCTATCTACCGGATGAGAGCAGCTAATGGTATCATCAAAATTCTGCGTGATGAACTCTATACCAAAGTACAAAAACTGCCGATCAGTTACTTTGACAATCTCCCTGCAGGAAAAATCGTTGCACGGATCACGAATGACACAGAAAGTCTCAGACAGCAGTTTTATGTCGCAACAATCGGTCAAATACTGATCAACGTGTTCTATATAATCGGAACGTATCTGGCTATCGCCTTTTTTCATCAGGGACTGGCATTGACTTTATTGATTTTGATTCCAGTCATGTATTTGTGGAACAACTATTACACTAAGTATGCTAGAAAATATACCAAGAAAGAACGGGAATTCAACTCAGATATTAATGGTAAATTGAATGAAACCATTCAGGGCATGCAGATCGTGCAGGCATTTGGACAGGAAGAAAAAATTCAAGCCGAGTTTGAAGAAATCAACGAAAAATGGTACGACGTCATGCGCAAATACGTCATTTTAGACTCTGCTTTTCAGTGGACCTTTGCCGACTTTTTGCAGCGTTTTTCCTTACTTCTGCTCATGGTTTATTTCAGTACCCAATATATTAATGGGGTGCTAGGCGTATCAGTGGGGATGCTTTACTTATTCGGCGAGTACGTCAGCCGGTTGTATGAACCAATTAAAGGAACGATACAGCAAATCGCATTCGTACAGCAGGCGATCGCAGCCGGTGACCGGGTATTTGAACTCATGGATATGGAAAGTGAAGACAACCCCGAAGCTGATTTAACCGTCACACAAGGTCGCGTGGCTTTTCATAATGTCAACTTTGGCTATAATGAAGAGAAACAGGTTCTAAAAAATATCGACTTTGCTGCAGAACCGGGTCAAACCATTGCGCTGGTTGGCCACACGGGGTCAGGTAAAAGTTCGATCATGAATCTGTTATTCCGTTTTTATGATCCGCAGTCTGGCGAAATCACTATTGATGGTCAGGAAACAAAGGCTTATTCAAGGCAATCTGTCCGTCAGGGGATGGGCGTTGTTTTGCAGGATCCCTTCTTGTTCACTGGAACGATCTATTCCAACATAACAATGGATAATCCCTCGATCTCCAAAGAAACCGCACGTCAGGCGCTGATAGAAGTCGGTGGCCAGGACCTCATTGAGAGATTCGAAAAAGGATTGGACGAACCCGTTGTGGAAAAGGGCAGCACGCTAAGTTCGGGGCAGCGGCAACTGATATCTTTTGCCAGAGCTCTGGCTTTTGATCCCAAGATCCTGATTCTGGATGAAGCCACTTCATCCATCGATACGGAAACAGAAGAAATCATCCAGCACGCTATGAATGTGCTGAAAAAAGGCCGGACGACCTTTATCATCGCCCACTGCCTATCGACGATTCAGCATGCTGATCAGATTCTGGTCCTTCAGCAAGGAGAAATCATCGAACGTGGTCGCCACAAAGAACTGCTAAATAAAAAAGGTGTGTATAATGAAATGTACGAAATGCAGAAGAAAGGCCAGGTTATTCCAGTATAGGCTTAGAAAAGAATGCACGATATGGAAGTTCAGGCCTGAATGACTGGAGCGGACAAGAGCAGGGTCATTGTAGATTATAGAGTAATATACGAGAAGTGGAAGGCCTGTTTGGTATTTACAGCTCGCTTAAAAATAAATTCGGAAACGCAAAAAAGAGACTGGAACGTTTTTGTCCTAGTCTCTTTTTTAATACTTTATTTTTTCGTCGAATAACGTAAGGCTTTAGTATTCAGATCCTTCTCAAAAATATTTCGGAAGAATTGGATGAATGGTCCGAGGAAGAAAGCAGTGATGACCGTATTGATGCCTAACTGTGAACCAAGTGAAAAACCGATGACTACCAGTGTAATATCAACAATAACACGCGAAAGACGATAGGAAAGTCCAGTTTTTTCAGATAGAATAATCGGCATGGCATCATAAGGTGCAACGCCCTCTTTTGCTTCGATATACAAAGCGGCGCCCATAGACATCGAAACAATACCTAAAGCGGATATAAGTAACCGTATCGCTAGACCTTCCGGCGCGCCAAATCCATTGGTGATGAAATTGACGAAAACGTCCGATAGATTTCCGACTACAAAAATACTGATAATCGTTCCTATACCAACAAGAGCTCTATTCGCAAAAAATATATAAATAAGCATCAGTAAACTGGAAGTGTTTAGAAAATACCAAATTCCATATTAAGTAGATTACTGAATCCTAGATTAAAAGTAGTATAAGGATCTGTACCTAAACTTGCCAGACGGAAAGCTGAGACCGCAACAGCAATAAAAATAGTCCCCAATAATGAATAAATAATTTTAACTTTTTTCATAGTGACCTCTTTCTTGTAATTTTTTCTCAATCATCATCATAGGGGGAAAACGGCTTGATGTCAATATAATATGAGGAAACTCAATAAGTTTAAACGAAAAATCAGTGAGCCGTTCATGATTTATTCAATTGTAGAAAATAGTATTTTGTTGAGATAAGATGAAAAACTATAAAAAATTCACCAGTTTTAATAGTCAAAACAAGACACTTGTAGTATAATAACCAAGGAAGATCATAGAGCTATAGCTCAATTGAATAGAGCATTTCCCTCCTAAGGAAAAGGTTGCCGGTTTGATTCCGGCTAGCTCTACTATATCAGAAAGACACCGTTAATCTCGCGATGGACGGTGTCTTTTCATATTAATGACTTAAGTACATCAGTGTTTACTGTAATGACGATAGAGGACGTATATCCCTGCTCTTATTCTTTTAAAGGCTCGTAGGATTTCTTTAAGGGTGTAAGTTCGGCTGATACAAAGAAGAATCGTGAGCCGCAAGAGCCGAAGATGAGGAAGTTCGGTCGATACCAAGAAGAAACG
>NZ_BJUY01000031.1 GCF_007988865.1 Alkalibacterium kapii | reverse complement strand
ATATTAGAGGTATCTTGCCGTGTGTACTTTTCGAACCAGTCTGCGGCGTTGAGCCAGTCGATATGCCGAATGTCTTTTAACAAAATGCGCTTCAGCATTCGATCTCGCTGCTCAATAAAAATGGTATCATCCTTAACTCCCACAACAAAGCCTTCAATATCTTTCAGATAGCTTCCGTTTTTAATAACATCGAGTTGGATACTAAGCGGTTTTTTATTTGAGTAACTGCGATATAAACACGCACTGATTTCTTTTAATGACTGTCTGGGTTTGGGGGAGATCTGGATTTTATGCTTAGCTGCGCTTTGCCTTTTCAGTGCTTCAGCATGATCAGAAAGCATCAATCCGATCCACTTCATCTTTCCTCTGTCTTTATAGCCTAAGGCATCGGGAGAAAGTTTAACATCCTCTTGTTCCATGTCCTATTCCTCCTTTTTTATCTATTATGTAAATTAATCACAATCAGTCATCGCTTTTTCCTGCTCGATGTCCGCCCAGTAGTTTATCCCGCTGGATAGCCATTCCGCCCCGAGCCAGGCTGCTGGCGTGAAGGAGGGAAGTATACCCGTATTTTCTTCGAATAGAGTCAATCGTTTGGTCTAGGTCTTCCTGATTTATAAGTGTTTCAGTACTATCAAACAAAGAAAGTTGCAGCGATGACTTGTGGCTGATTTTGCCAAAAGTCACATTCACTACGCGGACAGGGAAAGGCTCATAGTAACGATTGAAAATAATCAATAGCCCTTCGATAAGCTTTTTGGAAAAATCAGTTTGTTCGATCAATAGTTGATGACTGAAACCGCGCTCTACGACCTCTTTTGAATAACCGATGCTGAGTTTGACAAGGCCAGCAGTTAAATGATGTTTACGCAACCTCATGGCATTTTCTTCCGCCATTTCACGAATCACGATTTCTACTTCGTGCTTTTCGACATAATCTCTGTTCAAGATCTGATTTTTGCTGAAAGATGTTTCTTTAGGTGTAAAGGTGTCAGATAAGCGTGTGCGGTCGATACCGTGTGAATGGAAGAAGAGCTGTTCTCCAATCACACCAAATCGTTTTTTTAGTTTTTTTACATCGTATTGAGAAAGGTCATAGATCGAATGAATACCTATTCGCTGCAAGTGTTTCTCTGTTCGTGAGCCGATCCCCCAGAAGTCTTTCATGGAAGCGATATTCCAAATTGTTTCAGGAACATCATCATAGTGCCAGGCAGCAATGTAATTACTGCTTGGATCATGTTTGGCGTCATGGTCCAGAGCCAGCTTTGCGAGCAGTGGATTGTCCCCGATACCGATAGTGACCACAAGCTTCATCTTTTTCCAAATAAGGTACTGGATTTTTCTGGCGATATCCTCAGTCGATCCAAATAAGCCATGTGAGTGAGTGACATCCAAAAAAGATTCATCGATACTGTACACATGGAGATCAGGATCAGCAACGAATTGTTTGAAAAGAGAAACGATCTCCAGATTTTTTTCGACATACAAAGCCATCCGGGGTTCAACAACTTCAATAGACGCATTTTTAGGGATTTCATACACACGCGTCCCGGTTTTAACGCCATAAAGTTTTTTTACTAAAGGAGAGGCGGCAAGAACGAGGCCACCGTTGTTGTCAGGTTTACTGACGACCGCGATCCTAGCTTCGAGGGGATGCTGCTTTCTTTCCACAGCCTCAACGGAAGCAAAAAATGATTTAACATCAATACATAAAATGTCTCTACGGGGTTCATTAGAGTAATCCATTCTTTGGACCATCATCCAGCCTCCTTACGGGAATGTACGTTTGTATTAATTATAAGAACACTTGTTCGTCCCGTCAAGGGGAACACATTTCAAAATAAAGATAAAAACAAAAGAAGTTGCCCGCTATCCTTGAGACAGCAGACAACTTCGCCTAATTAAATTTATTTAATTATTTTCCTTCGACGTAAGGAATAGCTTTGACGGTAACATCCATGTTACCTTTGGTTGCCTTAGAATATGGACAGAACGTATGTGCTTTATCAGCTAATGTCTGAACTTTTTCTTCAGGCATATCTTTCATGCCGACTTCGATTTCAACGCTTAACTTGAAACCGCCGTCTTCAGGGTCTTTATGCAGATGAACAGTCAATGTGACTTGGGAATCGTTGTCGATATTTTCTTCTTCTTTATAATGGTCTAAAGCGGCGTGATAACAGGCACTGTATCCCATAGCGAAAAGCTGCTCGGGGTTTGTTCCATTACCTTCGCCTCCCATTTCCTTCGGTACATCGATATTTACTTCGTATGAATGATCGGGTGAGTGACTTTCGCCTGCACGTGCACCTGTATTGACGGCAGCAGTAGTGTATACGATTTTTTCTGACATAATTGACTCTCTCCTTTTCATTATTCTATTATCTAGTATAACAATAAGGGGGAACATACCCAAGTTAAAGGTTTATATCGTTATCGGTCCAGCGCATAAGTATTAATAGCATGGGCAACACCGTGATTATTATTGGAGGCGGTAATAACATCCGCCACCGCTTTTACTTCATCCGTCGCATTTTCCATGGCCACACCGATTCCGGCAAAGTCAACCAGATCGATATCGTTTCCGCTGTCCCCAATAGCCATTACTTGTTTTCTGTCTATATTCAAGTGTTCTGCTAAAGCTTTGACTGCTTTCCCTTTGCTGGCTTTTTTATTTAAAATCTCAAAGTAATAAGGTTCACTGCGCAAAAGAGTATAATTCTCCCATAAACTTTCAGGCAGACGAGCGATAGCCGCTTCTAAAACAGGCGGCTCGTCGATCATCATCATTTTGTTGTAAGAACTTGACGGATCCATTTCCCCAGGTGTCCGGTAGAATAAGGGCAGACCGATTATAAAAGCTTCCCGGACGGTATATTTACTGATATCCTTATTCGGAGTAAAGACACCTTCATTATGGATCGCATGGAAGTGAGAACCCGCTTCTCTAGCCGTTTTTTCCAGAAATAGATAATCGTCATGTGTCAGGGTGTAATCAATGATTTTTTCTTCTGTATGCGTGTTTTGAACCAGTGCCCCATTATAAGAAATAACGTAATCATCGGTTTCATTGAGTTCAAGTTCCTCGATCAGAGAAACAACACCCGGGAAAGGTCTTCCGGTACAGAGAACGACACGGATATCTGCCTGTTTAGCGGCATGTATCGCTTCCTTTACTTCTTTTGTCACTTTTCTGTCCGTATTAAGTAATGTGCCGTCAATATCGATGGCAATGAGTTTTATAGTCATAGTTTCCTCCATTAATTCAGTCTTTCGGATGCGTGATCGCACCATTTTTAATGTAGTGCTGAAAGGCATCATATTCTTCCTGGAACATATTGATATTGGCGATCTCTTTTTCCAAGAACTCCTTCGGTACAAACAAACGATGGTCTCCATGCAGAATGCCGCTGAGTGATTTGACGATCGAGCTGACCGTACTGATTTCTACCAGTGTCCCATCGGAATGGATGAGCTGGATCGGTGTTTTACTTTTCAATTTATAATCATACGGTAAGTCAGAACTGCTGTTGGTCATCGTGTAGAGATTTTTATCATAACTTAACTTGCCCACAATATCCCGCAGTATTTCAACGATCTCGTCATCCTGTCCTTTTTCGAATACAACGGATTTGAGCGGCTTTCGGTTAAGAAACATACCTGCCAGTTCACTCAAGTAAGCATCATCGCTTTCGGTCCAGAGAATGATTGCCGTTTGAAGGACACCGTCATCCAGTTTCAAGTAATCTGAAAGGGTGGCTGCTTCTTCAAAAAAAGGCACAAGAAGGGGGAATACTGGAAACAGGGCTCCTTCATGATAAAGCTGCTTGGCCCGGTAAAGCAGACGATCGAGCGTGACTTCCATTCCCCGTGAAGCCGGGTGAAAGTAGACTTGCATATACATCTGGAAACGACTGACAATATAATCCTCGACAGCGTGAAGACCTTGATACTGGAAGGCGATTCCGTCTTTATAGGGACGGATGACACGCAAAATACGGGATAAATCGAAAGCTCCATAGGTTGCTCCTGTGAAAAAAGCATCGCGCTGGAGATAATCCATTCGGTCAGCATCGATCTGACTGGAAATAAGCTGAACGACTTGCGGATTGCTGTGCTGTTTGGTGATGACGCTGGCTACCTGATTGGGAAAATCCAGAGAAACGCGTTTCAAAATAGCATTCACTTCTGTTTCTTCGGAGAGAATAATATCCGTCGTGATGGCTTCATGATCTGTTTCAAATATTTTCTCGAACGTATGTGAAAAAGGGCCATGCCCAATGTCATGCAGCAAAGCCGCACATAAGGTGACGAGACGCATGCCTGGATCCCAGTCGTTTGGATAATTGCGATCGAACATATCAACGATGCGACGCGTTATTTCATATACGCCCAATGAATGAGAGAAGCGCGAGTGCTCAGCTCCGTGAAAAGTGAATTGCGTGGTCCCCAGTTGCTTGATGCGACGCAGCCGCTGGACTTCCTTTGAATCGATCAAATCAAGAATCAACTGGTGCCGCACATGGATATAGTCATGAACCGGATCTTTAAAGACCTTTTCGTTAACGAGCCGGTCTGATTTTTCGAATGAATGGACACACATATCTTTATCTCATCACTTCAACTTCTGCATCAAATGACTTAGAAGGTGCCTATGAAGTGAAAAGAACTCCTTTCTCTAACCTCCAGCACTAAGGGGTAATTGTGGCAGCATTTTTTTGTTGCGCTTGGTCATTTTTTCTAAACCTTCCATATAATCTGATTGAACAGAAGGGGGGAAGGTGGCCTCCTTTAATTCTATAGACGCCTTTAAAAACAGAGACTTTATACGCTTTTTAACGTCTGAAACGGTGAAGGAATGAGCCAGAGCATGTTCCAGTGTCGTCATCACTTCTGGTTTTACAGTGGGGAAATGCCATTTTGTTTCAGTACCTTTGAGACCATGATCGTAAAGGGTTTTGATTATTTCGGCGCGTTTTTTCTGGTCACCGTTGACACTTAAATAAATCATAATGGCAATCCCGCCATTCAACCGTCTTTGAGCGATCCCGGCAATTTTTCTTCCATTAATACTCAAATCATAGTCGCCGGGACAATAAGAGTCAGGGATCTCATACGCGTCGATCTGTTCAGGAAAGTCTTTAAAAGCTTTCTGAATGATCTGGTGCATCCGGTCGTATCCTTCATTGATTGAGAGCCGTTCATCTTTTTCTGGAAAAATAAGCGTGAAATTAAGTACCCCCTCATCACTGATCACAGCCAGTCCACCGGAATTTCTTACCAGATAGGGATAGCTAAAAGAAGACAAACTTTCCAGTGCTTCGGTTAAAAAAGGCAGTTTCGTATCCATCATGCCCAAGATAACATAAGGTTCAGTGGTCCAGAAATGCAGAATCGGCTGGTTTTTTTCGCCAGCTTCTTTGATCAAAGCATCTGTCAAAGCAAAAGGAGCATATCGATGAGTGGTATAGATTGAGGGAACTTTATCATAAACCAGAAATTCATTTCCTGCAGTTAAAAAATCGAGAGAATCAGTCATTCAACTTCCGTCCTTGTCCGTTATAAGTATTATTTAATCAAGTATACCAAAAAGAATAAGCAAGTGTGATGATTACTGAAGAATTCTTAACAAGAAGAGAAGACACATTTATGCTAAACTAATAGAGAAGGATTTGTTATAATTAAATAGTAAGAAATAATCTCAAAATAAATGGGAATGCATTTCCATTCAGAAAGCAAACCCATTACAGTAAAAATCAATAGATTCAAGGAAAGGAAGGAATGAGACAGATGCCTTCAGAAAAAATTAAAAATGGCTTGCCAGCTGAAATTAAAATGGAAACGTCCTATGTTCAAAACGGAGAATCACACCATCACTCATTTGAGGAAGCTGGACGTGTCGTTTACATGAACAGCAGCTACTACATCCGCTTTGAAGAAGCGCATGAGGAGGGAGCGATACCGGTCACGCTGAAAATCAATCCGGATGGCGTCGTTCAACTGATCAGACGTGCAGAGCAGACGACTCGACTCGTTTTTGACAGTACGCAGCCCACTGAATCAAACTACCGGACACCAGCTGGGATCATTCCCATGACAGTGAGAACAGAGGATATCAGAGTAAGCTACTATGACCGGCCATTTGCGGGCCGCATTTATATAGACTATTCCTTATCAGCGAACAGACAAAAATTAGGCGACTATCAAATACGATTGCGTTTCACCACGTAATCATGTAATATAAGTGAGCTCAAACAAATGTTTCAGAAATTAAAAAGTTAAAAGACCAAGACGAATGAGAGGACGTATAAGTCGTGGAATTAATCCAATTTAAAGATCAGAACAAAGAAGAATTAGCTATGGTCGAAGTCGCACACGCCATATTACAGACAACAGGACAAGTGAAAGACTTCAATGATTTACTAGCTGAAGTTGCGGACTACCTTAACCTGTCTGATGCAGATCTGGAAGAAGGCATGGTCCAGTTTTATACTGACCTGAACATAGATGGCCGCTTTATTTCGCTGGGTGACAACCGCTGGGGACTGCGCAACTGGTATCCCATCGATCTGATCGATGAAGAAAATACCCATAATAACGATGAAGAAGACGAAAAACCGCGTCGCAGAAAGAAACATCTCGGCTTTGATGAAGATATCGAAGACGAAGAGTTTGAAGAAGATGAGGATGAAGAAGACGAAGACGATGACGAACCAATCAAATACGGTGACCGTGTTGCAGTGGATGAACATGGCGTCATGGTTGACGAGGAAGACGAAGAAGATCTAGGCGAATATAAAGATGACCTGGAAGACCTTGACGACGTCGAAGACGATGAAGAGCTAAAAGGCCTAAATATTGTCGATGACGAAGAAGTCCTAGGCGATGACGAGGAAGACGAAGAAGAATAGATTTTAAAAATAGTTTATAAGAAAATCGTGCCGGTATGTTTTAACGAACATGCCGGCACGATTTTTGTTTATTTAAAAAGAGTAGGGTTTTTCTCGTTGAAATTAAATGGTCGGATTGCACTACCATTTTAACACTTCTAGTATTTATTGGTATATACTAAGTATAGATAAAGAATAAATTCAGTAAGAGAAAGGATGTAAAACACGTGTATTCTTCGGTTTTATTCTTTATAAGACTGGAGATATTAAAGTGTATTAAGAGGAGTTTGTTATCGTGAAAAAAATTGCTGTTCTTTTAATTTCTCTCCTTACGCTATCTTTAACACTGCATTTTTTCACACAAAAAAACGAAGATGTAAGATCAGATACTTTAAAAGTTCTAACGTTAGGTGATGAAAGAAACAATTCTGATGATTTGTTTTTGTACGATTCTATAAACCTAAATCAGTTGACTTCAACTGATTTCAAAGAATCAAATTATTATAACGCCGACTCATTATTTATTTATCCTGAATACTTTTCTAAAGTATCCACTAAGAGATATAGAGAATCGCTTCAAGAAATATCCAAAAGGATTCCTATAATTTTTTTGGAAGCTAGCGAATTTAAAGCTGTTTTATTATTTAATACAGACTTGGAATATGAAAAGACAGTTGCTGATTCTGGGTATAACGAAGAAATACAATCTATCTATTATTTACCTGATCAAGATGTGTCAATGTTCAGATTGAACAGTTTCAATGAAGAAGGGAAAATAGAATTACATTCTGCGCTCAAAAACATACTTTCTTCTAAGACTTATACAGAGTATTTAAAAAAATAAAGATTCTGAATAAAAAGATCTCGAAGAACAAACTTTTAATTTACGGGAGCATTTAACAAGTATTGATTGATGGTTGCCGACGTTTGATTAAACTGAGAAGATAGAAGCAATAAAAATCTGCAGTTGATTGATAATAAGGTATCGTAATCGTTGAATCCTATTCTGATGGAAATTCCAGGGGTGAAATGGCTATCTTTCTGGCTCATGCTGCAGGGACAGTTACAATCAAAATAGTGATTGACAAATCGGGATCTCGCTTCAATGAATACAGAACAGAGGGGGAAGATGTGCTCACGGCAACAACAATAGGAGAGCCATTCCTGGAGGGGCAAAACCTCTAGGACGGCTCTCCTTTTTTGTGTTTTTCTATCAAACGCTTTCTATACTTGACCATATTCTCGTAATGATCCTCTTCATCCACCTGTTCGTATATTCTTATATGTGAAAGCGTCTCTTTTTTTGAAGCGAAAGGAGGATCCGACAATTCTCCCGCAAGGGAAAGCTGAAAAGAAGCCATTGTTTTCCAGTAAATGTTTTCATAACTGGACAGTTCAAAGAGTTCTTCTTTCAGTGGTTCGATCAATTCGAAATGACCATACTCCAGACAGTAGGAGCTCATATTCAGTAAGAAACTCCCGTATAGTTCTTTCTTGTCTTCAACAGCAGTCTTGTCGTTCTTTTCTAACCGTTTTTTGATTAACTGGATAAAGTCAAGATCAAAGTACCAGATTGAATTGCTGAAAACTGAAAATTCAAAATGACTCCAATTTTCTACTTTATTCAAGTATTTCTTTACACTAGTAATGTCACGTTTATGCGCTTGTTTAAACGTTTCATAACTGAAAGAATCAGTCAATTGAGAAATGATCCGTTCTGAATGGAGATAAAGATTGAACCAGTAAAAGTCACGGGTCGATGTATACAGAGTAAAATAGTCCTGTTTCTTTTGCTGGAGTTCTTCTATATCTTCTGTGATAATGCTTTTCTTAAATACAGAAAATTCTGCTCTTTTACTGTCGAAATCGTCTGAAATCATACTAAAATAAGTATTGATACGGATGTTCAATCGGTCCAATAGCTTTGAACATAGCTCCACAGAAAGATGACTGCCTTCGTTTTCAAAGGTGGCCAGTGTACTTCTGGCACAGATACCTTCTGTTAGTTTCCTCTGACTTATTCCCCGTTCCTCACGCAGCTGTTTAAAACCTTCACCACTCCTCAAAATAACACCTCCGAAAAATTAAGTGGTCGGATTACACTACCATATTAACATATTTTACGTTGGTTGAAATATAATTATTGGAGTAAAAAGTTGAACCCATAAAAATTTTTGAAAAACAAGTTCTTTTCAATTTATTGAAGAAAACTGTAGCTAAACCAAACCACAAATAAAAAATCTATGATAGCGATGAATTTATAATTGTTTAAGTATTCAACCATTCCTAAGATGAAGAGTAAGAGTATTGCTACAGCTTCTACATATCGAGACAATGCTCCATTTGACCCTATAAAGGCATAGATTCCACAAGGCACTAAAAAAACTGCTATAATATAACGTGTTTTTCTAATCTCAGATTGATTTAAGTTACTAATTTTTTTCATTTTCAAACTCCTCTTCTGATAGTTAAACTTAATACTCTTATCTGTAAACTAATGTTGTTATACTTAAATAGCACTAATAAAAAGATACTAAAGATGGATAAAGAACTTTGTTTCTCTACAAATATAAAAAATTTTCTTTTTTATACCTATTTTTAGTGTATACCAAGAAAATAAAAAGTGTGTAAGTGGTAGTGTAATCCGACCGATTTGTAGTATTTAAAAATAGAACCTTTCAAGAGATAAACCTCCTAGAAGATTTCATTCGTGGGTGATTTATTAAGTGATTTCCATAAATCTTTATGACAATAATAGTCGGGTCAGACTATTATTGTAACCTTCGCTAGTATATACTGATTGTAAGGAGGAGATTCGATGTATTTGATGTTATCGATGTTCATAGCGATTTTTTTAGTGGTTGTATTATTTTTTTTAGGAAACTACGGTTTAATAATCGGAATCGGGATTCTGCTGGGCATATTCTTTAGAATAGTCTTTTTATTGGAGAAAATAAGCAAGGATATTGACGTAAAAAATAAAGTAAATAGAGCAACCAATGGTAATAAGGTACATAAAAATGTGCTGTGAATTGTATCCAGCAAATGAGTAGTTTACGACATCATAATAAAAACACTAAATACACTGGCTAAAAAAATATAAATTCAAGAAATTAGAGTAGAATGAGTAAAATTTTAGATAGCAAAACAACATTATAGACATTCACACTAGTTTTATTGTGAAATTTTGTTTATAATGGATAGTGAGTCCGAGTGCGTATCTCGGTTTTTAAACGTACGCAAAAATTTTAGGAGGCTACACACATGGGTCAATTAGTAAGTATGACAGAAATGTTGAACAAAGCGTTGAAAGGTAAATACGCTGTTGGACAATTCAACATCAACAACTTGGAATGGACACAAGCCATTTTACAAGCAGCAGAAGAAGAAAAATCTCCAGTTATTCTAGGTGTTTCTGAAGGAGCAGCTAAATACATGGGCGGATTCAAAGTTGTTACTGCGATGGTCAACGCATTACTTGATACAATGAACATTACAGTTCCTGTAGCTGTTCACTTGGATCACGGTTCTTCTCTTGAAACATGTACAGCAGCAATCGATGCTGGTTTCTCATCAGTCATGATCGACAACTCAAAATTCCCGATCGAAGAAAACATTAAAGCAACAAAAACAGTTGTAGAATATGCTCACTCTAAAGGGGCATCTGTTGAAGCTGAAGTCGGAACTGTCGGTGGTACTGAAGATGGCGTAACTGGCGGTGTTATGTATGCCGACCCTGAAGAATGTAAACGTATGGTTGAAGAAGCTAAAATTGATGCACTAGCAGCAGCTTTAGGTTCTGTTCACGGTGACTATGAAGGTGAACCAAAACTTGGCTTTGACGAAATGAAAGAAATTTCTGAATTGACAGGTGCTCCTTTAGTCTTACACGGTGGATCTGGAATTCCAACTCACCAAATCAAAAAAGCAATCGAATACGGTCATACTAAAATCAACGTGAACACTGAATTACAGCAAGTATGGGCAAAACGTACACGTGAAGTGATTGCCAATGACGACAAAGTTTACGATCCTCGTAAAATCGTTGGACCTGGTAAAGAAAACATCACGGCTGCAACAAAAGCTAAAATGAAAGAATTTGGTTCTTCAGGACAAGCTTAATCAAATAAGCGTAAAGAAAGTCATTTGAACGATTTTTTTCTAAACTGAACGAACAAGCACCCTTCAAGACGATAAACCAATCGTTTTGAGGGGTGTTTTTTATTTATTTAAAAAGTCCCGTGAAAATAGTGATAAATTTCTTCTTTGAACAATATTAATAGTATTGAGATCAAATTATAGTACTATACAGGTCAGTAGAGGTGAGATGGAAACGGTAAAAGCACGTACGCAGCCAGAGCTACTAACGATTTTAAAAGCACTGGAAAAGCGAATAACATTACCAATAAAGAATAAACAGCATATTCTTGGTATGGAAAAAGGTTAAGAGGGTGAAAAACTATTTGATTTGCTGGTCAATGCATCTATACAGTCGGATGTGCTTTCCATAAATGACTTGCTGATTATAACGTCTAAAAACTTATAAATAGGTTCATAATAGGAACTCAAAGTGATAGCCTGTACTGAGTTGCGGTTATGAAGAGAGATAATAGGAACTCAAAGTGACCGCCTGCACCGAGTCAGGGTTATCGAGAGATATAATAGTAACTCAAGAGGACGTTCTGTGCTGAGTTGGGGTTATGAAGAGACATAATAGGTACTCAAGGTGACAGCTCGTACTGAGTTACTATAATAACCAGCAATAACCAGAACCCAACCGGCATCGAATCGATGAGTTGAGCAAATAAATCCGAACTCATACAAAGCGCCGATATATAAGCCCAGTATAACTAGAACAAG
>NZ_BJUY01000030.1 GCF_007988865.1 Alkalibacterium kapii | reverse complement strand
AGAAAAAAGGAGTTCCTGACGAGAAGAACTCCTTTTTGACCTACTCTTTACTTTAATTATTATTGTTCAATACTTTTAATCGAATCAGTTTGTCTGTTTCTGCGACTATAAGAACAAGTATCCCAACGCCTATGGCAATGAACCACTCGACGACACTAAGTCCTTCGGTATAGAAGTAGCGCTGCATAAAGGGTACATATGTTAGAATGATCTGCAGGATCAGCATGATGCCGATAATGACGAATGCCATTTTATTGGTGAAAAACTCTTTTGAAAAGGCGGGTTTCCGCGTGCGAATATTGAAAAGATAAAATATTTTACTCATCACCATAATATTGACTACAGTTGTGCTGGCCGTCGCCTGATCCACTCCGTACGATTCTGTCAGCCATTCAAAGGCCACCAGGCTTAAGCCCGCCATAAGTATTGAAACATATCCTATTTCAAAAGCTTGACGCTTATTGATAAAGGATTCGCCTGTGTCTCTTGGGGGACGGTTCATGATCCCTTCTTCTGCCGGTTCGAAAATAAAAGCGAACTGAATCGTAATAGCTGAAACCATATTGATCCAAAGCATCTGTGTCGCTCTAAGTGGCAAGTCGTTTTGCAGAAGCAGGGTGATCGCTATGATCAATCCTTCAGCAAAAGACGTAGGCAGTAAATACAGGATACTTTTTTTAATGTTATCGTATATCCGCCGTCCTTCATGAATCGCTGTTTTCATGGTAGAAAAGTCATCATTGGCCAGAACCATGCTTGCAGAATCTTTCGACACATCTGTTCCTTTCTGTCCCATTGCCACACCGATATCGGATGTTTTCAAAGCGGGCGCATCATTGACGCCGTCTCCCACCATCGCAACGACTTTTCCGCTTCGCTGGTAAGCTTTGACGATCCTCAATTTATTGTCTGGTGTCGTTCGGGCAAATACCTCATAATCATTTATTCTGTCAGTTAATTCATCATCACTCATCTCTTCCAGTTCCAGTCCGGTAATGGCCTTGACATTATCTGCCAGTCCCAATTGCTCGGCTATCGCTTTTGCTGTACTTGGATGATCGCCTGTGATCATTTTGACCTCAACGCCAGCTTCCCGCATTGTTTTTATTGAATCGATCACTTCATCTCGCGGCGGATCTATAATGCCAACGATACCCAAGAATTTTACACCGTTTTCAAGATCTGTATGATCGATATCTTGTTTTTTTTCATCCAGTTTCTTTACTCCAACAGCTACGACCCGCTGCCCCTGAGACGAAAGTTCTTCCACTTTCTCCTGCCAGTATGATAAATCAAAGTCCGATTCAGATCCTTGGACCATCTCGAAAACTTTATCTGGCGAACCTTTAACGTAAACTTTCTGCTCGCCTGTTTCTTTATGTTCGGAAAGTGACACGATGTAACGGTATTCTGAGTCGAATGGGATCCGGTCGATTTCTTCATAATCAGATTCCTTTGTCTGATGTACTTTTCGGTAAAGTGTCAAGAATGAGCCGTCAGTCGGTTCGCCGTTTATGACCCATTTATCTTCTTCTTTTTCCAATGTCGTTTCGTTGGCTTCATAGCCTGATTGTACTAATTCTTTCAATGTTTCACTTTCATCGATCTGCACGGGTTTTTCTTCATACATTATATCGCCTTCTGGGGCATAACCAACACCGGTGACTTCATACGTCTTTTCTGGTGTAAGGATTTTCTGAACAGTCATCTCGTTTCGGGTTAGGGTTCCTGTTTTATCTGTTGCAATCACATCGACCGATCCGAGCGTTTCAGCGGCCGGGAGTGTTTTTACAATGGTATTTTTCTTGTTCGCGAGTGTGCGCACGCCCATGGCCAAAACGACTGAAGTAGTTGCCGGCAGTCCTTCCGGGATAGACCCGACGATCATGGTTATGACAGCCAAAGACAATGCCGCGATCGTGTAATCTCCAAAGAAGAAGCCAAGAACAAATAAAAGTGCAGCTACCCCTAAAATCACATATGATATATTTTTCCCCAGGCCATCGATTTCTTTCATCAGAGGAGTTTTTTTATGTGACTGGTCACTGACGGCTGAACTGATTTTGCCTATTTCTGTTTCCTCAGCAGTCGCTACAACGATCCCAGTTCCATTTCCATTAGTCACTGACGTTGAAGAGAATGCCATATTTGACTGGTCACCGGTCGACTTTTTCCCTTCCAGAGGGTCTGTCTGCTTTGATACCGAACCTGATTCACCGGTCAATGAAGACTCCTGCACTTTCATATTCTCGGTACTGACTAAACGCAGATCTGCGGGAATGTTATCTCCCGCTTCGATATAAATCAAATCGCCTTTAACGACTTCTTCAGCTGGTATATCCACACGTTTGTTGTCTCGGATGACCGTCGCCTGTGTCGACAACATATCTTTGATTTTTTCCAGAGCATCTGACGCGTTGACTTCCTGATAATAGCCGATAAACGTATTGGCGATGATCACCAGACTTATAACGACGGCGTCTGAGTATTCGCCCATGACAAGTGTCAATACCACTGCGGCAATCAGAATATAAATTACCACGTTATTTAGCTGTCTGATAAGGATTTTCCACTTTGAGGTTTTTTCCTGCTTGATTTCATTGGGTCCATCCTGTTCCAGACGCTTTTTTGCCTCTTTAGACTCTAATCCTGCTTTTGCGTCAGAATCGAATTGATCAACAACTTTCTCGGTTTCAAACTGATAATAGGGTTTGCCCTCTTCGCTGTTTTCTGCCATCACACTCATCCTTTATAAGAAACTTTGTTGTTTTAATCATAATATAAACACATGAGTTTTTTAAATAAAAACACTCAGTGAACGTATCACTGAGTGTTTCATCTGTCAATTGATTTGTTTTGTTAGTGAGATGACTTAGTCAAATTCTTCATATTCATTCGGATGCTGGCCTTCAACTCGTCCGGGTTCCCCTTTATCCAGGGTATTGATTTTTTCGATCTCTTCATCAGTCAATGAGAAATCAAAGATATCAAGATTGGCTTTCTGATGCTGTGGCGAAGCTGCTTTAGCTACTGTCAGTACGTCATTTTGGACGTTCCATCTTAAAACGACTTGAGCCGCTGTTTTGCCATACTTTTTACCGATATCTTTCAATAAATCGATCCCCAAGACATCTAGTTTATCTCTGCCAAAAGGACTCCAGCCTTCTGTTATGATTCCGCGTTCCTTATTGGCTCTTATCAATTCATTGTTGTTGAAATAAGGATGGCGTTCGATCTGATTCGTGGCCGGTGTGACGCCTGTCTCTTCAATAATACGGTCTAAATGTTCTTCCAGGAAGTTTGAAACGCCGATCGTTTTGATCAGTCCGAATTTCTGAGCATCCACTAAGGCCTGCCAAGCTTCAGCGTATTTATCGATCCTTGGTAGTGGCCAGTGGATCAGATACTTGTCAAAATAATCCAGGCCGGTACGGTAAAGAGATTCCTGAATCATCAAAATCGCTTTATCGTAATCATGCGCTTCGCCGGGAAGTTTGGAACTGATGATCAGCTCTTCTCTTGGGACTGACGATTGTCTGACAGCCTCCCCGACCATCCCTTCGTTATTGTAGTTCGTTGATGTATCGAGCAGGCGGTAACCGTTGTTGATAGCCGAGAGTGTGCTTGCCACCCCTTGAGTTCCCTTAACGTAAACGGTACCTAGACCAACTTTCGGTAAGCGTGCACCGTCATTTGTTTCAAAATATTCCATCATGACTGCTGTCTCCTTTCCAGTTATCTTCATTAATTATACAGAAATCAAAGCATGAAATCTAAGGTCAGGCATTATTTGGCAAGATTTTTGTTCCAGACCATTGCTTTATTTTTATTCAAGGCATACGGGCGGAGATACGGTGTTGCGTTTCCTGAAAGTAAAATATCTTTGTGAATATCTATATTCAACGTATTTTTCACATAATCTCTTCTTGCTTCCATGCGCTTCCATACGTCTGGATAATCAGTTTTCAGCTCTTTTTGTAACTGTTCATCCGCAATGATCACGCCACCTTCAGCACTCACGCCGGGATAGCCTTTCACCGAAGGAATGATGTCCACTTGAAACAGCATGCCGCTTTTTATTGTCGTATCGGAATGTTTTGATACAGGGGAAGCCATCCATTCTTCATCGGAAGTTAAATGTCCAGGATTCAGTTCCCAGCCGTACTCTTTTTTAGGGAAAACTGTTTCTATCAGATCGTAAAGTTCTTTTCCTTTCATACCGATATGAACCTGTTCCAGCCAAGCAGTGACAGCTGTGAAATAAGGTTTGACTAATCTGTCAAGATAGTCCTTGTGTGCTTCGTCTAATTCGGTTTCGTCGTGCACCACCATAGGCGATCGGCTTTGCAGTCCACCTTTATACCCTACCGTCAGCGATAGTTTGTCTCCAAGTTTCAGCGTATTGTCTGAAGGATAAATATTGGCTTTGACAAACCGTTGACCGGCTGCTGCGATCGTCACAACAGTATTTGGCTGTCCGTAAGCATCGAGGATTCCACCTAAATCTCTTTCAGTGATGCCTGGTTCAATTGCATCCAATGTTTTAAGCATGCGCTGTGACGCCAGAGCAGCTCCGAATTCGTAATGAGCTACTTCGTTCGCATTATTCGTTGTTCGAACACCTTCTGGACCAGTGAACAAATCGGTTGCATTCACAACGTTCTCTTTTCCTGCGACAGAAAACAACTGGTCGACAATATAATGAGGTACGTCAAACAGTTTCCTGGCATCATCCATTCTGCCGGTAAACAACTTCCAGCCAGCCACCCCGACTTTTTTATCCGTTTTGATCACGGATTCATCCAGCCATTCACCAAAAGGCTTTTCAGGATCCATTGGCTGATCAGGTAATGAAAAGTGAGGGACATGGATCAATTCACCTTCTAACCGAGCGTGGTCGATCAGTTTCAGGTTTTCATTTCCAAGTAAATAATATACTTTTCCGTCATCATGCAGAATAAGCAGGCCTTCTTCAAAGCGTGTCAAAAATCCAGTCAGGTATTCGAAGTTCGAACCATGTTCCAGATCCTCATAAATAACTAAAGTAGACAGACCTCTCTCTTTCATCTTGCTGATAACTTTATTGTAGCGCTCTTTCATAGTGTCGTCTGTCAACTCGACCTGTTTTAGCCCCTCTTCTGGAAGTGGTGCCGAGACTGTTCCGTACATTGCATTCTGGTGCGAATAATTCATGAATATCCTCCTATATAACTATTACTCTCATCATAGCATACTTTACTAGAAGAAGGTAAAAACGTGAGTCTTATTAAAAGTTTCTAAGGTTGGATTTGGTTTTGTTGATGAAAAACCCCTCGAACCAGCATTATTTGCTGAATCAAGGGGTAGTTTTCTTTTATTTGTATTTCTATTTGTGTGTTCCGTTATCACTTTACATACAAGACTCTCGATATGGTTTAGACACAATCAGCTATTCAGCTTAATGGACTGATTTGATTTCAAGCGATTGACAATCAGGAAGATAACAAGCATATTCAACAAGTTGATCCCTAAGGCAACTGCAAAGGCTGGAGAATAAGATCCTGTGAAATCATAGATGAAACCGACCGCTGAGATGGATATGGCTCCTCCTAAACTGTTTGAAAAAGCTAAAATTGGATACAGTCGTGTAAAATGATAGCGTCCAAAAAATTCCTTGGTCAAAAGCGTGACACTGACCGATGGAATGGAATACGCTGCTCCAAACAGGAAAGCACCGATATTTAAAATCGAGATCTGCTCAAAACTAAAAAGAATAAAACTGGACAATCCGATGAGCATCAAAACACCGACCGTACTTTTTACTGGCCCCCAGTAGTCACTGACATAACCCAGGCCTAATTTGAAACCGATACTGCTGACCATCGCAATAGATAACATGGTCGCACCGATTTCTGACGTATAACCGATCGACTGCACGAAACCAGGAAAATGCTGTGGTATACCGATCAGAAGGGTTTGAAGAAGAGTGAACATAAACAAAAGACCGAAATTGAATAGTGAAACGTCACGCTGTTCATCACGTTTTAAAACGGCTTCATCTTTAGCCTGCCCTTCTTTTGAATCATCCGTTCCATACGGCAAATAACCGCTGTCTCTGGGATTTAGCGTATAAGGTACGATCAGAGCCGGCAATGAAAACAAAACAATCAGGATACCCATAAAGCGGTAAGACTGCTCCCAGCCAATTGAAGTGATCAGATTTGAAAAGACCGGAGAAAAAATCGCACCACCAATACTGCTGAAGCTGAGAACAATACTAGTAACCAGGCCATGTTTCTCATTGAACCATTCGTTGATCACAATAGTTAGGGGAACCCAAGCCAAAAGTCCTGTGCCGACCCCTCTTAAAAATCCAAGTATATTGAACTGCCAGAGCGCACCGGACCAACCCATAAGATAGTTCGATCCGCCTGCTAACAATACGCCTGCCAATATCGTACGCTTGAATCCAAAACGTTTGATCAGTCTCGGGACGTAAAGCGACATCACAGCTTTCATAAATAAACTCAATGTGTTGTGCATAGCTACGGATCCTCGAAACACATTTAAACTGTCCGCTATAGGTGTAATAAACACACCATTTGTCATCACTGGAAGCCCTACAGCACTGATGGCGATCCCGCACATCATTACCGCAACGATCCAGTGTTTCATACTTTTGCTTATCAAATTACCTCTCCTCACTATGCACGTAAATGTAACGAATACAGACTATTATACTTAACTGTCTCTTTTTAAGTAAGAACAGTTCTATATTTCTCATTAAAAAATTACTTCTAGTTATTCGGTCAATTTTGTTTCCAAGGTGACGATCACTAATTCCGGCCGATTAAAGATTCGCAGAGGAAAGAGACTATTCCCCAGTCCTCTGCTGACAATGAGTGTCGTGTCTTCTTTCATGTAAGTCCCGCTAACGTATTCTGGAAGTAACCCTTGAGAGGGCGCATACAGTCCCCCGATAAAGGGTAACCGGATCTGTCCACCGTGAGCATGACCGGCTAAAACAAGATCTACTCCGGTTTTTTGATAGATGTCGATCAATTCAGGACGGTGAGATAAAAGTAAGTTGAAATGATCGGATGGCTGCTTCACCAGCTCGTCGATTTTATTGAAAACGACATTCTCTTTGGAACCCGCTTCTTCAATATCTTCCAGTAAAATAGAGAGTGGATCGGCCAGTCCGATCAGGTTAATGCTTTGATCATCTTTGGTGATAAGCTGATTTCTATCATCCAGATTTATGACGCCTGTTTCATTAATAATTTCTTTAAGTTCTTTGTACTTGCCGGATGCAACTTCATGATTGCCGGATACAAAGTAGACTGGAGCAAGGGGTTTGACTTTTTTTAAAAAGGTCTCTGCGACGGTCAGATCCGTTCGATTACTATCGATAAGGTCGCCTGTGATTAAAATAATATCCGGCTGCTGTTTTTCAATTTCATCAATCAGCTCATTACCGAATTTCTTATTGTGAAGGTCCGACACATGAGCGATCCTGTATTCGTTAAAACTTTCTGGAATAGCTGGATCAGCGTAGTTGTAGTAGGAGACTTGGATAGTATTATTACCCCAGTAAAAATAGTATGCCAGTCCTGCAAGCAAGATCATTATGAGGAATTTTTTGTAAGATTTTGATTTACGGGTCATTGTTTTCTCCTTAATGAACGGCTAATTAATTTGCTTCGTGTTAACCTTCCTAAGTGGCAAGGAACGTTGTACATTATAGCCTTTATTCGACCAATATTAAAGCTATTTACATTATATGTTTTTTACCGGAAATGAAGGGGTCGTGTTTGGAACATGTACTTTTAATGTATTTATCTAGAAGAAAGCATTCAGACCGCTTTGGGTACCCAAAGCTTCCTTTCAAAGCTCTGTTTGATAAAGAAAATATATATTGAAACTGACTTTACTCCTGGAGTTTGGTTTTTCGATAAGTAAAGTGTTCACTCGTACTAGTTTTGATTTGCGAGTTCGACATTTCGATGTGAAAAGTGCATACTCACGTTCAACTTCCTTCGTCAGTTCGACATTTCGATGTGAAAAGTGCATACTCGCGTTCCACTTCCTTCGTCAGTTCGACATTTCGATGCGAAAAGTGCATACTCGCGTCATACTTGCTTATTGAGTTCGACATTCGGTGAGAAAAAGTGCACACTCGCGTTCCACTTGCTTCGTGAGTTCGACATTCGGTGAGAAAAAGTGCACACTCGCGTTCCACTTGCTTCGCGAGTTCGACATTTCGATGTGAAAAGTGCATACTCGCGTCATACTTGCTTATTGAGTTCGACATTCGGTGAGAAAAAGTGCACACTCGCGTTCTACTTCCTTTGTGAGTTCGACATTTCGATGCGAAAAGTGCACACTCGCGTTCCACTTCCTTCATGAGTTCGACATTTCGATGCGAAAAGTGCATACTCGCGTTCCACTTGCTTCGTGAGTTCGACACTTCGATGTGTAAAGTGCATACTCGCGTTCCACTTCCTTCGTCAGTTCGACATTTCGAGATAAATCTAAATCTATTCATCTCAACCTTACTATAAAGAAGTCACTGAGAATTTTCAGTGACTTCCCCTTAATATACGATTCAAAGTTTATCTAGATTTTCAAGATAAAAGTCCAATATCGGATTAGCCATGTCTCTTTGTTTGCCTTCCCAGTGAAACATACTCATAGGGCCTGGACTAAACTCCACTTCCGTAATCACGTAATCATCAGCGTTAGGTTCTTTTGTTATATCATTGGTAATAATATCTACCCCGCCATAATGAAAGCCTGGAATCGATTGAATCGCCCGGACTGCTATACTCTTGAAAGCTTCATGTGCAGTCTCCATAAAATCAATGCCTTCTCCACCACTAGCTATATTAGACTCATCACGAATAATGATATGCTCATCTTTTTTTGGAATCGATTCGAGCGTTCGGCCTTCTCTAAAAAGACGTCCCAACTTCTCTTTATCTGTTGGTATGAGAAAGTGTTTTAAGTCTCTATCTCTAGCACGCTTCTCATTTTTTTCGTTAATGAGCTCCAGAACAGTCTGCTTGCCATCACCAACAACATTGGCTCGCGCTCTTTTCGATGCGGCCTTCACTTCGCCATCCACAACAAAAAAACGGTAGTCATCTCCACTGAATTGCTTTTCAATTAAAATGCGTTCATAGGGATCAGCAATTAAATCGGCTATCTTGTCAAGGTGTTCCTCCAAGTCATCCGCATCGCTAATATTAGTAAAAACGCCCTCACCTCGAGATAGATTATTGGGCTTTAAGACTATCGGATAGCCTATATCATTCGCATAAGCTTTTATCTTATCTTGCTCATAAATTCTTAAATACATTGACTTGGGAACTGTGACATTTGCTCCCTCAATCAATTTACGGGCACGATATTTATCATCCACGATACGCATCATTGCTGCAGAGGAGAAGGGGCCGTTCATATCTCTAAACAGCAACTTTTCCCCTTCAAGTATCAGTATCATTGTATCAAAGCCCAGACGTTCTACTTCATATCCTCGTTTAATTGCCGCTTCTTCAAGCAGTTTAGATTTCAACCCTTCTTTTAATTTGAAATCAGCTTCTAACTTTTCCGCTTTTAATATATCTTCTTTTTTAAACTCCCACATACTTATCTCCTCCAGACACCTGATAAATTTTAATGAACCAACAGCTTACATATACACTAATTTTACCACAGTTCAGAATTCAAGTAGGCTTGGAAGCTTTTTTAAAAATCATTAGCCGGAAAGAAGATTTTTTCACATTGATACTATTTTTGGATAGCTGCTTTAAAACAAGCGCTTTATTTCATTGATAAAACAGACTTTATCTGGTACTTTGATAATAAGAAAGTTCAATTAAAGGAGGAAGTACACATGGAAGTCAAACACGTTGTCATAACAGGAGCTGGAAGCGGTTTAGGTTCATCACTCGCTACAAAATATTCGGAGATGGGACATCATGTCACACTTATCGGACGTACATTCAGCAAGCTCAAGTCATTGGCTGAAAAGATTCAGTCAGACAAAGTTTCAGTATATACACTAGATGTATCTTCTGCACAAGAAGTTTCACAAGTCTTTGCTGAAATAAAAGAAGAAAATGGTCCCATAGACATTTTAGTTAACAATGCAGGTGTCGGTGTTTTCGATGATGCTGAAAAAATTACGAACGATGCAGTGGATCAAATGATCGATATCAATCTAAAAGGAACGATTTTCTGTTCGCAAGCTGTTTTGTCTGAGATGAAAGAACGGAACACTGGAACGATCATTCAAGTTATATCAACAGCTGGATTAACGGGAAAAGTATCTGAATCGGTGTATTGTGCAAGTAAATTCGGAGTCCGCGGATTCACTGAAAGTCTCGTAAAAGAAGTTAGCGATACGGATATCCACGTCCTGGCTGCTTATATGGGTGGAATGAAAACCAATTTCTGGGATGACATTTATGATAAAGATGAAATAGAGCACCTCATGGATCCAGATGACGTGGCTGATATTATTTTAGCCAGCGTCAAACCACGCAAAAATCTGACCGTACCAGAAGTTGTTATAAAAAATCATATCAATTAACCGGAAAAGCCTTCAATTTTGAAGGCTTTTTTTCTCACTATATCTCTTTCAATTCACTGATCATTTCCTCTAGCAACACTTCTTGATATGCTGGTTATTTTCAACAGTTATCTGTTTTATTATCGCAGCTAAAAAAAGGATGCCGACGAGTTAAGTCAGCTTCCTTATTAAAATCAATCTTTTATTTCAAATATCTTTCTTCATCAAAGTGCTTGATCACTAAAGGTTCTCCTTTGATCAATTGATAGTCTGCTTCCTCTTTACTGATTGAAACTTTGATAACACGGTGACGAAACTGGACTTTGAATGTGATCCTTTTCCATTCTTCTGGTAAGCGTGGTTTGAAGTGCAGCGTATCCCCCACAAGTCGCAAGCCCCCGAATCCATAAATCATACTCATCCAGGTTCCGCCCATGTTTGCAGCATGCACCCCATCTTTTGTATTACTCTGCAAGTCACTGATATCCATCAAGGCTGTGTCCATGAAATAATTATATGCTTTTTCCATTTGGTTTAAATCACTGGCCATTATTCCAAAAATCGACCGAGACAAGGAAGAATCATGTGTCGTTACAGATTCATAGTACTCATAATCTCTAGCTTTTTGTTCCTGTGAAAACTCATCTGAAAAAAGAAACTGAGCTAAAACCGTATCTGCCTGCTTATTAACCTGATAGCGATAAATCGTTAACGGATGATAATTTAGAAGCAGCGGGAAATTTTCTTTTGGTGTGTTTTCGATGTCCCATACTTCTTTGTGGAAAAAACTGTCATCCTGCATCGTCAGTTGCTGTTCTTCGTCATAAGGTAAAAACATGTTTTCATATGCTTTTTTCCAGTTATTTAATTCTTTCTTTTTGAAGTTGATCCTACTCAATACTTCTTGTCCCAATTCATCTTCGGATTCAAGAACAGCTTCGACCATATCAGCAGCATACTTGAAATTATGCTTCGCCATGAGATTTGTATAGTAGTTGTTATTGACAATTGCCGTATACTCATCTGGACCCGTCACATCGTTCAAGACAAATGCCCCGTTCCGTTTTTCATCATAATGACCCCAGGCTGCATAAAACCTTGCTGTTTCTAGAAGGATTTCAAGCCCTTCCTTCATCCCAAAGCGTTTATCGCCCGTTGCTTTAACGTATGTGTGAATCGCGTGGGCAATATCACCGTTTATATGGATCTGAGCAGTTCCTGCAGGATAATAAGGACTGGCTTCTTTACCATTGATCGTCCGCCAGGCAAATAGTGCGCCCGCATCCACTGCCATTTCGCGTGCTCTATTCCGGGCTTCTTCGAGTATTGTATACCGATAGTTTAATAATCGCTTAGCAATTTTTGGCTGTGTGTATAAGAAGAACGGTAACATATACATTTCAGTATCCCAGAAATAATGTCCTTCATATCCTTCACCCGTCAGACCTTTCGCAGACATATTACGATTGCCATCACGTCCGGCAGCCTGATAAAGGTGGAATAAATTAAATCGTAAGCCTACTTGCAGTTCGTCGTCTCCTTCGATTTCAATATCGGACATATCCCAAAACTCTTCCATATGCTTGATCTGTTTTTCTTTCAGTTCCTGGAATCCAATTGCTGAAGCTTCGTTAAGGAGAGTTGAGGTTCTTTGTGCTATTCCATCTCTTTCAGAGTTGTCGTCAAATATGTTGCTATAAGCAACTAGCCGTTCCAGGACCACGGTCTCACCTTTTATTGCTTTCACTTCCCAACTTTCTTCATTTCCCTTAGTGGAATAATCTGCAGAAGGACTGGAAAACTGATTCTTTTCGCCTACAATCAGATTTAGATTCGTATTATTAGTTTCGATATGCAACATTTTATTTTGCGTGTTTTTTATCTTTTCGGATCGGAAACGTCTCCCTTTTTGAGTTTTAACTCTTGGATCATTACTTTCGATTTCTGATGCTTGACCCAAATCTTTTAAATCGTCCAGACCTGTTACAATTTCCAGAGCGCAATCATCGTCATGCGGTGTTACAGCTACTTTCTGAGCCAGTATTTCTGGATAATCATAAGAGACGAACCGTTCAATTTTCACATCGATTCGATGTCCTTTGGTGTTTTCCCAAGTGAATGTGCGAGTCAGTATTCCCTTCTTTAAATCAAGTTGACGTTTATGATTGGTTGTTTTTCCTGCTTCCAAGTCGAACCTTTCATTGTCCAGCTTGATCGTCAGTTTCTTGCCGTTTGGAACCGGAATGACTGTCTGATGTTCTTTTGCATATCCATACGCCCACTCCCCATACTGAATCGGTTCACTATCATAATAAGCATTGACAAGCGTTGCTTCGCTGTGGCTGTAATTTTTTGTTCGTCCCACCTCTTCAAGACTACCTCGTGTGCCGAAGTGACCATTTGATAAAGCAAAAAGTGTTTCATTCTGTCTAATCGTTTCCGGATCAGTGCCTTCTTCAGTCAAAATCCATTTAGAATCGTTCGATATCAAAGTATTCATAGTGATCTCCTTTCGAAAATAAAAAGTTAAGAACGCGCTTACCTCTATTATAAGATAGATGCAAGGGTAATTACCAAGTATATGAATATAGAATTTGTTAATTATTGTCAAGCCAG
>NZ_BJUY01000029.1 GCF_007988865.1 Alkalibacterium kapii | reverse complement strand
ATCGACAAAAAAGAAAAGCACTGGGTTGTTTTTTTAAATCAACAACGTATATTACTTTACCAGTTTTTTTCTTTTTCGTCAACTGTTTTTGTGAATTCATTTGATCCTCTACCGCTATCATCCTATATCATTTAGAAATGTACTGCGTTATTTTATTTCTTCAGGCAACATAAACCCAAAATCAAACGACTCTCTTTTGGTTATAAGCAGCAGCCCATCTCCTAACGGTACAATAGAAGAATCTAGTGCGGGATGGTCTAAAACAACTTTCAAAAAGGCATTCAGCTTTTTATGAATTTTACGTCTTCTGCGTGGAACGTCTTTGCTGTCATCTAAAATCGTTCCACCCTGCAGGACATCGTCAATAGCAATGACCCCACCATGTTTCAAAACCCGGTAACAGTGCGGGAAAAAATCATAGTACTTTGCCTTAGCACTGTCCATAAATATAAAATCAATGGATTCTTTTTCTATCTTTTCAAGCCATTCACTTGCCTGTCCTTCTAATAAAGTGACTTGATCTGAAACCCCTAATTTTTGAAAGTTGGACTTTGCCTTTTCAATCATATCTGGGTTGCGTTCAATAGTGGTTACATGACTGTCTGAATCAGTTGCTTTGAGCATTAATCCTGCTGAAAACCCAATGGCTGTTCCGACTTCTAATATTTTCTTTGGCTTAAGGATTGGTAACAGCCAGTTAAAGAAAGTGACTGTTTCATGAGGTATGACAGGTACACGTCTTTCATTTGCCCATCTTTCAATTCTTCCTAATTCACCTGATAATTGTTTTTGTGAACTTCTCAAAAATTCTCTTACATCCTTATCAATAACCGGTCTGTCCATCATTTCATTTCGTTTTATCATATTAGCACCTTCTTATACTCTATTTTCTTATTTTACATTGATTTTTCTATGTTACCAAGTGTTAATCTGTTATAATAAAAATGTGAAAAGAGAAAAAAACAAATGAGAAGGAGCAAATTATTTTATGCTGATTAAACAACTAACTGTCCCTAAAAACATTGTTTCAATCATTTCAGAAGATGCAACACTTGAAGAGGCGATTAACTTATTAGAAGAGACAGGGTACAGATGTGTCCCAGTGCTTGACCGAAGCGAAAAGATTTTTAGAGGCAATATCTATAAAATGCATATATACAGGCATAAGGCTAACGGTGGAGACATGTCATTGCCCGTTACACATCTTTTAAAGAACGCAACAAAATATGTCCATGTCAACTCTTCCTTTTTCAAGATTTTTTTCATGATAAAGGATTTACCTTACATCACTGTTCTTGATGAAGATAACCAGTTTTTCGGCATCCTTACTCATAGTACGCTGATCGACTTACTGCAGCAGTCCTGGAGTATTGATTCAGGAAGCTATGTCTTAACTATTGCTTCTCCCGGTGAAAAAGGGGATTTAGCTAATATTTCACGAATAATCAATCGTCACTGTTCCATTATGAGCTGTATCACTCTCGATAACCAGCGAGAAAACATGGTCAGACGCACAATAATGACTCTGGAACCTGGAGTTTCACCAAAAACGTTAGAAGAGATTAAAAAACACCTTGACCGTAAAGGGTTTAAAGTCGTTCAGGCTGAAGATCTGCATAATGGTTGATCATTTCAATTATAAAAAGACGTGCGAATTTCTCAAAAAACTATAGAGAAGTTCGCACGTCCTTTTAGCGCCAAGTTTTTTAATTTTTCATTTTTTTGTCGAATTCGATTTTTGTGTTCAGTGATAACACTATCGGAATTCCGATTCCCATTGTTACCATTTGTCCTATAAAGATCCAAAGATAGGTCAACCAGAAAACCTCTTCTGCCCCAATCAATAAAAGCATAAGAGCGATCATGAAACTCATCACTGAAAAAACGAGTGTATTTATGATCATCTTTTTAACAGGCGACTGAACGTGTTTGCTTAGAATAAAATAAAGGACAAAAGAGAGGACCGTATGCCCTACGCCTAATATCCAGTCATATACACCAAAAGGCGAGAGGATAAGATTTGTTAAAATTACTCCGGCGGTCACACCGTATGCATACCGCTTGTTAAAGACAACAAGATGGTTCAAAATTTCAGACAGTCTGAATTGAATGGCTCCAAAAGCAAAAGGAGCAATAAGTATAGTAACACCGGTATACATTGCAGCTATAATCGCATTGATTACCCATTGTTTTGTTTTCATTAATTTCCTCCTAGTTTTTATTTCGTGGGTTGGCGCTCTCGAACCACGGTTGTTAAAAAACAACAAGCTTAGTGTAGCACGCATTTCGTGGCGTTTCAATCGTGTTTAATAGAAGATGCTTTTTTATTGAAAGCAAAAACAGAGAACACTCTCTTTCTCATAAGAAGTGCTCTCTGTTTATACCTAACCAGAAACTATTATTTGTTATTCTTGATCAACTGAACCATTTACGAAAGAGCCCGAACAACTTCATTCTTTGAGAGTTGTGAGGTGGGAACAGAGCCTTATTCACATAGTCTGTCGTTTGATTATAAAAGACTTTTTCATATGTGAAGGTTTCATAACTCGAATATCCATGATAATTCCCTATCCCGCTCATACCTACCCCGCCAAATGGCAGTTCTGAGCTAGCCACGTGTAAAATAACCTGATTGACCACTAAAGCTCCTGTTTTTACAAACTCATTGACCGCTGCAATATTGTTTTCATCTTTTGAAAACAAATAAGTGACGAGAGGGGCTTCTTGTCTGTTCAACTTTTTAAGTAAGTCAGTTAATGAATCGTATGCCTCGATCGGTAGAATCGGTCCGAATATTTCTTCTTTGGCTAAAGGGGTATCTTCTTTGACATTAGTCATTAAGGTAGGCTCTATAAATAATGATTCTCTCTTGCCACTCCCCCCGTATACAATGTCCCCTTGAGTCAAATAACTTCTGATTTCATCAAAGTGACTGTCATCTACTAACCGACTGTAATCTTGACTCTTTTCAGGTTCACGGCCATAGAACTCACGAATCGTTCCCACTGCCAGGCGAGTGAATGTTTCTTTTACCGTTTTATAAACATAGACGGTGTCTGGTGCAATGCATGTCTGTCCGGCATTTAAAAATTTCCCCCAGATGATTTTCTTGACAGTCTCTTTGGTGCAGTTTGTTTCATCGACGATACAAGGATTTTTTCCGCCCAGCTCAAGCGTTACAGGTGTCAGCGTCTGTGAAGCAGCTTCGTAAACCTTTTTACCTATCTGAGAGCTGCCTGTAAAGAAAATATAATCCCAATTCATTGTCAGTAATGCCTGAGCAGTGTCTGCTTCGCCTTCGACCACAAAAATTTCATCGGGGTTAAAATAGCGGGTTATCAGCTGATTGATCAGTCGACTGACAGCTGGTGATTTTTCAGAAGGTTTCACAAAACAGCGATTTCCCGCTGCGATTGCACCAATTAAAGGGACAAAGGTCAACTGAACAGGATAGTTCCACGGACTTATGACCAGAACAGAACCATACGGCATTTTCAAAACTGACTGTTCGACTTTGCCTAAAACGGTTCGATTAGTTTTATTATCTGTTTCCATCCAGCTTTTCAAATGACTTTTTACGTAATCCAGCTCATTTAATGTCGTTGCTATTTCAGAAGTAAAGCTCTCCATTTCTGATTTTCCTAAATCAGCATATAACGCCTGCAGCCATTCTTCTTGGTGATGATCAATCATTTTTTTTAAGCGATCCAGCCGGTCGATCCGCGCTGTGTGGTCTGTTTTGGAATGAAAGTCTACTAATGCTTTTTGAATTTTTAAAAGCTCTAGCCATTTTTCTTTTCTTGCATCTAAATCCGCCATCATATCTCATACCCCTTTAACGTTTGCTTCGTTTTAAATAGTATTCTGCTGATCTTCCTTATAGTATTACTATAGCACAAACAGGAAACTTAACTCATTTTTTAAAAATAGGAAAACAACCAAACGGATTCCGATAGAGTCACTCCGCTCTTTTGTCTTCTCCGTTCCAATAATAAGGCAAAAGACAGCTCTGACCCATTAGTCAGCGCTGCCTTTTCTAAGTATATAATTCTTTAATCAAATATGTTTGTACTGATTAGACAGTCCGATGCTTATTCTTAGTGCATCGTCTACCATATTCATTGTATGACTGTCTAATTGTGTAACCTGGTCTCTCAAGCGTTGTTTATCAATCGTTCTGAGCTGTTCAAGCAGGACAACGGAATTTTTTTCCAGTCCTTTATCAGCTCCGACCTCTACATGTGTCGGCATTTTTCCTTTTTCTATTTTGGTCGTTATAGCGGCAACAATAACTGTCGGACTATATTTATTGCCCACATTATTCTGAATAATCAAGACCGGTCGCATGCCTCCCTGCTCAGATCCGATCACTGGGGATAAATCAGCATAATATATATCTCCGCGTTTAACCATAGGCTTTCCTCCTCGAAGGCGCCTTTTGGACAAAGGGGTTGCTCTCTTTAAACTAACGAGACCGCTCCTTCAGATATGGGTGTGTATTTCGTTCTCACAACCATCGAATTCTGAGCAAATTTCCAAATTGATACTGCCCATTTCTGCATATCCTTTCCTCATGGCATCCATTTTATTCATGGTATCTTTAATGAAACATTGAAGCATCATATTCATTAACTCAGATTCTTCAATATCTGCATCCTGACAATATTCTTCTATTTCTTCATATATCGATTGCTTCAATTCAATCGTCATTTCTTTACTGTACTCTTCCATGAATAATGCCCTCCAAAAAAGTTTAGCGCTCCATATTCTCGTTCTTCGCTTTTAAAAACTGCAGAAAACGAGCAGGCTCATAGTAAACCAAAAGATACCTCTTTCCTATTTTAGTCTATCATGAAAACCGAAGCAACTTTCTATTTCTTTGTGACAATTCTATGAAGGAAGATGATTATATTTTTTCTAAAATAACTTGTGACGCTGCAATGTCGTTTGTATGCGTGATGGAGACCCAGACGTTTCCGGAAAATGGACTTTGTGTGACGATCGGTTTGCCTAATCGATCAGGCAACAATTCAATGTCCAAAAAACCAATCTTTCCTATTCCCGTTCCAAGCGCTTTTGAAAATGCTTCTTTGACAGAAAATCGTCCAGCCAGAAATTCGATTTTTCGTTTGCCATTCAACTCATTGAATATTTCAAGCTCTTTCTTTGTTAATAATTTCTTGGCAAACCGCTTATTTTTTATATACGCTTTTCTGATCCGGTCTATTTCCACAACGTCTAAACCAATACCCACAATCATTTTAAACCTCTATTCTAGAAAACATTAATTGCAGTACTACTTCTATAACTTTATCAGATTCACATTAAATTGTCATTTAAAATGTTTTTTATTAGTAAAAGCCGGTAAGTATTTTCCAACTTACCGGCTTTTTTAGAATCAGCTTATTTTTTGTTGTTTTTCTTGGAGCGGCGGTTGTTTTGACGCTTACCTTTGTAGTCGTTATTTGAGCGTTTTTTTCCCTTGTAATTACGGTTGCGGCCACCCTTACCGCTTCCTTTTCTTCGATTTCTTCTATCTTTGCTGGGAAGTGGTCGTTGTGGCGAGATTTTAACAGGAACATCAGTCGGATCTTTGACCATTGCTTTTACTAATGCTGCCGCAAGATCTTCGGCTGAATATGCCGAAAGCAGTTTTTCTGCCGCTGCTTCGTATTTGTCCAAACCATTTTCGTCTATGGTTTTTTGAATATCGTCCATCGCTGACTGCAGTTGGCTTTCCAGTGCTTCATCGTTGGTAGGCGGACGAAGAGTTGTCATGGTCTGTTTCGTTAACTTCTCGATCGTACGCAAGTATCCCATTTCCTGAGGCGTGACAAAGGTGACTGCCACTCCTTCTTCTCCTGCACGTCCCGTACGTCCGATACGGTGAACGTAACTTTCAGGATCCTGAGGAATATCGTAGTTATAAACATGCGATAAACCAGTGACATCAAGGCCACGGGCCGCTACATCTGTCGCAACTAAAATATCTATTTTACCTTTTTTGAAATCATTCAAAACACTCATACGTTTACTTTGGGATAAATCGCCATGAATGCCTTCAGCCTGATAGCCGCGCATTTCCAACCCTTTTGATAACTCATCGACACGTTTTTTCGTACGGCCAAAAATCAAGGCTGATTTTGGATTCTGTACATCGATCAATCGAGTAAGGATATCGAATTTTTCATTATCTCTCGCTTTGGTATAGAACTGATCGATCGTAGCCGCTGATAGTGTTTTGGTTTTGATACGGACGGTTTCAGGGTTTTCCATGAAGCGAACACCAATACGTTTGATTGCATCCGGCATCGTTGCAGAGAAAAGTAATGTCTGACGTTCTTTTGGCGTCTCTTTAATGATTGCTTCGATGTCATCGATGAATCCCATATTCAGCATTTCATCTGCTTCGTCCAGTACCAGTGTTTCCACTTTGTCTAAACGCAAAGTTTTACGACGGATGTGGTCAAGCATACGTCCGGGCGTTCCAACAACGATCTGGGCGCCACCTTTGATCTGCTTGATTTGTCTTCTAATGTCTGCACCACCGTAAACACATGTCACTTTCACTCGCTTATCTTTACTCAAGCGGAAGAGTTCTTCCTGTGTCTGGATAGCTAATTCACGTGTTGGAGCAATAACTAAACCTTGTACGACACGCTTTGATGTGTCGATTTTCTGAAGCATCGGCAAACCAAAAGCTGCCGTTTTACCTGTGCCTGTCTGAGCTTGTCCAATAACATCTTTGCCTTCTAAAGCAAGTGGAATCGTCTGTTCCTGGATGGGCGTTGTTTCTTCGAACCCCATGTCCTTAACGGATTTCAGTAGTTCTGGTATTAAATCTAATTCATTGAATTTCAAAAAATGTTTCCTCCTATTATTTTCCTTAGCAGGCATTCGTTTAAGAGCCAAGGATGATTTCCTCATTTTAAGAAGAAAGATCATTTCTTGAAAACAGAACGTTCCGTGATTCTGTTCAAACAAAGACCCTAGTGCACGTCTCTCATCGTTCGATGCGGTACACCAGGGTATGACATTTAACTTGACTCAGTATCTATTATTTATTTTAAATTTCATACGATAGACATTTCTATCTACTAAACGAATAGCTGTCTGTCTTACGAGTGCTATCTTATCATGTGTCCCGTATGTTTTCAACTTATTTTCATTTCCAGAAAAATGAATACGTTTTATACATTTTCCTGCTGCCTTAACTTGGTCACAACTTCCAGCATCCCAGTACTGAAACTGGATTTGAACAATACTGTATCATTTGACCTCAGATTTTTTTCAAGGTAACTGACAAGTGTATTCTTATCACCTGAAAAAAAATGAATTTTGGAAGCATTCGTTTTTTCGCTCATTGCCTCGTATAAATGATGCATAAGATCTCCGTAAAGGATCACTTCATCAAAAGATCCTGCATCGATCCTTTTATGCAGATCACGATGTATGGCTTCAGCCCCGGCACCAAGCTCAAGTATGTCACCCAGAACGATGATTTTTCGACCAGCGACATCGATTCCTTTAAAATAGTTCAACACAGCTCGCATCGAAGATGGACTTGCGTTGTAGGCATCATTTAAAAGTGTCGAACCATTGATTCCATCCAGCCATTCCAGACGGTTTTTCGTCAACTTGAAACTTGAAAGCTGAGCATAGCTGTCTTCCGTACTGACCCCTAACGCCTCCCCAGCAAGTATTGCAGCTAAAGCATTCTGCACGTTGTACTCTCCTGGTATGGGCAGTGTACATGCTACATCTGGTTTCTGATTAGTTTTAAAAATAGTCTGCTTCATTGCAGTCTGTATTTCCGTAGAAAACAAGTCAACACCCTCCGTCTTCCCAAAGGTTTTGATCGTTTTCACTTTCCTGTCGACCCATCCATTATTGATACGAGTATATAGGAGCTGTTCTTCTCCAGGATATATAAGCGTGCCCTGATCCATTCCCTCGACGATTTCCAGCTTTGCTTCTGCGATTCCATCTCTTGATCCTAAATATTCGATATGAGATTCACCGATCATAGTGATCACTGCGATATCCGGTCGAGCAATCTTGGATAAGGTATCGATCTCACCTTTTTCACTCATCCCCATTTCCAGAACGATCACTTCAGTATCTCTATCCATATCTAATATAGTCTTGGGTAGCCCGAGGTGATTATTGAAATTCCCGTCGGTTTTATGTGTTTTATACTTAAACGAGCTAACAGCTGCCACCATGTCTTTTGTTGTCGTTTTGCCGTTACTCCCTGTGATCCCGATCACTTTAGGAGAAACGTCATGCAAATAATACTTGGCAAAACTCTGAAAAGCTTTCAAGGTGTCTTTCACTTTTATTACAGGGATATCATCCGGAGCGTTTTCGACCGGATCACTCCATAGTGCAGCGGATGCCCCTTTATCGATAGCTGTTTGAATGAAATCATGTCCATTACGTTCCGCTGTCAAGGGTATAAATAAATCCCCCTGTGACAAGGTTCGTGTGTCGAAAGAAACACCTGACACCGGCTTTATACTTTCTGTGTTCATTGCTTTCCCATTCACTGCCTGAGTAATTTCATTAAGTGTCCAATTCGGCATCGATACTCTCCATTTCTATATTCTTATTTTCTGTAGTGATTTCTGTGCTCGTTTTGTGCTTATCTTTATATCTGCGCATACCCAACTGTATAACTTCTTCAATCAAATCACCGAAAGGGATCCCAGTCTTTGCCCAGACTTTAGGATACATGCTATTTATTGTAAACCCTGGAAACGTGTTGACTTCATTGATGTAAATCGTTTCTTCTTCAGTTAAAAAGAAATCCGCACGCGAAATACCTGATCCATTTATGACCTCGAAAGCTTCTGCAGCCATCTTTCTGACTTTTCGAGTCAATTCATCCGATAATTTAGCAGGGATTTCTCTGACGACTTTCTGATTCAAATATTTATCTTCGTAAGCATAAAAAGGTTTTTGCTTGACTAATTCTCCCGGCAATGAGGTATGGACATCTTCATTACCAAGAATAGCCACTTCGATTTCCCGCACGGATACCCCTTTTTCTATAATTATCCGGTGATCGTAATCAAATGCCAGGTCAATCGCTTCGGTTAGTTCATCTCTGTTCAGCACCCGGGTGATGCCAATACTGGATCCCTGATTCACAGGCTTGACATACATTGGATATGGTATATGAGTTTCGATATTTTCACAAATGCTCTGACTATCGACTTTCCATTCTCTCAGTTTAACTTCTTTGTATGGCAGAACTGGCAGGCCTGCTTCCTTGAATACACCCTTACTTATTATTTTATCCATACCGACCGCACTGGCCAGTACGCCTGAACCGACATAAGGAATATTGAGCGTTTCAAACAAACCTTGGATCGTTCCGTCTTCACCGTTTGGCCCATGGAGGACTGGAAAGGCCAGACATTCTTCTTCAATGAGTTCATTAAAAGAAAATTCTTCCTGATGCTTTAAATCAACAAGTTCGGCTATCGAGTGGAAAGACTCTTGTTTTTTTACCTCTGATCCTTTATACCATGTTCCTTCCCGCGTTATGTATATCGGGATAATTGTATGATAATCATAGTAGATATGCTGGAGGATAGAAAAAGCAGACTTTACAGATACTTCATGCTCTGCATTTTTCCCGCCGTATATTACATAAATTTTCATTGGTTTACTCCTATTCTTGGCTGGAATACGGGCTGTTCAGCCCTTAGGCACTGTATTTATATTTTATCATATTTAACCATTGCCACAAGTCCCATAGCTGCATCTTTTATAAATAAATTAGTTTATACATTTGTATTAACGTTCATTCAGCACTAGCTAAGTTCGAACGCTAGTGTATATTTCACTTTTAGGTAAAAAAAAAGCTCTGGATAACCAGAACTTTTCAATCGTATTATTCTTGTTCCAAACCGTATTTTTTGTTGAAACGGTCGATACGTCCATCTGCCTGAGCAAATTTCTGACGTCCGGTATAGAACGGATGAGAATCTGAAGAAATCTCAACACGGATCAATGGGTACTCTTTTCCATCTTCCCATTCTACTTTTTCTGTAGATGTTTTTGTAGAACCTGACATGAACTTGAATCCTGTCGTTGTGTCCATAAACACTACATCACGATATTCTGGATGAATTCCTTGTTTCATTCTTTTTCACTCCTTAACTGCCATGAACTCTTTGCGAATTCATAGTTATCTTAATTCAATAGTCAAGACAAACAGCCAGCAGACGGTATTTCGTTTGCTTAACGTTTCATCTTATTTCTTTTGTATGCAACACTACATATCTTAGCATGTTTTGCCTGCTCATGCAATCTTTTGCTTGAAAAAAATCTCTGAAATCCTATTTTTTTATTGTTTCAAAACTTTCTTTACAAAGGCTTCATTTCGCTTGTAGCGTTTCAATGATTTAATGAATTGATCGGTATATTCAAGCGTGTCTTGACGCATGCCTCTCCGCAGTTTATATACTGCTTCATACTCTTCTTTAGATAAGAGCATTTCTTCTTTTCGCGTGCTTGATTTTTTAATATCGATAGCTGGATAAATGCGGCGTTCAGCCAACTCGCGGGACAAGTGCACTTCCATGTTACCTGTACCCTTGAATTCCTCATAAATCACATCGTCCATCCGGCTTCCCGTATCGACTAAAGCAGTGGCAACGATCGTCATACTACCGCCTTCTTCAACATTTCGGGCCGATCCGAAGAAGCGCTTTGGACGGTACAGCGCAGCTGGATCGATCCCTCCACTAAGCGTACGGCCACTTGGTTGTTCAACTAAATTATAAGCCCGCGCTAAGCGTGTGATGCTGTCCATCAAAATAACAACGTCCTGCTTGTCTTCGACTAAACGGCGTGCTCGTTCTAAAACCAGCTCGCTGACTTTGACATGATTCTGAGGTTGCTGGTCAAAAGTAGAGTGGACTACTTCGCCATCAATACTGCGTTCCAGATCTGTTACTTCTTCCGGCCGCTCATCAATCAACAGAACAATAAGTTCGACGTGAGGGTGGTTGGCTTTGATGCCATTGGCGATTTCTTTCAGCAAGGTCGTTTTTCCTACTTTAGGAGGTGAGACGATCAACCCACGCTGGCCAAAACCGATCGGGGCGATCAGATCGATCATACGAGCGGATAATTCATTCGTTGAAGATTCAAGATTGATGCGTCTTTCCGGATACAAAGGGGTCAGTGCCGGAAAGTGTGGGCGTTCTCTCGCTTCTTCCGGATCTTTCCCATTCACCAGCTGGACGTTCATCAGGCCATAGTAGCGTTCCCCAGCTTTTGGCGGACGTGCTATCCCGGTGATTTTGTCTCCGTTTCGCAGGCCGAATCGGGCCATTTGAGAGGCAGAAATATAGACATCTTCGTTACTGTGCGAGTAATTTATCGGACGAAGAAAACCAAAATCCTGATGACTGATCTTATCCAGCACACCACTCACACGAAAAAAGCCCTGTTTCTCTTCTTCAGCACGTATCACAGCCATCGACAATTCTTTTTTGTTCATTTGACTGTAAGAGGGAATCTTTAAATCTTTTGCCATCTCATAAATATCTTTCAATGTTTTTTCCTGTAATTCACTATATGTTATAAACTTTGCCACTCTTTGGTCTCCTATTCATTAATCTTCCCGATCTTCCATATATATATCAGCACCGAGCGCAGTCAGTTTTTCCACAATATTGTCATACCCTCGCAGGATATTATCTACCCCGTCGATCACCGTTTCTCCTTCAGCTAAAAGTCCTGCAACAACCATACAAGCGCCGGCACGTAAGTCTGTAGCCGTGACTTCTGCGCCTTCCAGCTGATGACCGCCTTCGATAAGGATGACGTCACTTTCTATTCGTGCATTGGCTCCCATTCTATTGAGTTCCGGGATATGTTTGATTCGCTTTGGGTAAATCGTATCCACGATCATTGACTCACCTTCAGCCGACATCAACAGCGGTGTAAAGGGCTGCTGAAGGTCTGTAGCAAACCCTGGGTAAGGCAGTGTTTTTATGGATACGCCCTTAAGTGGACGATCGGAGGCAGTCACACGTACACGATCTTCTCCGACTTCCAGAGATACACCCATTTCTTCCATTTTTGCAATAAGTCCTTCTAAATGCTTAACGATCACGTTATTGATTGTCACATCTTTTCCTTTAGCTGCAGCCATGATCAAGTACGTTCCTGCTTCAATACGGTCCGGAATAACAGTATGATGACACCCGTGCATCTCCTTAACGCCATCGATACGGATAACGTCCGTTCCTGCACCGCGTACTTTGGCTCCCATGTTGTTCAGTAGTGTAGCGACATCAATGATCTCAGGCTCTCGCGCAGCATTTTCGATCACAGTCCGGCCTTCAGCTTTGACAGCCGCCAGCATGACATTGATTGTTGCCCCTATGGAAACGACGTCAAAGTAAATACGTGCCGCCTGGAGGCCTTTATCATCTGTTCTTAAATACATCGCACCCATTTCATTTTCAACCGTTGCGCCCAGTGCACGGAACCCTTTTAAATGCTGGTCTATAGGACGCGGACCTAAAAAGCATCCGCCTGGAAGCCCGACAACACCTTGGCCAAATTTTGTAAGCAAGGCTCCCATAAAATAATATGATGCTCTTAAACTTTTAATTTTACCACTCGGCATAGGGACGGAAACCATTTCGGATGGATCGATCGTCAATGTGGTTCCTTCGAATGCTGTTTTTACATTCATTTCATTTAATATGGAAATGAGTGAGTGAACATCTGAAATATCCGGAACGCCTTCTAATGTGACTGGAGAATCAGCTAATATAGCTGCGGGAATAAGTGCAACGGTACTGTTTTTAGCACCTGAAATCGTTACTTCCCCGTTTAGCTCTTTTCCACCGTTAATTATTAATTTCTGTGTCATTTTGAGTCCTTTCTTTTTGAAAAATCTGCATGATTCAATAGCGGTTGATACGTTTATAAAACGATAATTTATTTAGTCTGTCAAAAACAAGCGCGGCCACAAGCACTTTCAAAGTGTCGATCGGTAAAAATACAGTGAGATTCGTTGTGACCAGCGCGCTCAACGTAACAGGTGTATCAAGGACTATATTTAAAAGCCCATACTGATAGACGATGCCTATAACATAAAGTATAAATACACCTATTAACATGATCACTCCGTTATGGATTTTTGAAGATTTGCCAGTGATTCTTTTCCCGACAAACAGCCCTACAGGCATTGCACCAAGGATATAACCAAAAGAAGGCGATAATAGTTGACCGATCCCTCCAGCGCCACCGGCAAAAACAGGAAAGCCTAGAAGTCCTGTCAGCATATAAATACCTATAGCCAGCATACCTTTAACAGGTCCAAGCATGGCGGGTATAAGGAGAAATAATACAACTTGCAACGTGATCGGGACTAAGCCAATGGGTATGATAACGAGTGATGCGACTGCTAGAAGTGTGGTTGATATGGCAATTTGAGTTAAGTCTTTTATATTTATTTTTTTAAACACTGAGTAACCTCTATACTTATTTCTAATTTAATTCAAGCTATAAAC
>NZ_BJUY01000028.1 GCF_007988865.1 Alkalibacterium kapii | reverse complement strand
AAAATTTTTATAGGCTTTCTTCTATAATCTTGGCTTTTTATTCTATGACTATCTGCCAGTTTATAAACATCCCCTACCATGATATCGTAATCGAGCAGGTCATTATTTTTCTGACTGATATTCGTAATCAACGGGACGGTCAATTCCCGCTTTATCTGGCTAAGATATCGCTGACCAATGTTGTTAAATCCAAGCAGACGGACAAATCCAAGCTGTTTGATATTTGCTTTTATTTCTTTTTTTTTCTGATTTAAAAGCATGTAAAAACTTAAGCGCTGGAGTCTTGTCCAAGAAAGCTGTTTTGTCTTTAGGCCAGTCAGAAAACTGGACATGTCATCGGCAGTTTTGATCACTGATTTCACCCTATATTCAAGGCCTTTTTCCATGAGGTAAATACTGCTTAATTCTTCGAGGGATGTTGTCATTACTCTATACTTTAAATAAGGGAAGAAATCATCCCAGTTTACCAGTTTACTTTCCTGTAAACTCCTGTTAGTTTCCTCTGGAAAAGGGAGAGTTTCAGTGTTCTTGCTTTTTCTTGAATCAAAAAGCCATTTTCGTATGGCTGTAGCACTGGCAATAGTTCCAGTCTCTTGTATCTTTTCATCATGATACTGACTGCTTTTTCTTCTCACAGTTTCAATAGCGATCGCTCTATTGCTTTTCACTATTTCTTTGGCGTAGGCAAAACCCAGTATATTGTTCGGCTGGGTCAGATCCAGCTTTATTTCAGGGATGTACTGTTTAAGTAGCTGACTCATATTTTTAGCATAAGTTAATTGATGTTCTTGATGGTCCTTGAACAGCTGGTCTATTTCTTTTTCTTTTGCCTGATAAATATTGGCCGACTCAATAAAATCAGAACCCTCTCCTGATTCGCTTCCAAAACTAAGCACATCTACTCCGAGCTGATCCAGGAGCAGGACCGCTCCTTTTGCAAAGATGTCTGCCGGCTGTACACTATAGATCGCTGGTATTTCAACAACGATGTCTGCCCCATTTCTAAGAGCAGCAGAGGCTCTCTGCCATTTATCGAGAATTGCCGGTTCTCCGCGCTGAAGAAAATTTCCAGACATAGCTACGATCACTACATCTGCATCAGTTTTCTTCCTGGCCTCTTCGATCTGATAGAGATGGCCGTTATGAAAGGGATTATATTCAGCTACAATGCCACAAATCTTCATCGCGTAACTCCTTGTCATTTACTACAGGAAAAAAACCAGCGTTTACTTTCACTTGTTACTTCTTCTGTAAAATCAGCTTTGATTTCTATATCTTTGAACCCGGCCTGTTTGAGTAACTCTTTATAGGTTGCCAAGGGGTAAGTTCTTTCCTCATGCAATTCTTCATATCGGCTATAGCGGCCATCTTTCTCTTTTACAAAAAATGATAACTGATGTTCGACTGAATAAGGCTGTTCTCCTTCAAAGGTGTCCCATAGAAAGACGATGTCATCTGTCTCAGCATGAAAAGAGGTCTTTAAGAACTCGGACACCTGATATGTTGAATGAACGTCAAAAAGAAACAATCCCTCTTTGTCAAGTTTACTGTTCACTTCTTTGAACACAGACAAGAGTTCCCCTTCATTTTTCATGTAACAAAGCGCATCGCTATAGCAAACAACATTAGAGTAAACTGGCAGATCGGTCAAATCTCTCATATCGCCCTGGACCAAGGGAAAAGTCACTCCGGCTTCCAACTGCCTATTGTAGGCAAGACTAAGCATTTCTTCAGATAAATCCAGTCCAGTAACATCATAGCCGGCCTCTTTCATTTTTATGCCTAAGATCCCTGTTCCGCATCCAAGTTCCAGTATGTCTTTATTCTTTCCAATATGCTCACTTGTATACTTCAGCCATTTTTCGTACAGGGTGTCATCCATTAAATCATCGTATACTTTTGCAAACCAGTTATACTCCATTAGTCCAGCCATTCTTGGATGTCAACGTAATCGGCATCGGACCAGAGACGTTCCAGTTTGTACAGCTCACGTTCTTCTCTGTTGAACAGATGCACGACAACATCACCTAAATCAATAAGGATCCATTTGCCTTCATCTTTTCCTTCGATACGTTTAATTTCTCTTTTATTCTTCGCCGCTTCTTCTAAAACATTCTGAGCGATAGCATTTAGCTGCCGCTCGTTATTAGCATCTAAAATAACAAAATAATCAGCCAGCAAAGAGACCTTTTTCATATCTAAAGCAACAATATCATTGGCTTGTTTGCTGTCAGCTGCTTTCACTACCCTCTCAAGTATATTCATTGAATTCTGTGTCATATTTCTCTCCTTAATTATCGGCTACCCAGGCATTGTAAGTCTCAATAGCCTTAGGATAGATTTTCTTTTTTTTCTTGACTAAATATTTTAATGTCTGGTTTGTAATATAAGAAATCGCTTTAATCAAATCTTTATTCGCCAATTCCCTAGCCTTCTCCACTCCGCTGTGAGAGCGCTTAGGTTCAATGTAGTCAGCAATGTAAATAATCTGAGCTACTTCACCCATCATAGGGCCTCCAATAGTGTGTAACTTGATTGCTTCCAAGATCTCTTCATCCAGCAGATCATATTCATTCTTCATAAGCAGAGCACCCAGTGGTCCGTGCCAGATATTACTTCCGAACTGGAGCATCTCCAATTCTAAACTTTCGCTTATGATCAGGTCTCTCATTTCAGCATCTGGTCTTTCTTTTGCGTAATCATGCGTCAAAGCTGCAATACTGACTTTTTCCAAATCCACATTGTACTTATCAGCAAGTTTCAATGCTGTTTGCTCCACTCTCAAGACGTGCTTAAATCGGCTTCGACTCATGGAATCGCGTATCACTGCAATAAGCTCATTTCTACTTAGCCGGATATATTTATTCTGATAGTTCAACTCTATTTTACTCATTTTTGTAAAGTCCTTTACTATTGATATACTCTTCGACTTTTTCAGGGACTAAATATTTTATAGAACAGTGATCAGCCACTTTTTGACGGATAAGGCTGGAGCTGATATCCACATTGGGAACATCGACAGCAATCACAGGATAGTCAGTTTCCATACGATAATGGGGCCGATTTACTGCAACAAACTGTACGATTTCAACTAGATCCTCGATCCTGTACCAGTTTTTCAAGTCCTCTACCATATCTGCACCAATGATAAAATAAAAATCCACCTCAGGAGCTGCCTTTTTAAGTTCAAGAATAGTATCGTAAGTGTAACTTTTTCCTCCACGCTTTAATTCCACTGTTTCTATTTTAAAGTCCTGATTATCTTTGATCGACTCAGACAGCATAGCTAAACGATGGCTTTCTGCAAGTGACTCCTTTTCCTTTTTATGCGGGGGATGTGCATTGGGTATAAAAAGAACTTCTTCGAGATCGAGCTGATCTTTAACTTGTTCTGCTATGATCAAATGGCCTATATGAGGCGGATTGAAAGTACCGCCCAGGATTCCGACTTTTCTTCTAGGAAGGGTCTCTATTAATGCGCTTAAAGCCTCTGGTTCAATAACATTCGCAACTTTATTAACCAACGCCGGTTCTCTCCTTTTATAAATGATTCTTTTTAGGCAAACGAGAGGAATAGCGCTGATATTTTTCTTCGTCAGAAGGTTTATAAAGCACTATTACTCTGCCTATTTTCTGCACGACTGTAATATCTGAGTTTTCTTCAATAAATTCGACGGCTTCAGTAGCTGTCCAGTCAGTATTTTGAAGCAGCTGAACTTTCATTAATTCCTTGTTCTCCAGCGAATCCTGAAACTCCTTTACCATCTCAAGATTCAATCCATTTTTTCCGATTTGAAAAATAGGGTTCAGACCGTTTGCTTCAGATCTCAAAAAGCGTTTTTGCTTGCCTGTTAAATTCATCATGATCCTCTTTTCTGAGTATTTATTTTAAATAAGCTGTTTTCTGATCGTTACGTCTACGCCTAAAGGAGCCCATCCGGCAACTGTTATGTCTATAGCGTCAATTGAAACCCACCCTAATCCGCTGAACACTATATCAGAGGGCTCCTTGATTTTAAATTCATAACGCTTTAGTTCAGGCAGTTCAACAGAAGATTCAGAGTTTGGTGGTGTAAGTAATTTACCGCGTTGCGTCTCATAAAGTTCATCCGCTTTTTCTGTCTTTGTTCGGTGGATATAGAGTTCATTTGACATATAACAGACAAAAGACGTTTTCCCTCTACCCATCAGGTAGTCAAATCGTGCTAATCCACCGAAAAACAACGTTTGGTCCACGTTCAACTGATAATTTTTCGGTTTCACTTCTTTTCTGGGCGTCACGATTTTTAAATCTTCAGCATCTAAATAATGTGACAATTGACTTTTTTGAATGATACCTGGAGTATCTACCAACACCTTATCGTCATCCAGCGGGATTTCTATTTTACCTAAGGTCGTCCCAGGGAAATAGGAAGTCGTTATAGTATTTTCAGTATCGGCCGCTATACTAATGATCTGGTTGATCAAAGTCGATTTCCCTACATTTGTCGTTCCGACGACATACACATCTTTTCCCTGCCGCTCTTTATCCAGCTCTTCCATAAATTTTTCGACAGATTGTTTATTCAAAGCGCTTGTTAAATAAACATTTTGCGGTCTTATACCATAACTGTGGACTTGTTCTGTGACCCACTGACGAACCTTGCCTTCTTGAAGAGATTTAGGAAGTAAGTCACTTTTATTTGCCACGATCAGAATAGGGTTGCTTCCGGCAAATCTTTGTATCCCTAGAATAATACTGCCGCTAAAATCAAATAAGTCTACTACGTTGACTATGAGGGCATTTTCTGCACTTAATTCATGAAGCATATTTAAAAAGTCATCATCATCCAGCTCTATATCCTGGACTTCGTTGTAATGTCTAAGTCGGAAGCACCGTTTACAATAAATGAGTTCTTCTGAAGATTTCTTACCCAACACAGAGGCTGGAAGATAACCTGACTGATGTTCGTCTTCCGACTGCAGCAAAGCCCCACAGCCTATGCATTTTAAATCTTTATTTTTCAATTCGTCTGACATCTATTGTATCTCTCCATTTCATTTCGGGATCTTTCTTAATTAAATAATTCAATATCTTCAGTTCTATAAATCGATTCAACCGTGTATTCCAGGCGTCCGAATCCAATATAGGTTTAACAAGGACCGTTTTTATTCCAGCTTGATTGGCTCCTCTTATATCAGTGATTACTTGATCACCAACCATCAGCCATTCATCTTTGTTAAATGAATACTTTCTTAAAGCTTTTTTAAATCCTATCGTTAATGGCTTTAAAGCACTCGGAATAAAATCCAGATCGAGTATGGTTGCAACTTTTTTAACCCTCTTTCTGGAATTGTTGGAGAGTATAACGACTTTTATATCATTCTGTTTCATCCTTTTAATCCACTCAATGGTTTCTTCTGTGGCCTCGGGATTGTTCCATGCAATGAGGGTGTTGTCCAGATCAGTCAAGACAGCTTTGATGTTTTCATTTTTTAATTGTTCAGGTGTTATTTGATAAATGGATTCAACCATCCAAGTGGGTTTAAAATGATTCAGCATAATTTCGCTCCTAACACGAGTCATTTGATAAACAATAGTTTTTTCTAAAAAAAAGAAAGTACACAAAGCACTCTCTTTTGTGCACTTCTTACTTTTCCGTGGTTGTTGGTGCGGGCTGAATAATTTCGAGTATTTCTACAGCTACATAATCGATATTATCAAATTCATAAGTCTGATCATGTTTTCTTTCTTCTAATTCAAACATGTTGGATTTAGAATCATAGCGCACAATACATTTCTCTTCGCCATTTCGCTCGAAACGTCTTACTTGCATTTCTCCTGTCTGATCTTCACGCATCGCTTCAAGTCTTCTAATAATAGGTATAAGTTGGGATGGTTCCATTTTTCCCCTTCCTCTCTTTTGGTCTCTTCACCTCTATATTTTAACAGATTTAAATCGAAATTACACCTTATGTGCTGTGATTTAACCGTTTGAGAGTGTTATTTGGTTTTCCATCCATAAGTTGTCCTAATTTTAATTTTCTTTCAAAAAAATGAGGTGAACTAGTCTATTGATTAAAAAAAGCTGAATTCCAAATGCGGAATTCAGCTTTTATATATCTATTATTTTACATATTGATTAACTAAATCAATAACCTCATCCACTGTAGTGCATTCATTTACAGCTTTGTCTGATAATTCCTTCATTTTCTTGGAATCCAGTTTCTTGAGTAGACTTCTTGTTTTCAGGATGCTTGTTGCACTCATAGAAAATTCGTCTAGTCCAAGACCTAAGAGTAAAGGTACAGCAGTTTGATCTCCAGCCATTTCTCCGCACATTCCAGCCCATTTGCCTTCTTTATGAGCAGAATCAATGACATGTTTTACAAGTCTTAAAATCGATGGATTATACGGCTGATACAAGTATGAGACACGTTCATTCATTCTGTCAGCTGCCATTGAATACTGGATCAAGTCATTCGTTCCAATACTGAAGAAATCAACTTCTTTAGCAAATTGATCCGCCAGTACAGCTGCTGCTGGAATTTCAACCATTATTCCGACCTCAATGTCATCTGATACTTTGACGCCTTTTTTGATCAACAATGCTTTTTCTTCTTCCAGTATGGCTTTAGCTTCTCTAAATTCCTGCACTGTTGCAATCATTGGGAACATAATACGCAATGTTCCATGAACAGATGCGCGCAGCAATGCTCTCAACTGTGTTCTGAAAATATTATCGCGGTCTAAACTGATTCTTATAGCCCGATATCCAAGGAACGGATTCATCTCGTCGGGTAATTCCAGATATGGAAGTTCTTTATCTCCACCGATGTCCATCGTTCTGACAACGACCGGTTTGTTTTCCATACCTTCTAAAACTTTTTTATACGCTTCGAATTGATCGTCTTCTGTTGGAAGTTCAGAAGAATCCATGTATAAGAATTCAGTACGATATAGACCAATGGCTTCTGCACCGTTATCTTTGACACCAACCAAGTCTTTTGGCGTTCCGATATTTGCACCGATTTCAACATGTTTTCCGTCTTTTGTTACGCTTGGTTCATTTAAGAGCTGTTCCCACTCCAACTTCAACTCGTCGTATTCTTTTGCCTGCTTATTGAAAGAAGTTATTTCTTCCTCGGTAGGATCGATGTAAACTTCTCCATTGATACCATCAACGATGAGTTCATCATTTTCTTTGACACGCTCAGTTATATCCTTCGTTCCAACGATTGCAGGGATCTCAAGGGATCTAGCCATAATCGCGGAATGAGACGTGCGTCCTCCAATATTCGTTACAAAAGCTTTAACATACTTCTTATTCAATTGTGCAGTATCGCTGGGAGTCAAATCTTCCGCAATAATGATCACTTCTTCATCGATCGTTGCTGGTGAAGGTAGTGTGACATTTAAAAGATTTGCAATAACGCGCTTTCTCACATCACGGATATCCGCTGCTCGTTCCTGCATGTACGCATTATCTTCCATTCCTTCAAACAAAGTAATAAACGTATCAGTCACTTGTTTAAAAGCATATTCTGCATTGACTTCTTCACTGTCGATAACAGATTTAGTCTGATCCATTAAATCAGGATCGGAAAGCACCATGATATGGGCATCAAATACTTGTGCTTCTTCTTCGCCTAGAGATTCTTTTGCCACTGATTTTATCTTTGTCAATTGCTCTTTCGCTTTATCAGTTGCATCCTTGAGGCGCTGCATTTCAGCTTCTGTATCAGATGCTTTGTTTTTTTCGACTGTCAAATCTGGTTCAACGAGTAAGTAAGCTTTTGCATGAGCAATTCCGTCACTAGCTGCTATCCCAGTTAATTTTGTAGTCATTATTCGGATATTCCCTCATTTTTGATCGTTTCGTCGATTCCTTTGATTGCTTCTGCTTCATCAGCACCTTCGGCTGTGATCGAAACTTCAGCACCTTTACCAACGCCTAGGGACATAACACCCATGATTGATTTCAAGTTGACAGATTTACCTTTGTATTCCAAGGTGATGTCTGAATTGAACTTGCTTGCTTGCTGTACCAATAAAGTTGCAGGTCTAGCGTGAATACCAGTATCTGCTGTGATTGTATACTCTCTTTTTTCCATTTTAACTACTCCTTTAAAAAAGTTATTATGAAAAGAACACCACGCCAGCATAAAGTGATTTTATCTGTAGAAACCACTAAACCAACGTACTATTCTTTCTTCTTATACAGATTACCATTTTTCCTTAACACCTACAACTAAAATTTCATAACTCATGTAACAAATACTTGAAAATAATATTTTAGCACTGTATAATGAGTTTATTAAAGGTCAGTATTGGTCAAACTCCAAAAAAACTATTCAACCCATAATAACTGACCTTTAAACTAATATTCAGTATAATGTAATCAGTACAGATTTTATAGAAAGGATGCTTTTAATCATGATATGCCAACGTTGTATGGAACGACCCGCAACTATTCACTTAACTACGAGTGTGAATGGTCAAAAACGTGAAATAGACCTCTGTCAAAGGTGCTACCGCGAGATCAAACAGCAGGAACAGCAAAGACGTATGAGTCAGAATAATCGTCAAGATCCATTTGGTTTCAATCAATTTGATGACTTGTTCCGTGCTTTGTCTCAAAATCAGAATCCAAATGCCCAAAGACCTCAACCAACACAGCAATTTTCAGGTAACGGACAAGAACCACCTAAAAACGGTGGTAGAGGTGGATTACTTGGTGAGTATGGCGTTGATTTAACGCAAATGGCCAGAGATGGAAAAATAGATCCTGTAATTGGACGTGATAAAGAAATTGAACGTGTTATTGAAATCCTTAATAGGCGTACTAAAAACAATCCTGTACTCACCGGGGAAGCCGGAGTTGGAAAAACGGCTATCGTTGAAGGTTTAGCTATGAAAATCATCAATGATGACGTTCCACATAAACTTCTAAACAAAGAAGTTATTCGTTTAGATGTTGCTTCTCTGGTTCAGGGTACAGGCATTAGAGGTCAATTCGAAGAACGTATGCAGCAGTTGATGAATGAACTTAAAGAAAATGAAGATATTATTCTTTTTATTGACGAAGTTCATGAAATCGTTGGAGCCGGATCGACCGAAGGCAGCAGTATGGATGCCGGTAATATTCTAAAACCCGCACTAGCTCGAGGTGAACTCCAGATGGTCGGAGCTACAACCTTGAATGAATACAGAAAAATTGAAAAAGACCCTGCTCTTGAGCGTCGTTTGCAGCCTGTCAGAGTAGAGGAACCGACAATCGAAGAGACCCTGACGATATTAAAAGGTATCCAAAAGCAGTATGAAGATTATCATCATGTGAAGTATTCCGACAAAGCGATTAAAAGTGCCGTTACTCTGTCACATCGTTATATCCAGGATCGCTTTCTTCCAGATAAGGCTATCGATCTTCTCGATGAATCAGGTTCCAAGAAAAATCTGACCATCCAGTCTGTTGATCCTAAAACAATTCAGGAAAAAATAGATGAAGCGGAACAGCAGAAACAACTGTCCTTGGAAAAAGAGGATTACGAGCGAGCAGCTTTTTACCGTGATCAAGTTACTAAGTATAACGAAATGATCGAACAGCAGTCTGATGATTCTGATCAGCCTGAGGTGACAGAACAGGATATCATTAATATAATTGAAATCAAAACAGGTATTCCTGTAGGAGAATTAAAAGAAAAAGAACAAGAGCAGTTAAAAGATTTAGATAAATCACTCAAACAGCACGTGATCGGCCAGGACGAGGCTGTAGATAAGGTTGCTAAAGCAATACGCCGCAATCGAATCGGTTTGAGACAAAAAAATCGTCCGATTGGATCATTTATGTTTGTAGGACCTACAGGCGTCGGGAAAACAGAACTGGCGAAAACCTTGGCCCTTGAATTATTTGGAAGCAAAGAAGCCTATGTCAGACTTGATATGAGTGAATATATGGAAAAACACAGCACATCCAAACTGATTGGATCCCCTCCTGGTTATGTGGGTTATGACGAAGCGGGACAGCTAACTGAGAAAGTCAGACGTAATCCTTACAGTCTGATTTTAGTGGATGAAGTAGAAAAAGCTCATCCGGATGTCCTTCACATGTTCCTCCAGATTTTAGATGATGGACGGTTGACTGATGCTCAGGGAAGAACTGTCAACTTCAAAGAAACGATCATAATCATGACCAGTAACGCTGGAACTATGAACGTTGAGTCGAGTGTCGGTTTTGGAGCTCAGATGAGTGGCGAGCAGCACTCGATAAAAAATCGTCTTCAAGACTATTTCAGACCTGAGCTATTGAACCGCTTTGATGGTATTGTTGAATTCAAACCTCTTTCCAAAGAAGATCTTATGGTAATCGTTGAATTGATGCTTGAAGATGTAAACGAAGCACTGACTCAACACGATATAACCGTCGAGGTCGACCAATCTGCAAAAGAAAAACTCGTTGATCTTGGTTATGATCCTAAGATGGGCGCACGTCCTTTAAGACGTGTCATCGAAGAACAAATTGAGGATAAAATCGCAGAATTCTATATCAACCACCCAGAGCCCGGCAAAATATCGGCTACGGTGGAAAATGATAAAATCGTCATCACTCAAAAATCAGAATCAGAATCAGAATCACAATCATCTGCCAGCAGTGACGACCAGTCAGAAAACAAATAATTTTAGAATCTGAATAATACTGTCAGGTTCAAGTCTATGCTAGTTATAAAAAAGCCCAGTCTCCTTCATGTTTAGTCTTACTAACATGAAGATCGACTGGGTTTTTTAATGTTATAGCAGTGATGTCAGTTCAACCTCTGGATATTTATCACTGAACCATCTCATGGCAAACTTGTTTTCAAATAAGAATAGAGGATGATCGAAACGATCTCTTACAAGCATATTACGGCTGGAACCCATATTTTCATCTAATTGTTCAGGGTCTATCCACCGGGCAATACGGCTGCCGATCGATGTCATGATAACATCTGAATTGTATTCATTACGCATACGGTGTTCAAACACTTCAAATTGAAGTTGGCCGACGGCGCCAATAATATATGTTTCTGTGTGATAAGCTTTGTAAAGCTGAATCGCACCTTCCTGGACAAGTTGATTGATGCCTTTATGAAAAGATTTTTGTTTCATTACATTTTTTGGTTCCACTTTCATAAATAATTCAGGAGTAAATTGTGGCAATTCCTGAAATTCAATTTCATCTTTTCCTTCATACAAGGTATCTCCTATCTGGAAATTGCCCGTATCGTAGAGCCCAATAATATCGCCTGCAACCGCATCTGTGACTGTTTCTCTACTTTCAGCCATAAACTGAGTGGAATTTGACAGTCTTATTTTTTTATCGGTGCGTGACAAGGTAACATCCATTCCTTTTTGGAACTTACCTGAACAGATTCTTAAAAAAGCAATACGGTCCCGATGCCTTGGATCCATGTTGGCTTGTATTTTAAAGACAAACCCCGAAAACCTTGTTTCATCTGGTTCTACTATCTCATTCGTTCTTGTTTCATGAGTCGAAGGTTCAGGCGCATACTTTAAGAATGTTTCCAAGAACGTCTGAACTCCAAAATTTGTCAAAGCGGAGCCAAAAAACACTGGACTCAATTCACCTGATGCTATAGCTTCAGGTGAAAATTCATTACCCGCTTCTTTCAATAATAATGCTTCCTCGAGTACCTGATCGTAAAGTGACTCACTTTTCATTTTATGATCCCCCTCGATCTCCCCTTGTGAGTTTAAAGGAATGAAACGTTCACCGTTACTTGTTTCTTCAGGTCTGAATGCCTCGATGCGGTTATGATAAATATCATATAGGCCTAAAAGTGTCTTTCCAGAACCAATTGGCCAGTTCATCGGGTAAGCATCTATTTCCAGAACTTCCTCCAGCTCCTCTATCAGTTCGAGTGGTTCTCTTCCGTCTCTATCCAATTTATTCATAAACGTAAATATAGGAATACCCCGCATGCGACAAACTTTAAATAGCTTTTTCGTTTGTTCCTCGATTCCCTTTGCACTATCTACAACCATGACAGCCGCATCTACGGCCATCAGTGTACGGTAAGTGTCCTCAGAGAAATCTTCGTGTCCTGGTGTGTCCAATATGTTGATGCGTTTGTTCTGATACTCAAACTGCATGACTGAGCTCGTTACCGATATTCCTCTTTGTTTTTCGATCTCCATCCAGTCTGACTTGGCAAATTTACCTGACTTTTTAGCCTTTACAGTTCCGGCCTGACGAATAGCTCCTCCAAAAAGAAGCAGCTGTTCTGTAATTGTTGTTTTACCTGCATCCGGATGAGAGATAATGGCAAATGTTCGTCTTTTTTCAACGCTTTCGCTTAATTCATTCTTTTTATTTTCAGTCAATATAAACGTCCTTACTCTTTGAAATTATTTTTTTCAATGGGATATTTGATCAGTTTCTGCTCGCGATATATTTTGAAAAGATATGTTCCGATCGTTTTTAAGATTGCAAATACTGGTACACCTATGAGCATCCCGACCAATCCGGCTATATTGGCAGAAGCGAGCAGAACCAGTATAACAGTTAAAGGATGGATAGCTAAGGATTTTCCCACTAAAAGCGGCGTCAGAAAATTACTGTCGAGCTGCTGTGCGATCAGAACAAATACAGCTGCTAGAACAGCTAACGCTGGCGATTCGATCAGTCCAACAACGATAGCAGGAGCTGCACCGATGAAAGGACCAACATAGGGAATGAAATTGGTAATAGCCGCAAAGAAAGACAGTAAAAAAGCTGATGGCAGGTTTATGATGGAATACATGATAAACAGTAGGATACCCACGATCAAAGAAGCCATCCCCTTGCCACTGATGTAACTTGAAATCGTTACATTTGTTTGAAGAATCATTTCTTTTATATTCTGTTTATATTTTGTCGGCGTCTTTTCTACGACTAATGGCAAAAATCTGTGGCCATCATACAGCATATAAAAAAGGATAACTGGTACAGTTATGAAAAGAAAAGCCACATCAGTGAATGCCTGTATAACACTTCCTAAACCCGAAGCAACTCCCGACAAGAACCGTGCCCCTGTATTTCTTAGCCACTCTTCAAGATTTACTAAAGCGAGTTCAATATCCACCTGTTGCATCCAGGGTTCTTCAGCCAGTTTACTTGCATACTTTTCTAATTCTCTAATCAGTACTGGAATACCGGAAATCAGATTGGACGTCTGTTCGATCAGCATAGGTATACCTAAAAGAATTGAGATAGCAACAAATCCAATCAACAATAACATGACAATAGCTATTCCGATAATTCTCTTTACTTTAAATCGTTCAAGTAATTTAACTATGGGATTAAGTAGATAATACAAGAACCCTGCTATGAGCAGTGGCATAAACAGGGCAGTGAGAATTCCTACCAAAGGATTTAATATGAAATCAATACGTTGAAGCACGTAGATGAGTATGGCAACGGCCAATAACCATATCGTCCAGAACATCAATTTAGAGTCTTTCCAATTAATCATTTTATCCCCCTATTATTTATTTCTTTTTCATTATAAGTGACTTGCTCTTTTATTTAAAGAGTAAGTTCGTTGTTACATTGACGTTAGTGACAAATATTGCTATAGTAAGAAATAATTTAAAAAAAAGAGGGATACTATGATTTTTAAAACAACCACAGATACATCATCTGACATTTACAAAGACTCGATAGCGATACGAGCTGAGGTTTTTATAGAAGAACAGAATGTCGATCCTGCTCTGGAAATAGATGAGTTGGAAGCAGAAGCACTGCATATTGTGGGATACATGAATACCACTCCCGTATGTACAGCACGATTGCTTCAAAAATCTCCTGGAACCGTTAAAATCCAACGCGTTGCCGTTCTTTCTGCTTACCGAGAAAAAGGCATTGGAAGTGAGCTTTTAAAGTACATCAGTGATATCGCTTTGAAGCAGCTGGATGCTTCGTCTCTCATTCTCGATTCACAGGATCACGCTATTCCTTTTTATGAAAAAGAAGGGTACAGCGTTTATGGCGGTGGCTTTTTAGATGCGGGGATCCCCCACCATTCTATGAAGAAATCAATTTGATCTCAGTATTTCTCTGACTTGTTTTTGTTGGATCTATCAAGAAGTTTCTGTCTTTTTATATAATTGGACTGCAATCTTCTTTTTTTTTCTTTATCAACTTTTTTCAAATAAACACTTGACTCCGTTCTCTTTTCCACAAAAAATACGTCGCCTATCTCATAAGGCTCAGGAATTTTTTCGATCGATAGATATACCGCTTCATCTTTTGAATCGGGCACAAAACGCGCTATGTTATCGTTTATCTCCTCCAGAACAGCGTACATCAGTTTTCCTCCTCAGTAAGTATTTCAAGTTGATTATTCTGCCTTATATTAATTTGAATGGTTCCATGTCTGTCCGTGCCATACAAGGCAACGGATCGGTCTGTTACTTTTTTTATCGTCTCAATGTGAGGATGCCCATAGTGATTTTCTACTCCCGCTTGATAGACAGCGACTTCAGGCGCTACCGTTTCTAGCCATTCTTCGCTTGTACTGGTGTTGGATCCATGGTGACCTAGAATCATAATATCTGACTGAAGCTTGTTGTTATACTCTTCAATGAGACGACCTTCGACCTGACTACTTATATCTCCCGATTGAATCAGTGCAGTTTCACCTACCGATAGCCGTGTAACGAGCGATGCATCATTCTGTGTAGCGTTTTTCACCTCTAACGAGGGGTTGTAAACTTCGATTGAAACATCTCCAATATCCAGTTTTTCTCCAGCTTTAGGTTCTTTATAGTCAACATCCGTCTCAAGCATTGCATCCAATACTTCACTGTACGTCTGGGTTGTATGATCCATACCGTTCATCCATACTTCTTTGACTTGAAAATAGTCCAAAACCGCATCTCCATTACCAATATGGTCTGCATCGTTATGAGTAAAAATAAGCAGGTCGATTTTCCCGCCGATACCAATCTCATCATTCAGATAATTAATTATCTTGGTTTTATCAGCATCGTATCTCCCAGTATCGATAAGAATAGTCGTACCGTCTTTTGCTTGGAGCAAAGTAGAAGCTCCTTGTCCCATATCAAAAAAATGCATCTCAGCAATATTCTCGTCTATATCTTTTTTATTGAAAGGCAGCTCAAGTGACTGAATGTATTTATAGATCTCACTTGCAGAACTTTCTATCCAATTTGCTGATACATTACTTCTTTCTGCCCACATCCCCAATAAAAAAGCAACACCCACAAATAGTGTTGTCAACAAAACAGAATAGATTTTCCCTTTCATTGTTCTTTTCTTTCTATACTTTTTTTTCGTCATTTTTATTCTCCAATTGATTAGATAGTGTCATGATATCATCTGGCAGCGGTGCGCTTATTGTTAGCTTTTTCTCTGTGAAGGGATGGATAAAACAAACTTTTGAACAATGAAGGGCCTGTCTTTTGATTCGGTATTCGTTTGGACTTGGGTTGTACAAATCATCACCTATCAATCCATGGCCGATGTAAGAAAAATGCACCCTTATTTGATGAGTACGACCTGTATGCAGCTGGATTTTCACTTGACTTGCCTGGTCATATGTTTTCATCACTCTGTATTCTGTCACTGAAGGTTTTCCAGTACTTAGAACTTCTCTTTTAATGATAGATCCTGGCATACGATCGATGGGTCTGTCTATGATATCCCACTGTTTCTCAGGTCGTCCCACTATAAAGGCCGTGTATTCTTTATACAACTGTTTTTCTTTAAGCAGCCGGTCCAAGTAGGAATGAGCAAGGGTGTGTTTAGCAAAAATCATAACCCCAGAGGTGTCTTTATCTAAGCGTGTAACGATATGAACCGTTTTGTTTTTATAATTCTGTTTCGCACTATAGCCTTTCACCCGATTGGCCATTGTATGGTTTTTATAAAGAGAGGAAGGAACGGATGCTACACTGCTGGGTTTATTTACTATAAGAAAATGTGGATCTTCATATAATATAACCAACTCTTTGTCTGACTGCTCTAAATTACTGCTCCCTGTTTCAACTGGTAGAAAAAGCGATACCCTATCCCCTTTTGACAAATATCTTCTGACACGACTTAATTCACCGTTTACTTCCAGATATCCTCCCTGAAATTTAACTTTAGCTAGCAGACGCTTGGATATATGCTTCTTTTTCAAGAATGACTTCAAAGTCAAAGGCGTCCCCGTAGCAACTTTCCACTCAATCTTCATGGCGTGCTTTCGCTCCTAAAAAGGCGTCTTCCACTCGATCCCAAAAATGAGTATGCTGATATTGAGCGAATCGTATACGTTCTTTAGCAATTTGGAATTTTATGTAATCGACATCCTTCTCAGATGAAGCCAATTGATCTATGGTCAAAGTAAAAGAAGCCGTATCGATGGGTTTGATTTTTATCCATTCGTCAGGTGCTATAACCATTGGTGAACTTAGCGTTCGAAATATCCGATTATTGAGCGAAGCAATCTCAGTCAACTGTAAGGCTTCCAATCTTGGATGCAGCACCGCACCACCGATTGATTTGTTATAGCCTGTTGAACCCGTAGGCGTTGAAATGCATAAGCCATCTCCTCTGAAACGTTCGAAATACTCTTCTTTGATATACACGTCTCCCACAAGTGTACCGTCAGTAATTTTCACGATAGATTCATTCAATGCTAAAAAATGCTTAGGTTTCTGCTGCTTTTTATACATGATTTCAACGTCTAATAAAGGATACTGTATATATTCTCCATTATCATTTTTCAGGCTATCCACTAGCTCTAAAAGATTATATTGCCTCCAGTCAGTGTAAAAACCCAAGTGACCAGTATGCACACCAATAAAACGAACCTCATCTAATAAATGAGCATATCTGTGAAAAGCGGACAACAGCGTTCCATCTCCACCTACAGATATAATAATATCAGGCTGATTGTTGGTTATTTTTATATCTGTTTCTGCTAGCAATTTTTCGAGCTTTCCTGCAACATTCAGCGATTCTTGTGTATTATTTTTTACAATTGCTATTTTCATAATTATTTCCTTTCACGTTTGACGATCATTTTTCTCTGTAGCGAAAGCTTTTCTGAATTTCTTTTATTTCTTCTCTGATCGTAGACATTTCTTCGTCCAATTGAAAAGCAGATTCGGCTGCCTTTTGTAATCGTGCATTTATTTCTTCGGGAAACTCTCCCTGGTATTTATAATTGAGAGAGTGTTCTATGGATGCCCAAAAATTCATAGCTAATGTCCTGATTTGAATTTCTACCAACACCACTTTTACTTGATCGATTAATTGAACGGGATATTCGCATATCAGGTGGTAAGACCGGTAGCCGCTATCTTTTTTATTTGTGACGTAATCTTTTTCATAAATAACCGTTAGATCATTACGCTTTTTCAGTATGGATACAACCTCATGAATGTCTTCTACAAAAGGACACATAATTCTCACTCCGGCTAGGTCTTCCATATCGACTTCCAATTTATCTATCGAGATATCTCTTGTCTTTGACTTCAAAATAATACTATTGATCGGTTTGACTCTGCCTGTAACAAATTCAATAGGCCCGTGCTCTTTTTTTAACTGATACATGTCTCGCAGACCTCGAAGTTTCACTTTCAATTCGTCAACAGTCTGTTTGTAAGGAAGCAGGAAAAGTTCCCAATCTCTATTCATATCCTAAACCTTCTTTACTTTTATTTAATCCATATTATTGGTACCATTGTAACATATTTTTAAATAATACCGTAACGAAGGGAATGAAAACTATATGAAGCAAGAAGTAGAAATAGAATTTAAAAACCTGCTAACAGAGAAAGAATTTAATAGACTTAAATCTATTTATTTTTCTCATTCCCCCCTCCCTTTTACACAAGACAACTATTATTTTGATACAAAAGACAACATATTAAGATCAGCATCCTGTGCACTGCGTATCCGAATAAAAAACGAGTCAGCTGAAATGACGCTTAAAACACCTTTTCAAGGTCATCATACGGAAACTAACCTGGATTTGACTTTAGAGCAAGCCAATAACCTCATTGAGAAGGGGCACTTTTCTGTCCCAGAAGATATTTTCAATGTTCTGAAAGAAGAAGGTGTTTTGATCACCAGTGACGTTTTTAAAATAGCGCATCTTAAAACAGAACGTCTTGAACTGGAAAAGCCTCACTCACTGATTGTTCTTGATAAGAGTTTCTACTCAGATAAGGTGGATTTTGAATTAGAAGTAGAAGCTGATTCTAAATCCAGAGGGGAAAAATTATTCAACTCTATTCTAAAAGAACATGATATTACAAGAAAAGCAACTGAAACCAAAATAGCACGGGCGTACAAAGCTATCCATTAAAGGATTATTTCCTGCTAAGAGTTGTGACAATTCCGTCACAATAGTCTACTTTTTTTATCTCTAATTAAGCAGAACATTACAATTTAATTTATATATTTGTTAATCTATATAATGTAAACAATACTTTTATTGAAGTTGTATGAAATACACGGTCAGAGAATATAATTATTATGACTGAACAAAATATAAATTAGGTGTGTGCTTAAAAATGTTTTTAAATAATATCATTGAGATTTTTCTTTTTGTAAATCCACTAGGTACAAAATGTTATGAAACCGAAAAAGCAATTGAATCTTTTTCTAATGAACGTGACGAAAAAGTGAAAGTACGTTTTATTCCTCTGCTGAATTTCCATACGGTAGGAAACATTATGAAAGAAAGAGAAGTTCAGACACTATCAAATCGCAATACATTATACACGGATTCGTTCAATGCCAGCTTGGCTTTTCAGGCTGCCTCGATGCAAGGCAAGAAAAAAGGAAGAAAATTTCTGATGCTGCTTCAGGATAAAGTCATAAACGAAGGCAAAGAAGTGACGCGGGAATTATTTACTCAAATAGCTAAATCAATAAAACTGGATATAGAAATGTTCGAGGAAGACATCGAGTCTGACTTTACTAAAACAATCTTTTTAAAAGATCAGAAATTAGCTCAGGAAATGGATATTCAACATGCCCCATCATGTGTTTTATATCCCGGTGGCAGTAACGAACACGGTTACTTAATGGATACCACTATAACAAAACAATTGCTTCATGGCTTCTCTGATGAAAAAATCGATTTTGAAAAATCGTCTCATAAACATTTATCGCTTATACAGATGATTTAAACTTAAAAAAATAAATAAAAAGCAGCCATCTCTCCATGAT
>NZ_BJUY01000027.1 GCF_007988865.1 Alkalibacterium kapii | reverse complement strand
AAAATCATATGTCTTATAATTTACTCATTTTTCTATTATACCTTTTTTTCATGTACTCTAAAAATTTTTTTGGATTCTTTTGTATGAATTTTTTTGGACTTTGGTCACAATTTTGTTAAATATACTTACTGAAATAGTTTATCTTAAGCAGTTGCCAGTGAAAATTTCGTAACTGCTTAAGAAAGTCTTTTCTCTTCAGTAGTTGACCCGCTTTCTTATTAAACTGCTTAAGCTAGGCCACTTTCATTAGAAGTGGATTCGTATTTGTTTTGAACTTCTTAAGCTAAGATATTTTCTTTACAAGTTGACCCACTTTCTAATCCAACTTCTAAAGGTAATTCTATGGCCTTTTATTTATAATACCTAAAAATTACTGTTGAACACTTTTTTGCGTGGTATAATAGAAGAAATCACTTGAGAGGAAGCTTGTATATGTCCCGAAGGAAAAAAATAACGCTGGATGATTTATTCAAACACACACACCAGTTGCTGATGGCTGCAGGTTACGATCAGTTTACCTTTGGTGTATTGGCTGCCCACTTAAACGTATCCCGAACAGCTATTTATAAGTATTATTCCAATAAAGATGATTTGATCAATGATTATCTGACGTTTAAAATGAACGTTTTTCTAAAGGAATTCGATGAAATGAATTGGTCTGACGATGTTGAAGAACACTTCAGACAGATGTTTCAACTGATCTTCAAATACAGCGATGTCCATCATTTATCAAATGTGTTTCTTCAAAAATTAAGTCTGCAGGGAAAAACCCTTAAAGATGACGAGAATGTCTCTGATCTTTTGCATAAAATCGTATTGAATCATATCAGAACCTTTATTGTTGAGGGACAGGATAAGGGATACTTTAACCCTGATATCCCTGCTTCTCTACTTATTTCTATGATTTTTCACAGTGTGATGATAAAAGACCGGTCTGGCTTGTCTGCGTCTGAAAGAGCCGCACACATTCACGATATTTTAGCGCATGGTATGTTTCAACGAGAGGAATAAAACGTATAAAAAGAGATCGGGAATTTAAAAAGTTCCTGATCTCTTTTTTGTTTGGATTGTTTAGTTTGTTTCTTTCTGGGTACGGACGTCCTCAGATAGTTTGCCGTCAACAATACGGTAGATCCGGTCGCAGTAGTCCAGCATCCTTTCATCATGGGTGACCATGATCGCAGCTTTATTGCGCGTTTTAACCTGTTCGGCCATCTGCTGGACGACTTCATGCCCTCTTTCGGTATCCAGGCTGGATGTCGGTTCATCAGCCAGGATTATATCCGGGTCATTCATAAAGGACCTTGCAATTGCAACACGCTGGCGCTCTCCCCCGGAACATTCATTAGGGTATTTATTCTCCTTGTTTTCCATTCCAAGGTCTTTCAACAACTGCCGAGCAAAGGCTTTGTCTTCTTTTGAAACGGACCCCTGCATTTTTTTGACGATCAGCAACTGATCCAGAACAGTTAAGTAGGGGATCAAATTAGCTGTCTGAAGTATAAAGCCGATTTGATTCAAACGGACAGAAGATAATTGTTTTTCATCAAAATCAGTAATATCCTGCTTGTTGATCAGGATCTTGCCTTCTGTCGGCTTCAAAAGAGCGCCGGCAATACTAAGGAACGTACTCTTGCCCGATCCGGATGGTCCTACGATAGCCACGAATTCTCCTGCTTTTACTCTTACAGAGACATCCTCCAAGGCCGTGATTTCAAATTTATTTTCCTTATAACGTTTTGTTACGTTTTTCAATTCGATACCTGACATTATTCTCCCCTCCCTAAAGCTGTGAGCGGATCTATTCTGGTAATTTTAACTACTGAAAACAGCGAACTGAGTACGCTTATCGCCAGTAAGACAAGACTGTATATAACGACCATACTGACTTCCAAATGGAACGGCATGGCTTCAGGCAAAAATATTACTGTGAGATAAGTCAGACCGATCCCGACCAGTACACTGACTAAGGATAATATGAAGACTTGTGAAATAACGGAACGTATGATGAAGCCGTTGCTGCCGCCGATAGCTTTCAGTACTCCGAACTGATTCGTCTTCTGATTCGTCAGCACGTAGAAGAATACGCCTAAAATAAAGGCAGAGATGATCATCAAGAACCAGAGCATCATCATAATCGTTGCATTTTCAGCAACATAGCCGGGGATCGCATTGATCGTTTCTTCTTTCGTCCCAAATTCGACATCGGTCTCACCTTCTAAAAATGTATCCAGATCTACATCATTGCCCTGCACGATGATACCACTGACGGTCTCTGCTTCATCTTCTGCATCGCCTTGTGATGGTCTTAGATCCTGAAAGTCATCCATGGGTAAAAAAAGTGATGACTGATGGTATAAGGTCTGGTCTTCTGTAAAACCAGTGATCGTAAATTCTTTATCTATATCGTCTAAAACGATCGTGTCACCAAGGGCATAGCCTTCATTTTTAAGCGAAGCATCAGCGATCATCTGGTTATCTTCACTTGATTCCCAGTCATCGCCTTCCACGATCTCAGGATGCATAAACGAATCCGGTTCGACACCGATCAGTACGATATCTGTAATTTTAGCATCGCTGTCAGCTGTTCCTTCTCTTCTCATAGAATTTCTGAACAGATTGATAGGTGCTGTATCTGTCACACCGTCCTGTTCCGAGATTTCTTCAGCGAGTGAACGATTCACTGAAGATTTTGACAGACTGAACTCCGCCCCTTCTTCGAGCACCATCCCAGCGTATTCTGTTTCACTCAAAACGCCTGTGGACAGTTTTGAAAGTCCTGTTCCCAGTCCTGACAATATAAAAACCAGCCAGGAGATCAGGACGATGATCAGTCCAATCATAATAAACCGCCCCTTTGAATAAAGGAGCTCTTTTATCGCTAATTTCATAAATATCCCTCTTTCATATTTGATCACTTGTAAATATATTATACACGTTAGTTACACATGTGTCACTTATTTTTAGTTAATTTTTTCTTATCTTAAGAAGTTCGAACATATTTCAATAAAACTTCTTAAGAGAATAGTGTTTCTTAAGTAGTTTAAGGATTAAAAGAGTTCACTTCTTAAGCTACGACTTTATCTTAAGAGGTTCGTCTGTATTTATGTGCAACTTCTGAAGGTAATACGTTTTTACTGAAAAAATAGGCTACAAAGAGTATTTTAATCCTTGAATAGAACGACTTCTTCACTGTTTAGTCCACTCATCGCCAACAATCCTTACTTTTTACAATTATTGGTAAGTGTGGGACAATGAAATTAGTAGTTAGATTGCTCCTCCTTCCTCACTTCTTGAAATTGCTTACGGATTTTTACCACTTCTCATTCTTTATTTTTAATGTCTTCATTTAAATCGTGTTATTCTTGCCTTTTATAAAACCAAGGAGGTAATACTTATGAACAAAAGATATCTAGGTTTATTAACCGTTGGTGTTTTATTTCTTGGGGCATGCAGCTCGGAACAGGATTTGACAGACTCAGACACAAACGGAGAAGCTGAGATCGTGGATGCTCCGAGCGAAGAAAATGATGCCGGAGAAAGTGATATGGACAATCGTACCAATACAGAAGAGCCGGATTCAGAACAGGAGACTGCTAACGACACTGATTTAGAAGAAGTAACTGAGCTTGATGAAGAACTCCAGATGACATTGGGCCAGGATTTTGAAGAGATCAACTGGGACGAGATACATCTGACACGAGGTCAATTTGATACAGCTCTTGAAGAATTTCAAGAAAGTACGAATGCCGCATATGATGAAGATGAAAGTATGGATATATATATCGACACTGTTGATTTTACAGGTGATACGATTGAAGTGACTTTGACCAATAATGATAAGTCGGAGTTTTCTGAGATGACAAATGGTCTACTTGCAGTATTTATGGACAGCTTCTATCGTCAACTCTATCTTCACTCAGATTATTCTGATGGCAACACACATCCGCTTATCATTATTAAAACAAGTGACGGAGAAATCATTACAGACCAGAAAGATTTTCTTGAATTTGAAGAACAGCCTTAAAATAAAAAAACCTTGAACCAAAAAAAAAGACTCGGAATCGTTACAAAAACTGATTCCAAGTCTTTTTTTATTGAATATAATTAATTGGTGACAGACAAACCTACGAAGTGGTTTAGAAAATAATTTAATACGACATTGTCTTCTGTCAGTTCTGGATGAAAAGCAGTGACTAAAACATTTTTTTGCTCTGCCGCAACGATCTTGTCGTCGACAGCTGCCAGCACCTTTACACCAGGTCCGACCGACTGGATATAAGGTGCACGTATAAAGACGGCTTCGACTTTTTGTTCGATCCCTGTAAAATCTAAAGATGTCTCAAAACTGGCGACCTGTCTTCCAAAGCCATTGCGTTCAACTTCTATATCGATAAAACCCAGACGCAAGTCGTTCGTTTCATGGCTTTCGTCTGTGCTACAGAGGATCAGGCCAGCGCAGGTCCCGAAAATCCCCTTGCCTTCTTTATAGAAGGTCCGCAGACGGTCTTCCAGTCCCTGCTCTCGGATCAGACGTCCGATAGCAGTGGACTCGCCGCCAGGAATGATCAAGCCGTCCAGTTCATCGAAATCTTCCGGCAGTTTGACAGAAACGGCTTTGACCCCCACTGTTTTAAGTGCCAGAAGGTGTTCCCTGACCGCCCCCTGGACATCCAGGACACCGACTTTTTTTCTACTCTTACCATCCGCGTTCCTGCATTCGTCCAGCTTCACCTAACTGACTGATTTCAATACCTGTCATGGGTTCGCCCAAGTCTTTGGACAGCTCTGCCAGTAGTTCGTAGTCTTCATAGTTCGTTGTTGCCCGAACGATGGCACGGGCAAATTTTTCCGGTGATTCGGACTTGAAGATTCCTGATCCGACAAAGACACCATCCGCACCCAGGCTCATCATCAAAGCTGCATCCGCTGGTGTTGCTACTCCTCCTGCGGCAAAGTTGACAACTGGTAGTTTCCCGCGTTCTTTCACTTCTTTCACTAATTCGTAAGGAGCACCGATGTCTCTGGCAAAAGTCATCAATTCGTCATTAGACAGGGAAGACAGAACAGCGATCTGGCCATTCACTTTACGGATATGACGTACAGCTTCAACAATATTTCCTGTTCCCGGTTCGCCTTTCGTGCGCAGCATCGACGCACCTTCGCCAATGCGACGCAGTGCTTCACCTAAATCACGACATCCACAAACGAATGGGACGACATAGTCTGATTTCAGTATATGATATTCTTCATCCGCCGGCGTCAGGACTTCGCTTTCATCGATATAATCGACACCCATCGCTTCCAGTATACGGGCTTCAGAAATATGACCAATACGCGCTTTAGCCATAACAGGTATGCTGACGGCATTTATCACTTCTTCGATGATTTCAGGATTGGCCATACGCGCGATGCCGCCTGCTTGTCTGATGTCAGAGGGAACACGCTCCAATGCCATGACGGCAACGGCGCCTGCTGCTTCAGCGATTTTCGCCTCTTCGGCATTTACCACATCCATGATGACGCCGCCTTTTTGCATCTCGGCCATGCCGCGCTTGACTCTATCGCTTCCAACTGTTTTATTACTCATAATCGATTCCTCCTGATGTGGGTTTTTTACTCTTTCTACTTGAAAGTATATAAAAAACAACATCTCTCCCCTACATCCAATTGGAGGTTATCCAACCCATCCACTTTTATGGTATACTTCTGAAAAATAGTACAAAGGAAGTCTTTTGATGCATAAATGGTATATCAGTCAAAATAGAGCACGTCCCCTTTATCAGGAAATCATGCTTATGATCGAAGAAAAAATCACTTCTGGAGAATTAACTGCAGGCCAGCGCCTTCCTTCTGAACGAAAACTAGCGCTAATACTGGAAGTCAATCGTTCTACAGTCATCCGTTCCATGGAGGAGTTGACTGCTCAAGGCATCCTGATCAGAAAAAAAGGCAGCGGGACTTATATCAATCCAAATAAGTGGGGACTCCAGACAAAGCCTTTGATCAACTGGGGCTCATCATCGCTGCTCAATGATACGATCAAAAGGAAAAGTATTTACGAGGAAGCTGTCGAAAAGCATCGTGCACACATATCTGAGAATCTTTTGGATCTGTCCAAAGGTGTCTTACCTAGTGACTTATTACCTGAATTAACAGCACCTCAGTTGTCCTGGAAAGAACTGGTCAAGCAGGAAAAAAATCAATCCTCAAGAAATACAGGGATCCAATCGCTAAAAGAAAGCGTGCAGGCTTATCTTGAAAAAACCTATGAGATGACTGTCCCATTGGAAGAAATCATGATCACTTCCGGCACACAAAATGCTCTCTTTCTCATTTCTCAAGGCCTTTTGAAACCAGGAGATGCGATCGGTATCGAGGCCCCGTCTTACTTTTATTTCTTGCGGCTGTTCCAGGCAGCTGGCCTGAGGATCGTTCCCATTCCTATGGACGCAGACGGTATGACGGTGACCGGCTTGCGGGAAGCTTCCCTGAAACATCCTCTTAAGATGGTTTTTCTTAATCCCATTTTTCAAAATCCGACTGGTCGAGTCATGAGTCAAGAACGAAAGGCAGAAATCCTCGATTATTGTTTATTGAAGCGTATACCTATAGTTGAAGATGATGCCTATGGCGGTCTGTCTTTCGCCCCATCTATCGACAACAGTCCACTTAAAAAAATGGATCAGAACGAGCAAGTTATTTATTTGGGAACTTTATCCAAACTTGCCGGTCATCATCTGCGTATCGGCTGGATGATTGGTCCGCCCGGTGTTTTAAAAAATCTGGCTGATATCCGGCTTCAAACGGATGCCGAGCTCAGTTTTCTTCCGCAATTCATAGCTGATCACTTTCTTCGAACAGAAGTGGATGCGCATCAACAGAAAATCACGACCGAATTACAAAAAAGAGCCCGCAGCATGGAACAGTGGCTGCGAGCAGAATTTGGTGATGCGATTGACTTTCAACCAGCAAAAGGCGGCTTTCACTTGTACTGCCGGTTTCCCGGTAAAACAAAGGAAGAGGTCGATGAGATACTTTTAGACCTGCTGAAAAAGAATGTTATTGTCTCAGAAGGCCAAAAGTTTGGGGATCAGACGAACGGGTTCCGGTTGAGTTTTATGAACTTCAGGGAAAATTTTTTTGATCCGTCCTTAAAGTAGATTTGTTACTATTCCGGTTTTCATCTCAGTACTGTTCACATTCTTCCTAGTTGACTTTTATTTATCTTTTTTAGTGAGAAATTTACTGAAAAGACAATATTATAATTACGGAGGTGTGTACATGGATCTACTTAAAGCCAGAGAAAAACCAGAGATGCTGACAGCTTTGGAACTACTTGATAAGCGGATGACTCTCTCTTATTCGGAAAAACAATATATGGCTACTCTGTCAAAAGGTTTTGATGGAGAAGTTTTATTTGATTCATTTATGGAAAAACATGTTTTTGCCAATGCCATAGTGATAAATGATGTATCTTTAGTATTGGGTAGCACTTCTTTTCAAATCGATTCGATCATGTTGACTTCAGATACGCTGTATTTATATGAAGTTAAAAACTATCAAGGTAATTTCACAAATCGGAACACTCATTTCCTTACCACTGCCAGTCAGGAAATCGAGAATCCTTTGAATCAGTTAAATCGGACAACCATGCTGTTATCGAAACTCCTTAGAAAGTGGCATGTTACCTTACCGATCAAGTCTTTTGTTGTATTTATTCACCCAACTTTTATTCTTTACGAGGCGAAAATCACGGACCCTTTTATCTTTCCTTCACAACTCAAACATCATTTTGATACAGTGAATCACCAGTCGGGAGCTTTAACGGATAAAGTATATAGTCTTGCACAAAAATTGATCAAAGAAACGAAAAAAGAACTGCCTTATCAAAGGCAGTTACCTTGCTATAGTTTTGAAATATTGAAAAAGGGTTTGTTGTGTAGTCTATGTGGATCTATGAATTTGACTATTACGACTAAGAAAGGAGAATGCCGAGCGTGCGGCCAATCAACGCCCATCAAGGAATTACTTTTGTCTCAAGTCAAGGCGTTTAGATCTCTATTCCCCGAAGTTCACATCACCAGCAATATGATGTATGAGTGGTGTGGCAAAAGGCTGACAAAGAGAAGGATAGCAGTGCTTTTAAATGAGGCATTCGAGAAAACGAGTTACGGCAAGTCTACTCATTATCTTTAAATGATTTAAAAAGGAAAAGACTTATTTGAATAAGTCTTTTTCATTATTTAGATCTTTTTTGATTATACTCATTAGTTTTTGGTAAAACTAATACCTTAATGAATAATTTTGTGGAATTTTGACCAGAAATAACGCTCATCTTCATGTTGGAACACCTTTTTGAGATTAAATGGTGAGAAACGTGTTCTAATACCGGTATTGCAACACCTTTTCAAGATAAATAGTGAAAAACGTGTTCTAATATCGGTATTGCAACACCTTTTTGAGATAAATGGTGAAAAACTTGTTCTAATATTGGTATTGCAACACCTTTTTGAGATAAATTAGACCAGCACTTATGCCAATACATTATTATCAGCGCATAACTGAGCCGCCTGATATCTTAACGGCTTCTCCGACGATGTTTTCTGCAGCGTCCGAGAGCAGGAAGGCGATCGTATTGGCTACTTCTTCGGCGGTGGTTATACGTCCGGAAGGCAGATTATCGCTTTCGATTTCCCACTGTTCTTCAAAGCTGTTGCCCATTCGTTCTGCTTTAGACCGGATCGCCTCTCGTCCCATTTCTGTATCGACATAACCCGGGCAGACCGCATTGACACGAATACCGTGTTTAATAGCTTCTAAGGCAAAGGTTTGCGTGAAGCCATTTAATGCAAATTTAGAACCCACGTAAGCTGTTCCACCGTATGTCCCCCGAAGTCCTGATAGAGATGAAACGTTGACGATTGCGCCGTCTTTGTTTTCTTTCATTGTCTTGTATATTTCCTGTGTTAGAAGGATCGGGACCGTATAATTGAGATGCATAATGCGCTCGATCGTTTCTTTGGTCAATCCTTCAACCACACTCCCGCCGGAAATACCCGCTGAATTCACTAACAATGAAACGGGGCCAAGTTTTTCCTGTGCGGTCTTGACCAACTTCTCTCTGTCGGAACTTTCAGCCAGATCCGCCACGACGTAGTTGATTTTCACGTTCGGCTCGTTGCTTTTGATCTCTTCTTCAAGCTGCTTCAATACATCCTCTTTTCTTCCGGTGATCGTTACATCCGCACCCATTTTTGCCAGTACTTTTGCTGTCTCGTAACCGATCCCGCCAGTTGCTCCTGTAACCAGTGCATGCTTACCTTTGAAAACTTCTGATGAAAAAACTGTCATTGTCTGCCTCCTATTGATTAATTGATTGTTTCCTTGAAAAGCTTTCATATAAATCTTCTGACTTTATTCCTTTACTATTCATTGTAGCCGTTCTATACTTTTTATGAAAGCAATAACATCGTAAGATTTTTACCTGTTAAAAATAATTATAAAGTGAGGGAGCATTATCAAAAAGAAGCTATTATTTAAAGCACTATTACTTAACCCAATGGTCGTCATTATTTATTTCATTTTCACCTCCACCCTGCTTACTTATTTTGATTATGGGGGGACGGCTAGAAGGGTGCCTTTCTTAGCTGGCCTTTTAGGCATTTTATTACTTTGGGTCATCATCAGTTTTATTTTCAAAAATAAAATACAGAAACGGTCCATTCATCTCAAAGAGTCTTTTATGAAACTAGCCGCTTACTGGTTCTGGACTGCCTTAGTAATAATCATCGGCCTCACACTCTTTACTGGGTTTAAAACTTATCAAATCGCTCAGGCCTTTGGAACGCCTTTGAATAGAAAAATCGAGGAATGGCTATATGTTAAAACGGTCGATTACGGGGAATTCAATATTTTTGATCAATCTGTCGAAGAACTCTTTACTCTGATAGATGAAGAAGTCGATCTGCCTGACCCTTTATTTATCTACAACGAATTTGATCTTGAGTTTGATCGTAGTGGTCAATTGACATCTTTTTATGCTGCTGTTACGGGAGAAAACGAAGAAGGTGAGTTTGAATGGTTTCTCATTTCAGACTCTTCTGAACCCAATCAACTGACTATCAATACAGGAAAAAATTCCGATAGAGAAGTGCTCAGTGATGATATGCTGCTGTCCCCTCTGTTTGATACGTTGGATCAGTTATCTTTAGAGGAAGAGATAGAAACATGGCCTACTGAGGAAGAATTCGGCATTTACTATGACGGTTATCGCTCATGGGGAACCGACGACACAGGTATTTATTATTTAGGTAATGGCGGCGGACCTATAAGAATTGAATTATATGATTATGAGATCCTTGGTTACACCGTTTCAGTTTATGTGTCTGGAAAAACGGAAATAATAACACCCAACCGGTACATTGACAGCTCTTTAAATGTTCTCTCTGAACCCATTGATCTGGAAAGTGAAAAACCTGTTCTTGGCTACCAGGTGGATGATAAAAGTCAGGAGATATATTTTGTTACTGAAGCCATCGGTTACCGATTAATGGTCCTCGATGCGGCTACAGGCAGTCGCTGGTATGGGTTGGAAAAAACAACAGATGCGGGAGAAAGCTGGGTGACAATCAATCCTGATCCGTTCGACGGCCGATCCGGTTCCAGCACAGGGTTGAAATTTTTGAATGACAATTTAGGTTTCATGGCTATAGCCCGCGGCGATCAGGCGACCTTGTTTAGATCTGAAACTGGCGGAGAAACCGTCTCACCAGTTTCTTTCCCTGATGTCCAGGTCCCTTTGACCGAAGACGACACTTATAATCCCTTTCAGTTTCCAGATATGCCTTACGAAGAAAATGGCGAGCTCTATGTCACTATCGGCCAGGGACCAAATGGAGATTATAATTCTGGTGCCAAAGCCTTATATAAATCAGTCGATGACGGGAAGACATGGACGTACGTGGATGAAGTGGGAACAGAATTCGGCAAGGATTGAAATTAAGTGAATATAAAAAGTAGCGATAGCCATAGAAATAGGCGACCGCTACTTTTCATTACACGTTCATACCGTTTAGAACTTTTTGATGGCTGTTTTCACATCATCGAGTTCTTTCTTACCTTCGTCAGTTAACTTGTATTCATTTTCTGATACATTGGATAAATAGTCTTCTCTGGTTAAGTGATCCAGCTGATCCTTTATTTCTTTATCAGAAACATCTGAAATGCCTTTATCTAGAAAGAAATTATCTAAGTCATTTAACTTAATGTTTCTTTCTTCTCCAAGTTTAAGTAAATTTATTCTCATAAGATTGTACTTAAAATCACCATGCATTTGAATCTCCCCTTCTAATTACTAATGTAGTTAACCTTCTAAATTAACCATATTAAAGGTCGCTAACTTTTTCAAGAAAAAGCACTTACATAAGTCAGGAGACATGTTATTCTATTTCCGGAGAGTTGAAACTTTCATGAATCGGCTTACTTCCCTGTACCTTTATTAAAATAGACCTTACAATTTAACCTCTTCGATAATGCCTCTTTTAGTTAAAGCTGGATAGATTATCTTTATAAACATACCCATCATGGGTCCAAAGATCAGCATGGTAATGACGGTACCCTCTCTCACTGTTGCCGGCAAATCAAATATGAATGTTAAAGAGAGGGAAAGAATAATAAAGAAAACATCGACGATCTGTCTGAGTACTGGAAAGCTTAAAGGGGTATGTTTTGTTAAGGCGACACAGAACGTTTCGATCGGATTAGTAATGAGATTTAAAACAGTGACCACTGTAACTGAAAAAGTAGTCAGAGTCAGTGCCAGGAGAAAAACAATCAAAGCGATCAAATAATTATTAAATTCAACAAATCCAAACAAATCATAGTAGAAAAAGTTGACCAATACACCGACCAGCATACTTAAAGGGATCTGCATAAAATGTCTGAAACCAAAGTTTTTCCTATCCAAAATAAATTGTCCAAAGACAAAAAACAGATTCACGATTATCGAAACGGTGCCTACTTGAATGCCAGACAGTAGTGACAAAGTTTGATTTGACGCATCGAACGGACTGACTCCGATAGACGCTTTCAACATAAAACTGATTGCTAAAGCGGTTGTAGCTGAGAAAAAAGTTAATAATGCATAGCCTCTGTAATTTAATATTGCCTTCATCCCCATTTATAAAGTAATTAGTGATTCCAGTCTAGCACAGAATGATGACTCATGCTCGATTTAATGTAAAAACTGCACAGGATTTTTTCCTTCTTTCGCTTGAAAATTTCACTGCGCTGTATTTCTTGTCTAAAAACAGAAAAAAAGTATACTGAATATAGAAGGAGCGGATACTATGACAAACTATGAACCACCTAAAGTATGGAAGTGGAATAAAGAAGAAAAGAGTGCCTTTGGTAATCAGCCGGTTGCAGGCAGTCGTTTTGAACAAACTCTTCCTGTGGGTGAAGAACCTCTGCAAGTGTATTCATTAGGCACGCCAAACGGACAAAAAGTCGCAATCATGCTCGAAGAATTAAATGAAGCAGGCGTTAAAGAAGCGACATACGACTTGTATAAGATCCATATCGGTGAAGGCGATCAGTTCGGGAGTGATTTTGTCTCTATCAATCCCAATTCAAAAATACCGGCAATGATGGATTATTCACAGGATGAACCGATCCGTGTTTTTGAATCAGGCAATATATTGTTATATTTAGCTGAGAAATTTAATCACTTTGCGCCTACTGACTTGGCTGGAAAGACTGAAATGATGAACTGGCTATTCTGGCAAATCGGTGCAGCTCCTTATGTCGGTGGCGGTTTCGGTCACTTTTACCATTACGCCCCGACGAAACAGGAATATCCGATCAATCGGTTTACAATGGAAACCAAGCGCCAATTAGATCTCCTGGATCGACACCTGGCTGATAAAGAATATATCTTAGGCGACACCTATACGATCGCGGACATGGCGATCTGGCCTTGGTACGGCCGGCTTGTCCAAGGTTCTCTGTACGGTGACGCTGCTGAGTTCCTGAAAGCTGAGGATTACACGAACTTAATGGCCTGGGCAGACCGGATTGGTGAAAGACCAGCTGTCAAACGTGCTCTGGAACTGGAATATAAAGACATCAAATAAACGTTGGATTTAACGAAAAGAGGCACTAACTGCGGTGAGTGACAGAGTGCCTCTTTTTATATATTGATCAAAATCAGAGCGACAATCGTCATTACAATGGCCAGCTGATTTTTAGGTGCAATTTTTTCCTTATAGATAAGCAACCCGCCGATATTGATCAGCACAATACTTCCCGCACTGTAAATCGGAAAGGCAACGGATGTCTTCAAAGTATCCAATGACAAGATCAAAAAGTATGACGAAAACAGATTAGGAATCCCTACGGCAAAGCCGGTAAAGATGTCTTTGAGCGTTGCCTTCCCTTTCCTTTTTATCGTGTAAGTCACGCTTATCCAGAAGGCGACAAAAAATATCGATAAGAGAAAGACGTCTTTGTAATCGTTCAGCGCATACTTCTGGTAAATCTTATTCGAGAATTCCGCCATACCTCCAAAGATAAAAAGGAGTAAAAGTGTCGGTTTTAAATCAAAGGTTTTGATCGATTTTTTAGATAAGTTGATCACTAAGATAGAGACCAGCGATAACACTATCCCGATCCACTGAATGACTGTTGGGAATTCCCTCCAGATTATAATTGAGAAAATCATCGGGATAAGTATCCCGAGCTTTGCGACGGTTCCAGAAATTCCCACACCATTGTCTCTGACGCTCTTTTGATAGTATGTAAAGGATAGAAAGAAAAACACCCCTGCTATTCCACCGATAATGATCCCCCAGATAACGCTTGAATAAGGCGACAGGATATGCTGGTCGTTTTCAATAAACAATTTCACATCATCTATAAAAGGCATTTCCCAAATCAGTCCGTCAAAAAGTCTCTTGTACAGGATCATGATGAAGCTTGTAACAAAGGCAATAAAATAGTTGGCGCTAGTAATAACGTATCTATTAGTATTCGCATTTTCGGTATACTTGAAAATCAGCGCAATCGACGCACTGCATAATATAGCTAGAAATAAATAAAACATAGGTCCCCCTTGAATACTTACTGAACGTTTGTGCTTACACGATTAAGATTTTCAGCAGTTATGTTTACCAGTATATCATTTAAAGGGCCATGAGCGAGATTTTTTGGGTTAAATTTTTTATTTGTGCTTTAGAAATATGGGTAGTTTCGAATGTGGGTGATAATTTTGAGTTTCCTTCAGGAGTTTCAGTTTATTTGTGCCGAACTCCTTGAGATAAGTCAGTATCTTAAGGAGTCTGGGTAGTCGAAGCATGAACTTCTTAAGTGAATGACGTATCTCAAGAAGTTTGCCTATTTTTATATCAAACTGCTTAAGATAACTCTCTTAACGTACTTTTTGTTTATTTGATTACTATACAAATGAATAAACTTCTCTATTAATTAGGAAAAAGAGGCTGGGACAAAAGTCCCACTAAAACTTAAAAAAGCAAAAAAGCAGCTCTATTTTATAGTTTGTGGTAATTACATTATATCAAATAGTGCTCTTTTTTTGTTTAAAAAGAAGTCCTGAACAAAAATCTTTTTGATTTTCGTTCAGGACTTCTTCATTTTAATCTAGGACTTTTGTCCCAGTCTCTTCCGATCATTTACTTAACCCACTGACCCTTCCATCTCATAACTGATGAGGCGGTTGAGTTCGACGGCGTATTCCATGGGGAGTTCTTTGGTAAATGGTTCGACGAATCCCATGACGATCATTTCTGTCGCGGTTTCTTCGTCGAGCCCCCTACTCATTAGATAGTAGAGCTGCTCTTCTGAAATTTTGGAAACTTTCGCTTCGTGTTCGAGTGACACGTTGGAGTTGTGTATCTCATTGAACGGAATGGTGTCAGATTTCGACAGTTCATCCATAATGATGGTGTCACATTCGATATGCGAAATCGAGCCGGCCGAGTCTCTGCCGAACGTGACCTGACCGCGGTAATTCACGGCTCCGCCATCTTTGGCGATCGATTTAGAAACAATCGAGCTGGAAGTGTTTGGCGCATTATGAATCATTTTAGCTCCAGTATCTTGAACTTGTCCTTCACCGGCCATTGCAATCGACATCGTCGTTCCGCGTGCACCGCGTCCGTTCAAGTGGATGCTGGGGTACTTCATCGTTGTCTTGGCACCCAAATTACCATCGATCCATTCAATGGTCGCACCTTCTGCAGCATGGGCACGTTTGGTTACCAGATTATAAACATTGTCTGACCAGTTCTGAATGGTCGTATAACGGCAGTAGGCATCCTTTTTAACTATGATTTCAACCACTGCGGCATGCAGCGAACTGGATGAAAAAGTCGGTGCGGTACACCCTTCAACGTAATGCACGCTTGCACCTTCATCGACAACAATCAAAGTCCGTTCGAATTGTCCCATCATTTCATTATTTATCCGGAAGTACATCTGCAGCGGCACGTCACACTTAACGCCTTTAGGGACGTAAATAAATGTTCCACCTGACCAGACGGAAGAATTGAGTGCCGCCAGTTTGTTATCTGTCGGGGGGACCACTGTGCCAAAATGTTCCTTGAAAATATCCGGATATTCTTTCAGAGCGGTATCCGTATCAGTAAAGACAATTCCCAATTTTTCAAATTCTTCTTTCATATTGTGGTAAACCACTTCAGATTCATACTGCGCACCTGAGCCGGCCAGAAATTGTCGCTCAGCTTCAGGAACACCTAATCGGTCGAAGGTTTCCTTGATTTTCTCGGGTACATCTTCCCAGTCACGAGCCGGTTTGTCACTGGCTTTTCGGTAATAAGTATAATTATCGAAATCGACCTCTGAAAGGTCTGCCCCCCACTCCGGCATCGGACGAGATCTATAGTGTTCATATGACTTCAAACGGTAGTCAAGCATCCACTCCGGTTCTTCTTTACGGGCAGAAATATCTCTGACAATATCTTCATTCAAGCCCTTACCCGTGTCATAAACGGATTCAACTTCATCATGAAAGCCGTACTGGTAGTCATTTTTTTCTGGTACGTGAGCCATAAATGGTCTCCTTCCTGCTTTTAAAAAGTTCTGCCACTAGCCGAGCTAAAATGATCATCTCAACTGATAGCTTACTTATAACTTCGAATCGATTCATGTTTAATCGTCATGTTTCAACTGGCTGTCGAAGCCAGTTCCATCTTTATCTGACAGTGCCTTTTCCAGCGCCTTCCATGGCAGGGTCGCACACTTGATCCGTGCCGGAAACTTGGCTACCCCAGAAAGCATGACCGCATCGCCTAAATCATCTTCATTTTCGGGGTCTTTGCCTTGAACCAAGCCGGAAAAGTCTTCAGACAAGCATAACGCTTCTTCAAGTGTCTTACCTAAGATGGCATCCGTCATCATGCTGGCGCTCGCCAAAGAAATCGTACAGCCACTGCCGTCGAAACGTACGTCTTTTATTATATCATTCTCTATTTCAAGCTGAATCTGGATGACATCCCCACAGGTCGGATTTTTCATATCGATTTGAGCCGTCGTGTTATCCAGCGTACCTCTTCTGCGTGGATTTTTTGAATGATCGACAATGACAGCTCGGTACAGCTGATTCAATTTAGTCAAGGCCATTTAAGAAAAACTCCTTTGTGGCTATAAGTGCTTCGACAAATTTGTCCGCATCTGAAAACGTGTTATATAAATAGAAACTCGCGCGTGCGGTTGCCGGTTGAGATAGGTAATTCATCAAAGGCTGCGTACAGTGGTGCCCAGCTCTGACAGCAACGCCTTCCATATCCATGGCGGTCGCCAGGTCGTGCGGGTGGATCCCCTCGATATTGAAGGCGATCACACCCGTTCGGTCATTTAAATTTTTAGGACCATAAATAGTCAGTCCTTCGATTTTTTCAAGTTTTGGCATAAGATATTTAACGACTTCCTGTTCATGAGACATGATGGCATCCATGCCGATCGTTTCCAAGTAGTCGATGGCTTTTGCCAGCCCGATGGCACCGGAAATGTTGGGGGTGCCGGCTTCAAATTTCCAAGGCAGTTCTTTCCAAGTACTGTCCTGTAAGCCTACAAAGTCGATCATTTCACCACCAAATTCGATGGGTTCGATCCTTTCTAGCCAGTTTCGCTTGCCGTATAAAACACCGATACCTGTTGGACCAAGCATTTTATGGCCGCTGAAAGCGTAGAAATCTGCATCCAATGCTTCTACATCAACAGGCATATGAGGAACGGCTTGTGCGCCATCTACTACCATTACAGCATTTTTTGAATGCGCTAAATCAGCCAATTCTCTGATTGGATTCACCACACCCATCACATTGGACACATGTGTCAGCGAAACGATTTTCGTTTTTTCCGTCATTTGCTTGCGGGCATTTTCCATATCAAGATGCCCGTCTTCAGTCAGTTCGATATAGTTAAGCTTCGCCTGCTTGCGCTTTGCCAATTGCTGCCACGGGATGATGTTGGAGTGATGTTCCATATAAGAAATCACGATCTCATCACCCGGCTCGATGACCGTATCTTCCAAACTTTGAGCCAGCCAGTTCAGACTCGTTGTCGTTCCGCGTGTAAATAGGACTTCTGCGGTTTCCCTGGCATTGATAAAGCGTCTCACTGTTTCGCGGGCATTTTCGTACTGGCTTGTGGCGCGTTCAGCAAGTGTATGCACGCCCCGGTGAACATTCGCATTGTTCGTTAGGTAATAAGTTTTTAAGGCATCTAAAACCACTTCAGGTTTCTGTGACGTTGCCGCATTATCCAAATAAACTAAGGGTTCATCATTGACGACTTGGTTGAGAATGGGAAAGTCTTTTTTCCACTTTTCACTTTGAAAGGTCACCTGGATGTCAACTTCCTTTCGATAGTTTCGACTAATTCCTGACGCACGTTCTTGAGTGGGATAGCTTGTATCACTTTACCTAAGAATCCACGGATCACTAAGCGTTCGGCTTCAGTTTTTTCGATTCCCCGGCTCATAAGGTAGTACATTTCTTCCGGATCGACGCGTCCGACACTGGCGGCGTGACCGGCCGTTACTTCGTTTTCATCGATCAACAGGATCGGATTCGCATCTCCACGTGCCTTGTCCGAAAGCATGAGCACACGGGACTCCTGCTGGGCATCCGCACCCTTAGCCCCTTTTAGAATATGTCCAATACCGTTAAAGGTCAGTGTGGCTCTGTCTAAAATAACCCCATGCTGGAAGATGTTCCCTTCTGTATGATTCCCGTAGTTTTCAACTTTGGAATCAATGACCTGAACTTGACGTCCGCTGCTTATGCTGACAGCTTTCAAATCAGTCGATGAGCCTTCGCCTGCTAAGTCGGTATCAAAATCAGCCACGACATTGCCGCCGTTCATAACACCGACGGCCCAATCGATATGCGAATCACGATACGTGAATCCTTTACGAGTAAAATAAACCGTTGAGTTTTCCCCCAGCTGATCCACAGCACTGTATTTTATTTGTGCACCCGATTTAGCAATCACTTCCACCATTATATTAGTCGCATTTTTATGTTCACCTTTAGTCAGAAACTTTTCCACATAATTGAATTTCGAATAACTGTCTGCATAAATTAAAACATGCTTTACAAAGGCATCTTCTATTAAACTATTTTGAATAAATACAGCTTCCAGAGGTTCTTCGATTTCAACATTTTTAGGGACGTATAAGAAGAGTCCTGAGTTCATGAATGCTGCATGAAAAGCTGAGATTTTATGCTTGTCAGGTTTCACCGCTGTCGTCATATAAGCCTCTTTGACCAGCTCAGGATGTTCTTTTAAAGCGGTATGAATATCGGTGAAGATCACGCCTTTTTCTTTCAAGGATTCAGATAATGTATCGATCACTGTGTTTTTTCCAGTCTGAACCACCCGATTAGCATCTGCTTTGTCTTCGATAAATTCGAATGGATCGATTGTATTTTTGGATCTAGCGCCTGAAAGATCTGGGACTTCCCAAAGGGGCCAGCGATTATAACGAAGACGTTCGATGACAGGAGGGTCTAATTTATCGATATTCTTTAACGCATCCAGTCGCATTTCAAGCATCCACTCGGGTTCCTTTAAACCATGAGAGAAGGCAATGAGTGCATCTTTATAAGTTGAATAATCTTTCGTTGCTGTTTTCATACTGTCCCTCCTCCAAAGTTATTCGTCTTCAAGTTCTATGTCTAATCCCAATTCTTCCATCAAGCCTTTATATCCTTCTGCTTCCAACTGCTGTGCGAGTTCTGGACCGGCAGTTTTGACGACACGCCCGTCCATCATGATATGAACTATATCTGGCGTGATGTAATTCAGTAATCTCTGATAGTGCGTGATGATCAGTGCACCAAAACCTTCATTGCGCATCGCATTGATCCCTTTTGAAACGACTTGCAGGGCATCGATATCGAGACCTGAGTCGATTTCATCTAGAATCGCAAAAGTTGGTTCGATCATCATCAATTGTAAAATTTCATTACGCTTTTTCTCTCCACCGGAAAAACCTTCGTTCAAGTAACGCTCAGCCATTTCTTCCGGCATATCCAAGAGGGCCATTTTCTTATCCAGCTTTTTCAGGAAAGGCATGACGCCTATCTTGTCGTCAGCGTCTCTTCGAGAATTGATGGCGGCGCGCATGAATTCCGCGTTTGAAATGCCGGCGATTTCACTTGGATACTGGATAGCTAAAAACAAACCTGCTCGTGCACGCTCATCTACTTCCATTTCCAGAATGTTTTCTCCATCCAAAAGCACTTCGCCTTCTGTGACTTCGTAACTTGGGTGCCCCATGATTGCGGCAGAAAGTGTTGATTTCCCTGTACCGTTCGGCCCCATGATTGCATGGATTTCCCCTGTCTGCATTGTTAGGTTCACGCCTTTTAGTATTTTTTTATCTTCAATGGATACATGTAGATTTTTTATTTCTAAAACTGACATGACTTACCTTCCTTTTTTAGTTGAATTTTCTCCAATGAACCTTTTGCTCTCTTGTATCATTCTAGTCTTAATCAGAATGATATTCAAGACAGTTAAGCATGGTGCTTAACTTATGTATAGAAATCGATAAGCCACCTCTTAAAGTATCTGAATACGTGCCCGTTGGTTGCTCTTTTTCATCATAAAGGGCACACACTTCGCTTTTGCGTTATCTTTTGCAGTCCCTACTATACAAAAAGGGCACGTATTTCGCTTTTGCGTGACCTTTCGTAGCTCATACTATACAAAAGGGCACATATCTCCTTTTTGCGTTACCTTTA
>NZ_BJUY01000026.1 GCF_007988865.1 Alkalibacterium kapii | reverse complement strand
TAATAAATGAATTTATAATTTTGGTTTTCATGAATAACCATTGCTGCTAAAGACTGGTTAGTTGTTAACTCAATTTTATTAACTGCAACAGTTCCTCTTGTTTTTCCCTGTCCAGCCAACGCCATTAATACGCTATTTACAGGAATAATGTTTGTACTCGAATTATCGAATCCTAACTTAGTGATATATTTTTCAGTTGAATATACATATTTTTTATTTATCTCACCCGAGCTCATCCATGGTATATTACCGTCCCAATACTCCTTAACTCTTGTACTAGGAGTTGCTCCTGCATAAATTTTTGTACTCAGTTGTTTTAATTTATTTACAGACCAGTCTTCAGGTATATATCCAATTGCAGTCTTTTTATAAGAATTAACTACTTCCATACTTTCACCTACAATCCTAACTCTTCGAGATATGCTTCCATTTGTTTTTCGACTTCTGCGATTTCTGATTTGATTTTTTTGATATTTTGCTTAACTTCTTTCATATCCACGGGTTCTTCTTCTTCAAAGGTATCGACGTATCTTGGAATATTCAAGTTATAGTCGTTCTCTATGATCTCGTCACGTGAGGCAACATAAGAATACTTATCTACTGTTTCAAAGTTGTCGTAAGTGTCCACTATACGCTGAATGTCTTCTTCACGGAGCTTGTTTTGATTTTTACCTTTTTCAAAATATTCTTCTCCAGATGCATCAATAAACAAGACATCATCACGCGTTCTGTTTTTCTTGAACACAAGAACTACGGCAGGGATACTGACACCAAAGAAAAGATTACTTGGCACACCTATGACGGCATCAAGTAGATTCATCTGGATGATTTCTTTACGTATCTTCCCTTCACTCGATCCTCTAAATAACACACCGTGCGGTAAAATGGTGGCCATTGTACCGTCTTCTGCCAATGAATGCAGCATGTGCTGGACAAAGGCATAGTCCCCTTTTGTTTTTGGAGGCACACCCCAGTCAAAACGGTGATACGGATCCAAGGAGGCTTCCATCTTGAATTTTTTACCGTTCGTACTACCGTCAGAAAAGCCTTCATACCACTTATCGAGTGAAAAAGGCGGATTCGCTACTATACGCTGGAATTTCATTAATTTATCGTTTTCCAAGTGAAGCGGATTAGATAAGGTGTCTCCCCATTCTAATTTCGCATCATCGATACCATGCAGATACATATTCATGATGGCTAAAGAATGAGTTTGTCCATTACGCTCTTGTCCGTAAATCTGTACTTTTTTGTCGGGAACTTGATTAGCTACTTTAATCAACAATGAACCTGAACCGCACGTTGGATCGTAAATTCGATCGTTTACTTGAGGTTTGACCAGACGGGCCAGTAATTCCGAAAGCATGGATGGGGTAAAAAATTCTCCGCCTTTTTTTCCAGCGTCCGACGCAAATTGTTCAATCATATATTGATAAGAATCCCCGATGACATCTTCTCGTCCAACAACAGACGGTTTCAACGTCAATGTATTGAAATCCTCAAGTAATGTTCGAAGGGTCGCATTTCTATCTTTGGTTTTACCCAAAACTGTTTCAGAATTATAGTCAATATTACGGAAGACGCCTCGTAACTTACCTGTGTTTTCATTTTCAATCTTTTCTAAAGCTTTGTTGATGATTTCACCTATTGCCGGATCATTACGTTTACTATAAAGATAATCGAAGGTCGCATCTTCTTCTAGTACGAAGCGTTCTCTAGAAAGAGCGCGCTCAATACGTGTTTCATCTCCATCATATCGTTCCGTGTATTCTTCTAAATGTTCTTTATATGTATCACTGATATACTTAATGAACAGCATGGTCAAAATATAATCTTTGTATATACTTGAATCTATTTTTCCTCTAAATGTATCCGCCGCTTGCCATAAAACACTATTGATTTGTTGCTGAGTCACTGTTTCAGTCATTTGTTTTCCTCCTGTTAGTCAGCCATTATCTCTGCTGTTGCAGCTGCTAGCTGTTTCTCTTTTTCTTTGATCAACTTTTCATATAATGTTTTCTCTTTCTGATGTAATTCTACCAAATCTACAATTCTCTTTTGCTTTTCAATTGAAAGCTCCTTAATTACTAAGGTCTCGAGCACTTTTTTACTGGTACTTGTCACACGTGTGCCTGATTGCACTTTTTGCAATTCTCGTTTTGTTTCCTCGCTGTTTAAATACCAAGCCACATACTCGGGCAGATAATTCTTATCAGTAATCTTGATTTTCACGAAATAGGACGGAACGAGTAAGTCTTCCTGCTTTTTACTGATATAAACGGCTGTATTAGGATGAGTGAGTCGCATAAGTACTTCACCTTCTTCAGTGAAATATTTTTTTGATAAAAGCTCGGTACTTGGAAAATATTCAAAACCTTTGTTGTTGAAATAGCCCTCTTCCTCAATATTACTCACTGAAATCACTGGATAGCGTTTCTTTACATTAAAGTCAAAGTCAGCTTTTTTACGGTTTAAAGCCATACCTAAATGTATGTCTCCAATCATTTCTAATTTCATTTCACACCTCATTTTTATTTTTGATTTATATTTGTTATATACAATATAAAACATATTATATTGTTTTGCAAACACTTTCTTGAAACATTACACTTTTACTTTATTATTCTATATAATAAGTGTGAGGAGGAATATGTATGGGAGACATAAAATTATTTTCACTACATAATCAGACCGTTAGAGAATTAGAAGAGCAAGCCATTGCTATCTAGAAATCTCTGCATTCGACTATTGAAAATAATCTCGAGCCCTTTTTAGCTACTGATTACAGTAAAGGTACACATCGCTGAATGAGAGATAGCGATGTGTACCTTTTTTTATGAGACTATTAACTTCCTCTTATTTGATGTTTGTCATGACCTTTATCCTGTGCTCAACTTTTTAAGAATCGATCATATCGTTTTACCTTACAAGTTCCCCTAAAACCACTTCCACGATGTCCTGTTCTTTCCGCTTGATCATATACTCTTTGATGTGCGGTTCGATGTTCAAACGTTGGAGTTCGATATCATCATCGTCAGTTTTTCCCATACCGACATTATTTAAAACCCGATGAAACGCTTCTCCGAGCAGCTGTTTCGTCTCCTGGGTCCATTGGGCAACTGTCTGACTGTGATCTGCTTTCTTTTCAATAAATGCTGACGTTTCCTGTTTACCCAAATGCCAGTCCAATACCAAGAATTTATCCCAGACCACTTCCCGCATATATTCGAACAAGAGCTGGTCTTTCTTCAACAAAGCGTAAAGCAGGATGGCTTTACTTGTATCTGTATCGACTACTAAAAACTGATTGAACAAATAGACGTCAAGCTCCTCCAGACGTTTTTGGATCTCGTTGAAAAAGCGCACAGTCCGGTCCTGACTGTTCAGCTGAAAAAGATTTTCTTCAAGGAGCAGTTCAAGAATTGCCTCATACTTTTTCCCTTCATGCAGCAGCTTTGCTACGATCAGGGTCTCTTCATATAAAAATCCCCGAGTATTTAAGGTCGTTAGATAAGCTTTTTTAGTCATGAATGCTCCCCTTCCTGTTTTCTTATCTGCTTTTAGTATATCATTTATCGTTCAGCGGTACTTGTTTACCTTATTTACTGAGTACATAAAAACTGCTAACAAGATTCGCTAATCAAAGGGGTGCTGAATTATTTTTTCAAACGGATAGAAAAAGAGTTTTAAACATCAGAAATAATCATAGAGTTCTGGCGTCCCCTTGGGAAGTATTTCCTGCACGGCCTGTGCTGTCTCTTCTTCTCCCTTAAGCGATCCTTCAAAGTGCAGTTCCGCAGCTGTTTTAAACTGCATGAACAGTTGGGTCCATGTCTGTATATCCGCTTTTAGATAATGTGAGCCTACCTCGGCCTTTTCTTCTGTTGATACAGAAACTTCCTCTCCTGAAATAGAAAGCTTGAACACTTTATTATTCCATTCTGCTGTGTCATCAGAGACTTCAAGCCAGAAATCTTGCTGGTCTACTGACTTGAAAGGGAACTGTTTCAGGAACTTCTCCATATCCACGATACGAGCCATCATCGAAGAAGAAATAGACTGTTTAAGAGAGGCTTCTTCAAACAAGTGAGTCAGTCGCTGATCGGAACGAGCGGTATATAAGAATTTTTCAAAACTCGATGAATGCGTACTAATAAAGTCCCAGAGCGCCCTTTCTGCATTCCCAGATAGAGCCATTAATTCGTGGATGTGGAAAGTGTTCTGACCGTCACCTGTGAACTCGTATATGAGGTAACCTTTTGGACGGTCTTTCTCATCACGGTATAATGCGACCTTCTTTTTATCTGATGGCAGGAACTTTTTATTCCACAACCACTCTGTTCGTCTGACCGGACCGATGGACTGAGCCATTTTCTTTTCATAAATCGACTGGATCGCTTCTTTCTGATCCTCATAGTCTACACGCTCGACACGGTTTTCAGGCACTTTAAAAGAACCGAAATCTTCAGGCATGATCTCATACAAGCGCTGTTCGAACGTGATTTCGTAGCCGAATTTTCGGTAAAAACGGTGAGAAAATGGATCGAGATAAGAAAGCACATGTCCCTGGTCTTTCATCTCTTTAAGTGCTTGATCCATCAGTTGACGGATCGCTCCTTTTCCTCTTACTTCTGGATAACTGCTTACGTTCCCTATACCGCCCATCTTTAAAATGCGGCCACGGTAATACACTTCAAATGGAAAAACGATCACTGAACTTTTCAGTTTTTCCTTAAAGAATGCTCCGTAAGCGATACCGTTAACCATACAGTCATCCATCCATTGTTTTGTTTCTTTTGTATCTTCTAAATGAAAAGCATAAACGTTTAAATCGTATAGATCCTGATTCTGATTTTTTGTCAATTTTTTTATCTTCAATATAACTTACACCTTTCTATTTTATTTACTTCATACTAACACTTTTTAGAACTGTTTATTTAGACATTGTATGAAAAGTTGTCGACTGATCATCATAGTCAATAATAAGCGTTGGTTAAATCTTCCCATTCGTATCGGTAAGCTTCTTGTAACAGCGAAAGGATTTCTTCAGTGTTCGCTTAAGTATGCCTTTACCATAGATGCTTCTGTTGGTATAAGCTGGCCTTTTTCGCCGCAGCGAAAAAGTTCCTTCTGAAAAGACCTTGGATTGTGGTTATTCGAAAGGATTTTTTAGTTTTTCACGTCAAACTCCTTTCGATTACGTTTTTTCGATAGGAGTTTTCCAGTATTTTTCCTCAACTTCTTTCGATTAAGGCTATTCGATAGGAATTGCACGGATATTTACACCAACTCCTCTCGATTAGCGTGAGAGTATAAATATTCTTTGCAAAAAAAACATTTAACGAATGTCAACTTTACTAAAACAAAAGAGACGAGGTCGAGAGATAATTATCCCGACCTCGTCTCATTGTGGGTATTGTTTAACTTTCTTGATCGATTTCTTCGGTCAACTCAATAATGCGGTCAACGGATTCGTCCAGATAGTTGATCGTGTCTTTCAGTGGCTGATCCGTCGTGATATCCACACCGGCTACTTTTGTTGCTTCGGCAGGTGCTTTGCTTCCGCCTAAAGCCAGGAATTCAAGCCAGCCGTCAACACTTTCTTCCCCACTCTTGGTTTTGAGGAAGGCTTGAGTCGCGATCGTCAGTCCTGCTGAATAGGTATATGGGTAAAGTCCCATGTAGTAGTGGATCTGACGCATCCAAGTGAGTTCAGCTCCTGGTTCCAGCTCGACAGCGTCTCCCCAGAATTCTTCAAGAACACTGCGTTTCAGTTCACTTAACTTATTCGCATCAAAACTCTTGCCTTCATCGATCAGACGATATACTTCACGCTGATAAGCGGCTTCAAGTAAGTGTGTTACGAAATTATGGAAATACGTTTTGGAGATCATTTTCGACAGCACATTACGCTCCATACGTGCATCGTCTGCCTCTTCTTTCAGATGATCAGTCAGAAGCAGCTCATTGAAGGTCGATGGTGCTTCGATCAGGTAAAGCGATGGGCGGGCACTTGTCAACGGATTGTTTTCATTGGATAAAATCCCCTGGCCTGCATGACCGAATTCATGGACTAGCGTATAGGCGTCTGACAATTGACCGGTATAAGACACCATGACATAAGGATGCTTGCCATAAGTCGTTGAACAAAATGCGCCTGAGCGTTTGCCTTGGTTCTGAGCGAAATCGACCCAGCGTTCAGGGTAGGCACGCAGGATCATATCGACATAATCTTCTCCGAGTGGTGCAAAAGCTTTTTTCACTAAGTCTTTGGACTCTTCAATGCTGACCGGCGTTGTGTATTCAGGATCAAGGTCCACTTTCAAATCAGCATAAGTCATTTTGTCCATACCGTGAACATCTTTTAAGTGTGTAACAAATTTACGCATAACTGGCGCAAAATCGTTCATGATCATATCGATTTGACGGTTATACAATTCCTGAGGGACTTCCTGGTCTAAAAGCAAGTAGTCGAAAATAGAATCGTAGCCGCGCATCGTAGCCAGTGTTTTTTCTGTTTGAAGTTTTGTATAGTATGCTGTCGCTACAACGTTCTTATACTGGCTTAATGTTTCATTAAATTTATCATAAGCTGCACGTCTTATTTTAGGGTCTTCAGAATACATATACACTTCTTCATATAAAACGAAGCTGAGTGGATATTCTTTGCCATCCACTTCGAAAGTGCCGTAATCTGCATCTGCAGATCGTGCCTGTTCAAAAATTTCTTCAGGCGAATCAAAGACAGGTGAAATCTGGGCAAGAGCTTCTTCAACTTTCGGGTCAAGTTTTGCCAACTTGGATTTTTTGATCTTTCGAATATATGCTTCATAAGCAGGTTCGATTTCAACAATGGCATTGAGCATCGTGTCATCCAAGTCTTCTATTTGAGATTGGAAAAAGCTCATCTTAGCCGCTGCGTTTGCCAGTACATTTGATGTATGGCGGGCTTGTTGTTGTGCTTCGCTATCTGTTATGTCAACAGATACTGGAAGGTAACTGTATTGTCCGAGATGAGAAGACTTGGCTGAAATCTCTTCATACTTTTTGATCGCTTCGACAACAGTATTGACTCCTGTAAGGTTTCCATCATATTTAGCTGAAAAAGTGTCTACTTCTTCAGGTAATTCTTTCAGAGCCGTTTTGAATGCTTCCTGGCTTTCAAATATCGCACTAAGATCCCATTTGAGTTCTTCGGAAACATTGGATCTTTCTTTTACTTCTTCTGACATTCTTTTCTCCCCTTAAAATACGTTTGTTTATGACAATGTGTCATGTTTCCAGCAAATAAATGGCTGATAAAGTCATTGTATCACGATTCCCCATCTATTTGTTAGATTTTTTTAACGTTTCTTTTGTTTTAATCGACCTGTTTTATCATTGATTTATCATTATAAGACATTTAAAAACTCTAGATAGTTAAAGATAACAGAAGAAATTAAACCTCAAACATTTAATAGCCTCTTTCATAGTCGACAACATTCTTATCAGGAATTCGCTGCTTGCTAAATTCACGTAAGTTTTCAATAAAAATCGGAAAAACTGCAGCTATATAGTCTTCTAACTTTCCAGAGATATGCGGTGTCAGTAAAACATCTTCTCGTTCATAAATCGGATGGTCTTCTGGCAACGGTTCTTGATCCACTACATCCAAAGCAGCAAATTCGATCCATTTATTATCCAGTGCCTTAAGTAGATCCTGTGTGACAACCGTTTGTCCACGGCCAACATTTATAAATAGAGCAGAAGGTTTCATAACTCTGAATAACTCTAAATCAAATAAATTTTCTGTTTCATCTGTCAACGGCAAGATATTGACGACAACATCTGCTTCTGGCAACACCTCTTTCAGTCTATCTTGGGTTACCATTTCATCCATGTAGTCAACTGAACCGCCGCTTCGGTTCACTCCGATCGTTTTCATACCGAAAGCCCGGGCAACTTTCCCTGTCTGTTTTCCGATAGATCCTGCACCGACAATGAGCATGGTTTTCTGATTCATCTCGCTGAGTTCTTCTGACGGTTCCCATTTTTTCTGTCGCTGCTGGATAAGAGAATAGCCGATTTTTCGCGTATGACTTAAAATCATTCCCATGACCGATTCGGCAATCGCATATTTGTGTATGCCGCTCGTTGTGGTCAATGTGATTCCTTGTTTCTTTAACTTCAGAAGATCGACATAGTCTACTCCGGCCGAAGTCAGCTGGATCCACTGAAGTTTGTGACTTGGATCATCAAGCAATTCCGATACCTCTTCTTTATTCCAACCAAATACACCTTTTATTTCTGAAATATCGCTGACGTCAGAAATTGATTCTATAATATCATAAGAAGGTGCCACTTTATTGATTTTGTTCCTTTGTTCATCACTTAATGAAACATAGCTCAATAATTTGTCAGGCATTTTATTTATCTCCTTTAATTTTTCTCTGGGTCTTTTACCATTCACTCTGGATTTTTTTCAGTCATCCAATCCATGATAGGCAGCATATACGGATCGTTTAGGTAGGTTCCGTATCAGAGCCACTTCTTTGATTGCTTTTTTACTGGATAAATCGTTATTTTCCATCACAAATTCGACGTGTTCCTTCAACGTCCAATTTGCCCATGCTTTTTCTTCCGTCTCACTGTTTTCATTTCCTTCGACAATAACGACGAACTCGCCACGAATTTTTTCGTTGTTCAGCCACTCCAGGACTTCTTTTATCGTGCCGCGTATAAATTCTTCAAATCTTTTTGTCACTTCCCGCGCTAAGACGATCTGTCTTTTTTCACCAAAAACCTCTTTCATCGCTACAACGACTTGCTTGATACGATGGGGAGATTCATAAAAAACCAAGGTTTCTTCTCTCTTGTTCAATTCTGTCAATTTAGCATTGAGTTCTTTTTTTTTGCGTGGCAGGAATCCTAAAAAGTAAAAAGGCTGAGGCGTCAAGCCAGAAGCGATCAACGCTGTCAACGCAGCATTCGCCCCCGGTAAAGGTACGACCGTTATGCCTTCATCGATCGCGGCTTTCACTAAATCCACTCCCGGATCACTGATCGACGGCATTCCTGCGTCACTCACTTGTGCTATAGATTTGCCTGCTTTTAGTTTCTCGATCAGCTGGGGTGTCCGTTCTTTGGAATTATGTTCGTGAAAACTTATCTGAGGGGATTCTATTTCAAAGTGATTCAAGAGTTTCTGTGTATTTCTTGTATCTTCTGAAGCGATAAGATCGACGTGTTTCAGAAGGTCAACAGCCCGGAACGTCATATCATCTAAATTACCGATAGGGGTCGGTACTAAGTACAAATTTCCTTCTTCCTTATGTTCAAAGCTTTTCTGCGTGTTGATCATCTTTAATTGGCTCCTCCCTGATGATGCATGTCTTTTGTTTCTCAAAAGGTATTTTTATCCCTTGTTCGATCAAAAATGTATTCTTTTGTGAACGTGTCCTCTTTTTAAAGGCGGCTTCTGCTTTAGTCGCTGCGCTGCGCGAGGGATGAGCTTCAGCATAAATCATTCTCAGCGGTCGGCGCTTTTTTAACCGAGTATATTTAGCTCCGATTCCGGTATTATGTTCTTTCAATCTTCGTTCAAGGTTCGTAGTATAACCAGCATAAAGCGTTCCATCCCTGCAATGCAAGACATAAAAATAACTTGTTTTCCCTTCACTACTCATTGCCATAGATCATCCTTCTCACTTCAGGAAAATAATTATCCTGCTCGTCAAAAACATATAAAGGAGGGGCTATTTTAAGTCCGGTTTCTTTACCATGCTTGATGCCTTCGATGAGCAGCATATTCGCTTCCTTCCCTTTTCTGGGATATACAAAACGGATCCGCTTGGGGGCAATCCTGACTGCCCGCATTTCATCCATGATTTCAAGGAAACGTTCAGGCCGATGTACAAAATATGCTTTGCCTTTCGTTTTTAATAGATCAGCGGATGTTTCCATCAACTCTTTCAGATTTAAATGAAGTTCATGTCTGGCAATAGCTAAATGCGTATTGGGATTTTTCCTGCTCTCACTGGTCACGGTAAAATAAGGTGGATTACAAGTCAGAACATCCACTGAATCTTTTTTTATATGAGTGACAGCGTCTTTCACATCAGCATGGATCATTTCAACGCGTTCGGTCAAATGATTGAGCTGGATACTTCTTTGAGCCATATCAGCTAATCGTTCCTGAAGTTCTATCGCCGTTATATTACTTTTTGTTTTTTGGCTCAGCATCAAAGCAACGGCTCCATTACCTGAACACAGATCAACAACTTTTGCTCGATCATGTGTCGGTACTTTCGCAAAGTTCCCTAGAAGCACTGCATCGAGGGAAAAAGAAAAGACTGATGGACTCTGAATTATTTCCAAATCATATTGCATCAGCTGGTCGATGCGTTCATCTTGCTTTAATTGAATAGTCATTTTGAGGGTCCTTACTTTCATTATTTATTTTACTAAGTATAACAAAAATCGTGCTTCAGTTTGTCTTTCATTTAAATAATAACCCCTAGAATTGACAAAAGCCACTCACGAGTGAGCGGCTTTCTATACTTAAAAATAAATATTTCTAAAGTGAATCTTTTTTTATTCCTATTCATATAGATACGACTAGGTTTCTCATTTATACGACGTGATCCCTACCTCTACCGCGTCCTTACAACTCTATAGTTGCGCCAGTGTGAATAAACTTCTTTAAAACGTGTTTATATTATATTTCATATTTACTTTCAACGTACTTATTAGTATACCATTTTCAAGGGGAGATGCAACTTTTATGCTTCTCATAGATTTAGATGCCGAAACTTTTTTAAACGCTTCAGCGTTAACTCGTTTCATTATCATACTTTGGAATTTTAATAACCGGATTACTGTTTTTAATTCTATATCAGCAATCTCAAATGGCGTTTTCGTTCACTTTACCGATGTCAGTTCTACTTCAGTGGACTCAAACGATTTTCTGTCTCACTTTACCGATGTTAGCCTTACATCAGCTTGCTCAAAATATATTCTGCTTCACTTTACCGATGTTAGCTCTACATCAGCAGACTCAAACGATTTCCTGTTTCACTTTACCGATGTCAGCTCTACATCAACAGACTCAAACGATTTCCTGTTTCACTTTACCGATGTCAGCTCTACATCAACGAACTCAAACGATTTTCTGTCTCGCTTTACCGATGTTCACTACATTAATACCCTGTGCAACTCTATTTTGTGACACTTATATTAATCGTCCTTCATTTACACTTATTTGTAGTCACCGTCTTTCCAGAGAATCACTTTGCCTGATGCTAAAGACTGCTTCACATCAATAATCCGCTGATTGGAGCTTCCTCTGAATGCTAAATTCAAATTCATTTTATCTTTTTCGAATCGACCGTCCACCAGAACATCTATGACGGCTAATAAACATTTCTTATCTGGTGTTCCTTTCAAAAGTTCTTCCCATGTATATCCTGTCCAAGACCAGATATCTTTAGCATTACCGAAACGTTCTCTGATTTTCCTGCAAAGGGGTAAGGTTACGCCTGTATTTAAAAATGGCTCACCACCTAGAAGTGTCAACCCCTGACAGTATTCAGCTTCCATGTCTTTCAGAATCTGTTCTTCTAAAGATTTACTGTACGGCTCTCCATAAGAAAAGTCCTGTGCCGCCTTGTTGTAGCAGCCTTTACAGGCAAAGGGGCAACCGCTGACATATATGCTGCACCTTACCCCTTCACCATCGACAAAATTATAAGGTTTATAATCTGCGATGTAATTCTTACTGAATCGTTCACTTGTCCATGATACAGGATCAGCTGCCACTGGGATCAGATCCTTTCATATGTTTGGTCCGCGAAGCGATTTCTTTGTGGCGCCCTTTTACCATAGGACGTTTCTGCGGGTTGCCTAGATAGCCGCACGTCCTTTTGACTACATCACACGTGTTAGGGTCTGTATTTCCGCACTGTGGACATTCAAATCCCTTCTCTGTTGGTTTAAACTCTCCATCAAAACCGCATGCATAGCAGTGGTCAATAGGTGTGTTGGTACCAAGATAGCCCACACGATCGTAGGCATAATCCCAGACTGCTTCCAGTGCTTTACTGTTTGCCTGTAATTTAGGATATTCACAGTAATGGATGAATCCCCCACCTGTGTATTCAGGATAATCCTTTTCAAAATCAATTTTTTCAAAGGGGGTCGGATTTTTACGTACATCGTAGTGGAAACTATTTGTATAATATCCCTTATCTGTTATATCTTCTATCTCTCCAAACTTCTCAGTGTCCAGCTGACAGAAGCGATCCGTCAAACTCTCACTTGGGGTGGAATAGACACTGACGTGCAGATCACTCTCTTCTCCCCATTCATCCGCTTGAGCTTTCAGCGTCTTCATGATATCCAGGGTAAAAGCCTTAGCTTCTTTATTCTCTTCCCACTGACTTCCGTAAAAGAAGGCAGCCGCTTCATATAAGCCAATATAACCAAGTGATAGCGTTGCGCGCTTATTCAAAAAAAGCTCAGAGACAGAGTCCCCATCCGCTAAACGTTTTCCAAAGGCACCGTGTTTGTATAAGATAGGCGCATTAGCCGGTTCCGCTTCCATCACACGCTCGGCTTTAAAAAACAAAGCATCTTTAATGATCCCCAGACGGTCTTTCAGCAACGCATTAAATCGATCACGATTACCTTTTGATTCCATCGCGATTCTAGGAATATTCAGCGTAACCACACCCAAATTCATGCGACCGGCTGATATGTTTTCCCCCTGTTCATTTTTCCATCCTTGTAGGAAAGAACGACAGCCCATTGGTGTTTTAAAACTGCCAGTAATATCTACGATTTTGTCATAACTCAATACATCCGGATACATGCGTTTCGTCGAGCACTCTAAGGCTAATTGTTTGATATCATAGTTTGGATCATTTTCGGAAAAATTCACTCCTTTTTTCAAAGTGAAAATTAATTTCGGAAATATAGCTGTTCGTTTTTCTTTTCCAAGTCCTTCAATACGAATAGCTAAAATTGCCTTTTGTATCTCTCGCTCGACCCATGATTCTCCCAATCCAAAACCCAAACTAGTAAAAGGGGTCTGTCCTTGACTCGTATATAAGGTATTGATTTCATATTCTAGACTCTGCATAGCATCATAAATATCTTTTTTTGTTTTTACAAGCGCGAACGCTTTCTGCCTTTCTTCTGTATCGATCCAGGTTTGAGCCGTTTCTAGATGTTTTTCGTAATTAAGCATGGCATATGGGGCAAGCACTTCATCTATCCGATCGAAACTACAGCCTCCGTACTGGCTTGAAGCGACGTTCGCTATGATTTGAGCTGTCTGAGCTGCAGCTGTCTGGATAGAACGTGGCGATTCCACCTGTGCATTGCCGATCTGAAAGCCATTTTCAAACATATTTTTAAAGTCGATCAGACAGCAGTTACTCATGGGAGAATAAGGAGAATAGTCAAGATCATGATAGTGTATATCGCCTTTTTCATGTGCATTCGCTACATGAGGGGGCATCATTTTGAGTCCTGCTGCTTTTCCAACGATCCCAGCTGTTAAATCCCGCTGAGTGTTGAAAACTTTGCTGTCTTTATTGGCATTCTCATTGACAATGGATTTGTCCTGCTTAAGAAGATTACCGATCATGCTATTTACGTCTCTTCTGGACTCCCGGTCTTTTATCCTTTTTTCATTGTACCGAATACTTGCCTCTACCAGTTCATCCAAGCCGTACCGCTTCAGTGTGGCTAAAACGACACCATCAATGGTCTTCGAGTCGATAGTCACTCTGTCTTGTTCATCTAATTCCTTTTCTACTTCTAGTGCTATAGCTTTTAATTCAGCTAAAGAAGCAGCCTGCTCCAGTTTTTCCGTAACCTTGATCAATCCATCAACAAGTTTTCCATGGTCATACTTTTGTACTCTTCCGTCACGTTTCTTTACGTTCTCTAAGCGATTCACTTTTATCGTGCTTTCTTTTTCCATAAGCTGACTCTGTTTCATTTTATGATTCCTCCTTGAAAGCCCACATCTTTATTCAAACATTCACAATAGATGCTGAATCTATGTATTGTATAGATTCCAGTGCTTCTTTGTCAGAGAAGCACCAGAATCTTAAACTAAATTTATTTTACCCACATGTCATAATCACTGTCTTCCATCGACTCGACCATTCCAACTAAGTAACCATTTCCTACTTGAGAAAAGAAATCGTGATTACTCGTTCCTGTTGAAATACCGTTCATAATAATAGGGTCAACATCTTCTGCAGTATCTGGAAACAGCGGATCAAAGCCAAGATTTTGCAGCGCTTTATTCGCATTGTATCTTAAAAACACTGCTACATCTTCCGTCCACCCGATGTCATCATATAAATAGCTCGTGTAGTCTATTTCGTTTTCATAAAGTTTAAACAGTAGATCATAAGCCCAGTTCTTTAACTCTTCCTGATCTGTTTTATTCAGCTGATTATATCCGATCTGAAATTTGTAACCGATATACGTGCCATGGACCGACTCGTCACGTAGGATCAGTTTAATGATTTCTGCCACATTTGTCAGCTTGCTGTTGCCCAGATAATATAGAGGGGCATAGAAACCGGAATAAAACAGGAAAGATTCCAGTAATACACTGCCCACTTTTATTTGCAGTTCCGTTCCATTTTGATAAATATCGTTGATTATTTTTGCCTTTTTTTGAAGCATCGCGTTCGAATGTGTCCATTCAAAAATATCGTCGATTTCAGATTTCGTATTTAGTGTGCTGAAAATCGCACTGTAACTTTTAGCATGCATTGATTCCATAAATTCGATATTGTTGTAAACAGCCTCTTCATGCTGGGTCAGACTGCTTTGCTTCAGCGCTTCGATGCCATCTTGCGACTGCAGTGTATCCAGCAGCGTCAAGCCGCCGAATACTTTCGCAATCATGTCCTGCTCACTTTTACTTAGTGTATTCCAGTCATTTATATCATTCGATACTGGTATACGCGTATCTGTCCAAAATTGCTCCACCAGTTTTTCCCAAGTCAATTTATCTATCATATCTTCGATGCGATTCCAGTTGATCGCCTTATACTCGTCTGTCATAATCCATTCTCCTCATTCAGGAACACTCTATTTATATCTTGATAATGTTTGGTTGAACCACAGGCTAAATCGTGCAACTCTCACAGGCATTGGATCCAATTTCTTGCTCATCATCTGTAAACGTACGGACATAGTAAATAGACTTGATGCCTTTTTTATGCGCATAGTGTCTTAAAATAGTTAAATCCCGTGTAGTCTGCTTATTCGTACGTCCTTCCTTCCATTCATATAAGCCTTCAGGTATGACTGAGCGCAAGAACAGGGTCAGACTCATTCCCTGATCGATATGCTTTTGTGCCGCGGCATAAACGTCAATGACCTTACGCATATCCATATCATAGGCACTCTTATAATAAGGCAATGTTTCATTTGATAAATGAGGTGCTGGATAATACGTTTTACCTGTCAGTTTTTCCTGACGTTCTTCAATCAAACGTGTGATGGGATGAAGGCTGGCAGACGTCTCATTTACATAGCTTATAGACCCTGTCGGTGCGACAGCTAAACGATTCTGATGATACAGTCCATCTTTTTTAACATCTTCTTTCAGCTGTTCCCAGTCATTTGTACTTGGTATTGAAATGTTACGGGCATTAAAGATTTCTTCGACCTTCTCATGTTTAAATTTGAATGGCTCGTCAATATATTTATTGAAGTAATCACCCGATGCATAAGCTGACTTTTCAAAATTATAAAATGTCGTCTGGCGTTCTTTAGCCATTACATTACTTGCTTTCAGCGTATAGTAGTTTAAAAGTGTAAAGTACGCATCAGTAAATTCGATGGATTCCGGTGACCCATAATGCATTTGATTTAAGGCAAAAAACGTATGCAGTCCCATGGCGCCAAGTCCTATCGTATGATACTTATCATTGCCGTTTTTTATTGTAGGGACCGCCTCGATAGCTGACTGGTCGGTAATATGCGTCAGTGCCCGAACCATTGTATTGATCGACTGTTCAAAGTCGGGTGTCTCCATCAAGTTAGCCACATTCGTGGATCCTAAATTACAACTGATATCTGTGCCCATCACTTCATAATCCTGATTATCTTTGATTACTGACGGTTCTTGAATCTGTAAAACTTCGCTGCACAAATTGCTCATCGTAATTGTTCCGTGTATCGGGTTTTCTCTGTTCGCTGTATCAATATTGATGATGTACGGATAACCCGATTCCTGCTGAAGCTTGGAAATTTCATTCTCCAGTTCACGCGCATTGATTTCAGTTTTTTTAATTTCAGGATTTGCGACCAGATGATCGTACTCTTCACTTATGTCCACATATGCAAACGGCTTACCATACAGACGTTCCACATCATATGGACTGAAAAGATACATTGTTTTATTTTGAGCAGCTAGTTCATAAAATTTATCCGGTACAACTAAACCCAATGACAATGTTTTAACCCGTACTTTTTCATCCGCATTTTCCTTCTTCGTTGACAAAAACCTTAATATATCTGGATGGAACACATTGAGGTAGACTGCACCTGCCCCATTACGCTGACCTAGTTGATTGGAGTAACTGAAACTGTCTTCAAGTAACTTCATGACTGGCAGAACACCACTTGAAGCATTCTGGATTTTCTTGATCGGATCACCCGTCGCTCTAAGATTGGTCAGATTCACACCGACCCCACCACCGATTCTGGACAACTGAAGTGCGGAATTGATCGTTCTACCAATACTATTCATATCGTCTGTCATTTGAACCAGAAAGCAGGATACAAATTCGCCACGACGTTTACGTCCTGCATTTAAAAAGGTAGGTGTTGCCGGCTGATACCGCTGTTCGATGATTTCCATCGCAATATGGTAAGCAAGTGTTTCGTCTCCATCAGCCAGAAAAAGAGCATTGAACGCCACTCTATCTTCAAAGCGCTCTAAGTATTGACTATTATCATCTGTTTTCAGAGCATATTGAGTATAAAACTTATATGCCCCCATAAAAGAGCGAAATCTGAAATGTTTTGAATAAAGGTCGTTAAATAATTTTTCAATAAACTTCTCTCTATACTTATTCAAAAATCCTTCTTCGATAAAGTCATTTTCAGTCAGGAATGTTAATTTTTCTTTTATGTTTTCAAATCGAACTGTATTTGGATCAATGTGCTCATTAAAAAAAGCTTTCACCGCTTCCTGGTCTTTATGCAGCGGTATTTGATTAGCCACTGGTCTATTGAGCTCATTATTTAATTTGTGATAGGTTATCTCTTTTTGTGTTTCACTTTTTGTGTTGATTGATACCAAGGTCATTCACCGCTTCCTTCAATTTAATAACATCCTCTTCATTACCTTGAAATTCAAATGTATGCAAAATAGGTACGTTATAATCATGTGCTATATCTTTGGCAGTAAAGGCAAACAACTGACCAAAGTTTAAATTACCTCCACCTGCGACACCTTTAAACCACTTTAAATTGGCTCCTGTTTCTAGAAAGTCATCCCATATTTCGGTCACTTCCTTATCGTAGGCAGGTGTGACTATGATAAACGATTCCTTCATTTCAACAAATGGATCTGCCGGATTCAATTCCAGCACATCCATGTCTAGTTTATTGACAAATTTTCTGGTTTGCCCAGTTAATGAAAAAAAGACAATCATCATCGATTTACACCAATCTATTCAGCATATCTGGTCTAAATCCATTAAATGCTTCAATACCTTCGGCTAAAACAACAGGTAGAGAACTAAATCCTAATTTTTTCACTTCATCTATCGCGTTGACATCTCTATTCACATCTTTTTCTTTAAAAGGAATCCCTTTGCTTTCAAGATACTTTTTTGTGAATTGACATTGCATGCAATCTGGTTTTGAATAAACAGTCACTGATACGTTATCCATATCATTTACCTCCAATATATTATTTGTGCATCAAGGAAATCATCCTTGATGATAAGTTAACTCTTTGTTTTTTTGTTGTCTTTCTGTTAACTTATTGATAATTCTATTTTACATCAGTTTTTTTCAAACGCAAGGGGAACATACTACATGTGTAAAAATAAAGCTATCAAAACACCACATGTTGTGTTTTTAACATATAAAAACCTTCCTTACAATACAGTTATCCTGTACTAAGGAAGGTTCGTAACTAATGTATTCACATGTTGTTCCTTTATTTTCTTTCACCATAAATGACTTCCAAGCAAAAGGCACACGGTTCATCGCCGTCTCTTCTTGATCCATAGAATAAATTGCAGACATGGAAGCCATCTTCGTATATTTTTTCTAGATTCAATCGGGATTTCGTCAATCCAGAATCTGTCATTTGTTTTTCAATTGATTGCTGTTTAATTATTTCTGCCAAGCGGTCTCTGAGGTGTTGATTTTCCATACGCAGCACATTATTCTCTTCAGTCAAATGAGAAACTTCGTCTTTCATCGTTTTTATTATACCTAATGTGGCTTCTGTTTGGGCTTCCAACTCAGTAAACGTGTCTAACAATTCTCTTTTTTCCATTTTTCACCACTTCTTTATACTTCTCTGTTTATCTGATAGTGATGTCTGGACCGAAGAAATGTCCTAATACATCTTCACCTAGCATACCAGATTACCCTCTAAAATCCAAATAGACATCATCGTTATTTTACTCTTATATTGTTTTTTTCATGATAGTCAACATCTGTATAGTAACCTTTTCAAAGACACCTTGAGCTGCAACATTGCTGTCTAAATATTTCTTACCTCTCAAGATGATTTCCATTAAATCCGCAAGAATCCCCACGCTTAAACGTTCAGCTTCCTGCCTGATTTTATTCTGGTATTTCAAATACCCTACTGAATAGTTTTTTGACATTTGAACATTCAATATATCCTGCAGGATAATCAAAAACAAATCCATGACTAAATGATATTCAGCTTTACCTTTTACCAGCGGCATGATTTCTGTGTGGACATAAACAAAAGCTTGTTCGTCTTTTTTTGAAAGTGTATTGTACCATTTCCACACGGCATCTATGAGACTTGTCAATGTTTCATTTTTAGACAGTTCAATTGCCTGTTCTGTATCACTCGTTAATTGGCTAAGGACAGCTGCCTGATCTTTGGACAACCCTTCATCCTGTAAGCTCAATACCCGCTGCTCTTTTGACAGCCTGGGGAAGTGTACCAATTGTACCCTCGACAGTATCGTTGGTAACAAACGATGTTTAGCAGTCGTTGTTAAAACAATAAGTATGTCTCCTTCTGGCTCTTCAATAAATTTCAAAAGACTATTTGCAGCTTGTGTCGTCATCTTTTCCACGTCTTTTACCAGAATGAATTTTTTCCGTCCTTCCATACCACTTTTCATCATTTCCTGCTTCAGTTCTCTGACTTGATTTATTTTTATGGATATACCTTCTGCTGCTAATTCAATCACGTCAGGATGCTGATGGGAAGATATCCTTTGGCAGATATGGCAATTTTCACAAGGGCCTTCTGAAAAATCTCCACAGAACAGACTTTGTGCAAGCCACAAGGCAGTTTCTGTTTTCCCCGTGCCTGTTGCTCCTTCAAAGAGATAGGCATGTTGAACCTTTTCTTTTTCAATTAATTTCATAAACTGTTTTTTGATTTCTGGCTGTTTCGTTGTTTTGGTAGACATCAAAAGTCTCCCTCACTTCTAGAATTGTAAAAACTGGTCAATAGGCAATACAAAAATCGTTGCTCCGCCTACTTCAACGTTGACTGGATAAGTCAGATCAGACTCTAATGAGAAGTCATAAGACGGCGGACTCATCATTGTTTGAGTACGCGTTGAACAGTTCTCCTTGATCAGATCCAGTGTTTCATTTACTTTTTTGTCCTCTACTCCCATTAAAAATGTTGTATTCCCTGCTCTCAAAAAACCGCCTGTAGAAGATAACTTGGTCGCACGAACACCTTTCTCAGTAAATTCGTCAGCTAGACGTCTGCTGTCCTGGTTCTGAACGATTGCAACGACTAATTTCATTTTGTTTTCCCCCTGTCCTTTTTCAATAAGTAATCTACTTTTTCAGTCTATCACTAACCACTTGCCATACATCCTTGAATACTTCTTCTTCGGACCGACTTGCATCTATACTTACAAAACGTTCTGGCTCATCTTTGATCAATGTTAGATAACCTTGACGTACTTTTTCATGAAACGTTACTTCTTCCAGTTCCAAACGATCCTGGATACGGTTTGAATTTTTATCTTTTATACGGTTCAATCCAATTTCGGCTTCGACATCTAAATAAATCGTTAGATCTGGTCTTTTCCCCTCGATAGCAAATTCATTTATAGCTCTCACTTTCTCGATTCCTATACCTCTTGCCTGTCCCTGATAAGCGATAGAACTGTCGACAAAGCGATCACATAAAATGATTTTTCCTTCTTTTAAAGCAGGACCGATTTTTTCAATGACATGTTGACGTCGCGCAGCCGCATATAATAATGCCTCGGTACGGTCATCCATGTTGGTGTGGGTAGGATCCAGTAAAAGAGCTCTTATTTTCTCCGCTATTTCACTGCCTCCTGGTTCTCTAGTAACTACTAAAGGCGTTTTTGTGATTTTTTGAATTTCTTTTTCCAGGCGTTTAACAACACTTGATTTACCCGCGCCATCGGGTCCTTCGATTGTAATAAATAGTCCACTCACTAAATTTCCTCCATCTAATATTAGATACTATGTTCATTATACGCCAGACGGTCTCTTTTTGTCTATGCATTAAAGCACTGTCACAGTAATCTTGCAATACTGTCTATTGACATTTAAATTTTATGAAAATCTTAGTGAATTTAAACTATGCAGCAGAAAAGTATTCAGTGTCTCAAACCAAAAATGATTTTTTCACTAAAAAACAGGCTGAAGGTCACGACCCTCAGCCTGTAATTTACTATTTAATTATTAGTTTGAAAATTTCTTTCTGAACATTACCAACGCTGCACCTACAGCTGTTGAGAATGCACCTAATAATAAATACATATATGTGTTCGTTGCAGTTGAAGGTAGTGATTCACCATCTTCACCTGGTTTTCCATTTGTTTGACCAGATCCGTCAGTTCCGTCAGTTCCGTTAGATCCGTCGGCTCCGTCGTTTCCGTCGGCTCCGTCGTTTCCGTCGGCTCCGTCGTTTCCATCGGCTCCGTCGTTTCCGTCAGCTCCATCGTTTCCATCGGCTCCGTCGTTTCCGTCGGCTCCATCGTTTCCATCTTCACCTGGTTCTGTTGGATCTTCAGGCAAGTCTTCTCCCATTAGATCAGTAATTCTTCCTTCGATTTCAGGGTCAACGATTCCACCAAGATATCTATCTTCGACCATATAGTCGATCAACTGCTGCCAGTCTTCTTCACCAATGTCTCTGACACGGCCTTCTTCAAATGCTTGGGCA
>NZ_BJUY01000025.1 GCF_007988865.1 Alkalibacterium kapii | reverse complement strand
TTCTAATTACTCATTAAAACTTTTAGAAGAAGACGGAACAGAATTTACTGGATATACGATTGATTACACGGCTCCAGAAGTGGAGAATCCGGGGCAATTTGTCATTACCTTTACAGAATCGATCGAACGTCCGCTGACTCTAAATTACTCGACTCACTTTGAGCGTAATTCAGACGGAACGGCTTCGTATAGAAACCAGGCGACAATCAACTGGTCTGAAGGTGGAAAAGATTATACAAGTGATTCCGGAGAGATTTCGAGCGGGGACACGGGACTGACCGCTGTCAATGGAGTGAAAAATGGTCGATATAATGCAGTGACGAAGGAAATCACCTGGTCAGTTTACGCAAACTATGCACGCTTACCTATAAAAGATGACTTTGAAATAAGTGATGTACTCCCTGAACATCAAGAATGGGTAACGGATTCGTTTGATGTCTTTAGCTACGAAGTCAATGCTAAAGGAAACATCATTAATGAAGAAAGCCTTGATGCGTCATTTTACACACTGACCTTTACTGAAGGGGAGGATCCAGCGTTTTCTCTGAAACTGTCTGATTCTATGAATAATAAAAAACAGGCAGTGGGTATACGCTTTTCTACAGAATTCAGTGACGGCTGGGTTAGAGACGCGAAAGTCATTAATAAAGCAAAGGTTGTCAATAACAACGAAACAATCGATTTGGAAGCAGGTGTGAAGATTCCTTTCGGCGGTGTGTTTGCGGATAAGGATGGCGTACAAACAGGTGAATTCTCTGAACGTATCGATTGGGAAATCAGTTTGAACCCTAACCGCTCGATTATTTCAGATTTCAAACTAACAGATAACCCTGATTTGAATTCTCGATTAATGAAGGACACATTCGTTCTTTATGAAGCGAAGGTAAATAAAAATGGCGATCTTTCTAAAACAGATAATGTATTAACTGAAGGTGAAGACTATAACCTTAACATTATGGCCAATCAGGAAACTGGGAAGCAATCCTTTGAACTTTCATTCCCGGAAAAAATCGATCAAGCTTATATTTTAACCTATAGTTCTTACATCGACCCTCTCGTAAATAAGGACGATCCTATTAATAACGCATTCACAGCTGAAGGCACAACGACCGAATATCAAGAACTGACTGAAGATGAAGTCAATGTCTTTAAAAACAATGCTGGTGGTGGCGATGGTTCAAGCGTTAGAGGGAACCTTGAGATCAGAAAAGTCGATACGAATGGTAAAGATTTATCTGGTGCAACATTCCAGTTGTTCACTAAAAACGGAGAACAGCTTCTTAGAAGTGGTGAAACAAATCAAGAAGGTCATGTGACATTTGGAGGATTGAGACGAGGCGACTACTTGCTTAAAGAAGTTAAAGCGCCTGAAAGATATGTCATCAGTCCTGAGCTGGCAGAAGGCAAAGAAATCACACTGGATCACGAAAATGATCAAGACGTTGTGATTTTTGATGCGGTCAATCGCCTAACGCAAGTAAAAGTAACCAAAATGTCAACTGACGGACCGATTCGTTCTGATGTTGTCTTTTCAATATTGGATGAAAACAAAAATGTTATAAGAGAAAAAGTGACTGCTGAAAAAGGGCAGCTCGTTATCGAAGACCTGGATCCGGGTAGTTATTTCTTGAAAGAAGAACGCGCACCTGAAGGATATATATTAAATACGGCGCTCGTTCCGTTTAAGGTACAAATCAACGAAAATGGGACGCAACAGGTTCCTGAACTGAAAGTAATGAACTATAAAGGAAGCGTGGCATTTGAAAAAACGGATGCAGATGGTAAAGCGTTGTCTGGCGTAGAATTTGAGATAAGAAATCAAGATAATGAAACGATCAGAACGCTTGAAACAGATAAGTCTGGAAAAGTATCTGCTACTGACTTAGTACCTGGTGAATATACGGTGCATGAAACGAAAGCGGCTGAAGGATATATTTTAGATACCACTGTTCGACGATTTGTTATTGAAGACGAACAAGAAGGCAAACCTGAAACGATTCAATTAAATGACTGGACCAACTATCAGGGTTCCGTCCGATTGATTAAAATGGATGAACAGAAAAATCTTCTTGAAGGTGCAACATTTGAATTACGCCAAGGAGAAACAGTGATCGCAGAAGAAACCACAGATGCAGAAGGTCAACTGACAGTGACTGGTCTAGCACCAGGAAGCTACACCTTTGTAGAAGTGGCTTCACCTGATGGATTCATTTTGAATTCAGACCCGGTCGATTTCGCAGTCGCAGCAAAAGAAGCTGGCGAACCAGAACTGATCATTTTAGATGATTTTATTAACTACAAAGGGAAAGCATTTCTAAATAAAGTAGATGCATCCGGAGATCCTTTAGAAGAAGCAGCCTTTGAGCTGAGAGACGTGGACGGACTTCTCATAGAAGGAAATCTTGTGTCAGACGAAAACGGTGAAGTACACGTAAACGGGCTAGCTCCTGGCTCTTACGCTTTTGTTGAAACCAAAGCACCTGAAGGCTACATCTTAAATACCGAAGGAGACTTCTCGTTCACGATCGAAGCGGTACAAAGTGGACAAGTCGAAGCTATCGATGCTGGTGAACTAGTCAACTACAAGGGTACAGCTGAGTTGATAAAAACAGATGTGAATGAAGAACCACTAGCTGATGCAGAATTTGCACTTGAAAATGCTGAGGGAGAAATCGTTCAGGAAAAACTCGTTGCAGATGAAAACGGTAAGGTAAGCGTTACTGAATTAGCGTCTGGAGACTATACGTTAATAGAAACAAAGGCACCTAAAGGCTACATGCTTAATACGCAAACCGTACCTTTCACTATTGTCGAAAAGGCAAACGGTGAACCAGAAGCATTGGAACTAGGCACATTTATTAACTATCAAGGAAGCGTTCAACTGGAAAAAGTAAATCAAGCGGGTGATCCTTTAGGTGAAGCGACGTTTGAGCTTTATGATAATTCTGGCGAATTAGTTGAAACTTTAACAACGAATGCTGACGGCAAATTACTAAGTGGACCACTTGCGCCAGGCAACTATACTTTGGAAGAAATCAATGCCCCAGAAGATTACATCATTAATGAAGAAGTATTGAGATTTACTATAGAAAAAGAAAATAATGGTAAACCTCAGCCGAATGATTTAGGACAATTCATCAACTATCAAGGAAATGCCGAATTCATTAAAACAGATGCAGAAGGCAAAATTTTGGAAGGCGCACACTTCTCTCTTTACAAAGGAGAAGAAGTTGTATCAGACAACCTTGTCACGGATGAAGAGGGTAAAATTGTTGTAGAAAACTTATCACCCGGACAATATGTCTTGAAAGAGACAAAACCCTTAGACGGTTATATACTGAACACCGAAACAATCGCATTTGAAATTTCTGATTCTGATACTGGGGAACCAGTAAGATTAGATTTAGGCAAGTTCGTCAACTATAAAGGTGCTGTCCGCTTGCAAAAAGCAGATAAACAAGGCCTACCTTTAGAAGGTGCTGAATTTGAACTGTTGCATGATGAAACTGTACTATCTACTCATACGACCAACGAGAATGGTGAAATCACTGTCGACGGTTTGGCTCCAGGAAATTACAACTTTGTGGAAACAAAAGCACCGGAAGGATTCAGTATCAACACGACTCTTATCGACTTTGAAATCCTTGCAGAAAACGAAGGCGAACCAACTGTTGTAACCTTAGATGAGTTTGTTAACTATAGAGGACAAGCGGTCTTTGAGAAAACAGACAGCAAGGGCAATCCTTTAAGTGGCGCAGTCTTTGAACTGAGAGATTCCGATGGATATCTAATAGAAGATTCCTTAGAATCAAACGACGAAGGACTTGTTTACGCAAAAGATCTCGCACCTGGTTCTTACCGATTCGTTGAAATCGAAGCACCAGAAGGATATGTCTTAAACACAGAAGAAACAGACTTCTTCACGATCGATGCATCTTTTGAAGGCGAAAGGCCAGTCGTAGATGCAGGCACGTTGATCAACTACAAAGGTTCCGTTAAATGGACGAAGACTGACGCGGAAGGTAATCCACTGGAAAACGCCGTGTTCAAGTTAACTGACAGTGAAGGAGCAGTTGTTGAAAACGAACTGCACTCTGACGCTAATGGACAAATCACTGTTGATGGCTTAGTACCTGGTGAATATACACTTGCTGAAACCAAAGCACCGAATGGCTTCATTTTAAATACCGAAACGGTTACTTTTGAAGTCGAAGCTCAGGCTGAAGGCGAACCAGATGTACAGACGTTGAGTGACTGGATAAACTACCAAGGATCACTTGAAATAAGGAAGACCGATACCTTCGATGCATCACTGGAAGGAGCGGTATTCAGTCTAATCGACTCGAATGATCAAGTCCTGTATGACAATCTTGTAACTGATTCAGAAGGACGTGTACGCATTGAAGGTCTTGTTCCTGGAGTTTATACATTAGTTGAAATACAAGCACCAGAAGGCTATGTTTTAGCTGAAAATCCAGTAGCTTTGACTATAACTGATGAACACGCAGGCAAACCTGAGACTGTAACTGTTCAAGTTGAAAACGAAAAAGTGGAAGAAACACCTTCAGAAGATGAAGAATCTGATTCAAATGACACCCTCCCACAAACGAGTGTTTCTTCTTTTGCATTATTGACAAAAGTAATGGGAATAGCCTTGCTCACTGTTGGACTGTACGTCATCAGAAAACAGACAAAGAAAAACTAAAAGCAAAGTTTAAAATGAAACAGTAAACTTAAATGACTAAAGTATGTAGAAAGGGTGATCAGCAATGAAAAAAAAGATATTATTTTTAGGTGTCATCGCAGTTATTGCAGGTGTGCTGTTGATATTTTTCGAACCTCTGACAGATTGGCGCATAAATAACTTGTCTCATTCGGTCATCGAAACCACCGAAACTTTTGAAGCAAAATCAATAGATACGGATACTCACTATAACTTTGATGAAGTGAAAGAATTGTCTTTCGATTCCTTGTTGACCCTTCCTAAAGCTGAAGATGTAGTAGGGATAGGAACACTTATCATGCCAGAAGTCGATATGACTATTCCAATACTGAATGGACTATCTGATGAAAATTTAATGGCTGGAGCGGGAACCATGAAAAAAGACCAACAACCTGGTCAAGGTAACTATGCTATTGCTGGACACAACTGGCGAGACCGGACGACACTTTTTTCTCCTCTGCACAGAGCCCAAGAAGGGATGAGTATTTTTCTCAGAATAGGTGATGATACGTTTGAATACCGTGTCACTACCATCCAGACAGTTGAACCTACACGCATTGACATGATCGAAGACCAAAATGAACCGTTGCTGACTCTCGTTACATGTAATTACGACGGGACCGAACGACTCATCGTTCAGGCAACACTCGTATAGTAAAAAGACTCCCACACAATGAGGTGCGGGAGTCTTTTTGTTTGGAAAACTTCACAAAACTTATTCGAATCGGTCTTTTTCAGAAGTGGAGTTGAAAACTCTGCTCACTTCTTAAGATTACTCATTTAGTTAAGGAGTAGATGTCCGAGAATGGTTTAACTTCTGAAGAAACAAGCTTTCCTTAAGAAGTAGACGATAATTAAGCTATAACTTATACAGATAGAGCACTAAACCAAATCAATAATGAAGATTTTTCAGCACAGCTGTAAAAATCCACAACCTTAGAATGCTATTTTGCTTTCTTATTCATATTCAGCATGTTTCGGCTCATTGGGCTTGCGACTGAACGTTACTAAGGCGCCAAGACCTGTAATAGCTACAACTAATCCGATGATCCATCCAACATAAGGGATCAGCATCAAGAGTTCCAGAATAAATAGACCTAATGTTACGTGCAGGAATTCCTTGCCTAAGCTCTCTCTTTCGTAGGCTTTAGTTATTTGAGAACCAATGAATAATGCAACGATTATTTTTGCGATATAGAGTGCGATCCAGTATAGAGCGGAGAGTATGATTCCCATCGGTATACCGATAATAGTGACCATAAGCAGCACTGACACTAAAGGGATTCCAATTAAGGCTAACAAGCCGAAGCCCATTGTCTTAAGTATTATCGTAGCGATGGGTTTGGTACTATTCATCCAAAATTGTGGACGTAAAAGTCGGATGAACAACCACACAACTAGAGCGGAAATCAGACTAAATAAAGCAAAGAGTATTCTGAATATCCATCTTTCTGTTTGGCTAAATGAAAACATTCTACTATCAGTAGGTTCCGTCTCTGTATAGTCAGTCTGACCGGCGATACTCGCATTTTGTGAAATATCTGCTTCGTTAGGGCTGTTGTAGGTAAGGTTTCCTTCTATAGAAGCTGAATCATTTAAAGCAACTTCTTCACCATATATATTAGCGTTTCCTCCAACAATACTGTTCAAAGTAACAGATTCACCGGCTCCAAAAATATGTCGGGGGGCTGGTCCATCTTGAATCACATCCATACCGGCAATGAACAAGTCTCGACCGATTTCTGAATTTTGTTCGACCCTGACTGTTTCACCAGTCATAAATACATCACTGCTGTTTTTCCCTTCCATACGGATGGTTTCGCCCACACCATAGATATTTCCATTGACTTCACCACTTATTTGGACCGATTCACCCACAATGAATAGTGAACCATTGATGTCGCCATTGACTTGGACTTGTTCACCAAATACAAAAGTTGTTCCATCGACATTGCCGTCAATTTGAATAGCTTCTCCATAGAAAAAGCCTGGGCCGTCAATCGTTGTTCCCTGTTCCAGCGTTTCTCTTGTCTGATCATTATTCGTTAGGGTTGCAGCGGAGACCGTTCCGGCTAGTGAAATAAAAGAGATAATGAAAAATATGATGACTGAGAGATCTTTAGATTTATTTTTGTTCTTTGTGATCATTGTCAAAACCTCCTGGATTGACCTGCTTTTTTTGACCAATTAAGTTAAAGTTTTTCCACCTCCTCATACCTGAGTATCTTATTACTAGCTTACCACTGATAAGACACAAATCGTTAGCGAAAACAATTCTACCAATTCCTAATAAGAGATATCTGAAGTTGCTTAACATATAGTCAATGTTACAAAGTTTCTTGACACTATATACTTGGGATGAGATATATATAAAAATTAGAAAAGTTATATATACGAATCAATAAGGATAATATTTTACAGGAAGGAATAGGTTGTTTATAGTTATTATAGGTAAGTTGAAGTGAAAAACTTTGAAAAAATATTTTGTATAGACGGTATAGTGATTATTTATGGTAATATAACAAGGTAAGTAAACGGATACATTATAATGATAATAAAAAGGAGAGCATAGTTTTGACAAGGAAAATTTATACAGGCAAAAAAGCCACCTCTTCGGGACCTTATTCTCACGCAGTGGATGCTTCGGATTATTTATTTTTCTCAGGACAAACCGCGCACAATGCAGTGGGATATTCAGGCGAGACGTACGATATCGTGACCCAGACTGAAATGTGTTTTGTTCATTTGAAAGATGTCATGGAAGAAGCCGGCGTTACTTTAGATAATGTCGTAAAAGTCAATGTCTATCTCACTGGGATGAAGCACTTTGACGAAATGAACGCTGTTTATGAAAAAATGTTCAGTGAGCCTTTTCCGGTAAGAACGTGTGTCGCTGTTTTGGAATTACCGCTTGGAGCGGATGTTGAGATCGAATGCATCGCGAAACGGTCATTGAATGAAGAGTGAACGATATTTCAGCTCTCATTTTGAGTTTTTCTTAAGAAGTTCGTGACTTTACTAGAGCAACTCCTTAGGGTAACGGTTTTACTTAAGGAGTTCTGTTCAAAGTAAACGTAACTTTTTAAGATGCTAGTTTTTCTACATGAGTGAGAGATTTAAAACTTTTAACTGCTTAAGATAACTAGGGAACCACTTCAAATCGAATCAATGAATTTTTCAAGGAGGAACGTATGGATAAAAGACTTCTACTGTTATTTACGATACTCTCAACACTCCCATTAGCTGCTTGTGAGGCGATTGAACCCGCGCTGGATGAAATCATTGAAGAAAATTTATCTGAAACGACGGATGAAATTGGAAATGATACGATTGAAGCAGACGGCTACTACAGCTCGCCAGAAGATGTGGCGCTGTATTTACATACATATGACGAACTGCCCAATAATTACTTAACAAAGGACGAAGCGCGTAAGCTGGGGTGGAAAGCGAGCGAAGGGAATCTGTGGGAAGTGACCGATGAGATGCTTATTGGCGGTGATAATTTTGGCAACCGTGAAGGACTTTTACCAGAAGAAGATGGCCGTGATTATTTCGAAGCCGATGTCAATTATGATGGTGGTTACCGTGGCGCCGAACGGCTGGTTTACTCCAATGACGGACTGATTTATTATACCGATGATCACTACGACAGTTTCCAGCAGCTTTATAGGGAGGACGAATAAATGAGAACAGTGAGACTGGATGGCCAATTTATGTGTGATGCGGAAGCTGCCCACTCCTATATACAAGCACAGTTAGGGATACACACTTATTCTGGTTTTAATCTTGACGCCTTGTATGACGTGTTAAGTGCGTATGACAAAACGATTTGGATCACTCTCATCAATGAGCCTTTAGTGCATGAATTTCTAGGTGACTATGGCGAGCGACTGATCCAAACGTTTCAGGATATAGAAAAGATAAATGAAAACATTCAGTTTAGTGTCTTCTAATAAGGGAATATTGGTTTTATTTAAGAAGTGAATAGGAAAAAGACAAAAAGTACTGAAGATAATCGATTTTCTTCAGTACTTTCTTGTTTAGAACTATAACTGCTTAAGATAACCAATTAACTTAAGTAGTTGAGCCAATATAAAGAAAAACTACTTAACTAACGTCAGAATTACACATAATAAGTCCCCCGACCACAACTTTTAAGGCAGTAATTCTTTCTTAACACCGCCTGTATGCGTGATTTTGACAAGTTATTCTCGCACCACAAAGAAATAATATTTTTATCTAGGCGACTTGTAGGAAAAAGTAGGCGAAATTCCTCAATACTTCGATGAATAGCTGCTGATATATTTTCTTTTCTAAAGCAATCTGTGCATACACGAGTTTGTCTTGTTGTTTCATACTGGAATGATCCACATTTTGAGCAGATGATTCCCTTTTTTAACTGATCAAAAGCATAGTTTCCCGGCAAATTGACTGAGCGGTATGAGTCGTCGTGTAAAGCTATCAATTTTTCTGCTATTCTTTTTGAATTTGATGTATCAGATTTGATAGTTTCTGATACCGATTTAAAATGGTTTGCCAATTGTCCTTTAAATATCACATTATTTTGTTCCGGAAAGTTGTAAACATAAAAGTCAGGATTAACGAAAACGACGTAGGCGCTGATTTCTCTTTCCAAATTTAAATTCAACAATAAGTTGTAAAGATAAGCCCGTTTACGTTCAGCCTGGGCAATAGGATCCTGCAGAGCATGTCCGGAATTCGAGTAAATCCCGCCGTCTTTGTAGTAATAGGAGCCTGTGTAGTTTTTTACTTCATACAAATAAATGCGATCGGACGTTACGAGCAGAGAATCAATTTGATAGAAAGTTTCCTGCGTGTCTATCAGTAAATCGTTGATGACAAGGCCTCTTAGATGTCTAAATTGCATGATTTCATCAAAGAGCTGTTCACCCTCGAACCCTTTGACCTGGTTTTGATACATTCTTTTCTCACTAAAATTTAAATCCATGCGAAGATTTAATGATTCCAGCACACGATGACTGACGGATTTAGACCGCTCTTTCATAATAATGATACTAACCACTCCTTTTTTATTGCCATATTATTAATATTTACAAAAGAATAAAAAACTCACGAAAATAGTCGAGGAAATTTAATTTACTGTTGTTTTTCATCTGAAGTGGGGAAGAGAGACAGAGAAACTGCTTAAGAAAACCTCTTAGCTTCAGAAGATTCACTCGAATCCACGCAAACTGCTGAAGCAAACAGTCTATCTGTACCAGTTTCACCCAGCCGAGCAAAAACTGCTAAAGCAAACACGTTATCTTTATCAGTTCCACGCAATCAAATAGTAACTACTCAAGCAAGTAACACTACACCACCCCTCTTAAAAGGCAGATTTTGTCATGCCCAGACAAAATCACCATCATGAAGTGATCCGGACCTGCTGTAATCGTTTATTTTGATGTCCATAAGGCCGTTTGTTATAATTAGGGTAGTGAAGAAAATAGACAGGAGGAATTGTTGTGGCGGAAAATATATTAAGAGACCGTATTTTAGAAATTTATAAGAGCGATGATGGAATCAATGAAAAAATTGCTGAATTGAAACCGGCTTTCCCGGACGGCGAAATAATTGATGACGTTGAAAAACTTTATGACGAAGACAAACTGGTATTACGTGAAGATAACGATAAAGGAAAGAAAGCCTTTCTCGATCGTCCGGAAGGCAGCCAGGAAATCACGTATTTCTATCCTGAGAAATTGAAATATAAAGAATAATCACAACCAAAGAACAGCGCTGATGACCCAATTCATCGGTGCTGTTTTTTACAATCAAGTCTTTTATGAACATGAATATATTTCCATACATAAGAATAAACTTTCGAAATAATTACTTTAACCTGCTGCTTTTTATTTTCAACAAATTAAAAAGAAAAGAAATGACAAACGGTACTCTAAATGATAAAAATATGATAGAGTTAAAATTAACAATTAAGAAAGCGGTACAAAAAACAGTATAAGGAAGAATGAATAAATGAAACATCTAGAGTACTTTCAAAAAATAGAGGAGCAATTAAAGGAGCAGCTGAAAGAAGAACATATTGAACAAGCTGCGCAGTTTTGTGCGGAATCGATCCGAGCAGGACGACTGGTTCACGTTTTTGGGAGTGGGTATTCTCAAATGATGGCCATGGAAGTTTTTTATAGAGCCGGTGGTATTGTGCCGATCAATGCTCTATTACTGCCACAGTATGCGCTGTTTCCACATGCTGAATTAAGCACACACCAGGAAAGAGATGAGAACTTTTCAAATCACTACCTTCATATGGAAGATATTGATGAAAAAGATACGATGATCGTGGCTTCAGTATCAGGTAGAAATGCAGGCGTTATAGATATGGCATTGGAAGCAAAAAATGTCGGTATGCATGTTGTCGCTTTGACCTCTCTAGCTTTTTCACAAACCATTTCTTCAAGGCATTCATCAGGAAAGCTGTTAAAAGATGTCGCGGACGTTGTGATTGATATTAAGTGTGACGCGGGGGATGTGGCCATGTCGCTTGAAAGAATAGATTCAAAATTTGCAGCTACATCAAAAGTCTTGGGTTTGACAGTTATGGAAAGTATTATTGCAAGAACGATCGAAATCAACAAAGAACATCAATTTGATACGCCAATTTTTTCGAGTTCGAATCTAAATGATGGTGACAAAATTAATGCTAAACATATAAAAAATATCGATCGATGCTATCTAATCTATGACCTTTTAGAATAAAATCGATTGATTCAAAATTGTACTGTATTATTTAAATAATAAGGGTTATAGTAGCACTAAGAATAGGTAAGTAACTAGTGAAATAGTAAAACTACTTAAGAAAAATAATTATATTAATAAGTTTTGAAATTTTGGTCACTTACCTCTGAAGATATTGGATTTTCTTCAGAAGTGGAAGGCTTATTAGACGAAATTACTAAAGAAACCGGCTCGGCTAGTCAAATCTACTGTGGTCATCGAGAAAACTATCCGGTCTAACGGATTTATATCTATTATAATGACATTTTTCGCACGAAGCGAAAAATACCGAATTAGCTAGAGAAGTTTATAGAAAATATAGTAAAAGTTCTTAAGACAATCAGTTATCTTAAGAACTTTTACTATATACAGCTATTACTTCTTAAGCTGTGACTTTACCTAACAAAGTTGTGGCTTATAAAAAGAAAACTTCTTAAGGAAACCATTCATACCGTTACATACCAATTTATACCACGTTAATCCGTCGAAATAAAGGTAGGAGGTCTTTCAAAAGAAAGCTGTAGAGCGCAAGACCGGAAACTTTTTTCTAAATGGAGTGAAAACGGTTGTATTTTCTGGAAAAATTGTTATTATTAAACTATGGTATATACCATGAAAGGGATGATCAAATGAAAACGACGTCAACGTTAGATGTAAGTCAAGAAGCATTTTTCGACTTTTTATATTTGTCTATCATTAACGATATAAAACAAAGTACGCAAAAGAACGTTTCAAAAGATGACATCACTGAAGGGTTTGAATACAAAAAAACGTTAGCGAATAAAATGGGAAGGAAGGGTCAGGTGAAAGTCACTCTAGCAGAACTTCAGCCTCCTACCAAATATGTCGCAGAATTTAAAAGTAATCAAGGCATCAATGTAATTTCTTATGAAATCGAAAGTGTAAATGAAAGCCAGATAAAAGTGACATATACTGAAGAATTCATAGCAGCAGATAAACTTAAGGACTGGAATTTCAAATTGCTCAATTTCTTCTATAAAAAGAAAAGCAAAAAAACAATTGATGCAACGCTAAAAAATATCGAAACGTATATCAAAACGAAAAGAGAGGAAGCATAAGATGATCAATTTAGGAATTTCAATTTACCCCGATAAATCAGAAATTGAAAGTGATTTAAAGTATATAGAACTAGCTGCAAAGTATAATGTTAAAAAAATATTTACGAATTTACTTGGGCTAGGGGATAAAACTAAGTATGAAATCAAACAGGAATTCAGTAAACGAATCAATCATGCACATAAATTCGGGATGGAAGTAATCGTTGATGTCGCTCCTTATATATTCGATGAGTTAGGTATCAGTTATACTGATCTGTCTTTTTTCAATGAAATAGGGGCGGATGGTATTCGGATGGATGAGAACTTTGATGGAAATAAAGAAGCTGCGATGTCTTATAATGAGTATGATTTAAAACTTGAATTCAACGCCAGTGGAAGTATCAATCAAATTGAAAATATTTTGGCATTCAAGCCAAAAAAAGAAAAGATCATTGCTTCTCATAACTTTTATCCTCAAAAGTTTACTGGACTGGGCCTGGATTACTTCATAAAAAACAGTGAAGCGATCAAAGCACTTAACATTAACCTGGCAGCTTTTGTATCGAGTCATGCACCGTCTGCCTTTGGTCCCTGGGATGTAAATGAAGGATTGTGTACATTGGAGATGCATCGAAATCTGCCAATTGATCTTCAAGCAAGACATCTTATAGCAACCGGTCTAATTGATGACGTACTCATAGCCAATTCGTATGCAACTGAGGAAGAGTTTGAATCTTTATCTGAAATAGTTGAAGGAAAAGTCAACCTCAAAATCAATAAAGAGTATGACTTAACAGCAGCTGAAGAAAAGATACTTTATGATCATGAACATTTTGTACGCGGTGATTTGTCCGATTTTATGAGAAGAAGTTCCATGACTAGAGTGAAATATAAAAATGAAAGTATCGCTCCCCACAACACGAGAGACTTAAAAAGAGGCGACGTTGTGATATTGAATAATAACTATACACGCTATAAAGGAGAGCTGCATATCGTGTTGAAAAACATGCCTAATGACGGCAACAAAAATGTGGTGGGGAGAGTGAAAGATGACGAACTCTTTCTACTGGATTACCTGGATTCATGGAGAAAGTTTGCGATAATGAAATAATTAAAACGGGGAGATAGAGTATAATTGAAAATTCCAAAATATGTTCAGATAAAAAATACTATTTTCAATGAAATTCAAAATAAAAAATACAATGACTCTATTGAATCCGAACGAGATCTGTCCAAACGATTAAATGCCAGCAGGATGACCGTCAGAAAAGCAATAGACGAATTAGTGAAGGAGGGGTACTTATACAGAGAAAAGAATAAAGGGACATTCATTTCAGACAAATCACTGTGGAAAAAAAATACTCTAGTTGATGATGAGCAATCTGAAAATATAGAATACCGAATCGTCAACTTTGATATCAAGTATTCCAGTTCCCAGGAGGTGCTGAATCATTTAAATATCGATGATACGGATTCTTCAACGATCATCAGAGCGATCCGGCTGGTGCTGAAGGACAAGCGGCCGCAAAACATTGAAGAATTCTATATATTAAGAAGTTATATCGATGAGAAAGACATCAATAAATTCGATAAATTGCTGGATCTAAAAACATATCTAGAGGACAGTACCATGACTCAAAGATATATCCCTATGATACTGGATCCTAAATACGCGGCTGCATTGAAATTGCCGATCGGGACTCCGATCATCATGGTAGAAGGAACGGTCAAATCAAAAAACGGGACACCGTACATTTATTATAAGTCTTATAACAACCCAAAAGAAAAGGTGCTGGAAATGACGATTTAATTATTTAATTCAGCATAAAAAAACGTTTACATGTAGAAAAAGATGTGGTATATTATATCTAGGTTGGTATATACCACCATAAAAAACAGGAGGGTTTAAAATGATCAATATATTGTTGGTTTGTTCAGCTGGGATGTCTACCAGCATGTTAGTGAAGAAAATGCAGGAAGCGGCAGAAAAGAGAGACTTGGAAGCCAAGGTTTGGGCAGTGGGAGATTCTGAATCTCATGAAGAATCTAAAAAGGCTGATATCATTCTTTTAGGTCCACAAGTTAAGTACCTGGAATCTAAAATGAAAGACCGGGTGAATAATGAAAAACCTGTATCCGTTATCGACATGCGCGTGTATGGAACGATGAACGGAGAAAAAGCTTTAGACAATGCTTTAGAAGCTCATAAAAACTTTAATAAATAAGGAGGTATAGTTTATGAATGGATTTACTAGATGGATGGAAGAACATTTTCTTCCTGTAGCTGCAAAAATTGGTTCACAACGTCATTTAGTAGCGATCCGTGATGCCTTTATCGGGATCATGCCGATCACAATGGTAGGTTCGGTAGCTGTTTTACTTAATGTCTTCTTTAGAGATTTGCCTACTGAGTGGGGATTCACTGGCTTTGTAGAAGCGATGAGTCCTCTTATTGGAGTTAATGGAAATGTCTGGTTCGGTTCGATCGCTATCCTTGCTTTATCTTTCGTCTTTTCTTTAGGTTATAATATAGCGAAATCATACAACATCAATGCACTTGGCGGAGGGGTCGTTGCGTTTTCTTCGCTGATCGTAACATTGCCTCAAACGGCTGATTTTTCTTATGCACTACCAGGTGTCAGTCCTGATAACTTGGATGCATTGACGAACCTGGGAATCGAAGCTCAAATCGTGGGCGAAGGAGTGAATATCGACATAGCTCAATGGGGTTATATCGGTACAGCTTATACCGGCGCCGCTGGACTATTTACTGCACTTATTATCGGACTATTGTCTTCAATGATTTACGTTAAACTGATGGACAGAGGAGTTACGATCAAGCTGCCGGATACAGTGCCTTCAGCTGTAAGTAAAGCGTTTGCTGCGATCATTCCTGGTATCGTTGCTGTGTATGTTGCTGCAATCTTAGGTTATATGTCTGTCTCATTCTTCGGGCTGTCGATCAACGATCTGATACTCGAATATATTCAGAGACCATTGCTCGGCTTATCTCAAGGTCTATTCTCAGTCGTTTTGGCTACGTTTTTGGTACAAGTTTTCTGGTTCTTTGGTCTGCATGGCCACAACGTACTGGCGCCGATCATGGATGGCGTTTATTTACCAGCACTTGTTACGAATACAGAAGCCTACCAGGCAACTCAGTCGACTGCAGATCTTCCTTACCTTTGGACAAGAGTTTCCTTCGACGCTTATGCACAAATGGGCGGTTCAGGGATCACTCTAGCCTTGATCATTGCTATTTTCATCTTTTCAAAACGAAAAGATTCGAGAACGATCGCAAAACTGGGTGCACCGATGGGCGTCTTCAATATCAATGAACCTGTTATTTTCGGTATGCCGATCGTATTGAATCCGTTTTACATTATCCCTTGGTTGATCATTCCACCGATCACTGCCACGATCGCTTATTTACTGACAGCTGCGGGCGTTATTCCACCGACATTTGTTGTCGTACCGTGGGTCATGCCAGTTGGGATACTCGCTTACTTGGCAACAGGAGGTAATATCTTAGCAGGATTGGTTTCTCTGTTCAACTTGTTCGTCGCGTTTGCCATTTGGACACCATTTGTACTGCTTGCGAATAGAGTTAAAGATACAGAAGAAGATGAAACTGTCGCATAAAGAAAACAAAAAAATAAGACTCTGATTTTGGAGTCTTATTTTTTTAGAGAGGATGTTAAACATGGAAGAAATGGAACTGATATTTTTTGAAATCATCTCAACAGTAGGAACAGCACGTTCAGCATTCATTGATGCTATCGGACTGGCTAAAAAAGGTGATTTTGAAGGAGCCGAAGCTAAAGTAAAAGAAGGGAACGAACACTTTTTAACTGGTCATAAATCACATGCCAAGCTGATTCAAAAAGAAGCCAGTGACGAAAAGATTGAATTTAGTCTATTACTGGTTCATGCGGAAGACCAAATGATGAGTGCTGAAGCATTCAAAATATTATCTGAGGAGTTTATAGACGTCTATAAGCGAATAGAAGAAGGCAGTTAATATGGATAAATGGGCTTTATTTATGATATCGATCGGATTTTTGATTATGGCAAGCAGTCCCTTGTTCGTGAACCAGCTTGTTTCGATAATCATGGGCGGAGTAGTTATCGCCATAGGTGTTTATTTATATATGAAACATAAGAAAGGATGAGTGACATTTTAAAATTTCCAAAAGACTTTTATTTTGGCAGTGCAACTTCTGCGACTCAATCAGAAGGAACGTTCGAAGGCGATGGAAAAGGTCAGGATATATGGGGGAAATGGTTTGAATTAGAACCAGAAAAATTCTACAACGAAGTGGGTCCTTATAAAACAACCACGATGTATAAGCATTACAAGGAAGATATCCAGCTTCTTAAACAGACTGGACACAATTCTTTTAGAACGTCGATCAGTTGGGCGAGACTTTTTCCAGAAGGTCATGGTGAAGTCAATGAGAAAGCGGTCGCCTATTATAGGGATTACTTCGAAACATTGAGAGAAAATGATATCGAACCGTTCGTGAACTTGTTCCACTTTGATATGCCAGCTGCTTTACAGGATATCGGCGGATGGGAAAATCGTAAAGTCGTTGATTATTTCAAAGAATATGCCAAAACGTGTTTCGAATTATTCGGAGACGTTGTCAAAAAATGGTTTACCTTCAATGAACCCATCGTGCATGTAGAAATGGGTTATTTACATCAGTATCACTATCCGATGAAAGTTGACGCGGCTCTTGCTGTAAAAGTCGGGTATCATACAGCGCTGGCTAGTGCGTATGCCATCAAAGAATTCAAGAAGCTGAAAACTGGCGGAAAAATAGGGATCGTCTTGAATCTTTCACCTGCCTATCCACGTAGCAATAATGAAGCAGATCTGAAAGCCGCTGAAATTGCAGAAGCCTTCCAGAACAAGAGCTTTCTGGATCCAGCTATTAAAGGTGAATTTAATCCTCTGCTCATCGAATTGATCAAGAAACATGATCTAATGCCTGATTATGATGAAAAAGACTTGGATGTAATCAAAGAGAATACCGTTGACTTCCTGGGCGTCAACTATTATCAGCCTGTCCGAGTTAAAGCGCGAGACAGTGTGCCAAATCCGGATGCGCCATTCTTGCCAACGTATTACTTTGACATCTATGATATGCCAGGCAAGAAGATGAATCCGTATCGCGGCTGGGAAATTTATGAAAAAGGCATTTATGATATCGCCTTGAATATAAAAAATGATTACGGAAATATCGAGTGGATGATTACTGAGAACGGTATGGGTGTTCAAGACGAAGACCGATTCAAGAAGGATGGCATGATCGAAGATGATTACCGTATCGATTTCTATAAAGGTCATTTAAAGTGGCTTCACAAAGGAATCCAAGAGGGATCTAATTGTGTAGGCTACCAAGTATGGACACCGATTGACTGCTGGTCATGGCTAAATGCCTACAAAAATAGATATGGCCTGATCGAACTTGATTTAGAAACACAGGAACGAACCATCAAAAAATCAGGATACTGGTTCAAGGATCTCCACGATAATAATGGGTTTGAGTTATAGAAAGGATGAGTCGGTGTGGATGATTTAAAAGTAGTTGTTATAGGCGGCGGATCGTCTTATACGCCTGAATTGATTGAGGGATTTATCAACCGCTATGATGAACTGAAAATTACAGAACTTCATCTAGTGGATATTGAATCGGGCAAAGATAAATTAAAGACGATTTACAACTTATCTAAGCGAATGATTGAGAAAGCTAATGTCGGTATCAAGCTTTTCCAAACGTTAGATAGGCAAGAGGCATTGAAAGATGCAGATTTTGTTCTCACTCAAATTCGAGTCGGTGGCTTGGATGCGAGAGTTTTGGATGAACGCATTCCTTTATCTCATGGGATAATCGGTCAAGAAACAAACGGTGCAGGTGGAATGTTTAAAGCTTTGCGTACGATTCCAGTCGTTTTAGATATTGTTGAAGATATCAAGAAATACGCGAAAAAAGATGCCTGGTTGATTAATTTTACAAATCCAGCTGGCATGGTCACTGAAGCAGTCAATCGTTATGGCGATTTTGACCGGGCTGTAGGCTTGTGTAATGTACCAGTGAATATGAAAAATCAGTTTGCTGAAATTTTTAAAGTAGAACCAGATACGATCGAACTCGACATTGTGGGAGTCAATCACCACTTTTTCGTGACAGATATTTTTCTGGAAGGTAAATCTTCGATAGATGAACTGTTGGATATGTATGTGTCAGGAGAACTGCAAAACACACCAACAATGAAAAATATTGAGAGTCTGCAGTGGTCGAAATCCCTTATCAAGTCACTGGAAGCTATTCCGAATCCTTACCTGAACTATTACTTTATGACAAAAGAACAGTTACAGAGTGAACGAGATCAATATGAAGAAAATAATGTTCGGGCAGAAGAAGTGAAGAAAATCGAGAAGGAACTTTTCGAAGAATATGCGGATCCCGATTTAGATGTAAAACCGAAAGCGCTGGAAGAACGTGGCGGAGCTTACTATAGTGATGCAGCTTGTTCACTTGTAGATTCTATCGTGAACAACAGACGTGATATCCAATATGTGAACACATTAAACAAAGGAACCGTTACTGACTTCCCGTATGAATCAGTGATCGAAGGTGCTGCAATCATTACAAATGATGGGCCTAAGCCTTTGAATTACGGAAAAATTCCTTATAAATTGAACGGTACTCTGCAAACCATTAAGACATTTGAGCGAATGGTTTGTGAAGCAGCAGTCACTGGTGACAAAGACTTAGCAATCGCAGCATTGACTCTGAACCCACTCGTAGATTCAGACACAGTAGCCAATTCGGTGTTTAAAGAAATGTTCGAAGCACATAAAGATTACTTACCACAGTTTGATCAAGAGTAATTTATCTGTATAGACGTATTTAATTGAAGAAATAATGAGTGGAATGATGGAAACTGCTGAAGATACGTCGTTATCTTCAGCAGTTTTCAATTTATATTCAATTACTCGTGAAGAAAAACCGTTAGCTTAAGAAGTTTCAAAGTAAGCCCCTGCAACTTCTAAAGAAACCAACCCTGCTAAAGAAGTGACACTTGAATTAAACAAAACTACTCAAGTAAACACCTTTAGGATTCGATAAAGAGTAGCTAGCTGCTAGCAATAATCAATCTTTGAAACAGCTACCTTCTCTTTTACAAAACACAAAAAATAACAATTTTACAAAGAAATATGTTGTTGGGACAAGGATGTTATATAATACTAAATAAAAATCAGGAGGCAAAACATGGCAATTTTAACATTTGATATTGGAGGGACATCTGTTAAACATGGAGTCTGGAACAAAGATCAGTTAGTAAAAAAAGATAGTTTTAAGACACCAAAAACGTGGGACGAAATGAAAGAAAAGTTAACAGAGATAAAAGAAAAAACTGCGCACGACTATAGAGTGGAAGGCATAGCACTATCTTCTCCTGGAGCAGTCAATCAAGCTACCAGACAAATCGAAGGGATCAGCGCTGTTTCGTATTTACACTTGTTCCCCATTTATGACGAACTAGAAGAACTGTTTGATTTGCCTATAGCCATTGAAAATGATGCTAACTGCGCTGCATTAGCTGAAGTCTGGAAAGGATCTGCCGAGAAAAATGATAATGTTCTGTTTGTCGTCGTCGGTACAGGGATAGGCGGGGCTGTGATTGTAAATAAAAAAATACATCATGGTGCTCACATGTTTGGAGGCGAATTCGGATGCATGTTATTAAATGGAGAAAAGACATTTAGTGAATTGGCTACCGCTGTTAACATGGCCAGACGTTATGCTGATCAGAAAGAATTATCTTATGATGACATAAGTGGAAAACAGGTATTTGAATTAGCTGAAAAAGGAGATAAATTGGCTATCAATGAAGTAAACAATTTCTATTATTTCTTAGCGAAAGGATTGTATAATTTGGCTTATGCCTTTGATCCTGAAAAAATCATAATCGGCGGAGGCATCTCTAGTATGGATGGATTCATTGAAAGACTTAATAGGGAATTCGAAGAGCTATTGAAACGAGTAGAGTGCAATACATTCCACCCAAAGCTAGATCTATGCACATTCAGAAATGACGCCAACTTAATCGGCGCGGTCTATAACTATTTACAAAAAAGTCACAAAGGTAACTAACGATTACGTCCCGGTGTGACCCTTTTTTATAAACTACTTTTCAAAACAAACTTTGTGAATATAAAAAAATAAACACTCTAAATGCCCGGTTATTCTCTTTTAGGAAACACACTCGGCTAAATAATTACTGGATTTGTTACCGCTAACACTTTGGTGTCAAATTGTTGATATAATTGTAAAATTAAGATATATTGACATTGTAAGCACTACCAAAAAGGGGGAAGCAGTAAGATGTTCAGTAAAAGCTATTTTTATAAAGGTATTGTTCTGTTATCGGCAACGGGTTTATTAGCCGCTTGCGGCAGCGATGATGGAAGCTCCGGGAGTGGGGGCGATGGCGGATCAGGCGAACAGATCGAGTTGGATATTATGCAGGGTAAAGTCGAATTCAATGAACAATTCAATGAATTGGCTCAAATGTATATGGACGAAAATCCCAATGTATCAATCAATATAACCTCGGTCGGTGGAGGAACAGATTACTTCACGCAACTGACCACGCGTTTTTCTTCAGGCGATGAACCGGATATCTTTAGTGTGGCAGGGCCGGAACAAATGGAGAAGATGTCGGAATATATGGCAGATTTGTCTGATACGGATGCAGCTGACAAGGCCTTGGAGGGGATGCTCGATCAAGTATCACAAGACGATGGAACGGTCGATGCCTTGCCATATAATATAGAAGGTTACGGATTTATTTATAATAAGAATATTTTCGAAGAAGCCGGAATTGATGCAGAAGAGATCATGACCTATGAAGATCTCGAATCGGCTGTGCAGACGTTGAGTGATCAAGCTGATGAACTAGGTATTGAAGCCCCATTCGCATTCCCTGGTGCAGAAGGTTGGGTACCGGGAGATCATTTAGCTAACGTCTATCTGTCGCATGAATTTGATGAGAATGTAAATAATGCCTATAATGCGGAAACACTTGAGTTTGAAAATGGTGATCAATTTAAACGTATGCTCGATCTTCAAGTTGAATACTCAGTCGAGCCGGTGCTAAGCTTGGATTATTCGCAACAGGTTGAAGAGTACTTCTCACTTGGACAAGTTGCTATGATCCAGCAGGGCAACTGGGTTTATCCAACGCTTGAACAAATGGATCCGGAACTTGCTGAGAACGGTGTTGGAATGATCCCTATTCCACTCGAAGGACATGAGGGTGAGCTTCCAGTGGGGATTCCAAATTTCTGGGCAGTCAATGGCAATAAAGATGACGCTGTTGTTCAAGAAGCCAAAGATTTCCTTGATTGGATGTACTTGTCTGAAGAAGGAAAAGAGTTTGTTATCAACGAGTTCAACTTTATTCCAGCGTACGAAGGCTACGAAGACTTGGAAATCGGAGATCCGCTGTCGCAAGTGGTCTACGAGTATTCACAATCAGGCGACACGATCGGGTGGATTTTCAACGGCTATCCGTCAGGTTATACGAACAATGAATTCGGACCTAATATTCAAGCCTATATTGCAGGAGAAATGACTTGGGATGAGATGATCGATGAATCGATTTCTGCCTGGGAGTCATTACAGTAAACATTTATAAAGGGACTATATAAAAAAATATAGTCCCTTTTTATAAATTAGGAGTAACTCTTCACTAGTTATTATTTTAACATGGTAAAAAATGTTTACTATGTAGAAAGGATTCGGACGAATGAAAAATAAAGAACTAAGTTTCTGGCTCTTTATCACACCTGTTGTATTAAGTTTGTCGCTCGTTGTAATCGTGCCTGTGTTAATGGGTTTATTCTATTCTTTCACTAACTGGAACGGTTTAACATTTACAGAAATCGTCGGTTTTGACCACTATAAAAGACTGCTGGGAGATACCAACTTTAGAGATTCCCTCTGGTTCACTTTCAAATTTGCTTTTGTCAGTGTCATTGTCTTGAACATTATTGGTTTAGGTTTGGCTTTGATGGTAACAAGTAAAATGAAAACGAACAATATACTTCGTACAATCTTTTTCATGCCCAACCTGATCGGCGGACTGATCTTAGGTTTTATCTGGCAGTTTATTTTTGTTCGTGTATTTGCTGCTGTCGGAGATTTTACCGGCATAGAAGGACTGATGGGCTGGCTGTCAACGTCAACAACTGGCTTTTGGGGGCTCGTTATTTTAACAGTCTGGCAGCAGGCCGGTTATATCATGATCATTTATATTGCTTATCTTCAGGGGATTCCTAAAGAACTGATCGAATCGGCGAATATCGATGGTGCGTCGCCATTTCAAAAGTTCAGATACATCATATTTCCCTTGCTGGCACCTGGATTTACTGTTTCCATGTTTTTGACTTTATCAACCTCATTCAAGATTTACGATCAGAACTTGTCTCTCACAGGTGGAGGACCATTTAACTCTACCCAGATGGTCGCGATGAACATCGTCGATACAGCTTTTTCAAGTAATCAAATGGCTTACGGCCAGTCAAAAGCTGTTATCTTTTTTATCATCGTAGCAATCTTCTCTTTGACACAAGTTTATTACAGCAAGAAAAGAGAGGTTGATTTGTAATGAAAAACAGAAGAAAATATTTAATCCTTGAGATAATAGGTGTTATTTTGGGACTGATATGGCTTTCGCCTTTTTACTTGATGCTGGTCAACAGTTTCAAAGTGCCTAGAGAAATATTTGCAAACGTGCTCACACTTCCTGATTCTTTAAATTTTGCGAACTATGTCAAGGCTTTTGATGACTTGAATTTTATACGCTCTTTCTTCAACTCATTACTTATTACTGTGGTGAGTGTTGCAGTCATCATCATTTTTTCATCAATGGCTGGTTATGCATTAGCCAGAAACAAGAGTCGTTTAAGTAATGTGATCCTGCTTGTTTTTGTTGCGGCCATGCTGATCCCATTTCAATCGGTCATGATACCTCTGACTGCGATTTTTGGTCAAGTGGACATGCTGAACCGTGTTGGTCTGGTATTTATGTACCTGGGTTTTGGTGGAAGTTTAGCGATCTTTTTATATCATGGCGCCATGACGAGTGTATCGATATCACTGGATGAAGCGGCCATAATGGATGGGGCAAGTAAATATCAGATTTTCTTTAAAATCGTCTTTCCTCTCCTCAGTCCGATTTCAGTGACGGTAGCTATCTTGAATGTGATTTGGATCTGGAACGACTATCTCTTACCGTCCTTGGTATTAAGCCGGGATAACGAAACGATACCGATCCGTATGTTTTACTTTTTCGGCCAATACACAAGACAGTGGCATCTCGCTCTGGCTGGTTTAACGATTGCTATCATACCTGTGATCATCTTTTATTTCAGTGCTCAAAAGGTAATTGTTGAAGGCGTGACAGAAGGAGCAATTAAATAAGAGCATGTTTCTAGAGAGAGCTGTCGCAGACTATTTATATTTTGAATAGTTGTGCTGCAGCTTTTCCCATGCTTTTTAGTATATATGGTGAGATAGCGGTAGAGGAAGGAGGCCTAATTGTGCTCGAAAAAATTTATCTTGTGTTATATGAATTATCTATTTTGATTCTGAAATTTACTCTGATCAACGTGTTCTGGTTTCTTGTAAATATACCCGTAGTTATCCTGGCAATTCAATTGTATCTGACAACTGAGTTCAGTAACTTGTTGACCCTGATTCCCTTATTGACATTACTGCTCCCATTAGTGTTTTTCCCTACGACAAATGCTCTGATAAGCACTACAAGAAATTATCTTCTGGAAAGTCAGGAATTTAAGTTTTTTGACTTCTTTCAGTTTTTAAAACAAGGGTATAAAAACAGTTTTATTATCGGAGTATTTTATACAGGCCTCGCAACGGCTATTGGCTATCTTGTGTATTTGTCTTATACAACAAGTTTGATCATTGTCATGATATTAGCTGTCTTTTTTATTTATTTATCAATGAATACCTTGTGTCTGCTCTTTTTCGAGGCGCATTTCAATATGACGTTGTACTGGAAGTTTAGGCAATCTTTACTTTTTATTGCTAAATATCCATTATTTGCATTAGTCAACTTTATGATATTTACTTTACTCCATTATATAGTGTACTCAGTAAGTTATATATTATTTCTACTTTTTGGGGAAGCATTGATCATGTATGCAACTTATTATTTATTTTTGAAAAAATTAGATAGAATAAAACGAGCTTCAAAACAAAATACGGGAGGTACATATGACAACCATTAATGAAAAGCAAAATGTGATAAGAGGAAAGACGTATCGTTTCACTGTGCTGACGAGTAAATTACTGCGTATGGAATATTCAGAAGAAGGAATATTCGAGGACAGACCGACTCAAATCATCAAAAACAGAGATCTAGGAGAAGTAGACTTTGAATTAAAAGAAACCGAGGGTATGATTGAAATCTTGACGGACTCTTTCCATTTACGTTATGTAAAAGAAAAAGAATTCTCGCCAAAGAATCTCTCGATAGATGTGAGATACAACTATACGAATTACACAAACAGATGGTACTTCGGCCAACCCATCCCCACTTTAAAAGGCGCCCTTAGAACCGTGGACCGTGTCGATGGGGAAGCGGAGCTTGAAGAGAGTATCGTTTCCAAATACGGCTATGCTGCTTTGGACGATTCCAGATCTTTTGTCTTTGACAAGGAAGATAATATCCAGGTAAATGAACACAAACATACGGATGTTTATTTCTTTGCCTATGGACGAGAGTATTTGAGAGCGATCCAGGATTTTTACCGTTTGTCAGAACACCCGCCATTATTGCCGCGCTATGCCTTAGGAAACTGGTGGAGCAGATACTGGAAATATACAGATCAGTCTTATCTTGAGCTTATAAATAAATTTGAAGAAAACGACATCCCTTTATCGGTCAGCGTTATCGATATGGATTGGCATTTGACAGATGTCCCTTCAAAATATGGAAGTGGATGGACAGGTTATACCTGGAACAAAGAACTGTTCCCAGATCCGGAACACTTTTTAAATGAACTCAAAGACAAAAATCTGGCTGTAACATTGAATGTCCATCCGGCAGATGGTATCCGTGCATTTGAAGAGCAGTATGAAGTCGTCGCTGAAAAACTTGATCTGAATACGGAAATAGAAGAACCTGCTCATTTTGATTTGATGGATGACGATTTTAGACAAGTATACTTTGAAGACGTTCACCATACTATGGAAGAACAGGGTATTGATTTCTGGTGGATAGATTGGCAGCAGGGTGAATTCAGCAGCAGTGATATCGATCCTTTATGGCTTTTGAATCATTATCATTTCAAAGATATGACAGATCGTGGGAAAGACGGATTGATTTTGTCGCGATACGGTGGTCCCGGAAGTCATCGGTATCCTGTCGGTTTTTCAGGTGATGCTGTGATTACTTGGGATTCTCTCAAGTTCCAGCCTTATTTAACCGCCACGTCGTCAAACATCGGCTACACGTGGTGGAGTCACGATATTGGTGGACACTATAAAGGATACAAAGACGAAGAACTGGCGCTTAGGTGGTTCCAGTTCGGTGTGTTCAGTCCGATCAATCGTCTGCACAGTTCCAACAGTGCCTTTTCAAGTAAAGAACCCTGGAAGTACAGTATCGGAATAAGGCAGAACATGACGACATTTTTACGCATGAGACATGCTTTGATCCCTTATTTATATACGCTGAATGTTTTAAATAGTGAAAAAGGGATCCCTGTTGTGCAACCTGTTTACTATAAATACCCACATGAAGATTCTGCTTATAATATTAGAAACGAATACTTCTTCGGAAGTGAACTGCTTGTCCTTCCGATCACCAGTAAGAAAGACGACGAAACACTTTACGGGAGCGAAGTCTTTTACTTCCCAGAAGGGCAATGGTTTGATGTGTTTACGAACTTCCGTTACAAAGGAAAGTCGGAACTGAAGCTCTTTAGAGATGAGACTACGATTCCTGTGTTTGCTAAAGCAGGAAGTATTTTACCACTCGATCCAACACCAAACGAAACACCTGCGCATGAGCTTCCAGAAAATATAGAATGGATGATTTATCCTGGGGCATATAATTCTTTTGATTTGATCGAGGACCAAGAAAATCACAGAGTTGTTACTCAATTTGAACTCGATTTTATGGCGCAGACGCTGCATTTAAATGTGAAAGGTAATAAGGAAATCTTACCAGCTGACCGAGAACATGTGATTCATTTCAACGCTTCCAAAAAAGTGGAAGTCAGTGACATTAAGCACGCGGAAATTATTGAAGAAAAATTTGATCGAGAGATGAACCGGACAACAATCAAACTTGTATCAAACAACGATGAGGATATAACACTGACGTTTAAAAATTTTGCAGCAGTGAAGCATCAGGATATCAGTGAGGAACTCTTTAAGCGGTTGGACAAAGCACAAGTCGGTTATTTTTTGAAAGACGACCTGCTTAATGCCTTCAATAGTGATCTAACTGACTTTGCTCTCCTTTCATTGATCAATGAATTGGAAGAAGAACAACTCAGTCAGTCCTTATTCGAATTGTTGTATATTAAGAATAACTGATTTTTTACTTGAGCGCTTAAAATACTAATAATCGAGCAGATCTGCATTTATAATACGGATCTGCTTTTTT
>NZ_BJUY01000024.1 GCF_007988865.1 Alkalibacterium kapii | reverse complement strand
TTTAGGCTATTTTAAAAATTTGAAAGAAAGAAGGAAACGAAATGGCATATAAAGAACTCGCAAGAAAAATTGTTGAAAATGTTGGAGGGAAAGAAAACGTCAGAAGTGTGGTTCATTGTATCACTCGCTTACGCTTCAAATTAAAGGATGAAGGGAAAGCGAATACAGAGGTCTTGAAAAATATGGATGGTGTTGTCACCGTCATGAAAAGCGGAGGACAGTATCAGGTAGTCATCGGTAATCACGTGCCCGATGTGTTTGAAGCAGTAGTAAAAGAGGGAGGATTCGAGACAAGCACTTCTCAGTCTCCGGAAGACGATTCCAACGATTCTGATCAGAGTTTACTCAGTCGCGCAATCGATACTATTTAAGCTATCTTCACGCCTTTCCTTGGTGTACTGGCTGCAACAGGTATGATCAAAGGTTTTAATGCGTTAGTCTTTCATTCGGTTTACTGACAGAAGCGTCTGGTACTTATCAGATCCTAAACGCCATCGGTGATTCACTGTTTTACTTCCTGCCGATCTTTTTAGGGTATACATCAGCCAAGAAATTTAATGTTAAACCGTTTGTAGGTATGGCTATTGGTGCCTCTCTTGTCTATCCGGCGCTGTCAGGCATATCCAGCGGTGAAGTGCTTTATACGCTTTTTGCGGGCACATTGTTTGAATCACCAGTTTATATTACTTTCATGGGTGTCCCGTTTATTTTGATGAGTTACTCATCATCAGTTATTCCGGTTATTTTTGCAACATACTTTGCTGGAAAAGTTGAGAGATGGTTGAAAAAAGTAATACCAGACGTTGTTAAGTTATTCTTAGTTCCTTGACTTTACTGATCATCATTCCTTTAAGTATTGCCTGGAGCCGTATTTTTCCAAAAGGCGACAAAATGGAACCGAATGAAGAAGGGCTGGCTTTTTATGACCGTGTATTCGATGAACTAGCCAAATATGATATCGAACCACTTGTAACGATCGCTCACTACGAAACGCCGCTCCACTTGATCAAAAAATATGGCGGGTGGAAAAACCGTAAATTAATTGAGTTTTTTGACCGTTACGTGGAAGCAATATATACTCGCTATCAGGATAAAGTGAAATACTGGCTGACATTTAATGAAATCAACGGCACAACCCACATCCCATTACTTGGATTAGGATTCTCTCCTGAAAATCAGGACACACGTCTCCAGGAAAGCTATCAGGGACTGCATCACCAATTCGTTGCAAGCGCCCGTGCGGTTCAAAAAGGACACGAGATTATTCCTGATTCACAGATTGGCTGTATGAAGATTTATGCACCTGTATACTCAATTGATTCAGATCCAAAAAATGTTATGCATGCACGTAAAGAATCAGACCTGTTCAACTTTTTCTATAGTGATGTACAAGTCCGCGGTGAATATCCTTACTTTATTGACCGTTATTTTAAAGAAAACAATATTTCTATCACTATGGAAGACGGCGATCTGGAAACGATCAAAAACGGGACAGCTGATTTTATTTCGTTCAGCTACTATATGTCACGTACAGATAAGAAAGAGAACTCAGCAGATGACATTGGACGAGGCAATTTGATCAGTGGGGTTAAGAATCCCTTCCTGGAAGCCAGTGACTGGGGATGGGAAATCGATCCCGTGGGCCTGCGCATTGCATTGAACGAACTATACGGCCGCTACCAGAAACCCTTGATGGTCGTTGAAAATGGTTTAGGCGCCTATGACAAAGTTGAAGAAGACGGAACCATCCAGGATGATTACCGCATAGATTATTTACGTGAACACATCAGACAAATGGGCGAAGCAGTCAAAGATGGCGTCGACTTGATTGGATACACAAGCTGGGGATGTATCGACCTTGTCAGTGCCTCGACAGGTCAATACTCCAAACGCTACGGATTTATTTATGTCGATAAGCACGATGACGGTTCAGGGACTATGGAACGAAAAAAGAAAAAATCGTTTAACTGGTACAAAAAAGTCATTGAAACAAACGGTAGAAATTTAGTCTAACAAAAAATCAACTGAACATGTCATTTTAACAATAAAAGCACTGATGAATCGGACGTTATTATCGATTCTGTCAGTGCTTTTTTAAATAACAGGATGTACTGATCATTTATGATGATTATTTTATTGAGATTTCGTTATATAGAATGTTTTCTTAAGCAGTGAGATAGAAAAAGGCACGTACTTCTTAAGATATTTGTCTAACTTAAGAAGTGAATGAAAACAAACGAGTACTGCTTAAGATAATCAGTTAGCTTCAGAAGTGGTTGGAAAAAAAGGAAAAACTCCTTAAGATAACAACATTTGAGACTCGTATCAGCTGATTTCTTCTTATTAAGTCTAAATTTAACAATATCAACCTAACGAACAGAACTTTAGTAGCTGGATAAATATTAAGTTTTATATCTTGAGTCGTTCCCGGTATACTGTATAAAGAAAAGAGCTCATGTAGATTGAGTTTATCAGAAAGGTGCTGATTTAATGAATAACAATGACCGATTGGTGCGGCTGCGGTACGCACTGGATTTAAAGGATGCAGAAATGGTGGAAATATTTAAATTGGGAGAAGCAGATATGACAGTAGGCGACGTCCGCTATCTTTTAACTAAAAAGGATGAAAGTGATATCGAAAACAACGATAACTTTTCAGAGAACCACTACAAGAAAGAATGTAGTAATCGCTTGTTTGAATCGTTTCTTAATGGTCTGATCGTCTACAAGAGGGGCCGACAACTGACCAAATCTGGTGAGCCTGTTAAAATGACTTACGCCTTAAAACATGACAAAGACGTCAATAATATTTTACTTAAAAAAATGAAAGTCGCTTTGAAACTCAAGAATGAAGACATGCTCGATATTCTTGAAGAAGCTGACGTTTATATTTCCAAAGGTGAATTGAGTGCTGTTTTGAGAAAAGAAGATCACCGTAATTATCAGGAATGCGGCGACAGATATGCACGGAATTTTCTTAAAGGATTAGCTATAGAATACAGAGGTTGATCAAATAACAGTAATAAAAGTGGCGCTTTTTTGAAAAAGTCTGTAACTCATTAGTGACCCGTTTTACTTTATAGTGGCAAGATAAAAAAATTCTGTTAAAGTAGAGAGAGCGGTAGTAACTAAGTTCACGTTTTACCGGTTTGATCACATATAAAAGGAGTTTGCCATGGTCCACTCTAAACTGACGCGACGTTTGATCAATGTCGTCTTGATTCTTTTAGCTGTCTTTTTACTAAGCTTATTATCTGATACTTTTTATCCCGTTTTCAGTGTAGCAGTTTACTTACTGATACCGATTATATTTGGTACGTATCTTTATTATGCTTTCCGTCCCATCAAACAGTGGTTGTTCAAAAAAACAGGTAAAGATGGTCTAGCTGCCTTTTTATCATTGACATTATTTTTAGTGATTTTCGGCTTTCTCTTGTTCTTTGTGTTCAAGGTTGTATATGAACAGGCCATTCAACTGGCAACAAGTTTAAACTTTTCTGAGATCTCTCAGTCAAATGCAACGCTGTATCAACTTATAGACCGGTATTTACCAGCCGAAGATCTGTTTAATGATGCAGTAAACTGGTTCCAGCGTAAAGTGGTTTCATTTTCCAGACGCTTACCGGATCTGTTTTCTAGTGTCGGCAGTATCGGCTCCCAAGTGCTGCTCACCTTTCTTTCGTTTTTCTATTTAATGAAAGATGATTCACTTATAAAGAAAGCATGGCAGGAACATCTAGCTAAACAGTACAAAAAAGAGCGAAAAGCACAGGACAAAGTAGCGGTGAAAATCGATCAGACACTGGCTACTTATATTAGTGGACAAATGATTGTTGCGATCATATTAGGTATTCTGATGTATTTTGGTTACTTGCTCATTGGCATTCCTTATGCCTTTTTGCTCGCAGTTATTGCTTTAGTGACTAATCTCATTCCCTTTATTGGTCCAATTATAGGAACAGTGCCGGCTGTGATTGTCGCTTTGACGATTAGTTTGCCGCTGGTTTTAAAAACGCTTTTGATTGCCGTCGTTATGCAACAGATCGAGTCAAATTTAGTGACGCCTTACATTATGGGAACGAAATTGCCCATCCATCCCTTTACAGTCATTATTGTAGTCCTGGTTTCGATCAATCTATTCGGCATCGTTGGTGCACTTATTGCGACACCGACATATCTGAGTCTCAAACTCATTGTCACATATCTTATTGAAAGAAGGTATGTCAGTATGCTGAAAGAGATGGATTAGTTTATCCAATTAATAGTCATAAGTAGGAAGCTTTTTTCGATTGCTGTTAGGAGTATCTCTTTTGTTAAAATAAAAAGTCTTAAAAAATTTATAAACGTATCAGTTTTGGCCAAAAATATATAGCCAAAGCAGATGCGTTTTTTATATTGAACTGGTTTACGAAGATGAAGTGAAATGAAATGATTTTCACAGTTATAAATAACTGAAGTTAATTTTGTCTAAAGTTTGTCTAAAACAAAGTGTAATATAACTGTAATCGACTATTGATTTTAACCTTTCTTAAAGAATGGTACTATTGGTCTAAGTTAGAAAACACTAAACTAATTAAAAGCCTATTGTAACGGAAAAATATGACATGATGGAGGAAATCACTTGAAAAATAAAATGATCATCGGTCTCGTCTCTTCAATGCTGTTAACAACTGCTGCTCCTATGGTGAGTAATGTCGCTTACGCTGAAGAAACTTTAGAAGAATTGCAGAAAGAAAAAGACACTATTGAAAACCGTTCAGAAGAATTAGGTTCTGTCATTGAAGAAACTGAATCCGAAATGAATGAATTGGAACAGGAAAGACAGGAACTGGAAACAAATATCCAGTCTCTTCAAATAACCATTGAAGAATTATCAAAAGACGTTGAAAAACAAGAAGGTTTATTAGAAGAAAAAAATAAAGAAATAAAAGAATTGAATAAAGAAATCGAACGATTGACTGAAGCCATCGAGTTGAGAAATGAAAAATTGCAGACACAAGCACGTGCGACCCAAACGAAATGGAACCCGACGAATATCATACATATGATTATATCGGCTGAAGATATTTCAGATTTAATTAGTCGAATGGGTATTATTGGTACACTTGTCTCAGCCAACCAGACAATAATCGAAGACCAAAAGCGTGATCAGGATGCGCTTGTTGAAGCTGAGTCGAAAATTCAGATGGAAAAAGAACAAGTAGAAACATTGTTAGTCGAAGTAAAAGCTAATCGTGAAGAACTCTCCGCTCAGCAGACGGAACTCGATAATGAAATCATGTATGTAGCTGAACGTTATCAAATGAATGCTGCTGAAAAAGAACAATTTGTCAGTGAACAGTTTGAATTGGCCCAGGAAACGATGGCTCTAAATGCAGACATCAAAGCTGAAGAAGAGCGTATCGCTGAAGAGAAACGATTGGAAGAGGAACGTCTGGCTGAAGAAAAGCGTCTGGAAGCTATTCGAATTGCTGAAGAAAAACGCTTGGAAGAAGAACGTGAAAAAGAAAATGCTAAAGCAGCAGCTAAAGATAAAGAAGTGAAAGCTGCTCAAGTTGTTCAAAAACAGGAAAAGAATGCTAAAAAAGAACAGCAGAAAAAAGATGCTGCCGCAGAAAGACGTGCAGAAGAAAAGCGTCAGGCAGAAAAAGCAGCCGCAGATAAACGTGCAGCTGAAAATAGAGAAGCAGAACGCAAAGCAGCTGCAGAACGCGCTGAAGCAGCAAGAAAAGAAGCTGCTCGAAAAGCAGCCGCTGAACGGGCAGAAGCAGAACGTAAAGCCGCAGAAGCAGCCAAAGCTGAGAAGGAAAAAGAACAAGCTGAAACGTCAAGCTCATCATCTAATGGTGGCTGGTTGCGTCCGGCAAGTGGTTATTTCAGCTCAAGTTACGGGTATCGTGTTCACCCAGTCACGGGCGCACGCGGGTCTTTCCATAATGGATTAGATATCGCTGGCGGCGGACCAATCAGAGCTGCAAGGTCAGGTAGAGTGGTAGCTGCGTCGTATTCAGGTACGTATGGCAACAGAGTCATCATCGACCATGGAGACGGTTATCGTTCCCTCTATGCACACATGCAGAATGGATTGAACGTGTCTGTCGGACAGAACGTGTCACAGGGTCAACAATTAGGTATCATGGGGACAACCGGCCGATCAACAGGCGTACACTTACACTTTATTGTATATAAAAATGGAAGAACAGTTAACCCGGCAAATTATATTAGATAAATAATAAAAGTGGAGGAACAGTCTATTAGACTGTTCCTCCACTTTTTCTGTGCTGGTAAACAACTTTACTGAACAAGGTTCAAGGTAAGTAACGTTTTTCCCGTCGTCCAAACGCCCGACTGGAAAAAACTTGAAATAAACCACTGTTAAGGGAAAGTCCTAAAGCGATAGCCCCTGATATTAAAAATGTTTCTGTGCCAAATAACAGTGCAGCTTCTGAATCTCCCTCTATAAAAGCACGCATCATAGAATAAGCTGAGCTCCCTGGAACGAGAGGAATAATTGCCGGAACAGCAAAAACGATGACGGGCATCCTATAACGCCTGGCGAACCACTGGCTCAAAAACGCAATGAGGAACGAGGCTGCACCCGCACCGATAAAGAGTACCAATTCAAACTGATAAGCGATAATATAAAAAACCAGCCAGCCCACAGCACCGGAAATGCTCGAAGCCAGAAGCGTTCGTGTCGGAACATTATACATGACACAAAAGCCAAAAGTAGAAACAAAAGCTGCCAGCAGATAAGTAAGATATGTTACGGTCATGAATTTACCTCCTTATAAAAATGCAAGAACGATGGCTATACCAATACCGATAGCACCTGCAGTAATCAAAGCCTTGGCTAGAACAGCGACGCCAGCGAGTAAATGACCCGCCATTAAATCTCTGAAACTGTTTGTGATAGCCATACCCGGTACCAGTGACATCACACTGCCTATGATAATGACGTTCTCATCTAGTCCAAAACCAAGCCGGACGAATATGACAGACATAAGGCCGATAAAAAAAGAAGCGACCATTTCAGCAAAAAAACTAACATTTGTCCAGTTGTTTACAACTTCGAACAAGTAATGACCAAGGCCACCAGCGATGAAAGCCGGAAGGACATCCATGAAAGAACCTCCAAACAAGAGAGTGAATCCTCCGCAGGCGAAGGCCATAGCGATATTCCTCTGGAAACGAGTGAAGTTAGTCGGCGTATTTATTATATTGGCAAGTTTTTTGTTGACCTTTTCAGGAGGCAATGGTTTTTTAGCTAACTGTCTGGACAAATCATTGACCATCGATACTTTTTCCAGGTTAGTATTTCGATCATTCATCCGCAGCAATTCGGTATAATCCTGTCCGTCATCATCCTGGATCGTGATAATTACAGCAGTGGGCACAACGAAAACATTGATATTATCAAACTGGTAACTTTTAGCTATCCGGTAAAGAGTATCTTCTACCCGATAAGTTTCAGCTCCGTTTTCTAGCATCACTCTTCCTGCCTCAACGCAAATATCTACAATCCGTGCCACAGGATACTTCTGCATACTGATCACTCCTTCTCCTGAAAAGTTCTTTTCAATACGCTTAGTATAACGATTATTTCATCTAATTGCTAATGGATTTCGTGTATTGATTTATTTTTTACTAGATGAAATGTTATATTAAAATAAACAACGGAAGGTGTAAAAATGTATAAACTTAAAACGCAACCGACAGATAAAAGTGTGGTGTCTTTTATTGAAGCAATCGAACATCCAGGAAAGCGCGAAGATGCTTTTAAACTTTTAGATGTTTTTACGGAAACAACAGGAATGCAACCTAAAATGTGGGGGAAGAGCATCATCGGATATGGGGCTTACCACTATAAATACCAATCGGGACATGAAGGAGATGCAATACTGGTGGGATTCTCTCCCCGAAAAGCCCGGATCAGTCTGTATTTTCCGACTGGTTTTGACAAGCGTGATGAATTATTGAGAATCTTTGGCAAACATAAGACAGGTAGAGCGTGTGTGTATGTAAACAAGTTAGCAGATATTGATATAAGTGTACTGAAAGAACTGATTGATCAATCTATAAAATATCTGACAGCAACATATGATGAAGAAAATATTCCTAAAAAATAATTTTAGCGTACTTGTAATTTTTTACATTATCTTCTGATTAGAAGGCAATACCGATTATTTTTCAGTTTAATGTAGTATGCTATAATAGTAGAGCTGAATACGATTTAAAATAATAAAAATAGAGAGGGAGCCAGTAATGACGGACAAAGATGTGAGTAAATTAATTGAAAAGACACCCTTGTTAAATAAAATAAAACAAAATGAAGAGGTATTCTGGAAAAACACCATGAGGATGCCTGCTGAAGAAGCAACAGCAGAAACTGACTATTCCAAAGATGATATCCGAGATGCAAAAGAGCGACTCGAGCGTTTTGCACCCTTTATTGAATTAGCCTATCCTGAAACGTCAGATTTAAAAGGCATTATTGAATCTCCAGTATCAGAAATATCAGAAATGAAAAAATATCTAGATGAAACCTTGAATGAAGAAGTTCCGGGGCGTTTGTGGCTGAAACGTGATGATCTTCTGCCGATATCGGGAACGATCAAAGCTAGAGGAGCAATTTACGAAGTGCTGAAACATGCAGAAACACTGGCACTCGAACACGGCTATCTAAAAGATACGAATGAAGATTATGCAGTATTTGCCAGTGATCGAGTGAAAAAGTTCTTTTCGGGATTTAATATCACTGTCGGGACGACTGGGAATTTAGGGATCAGTGTCGGAACAATGGGGCGGCAACTAGGTTTTGACGTAACTGTACACATGTCAGTCGAAGCGAAAGGCTGGAAGAAAGAGTATTTAAAGAACATTGGAGTAGAAGTGATTGAACACGATACAGACTTCTCTAAAGCTGTAGAAAAAGGCCGTGCTCAATCAGATGCTGATCCTAAAAGTTATTTTGTTGATGACGAGCACTCAGTCGACCTGTTTTTAGGTTACACTGTCGGCGGCTTCCGTATGAAAGAACAAGTGGAAAAGGCAGGGATCAAAGTTGATTCAGATCATCCATTGTTTGTATATCTTCCTTGTGGTATCGGAGGGTCTCCCGGTGGCGTGACCTTTGGTTTGAAACAAGCTTTTGGTGACAACGTCCATTGTTTCTTTGCCGAGCCGACAAAAATGCCCAGCATGATGATTGGTCTGATGACTCAGCAGTATGATGCCTTGTCTGTCTTTGATTTTGGCTTAGGCGGATCAACAGTTGCAGATGGTTTAGCTGTTCCGAGAACGTCTGGTCTAGTATCAAAAATCATGCAGACATTCTTCAGCGGAGGCTACACACTCAAGGATGAACACTTCAAAGCATTATTGTCTCAATTGTACACGAGTGAAGGTATTTTTCTTGAACCGGCAGCCGTTGCCGGAATCATCGGTGCGCACCGTCTGATTCAATCTAAAGATGGTCAGTCTTATATAGAAGAAAATAAACTTAAAGATAAAATGAAACAAGCCACGCATCTAGCCTGGGCAACCGGCGGCTCAATGGTACCCGCTAAAGACCGGGAAGCCTTTTTGTTCGACGCAAAGAATTATTCTCTGTAAAAAATCGAATAAGTTATAAAAATAAACCCGGTACGTTTTATCCATTGATAAGTCGTGCCGGGTTATTTTGGTTAGGCAACCATTCATTTTTTAACTTTTTAAGATGATAAAGGAAATATCTAAGGGAATTCTAGCGATATAGTTGATGAATAGAGGTTAAAAACGGTATGATAATACTAACAAAACTTTACAAGTGTCTGAAGTTTGAATTAGAAGGAGACGGATAGATAAATGGTGAAATACAAACGCTTACCCAAGCACATTGGTGTTATCCCAGATGGAAATAGACGCTGGGCTGTTACTAAGGGGATGAAGAAACAGGATGGGTACGATCATGGTATTGGACCCGGTATGAAACTTTATGAAGCTTGTCTTGAGATGGGCGTGGAAGAAATGACTTATTATGGATTTACCATGGATAATGTCAAACGGCCCGCACTTCAGACGAAGGCTTTTCAAAAAGCATGTGTAGACTCCGTCAATGCCTTAAAGGGAAAAGATGCGGATCTACTTGTTTTAGGTAATACAGATTCCAAAGTTTTCCCAAAAGAGTTGCTTCCTTATGCAAATAAGCGGACAAAATTTGGAGAAGGCATAATGAAAGTGAATTTTCTGGTCAATTATGGCTGGAATTGGGATTTAAATCATGCACTGAAGGAAACAACCGAAGAAACCTCAGTTGATATCACAAAAATGATTGCGTCCCGTGATGTTTCCCGGATGGATATGATTTTAAGATGGGGCGGACGCCGTCGATTAAGTGGCTTTTTACCTGTTCAGTCGATTTACTCAGATATTTATGTGTTCAATGATCTATGGCCGGATTACAAAGAAGATCATCTGCATGAAGCGCTGTCCTGGTACCAGAAAACGGATGTTACTTTAGGTGGTTAAAATATAAAGCGAAAAAGGACGAGTTATAAGGCAAAACTAAATAAGTGATAAGAAAGGTAGGATAGTGATGCAGGGAAAACGGATCATTGTAATTGTAGGACCAAGCGGTAGTGGTAAAACAACGTTAGGAGAAGAGCTTTCCAAGTTAGGCTATCCTAAACTTGTCACGACGACCACACGTAAAGAGCGTGAAGGAGAAATTGACGGGGTAGATTATTATTTTAGAAACAAGGAAGATTTGGATCCGGATAATTTTATTGAACAGACCATCTATAATGGCAATCTCTATGGTCTCACCAAAGCTGAAGTGCAAAAAGCATTGATCCACCACCCAATCGTTCATGTTTCTTTAGATAAAAACGGAGCAAAAGCGATGCAGGCAGTATATCCTGATGAAACCTTTGTTGTTTTTGTTCACGTCTCTGAAGAAGAAATGAAAAAACGCATGCGAGCCAGAGGCGACAAAGAAAGCAAGATCTCAGATCGAATAGAGTTCAGCCGGTCGATCAATGAATTGACCCCGCCGGATGATGTTGACTTAATTATCGAAAACAAAGTCGTAGAAGACAGCGTCCAGCAGATACTGCAAACGATCCGTGAAATCAATCAGAAAACAGAGTGAGAAGGTTAAATGATGGATATCGATCCAAAAACGATCGTCACCGTGCCGTTTTTTACGCTGATCATTTATTTGTTGTTGAGTCTATTTATCGACCTGCCTTTTTGGGCACTGTTTATCGCCTTATTTATTGCATTCTTGTATATGATCATTGTTATTGTCGTTGAATTGTTTAAAAAATAAAAACACTATCAGCAATAAAGGCTGATAGTGTTTTATTTAAAATAATTAAGCGTTGAAATTGCTTGAAGCATAGCTGTCTGGGATGTCAATGCCGCTCGCATTATAATGTTCGCCATTCATGATCGAGCTTTTAACAATCACATAGTCTACTTTTCTCAGTGCTTCAACATCGTTACCACCGGCATAAGAAATAGAAGACTGCAGATCTTGCTTCATTTCGAGCAAAGTGTCTGCTATGTCACCCTTATATTCTGTCAGCATTTTTTTTCCTTCAACGTTGCGTCTTTCGCCTTTTTGATGTGACGAGGCACTACCGAAATATTCTTTGTAAGTTTTTCCATTGATTTCAATCGTTTCACCTGGAGACTGTTCGTGCCCAGCCAGCAATGAACCAATCATGACCATGGTTGCACCGAATCGGATGGATTTGGCAATATCGCCGTGGGTGCGGATACCCCCATCAGCAATCAAGGGTTTTCTTGCGGCTTTACTGCATGAAGAAAGTGCAGCAAGCTGCCAGCCTCCCGTACCAAAGCCAGTTTTAAGTTTTGTCGTACAGACTTTCCCAGGACCGATCCCAACTTTGGTAGCGTCAGCACCCGCGTTTTCAAGTTCGCGTACTGCTTCTGGTGTCCCAACATTACCGGCAATCAAGAAGGTCTGTGGTAAGAAACTCTTGACATGTTTGATCATATCGATGACCTGGTCTGAATGTCCGTGGGCTACATCGATAGTAATATAATCTGGAATCAAATTTTCTTTATCCAGTTCTTTAATAAAATCATATTCATAATCTTTGACACCAAGACTGATAGAAGAAATCAGCTGCTTTGTTTTCATCATTTCAATGAAAGCCTTTCTGGCATATTCCTCAAAACGATGCATGACATAAAAATAATTGTTCTCAGCCAGCCAAACTGCAAGTGCCTCATCGATGACCGTCTGCATATTTGCCGGAACGACCGGAAGATCGAAGGTGTGTTTTCCAAGTGTTACTCTGGTATCGCACTCTGATCGGCTTCTGACGATGGATTTAGCTGGAATCAACTGGATGTCTTCATAATCAAATACTTTCATTTCATATCCCTCTATTTTCTGTCAGTAGTGACAATTTTTGGGGAAGCAATCTTTAATATTAAAGATTCCCTGACTCACTCTACACAACTGGGTCATTGAAGTCAATGAGAGAAACTGAAAACAAATGCATATCGATTGAAATTTACCAGGATAATAGAGATGATAGAAGTAATGACTTACCTGAAAGGACTGAAAAGATGGATACCATAAAAAATTTTATATTGAAACATTTTGGAACACCTAAACGTCTTTTTACTTTAGGACTTTTGATGACGATCCCTTTTTTACTGCTTGTATGGATCAGTTTTTACGACTGGGGCTTTGTGGGCAAACTCGACCAAGTGATCGGAACTGAATTTTATGAGGAAAGAGAATCCCTGTTGAATTCTGTATTCATTTTCATTACACGACTTGGTGACGGCTGGTTTATTGCTCTCTTGACCGTTGTTATATCAGGATATGCCGGCTTTTATAAGAAGAACAAGCAAATAGCCTGGTGGTATTTGATCACTGTGAGTTTGGGGGCCGGTGCATTAAATCAGATCGTGAAATTCATTTTCCAGCGGGAACGTCCGAGTGGCTTCGACCCTCTGATTGAACAGGGCGGGTATTCATTCCCCAGTGGTCACGCGATGGGATCAATGATCGCGTATGGCGCCTTACTCTTTCTTATCATCCGAACCTATTCTAAATGGAAAGTGATTCTGCCTGCTACTATCATCATCATCCCACTCATCGCTTTGATCGGAATCAGCAGGATTTATTTAGGCGTCCATTTCCCATCCGATGTTATTGGTGGATATTCGTTAGGATTAGCAGTACTGGCTTTCAGCTTAGGCATATACAGTTTGTTCTTGACGAAAAAGGAAATCAGAAATCCAGTCGATACCAAAGGTCAATGATAATAAGAAAAAAGCAACCCTTCAAGAAAATCATTCTTGAGGGGTTTTTAGTTACCTTGTTTTTTTGACGTATTGATTGATTGGATAATCTTCAAGCGGCAATGAGGTTTTTCTGTTTAAAACGAGTTCTGACAGACATTTGCCCACAAGGGGACCCGCTGTAAGCCCTGTCGATCCTAGCCCACTCGCTGCGTAAACATTTTCCAGCTCTGGGACTTCCCCCATAAATGGAGCAAAGTCAGACGTATACGCGCGTGTTCCTGATCGATAAGATGTAATGGAAGAGCTGCTGAAATGATCGGAAAACGAATGCGAGGCTTCTTTGATCATGGCAGACAATGTTTCTTTTTCAATTTCCAAATCGAAGCCTTTATCATTTTCGTGGGTAGCACCAATAACAACAGAACCTCCTTCGAAAGGTATAATGTCTCGCTCACCTTCAGGCATAATGACAGGCCAATCCTCAGTTTCATATCCATTCAATGCCACTTCCACCAGTTGTCCTTTCTGTGGACGGACATCGACACTATAGCCGAGCGGTTCCAGTAGTTTTGGTAACCAGGCTGCAGCTGCAAGAATGACAGTGTCGGCTGAATCCTTCTTGCTACCATAAGAAATGGCATAAGCGTGATTATTGCGTTCAAGTTTGACCTGTTCGCGTATCAACCTGGCACCGTTACTGACTGCTTTTTTTAGTAAGAGGTCGACAAGTTTTTCACCATCGACCCGTGCCCCTCCAGAAGCATAGAGCGCTGACTTGTTTTTAGTATAGATTGGAACCAACTCTTTAATTTCTTGGGGAGAAAGTATAGCAAGTTCTCCTATCTCAGGCGCATGTATTCGTCTTTTCAAACCGATGTCAAAAAGTTCTTTTAGCTGTTTATCTTTATGTTTAAAAAGGAGTGTTCCCACGCGTTTATATACACTGGAAGGAACTGATTCACCATCCATAACACTATTTAAAAAATCAGGATAAAAGGCCGCACCTTCTTTGACCATGTTATACCATTTCTTGTTGCGTCGTTTAGACAACCAGGGGCTGATGATTCCTGCAGCAGCCGAGGTTCCTTGTCCTGTTCCTTCGTCATAAACCGTTAAATCGATGTGTGGTTCTTTGCTTAAAATATAGGCGGCGGAAGCTCCCACAATGCCGGCACCGATTATGGCTACTTTCTGTTTAGTCATGTTTCTGCACCTCTTTTATTCTGTTACGTTTTATTTTAACATGAATCTGGAGGCAGTAAATTGATTATTGACACAAACAAGACTTTTAACTAAGCTTAGACTACTGATAAAGGGAATGATTCCAGAAGAAGGAGAGAAATCCATGGGTTTTGTTGATGTTTTTATTGTTATTTTGACGCTGGCAATTTTTTCGCTGGAAGTTGTCAGTATGAGAAAGGCAAGCCAAAAAGCTTATGCATCGCCTTATGTAACAATGTTCAGAGGATTAAAAGTCGCTGCTTTATTGAAAGAAAAAGAGGTCAAAGACGAGAGGATCAAAAAAATACTCATTATAAATAGTGTAGTGAAAATTTTTCTGCTTCTAGTTCTGATCACGTTGTTTTTTTCCAGACGCTTTACCGGTGATTATGAACTGGTTATAAGCTTTACTGCTATAGGCACATCCTTTCTAGCACAGTGGCTAGTCGACTGGCGCATTAAAAAAATAGTGAAGCAAGCAGAGTTGACCGGGTAAGATTCTGCTCCCTTACGAGTGGGATTCAGAGGATAGATTTATATTTTAAAAAAATGGTTTTTCAAAAAAACACACAAATCAGAGATTAATGGTTGACGAATGACAAAAGACTCTGTAATATGAGAAATACATTAGAGATAAACGAAGGAGAGGTTCGCATGTATACACAATCTGCTGGTTCTTATAAATTGAATAATGCTTGGCAAAGCTGGCGAAGATCGTTGTATAGATGATAGGATCTTTTTCTTTCATGGATACAACGTTTAGATCAATCTAAATTTTGTATCTATGCCGGCTTGTTTCTGATGCTTTATTTGAGTTTACGCCACATAGATGACAACACCATCTGTGTGGTTTTTGCTATTTATATAGGCAATTTCCACGACGAGAGTTTTTATATTCGTGGAAGTTGCCTTTTTGTTTTACCCAATTTTTTGAAAAAGGGAAAAGCAAACCGTTTTGACTGTTGTTTTTTTACATAGAAAGGATTGATGCAGATGCTATCTGACTGGGAATGGTTCGCTGGAAGTTGATATAAAAAAATTAAAATGTGAGAGGAATGTTAGAAAATGAAAAATAAAAAATTAATGATCGTATTGGGAGCACTTGCTTTACTATTGGTTGGGGTATTTACTTTTTCGATAGGCGATTCTGAAAATAGCGCCGATTCTTCAAATAAAGACCAAGTAAATGAAAAAATATCAGAAAACACTGACGAGCAGAAGGCTGTTGTCGTGGGAATCCTTCAAACAACGAGTCACCCTGCACTGGATGCCATTACTGAAGGAGCAAGAAAGGGTCTGTCGGAAAATGGTTATGTGGAGGGAGAAAACGCTGAAATCATTTTCCAGAATGGCCAGGGCGATCAGAATTTAATGAACACAATGGCCCAGTCATTGATCGAAGAAGGGGCTGATATCCTTATAGGTATCGGAACACCAGCCAGCCAGGCTTTCGCGAATGCCACGGATGACCTTCCGATCATTATGGGCGCTGTCAGTGATCCAGTAGGGGCCGGCTTAGTTGACTCAGAAGAAACCCCCGGGAAAAATATTACCGGCGTCAAGGATCAGGCTCCAGTTCAAGCACAGCTTGACATCGTGCTGGAAATACTTCCCGAAGCATCCGATATCGGGGTCTTATACAGTTCAGGTGAGGATAACGCCCGAGCAGAGGCAGAGCGTGCCATCAATACATTGGAAGACTACGATTTGAATCCAGTTATCTATAAAGTGTCCAGTACAAACGAAATCAAACAGACTGTTGCGACGATGGCTCAGGAAGTGGATGCGATCTACTTGCCGACGGATAATACCATTGCCAGTGCTTTTGATACCGTTGTTAAAGAAGCGAATCGCTATGACGTGCCGCTTATTCCGACGGTTGATTCCATGATCGCTCAAGGCGGACTGGCTACAGTAGGGATCAATCAGATGGATACAGGCGTTGAAAGCGGTCGAATCGCTGCCGAAGTACTGGATGGGGCAGATCCAAGTGACTATCCCGTCTATATTTTGAACGAGGGAGATAAACTGATCAATACTCAACAAGCAAAATTACTGGGTGTAGAGATCCCACAAGCACTACTGGATGAAGCAACGATCATAGAACCGGGCAACTAAGAAAGGAAATCAGCACATGTTTATATCGGCAATCGCACAAGGCTTTTTATGGACCATCTTAGGTATCGGCATTTTCACCACTTATCGAATTTTAAAATTTCCGGATTTAACTGTGGAAGGATCCTTTCCGCTCGGAGCGGCTGTAGCTGTTACGGCGATCGTATCGGGCATCCCTCCCTTTCCGGCAACATTACTGGCGATCCTGGCAGGGATGGGAGCGGGACTTGTGACCGGTCTTCTTTATACTAAAGGGAAAATACCTGTCATCCTGTCTGGTATCCTTGTCATGTCGGGGCTGCATTCGGTTATTCTGTTTGTCATGCAGCGTCCGAATTTAAGCTTGCTGAATTATCCGAAACTTTACGATGTGTTTACCGGCCTGCCGAACTACTTTGATGTGATCGTCGTTGGCATAATCGCTCTCGTTATAGTCATAAGTGTTCTGCTGTTCTTCTTTTATACGAGTAAAGGCCAAGCCTATATCGCAACGGGTGACAACGAATCGATGGCGCGTTCACTTGGGATAAAAACGGATAACATGAAGATTCTGGGACTGGTCTTTGCAAACGGCATTACTGCATTGTCAGGGGCACTGATCGCCCAGGACAATGGCTATGCGGATGTGAATGGCGGCATAGGTATCATCGTCATCGGCCTGGCTTCCATTATTATTGCAGAAGTCCTTTTCAAAGAAGTGACTTTGGGCGAACGACTGATCACGATCATCATCGGGAGTGTGCTGTATCAGCTGCTTCTTCTAGCTGTTATTCAGTTAGGCTTTGATACGACTTATATCCGCATCTTCAGTTCGACGATCCTGGCATTATTCCTCATGACGCCCCAGCTTCGTAAAGGGTTGAATTTGTCTAAAATCAGCAAAGAGGAGGGACAGCATTGAAAGAATTGTTGGAATTGAAAGATGTAACGAAAACGATCCAGAACGAATCAGACATGAACAATACGATATTGGATCATGTCGACTTAACGATCGAACAAGGGGATTTCATTACAGTACTTGGCGGCAATGGGGCCGGCAAGTCAACCTTGTTCAACAGCATATCGGGCTCTCTTTCCGTGACGAGCGGCCAGCTTGCTTACAAAGGAAAGAATGTGACGCATTGGTCCGAAGAAAAGCGCGCACGTTTCGTGGGACGCGTTTTCCAGGATCCTAAAATGGGAACTGCTCCACGCATGACAGTGGAAGAAAATCTTCTTCTGGCCTTAAAAAGAGGGAAGAAGCGGCCTTTTTTACCGAGGAAGTTGAAAGAGAACCGGAAAGACTTTGAAAAACTTTGTGCGTCAGTCGGCAACGGTCTTGAGGATCATCTCGATACACCGACGGGTCACTTGTCAGGTGGACAGCGGCAATCGCTCAGTTTATTGATGACTACTTTGACAAAGCCTGATCTATTGCTTTTAGATGAACATACTGCTGCCCTGGATCCGAAAACTTCGAAACGTCTGATGACTTTAACGAACCAGATGATCCAAGAGAAAGACTTGACTTGTTTAATGATCACGCACCGTATGGAAGACGCATTGACTTATGGTAATCGCTTGATTCTGATGGAAAACGGGAAAATAAAGCTGGATTTGAATGAAGAAGAGAAAAATAAGCTCACACTTGAGGATTTATTCATACTTTTTGAGAATGAATAGCCTCTATTAGTGTTCGAGGTAGGTATGAATGCTTTACATCAGTTCACTAATTCAGTCTTTCAGGACGACTTATAAGACGTAGGTTCAACTTCAGCAGACTCAGCCAGAAAATTATTTGAGTTGTATGATGTATCCCTCACATCGGCAGACTCAGCTAGCGATTCATTTGAGTTGTGTGATGTAAGGCTCACATCGGCAGACTCAGCTAGCAATTCACTTGAGTTGTATGATGTACCCCTCACATCGGCAAACTCAACCGAAAAAAACTATGAGCCGTCCCGAATGTGACTTCCAATACCACGAACCTCATAAAAACAGCTAATTCCAAGAGCTCTAATAAGGTCTCGAATAGGCAGACGTGCCTATTCGTTCATTCTTGAAAGTTCTTTAAAAAAATTCAAGAAAAATAATGATTTTTTTATTATTTGGCTAATATTATTAGTGAGGTGAAGTGATGAAGATCATTAAAAAAAGAGAAAAGTCAAAATTACTCATTGGTTTAAATTATTTAGATAAAAGGACAAAGCTGAACGATTCAGATAAGCGATATTTGATCAATCTGGAGAAAGGCTTTAAAGGAGAGGAACAATTTGACGCACTTGTAAAAAAATATCTTATCGGTGAAGCTCTTGTCCTAAATGATTTGCTGATAGAAAGTAAAGGGAATACATTTCAAATCGATGCACTAATTATCACTACGGATACACTTTATTTATATGAGATAAAGAATTTTAAAGGCGATTTCCAAATGAACTTGGCCAACTTTCTTATACAAGCGGTCAGGAAATAAGGAATCCTTTAATTCAGCTCAAACGTACCAAAGAACTTTTGCGTCAACTGGTTAAAGAATGGGGTGGATCGTATAGAATCGAAGCAAACGTATTATTTATTAATGATTCTTTTACTCTATACAATGCCAGTCTGGAAGATCCAATTATTTTCTCGACACAAATCAAAGAAAATATAATCCAATTAAATGCCAAGTGTAAGCGACTGACAAAACACTGCCACTATCTAGCCGATAAACTCATCGACAGGCACAAGGAAGAGTCCCTTTTTCAAAAACAGCTCCCCCTATACAATGTCGAAGATTTAAAAGCTGGCGCATCTTGTTCTTGTGGATCGTTTGAACTGATCATTACTCAACGTTCGTGTTACTGCAAAGTCTGCTACAAGCAAATAACGATAGAAGAACTGATTTTTGATAATACAAAAGAATTCAGTTATTTGTTTCCACAACATAAAGTAACCACAGCCGCAATTGATGATTGGTGTGGAAATAAATTGAGCCATAGGAAAATACGGAATGTTCTCCAGAAACATCTGGTTGCGTCTGGAAAAAACAGCGGCACTTATTACAAATGAACAAGAGCAATTGATTAAAACTGAAAAAGCAGTTCGTATACCATACGTAAAGGTACACGAACTGCTTTGTGCTATTATATGTTCTGATATCGATGCATCTATCCATGTCTTTTTAAAGGCATCACGTCATCAGCGTTTATTCTCCCGGTTCAAAGGCGGGTCTCAAGTGACCATTTTCGGATAACTCATCCAAGAAGTCGTACACTTCCTGACTGGTCATGGCGTCAACCAAGGCTTGAATTTCTTCAGAGTCCTGATTATCTTCACGGGCGATGAGCGTCTGGGCAAAACGGTTTTCTTCGTCTGCTTGCAAGACTACAGCGTCTTCCGGTGTTAAATCAACGTTTGCGATATAGGTCGGGTAGTTGAATACGAGTTCCACGCCATCTTCATAAGCAGCGGTCAAGTTCAGTAAATCCACATGTGTGAAAGTGAAATTGTAGGGATTCTCAACCACATCAGTATCTGTTACTTCTGATTTGCTGACATCCGGATCCAATGTGATCAAATCATGTTCTTCAAGCGTCACCAGCGCCCGCGCTTCATTGGTCGGATCGCTCGGCACTGCGACTTCTGCGCCGTCTTCGATGTCTTCAACGGAGTCATAGACTGGAGAGTAAAAGCCGACGATAGCATTATAAATGGGCTGGATCGCCACTAGATTACCGTCACGCTCTTTATTGAACATTTCCATGAACGGTTCGTGCTGAGCAAAGTTGGCATCCACTTCTTCATTCAAAAGCGCTTCGTTATACTGGATATTATCTGATACTTCGACCAGTTCGACTTCATAACCGTCTTCGATCGCATCTCCGGCCAGTTCCACCACATCGGTCATTGGCGGAAGGTGAGAAGCCACGCGGATCGTGACTGTTTCTTCGGTATTTTCCTCGGTTCCTTCATTTGCAGTGTTTTCTGATGAGTCATCTGCTGCCCCGCAGGCTGACAGAAGTAAAGCCGCCGTACTCAAAAATAACCCTTTTTTAAACATAATTATCGTCTCCTTTATAATAAGTAATGATTTATTTAGCGTTTATCTAATCTTTTTGCCAGTTTCAGACCAAGCCACTGGAATAATTCGACCAGCAAAATGATCAGAACGATTGCTGTGTACATAATATCTGTTTCATATCGCTGATAGCCATAGCGGATGGCAAAGTCGCCGATCCCGCCTCCACCGACTACGCCCATGATCGTGGAATAGGAAACGAAACTGATGGCCGCCGTTGTAAAGCCTACGATCAGACTGCTGCGTGCTTCGACGTAAAGAAATTTCCAAACGAGCTGCCAGGTGGTTGCACCCATGGACTGCGCCGTTTCAATGATCTCTCTAGGAATATCATTCAGCGACTGCTCCACAAAACGCGCATATAAAGCGATCGCAATCACGACCATGGGAAAGGAAGCCGCAACGGGGTCGCCTGTTGCGCGCCCATAAACCTCACGAATGAAAGGCTGCATGGCAACAACTAAAAGCAAGAATGGAAAAGACCGGATAATATTGACGAACGCATTCAAGATACGATTGAGCAGGCGGTGTTCCATCGGCCGGCCGGAACTTGTCAGATAAAGCAGCGTACCGACAGGGATCCCCAGCAATATAGCTGCCAGCATGGCGAAGAAAAGCATGATGCCGGTCTCGCCTAAACTTTCCAGCATGCGCGGTAGATATTCAGCGACACGTTCGAGGTATAGTCTGACGTTTTCAACCATTGCTCAACACCTCGATCGCACGTTCGTGATAAGGTTTGTTTTCAGCCGGTTCAGTTGACGGATTCACATCGAGGATAGTTTTAAGTTCTCCTTTTTCCAGGACCGCGACGCGTTGACACAAGGCCTTGACAACGGGCAAGTCATGCGTCACGACAACGATCGTCATATTGAACGCCTTGTGTGCTTCCTTCAGGACCTGAACGATTTCTTCAGCCGTACTCTGATCTAAAGCAGACGTCGGCTCGTCACACAATAAAATATCAGGCCGCGTGACCAAGGCCCGGGCGATCCCCACACGCTGTTTCTGACCGCCACTTAGTTGTGAAGGGTACTGATCTTTTTTATCTTCCAGTCCTACGAAATTCAAAGCTTCGTCTACAGTGAGGTGCACAGAATGACTATGTATTTCCAAAGGTAGACGCACATTTTCAGCAACTGTCTTATTATTCAGCAAATTGAATTGTTGAAAAACCATGCTGATGCGTTTCTTCAAGGGCCTTAATTGTTTATTTTCCAGAGTTGAAAGCGTGATCCCTTCAACGTCCACTGAACCTGACGTAGGTTTTTCCAGAGCATTGATCAGGCGAAGTAACGTTGATTTCCCTGCACCGCTTTCACCCACGACACCGAAGGCTTCACCTTTTTGAATCGCGAAGGAGATATCCGATAAAGCAGGAAATGTGTTAGTTATCTCTTGAAACGTTTTTGACACACTATTGAATTCGATCATTTGTGCTCTCCTTTGCACCGAACATTAAAAGAATTAAAGGTCAGTACTAAAAATACCAACATATCTCATTATAGACAGTAGGGGTCGAAAGTGCAAATAGATAATAGTCATACTTTTCTAAAATAAATAAAAAATTTGAAAACAACAAAAAACACTAACTGCCTAAGCAGCTAGTGTCAAAAAAGGAGTGGAAACCAGCGCTTGGAGGAGCGCGGTTACCATAAAATAAGTTGGTTGTTGTGGGTATGAATTCATTATAGAAAATAAATTTGAATTATTTATGATGAAGGCGTGATAAAGGTAAGACTTTTACTGTCTATGTTTAAAAAATGTAGTCACAGGGACCAGTCGAAAACATAAAAATGGTAGAAAGCACTTTAGTTTTCTACCCCGAAGTCTCTGATCGACACGTTTTGACAAAGAAACATAAAAAAACACCTTTTCCTCTAGAAAAGGTGCTTTTGGGGATAAGACTAATGTCTAATATATGTCATTTGAGAAAAACCATTCAATCCGGGGAGAATGAATAATGGTCTCAAATAATCTTCTTTTCAAAGGTGATACAAACGTCTCGGGGGATCCTTCTGTACCAGCTTTTTGGGGAGAAAAGAAATGTGTACTTATTTTTCCACTCTTTAATTTTACCAAAACATAACAGCTTAATCCTTAAAAATAACTAAGGATTAAGCTGTTATAGATTATAATTTACTCACTTAGAGATTCAAGGATCGCTTTATTAAAGGCAGGCAGGTCATCTGGCGTACGACTGGAAATCAGACCGGACTTATCTTTAACCACTTCTTTGTCCAGGAAGTTTGCGCCGGCATTCTTCAGATCAATAGCGACTTGACTGACTGACGTGATATCCTTACCTTCCACAACCTCAGCATTTATCAATAATTGAGGGGCGTGACAAATCGAAAAGATAGGTTTGTTGTTTGCAAAAGCTCGTACAAATTTCAGGAAACGCTCATCTTTACGCAACTTGTCTGGGGAATAGCCGCCAGGAATCAATAACGCATCATAATCGTCCGGCGATACTTCATCGATTCCTTTGTCAATGGTGACCGAGGCATTCCCTTTTTTGCCTTCCACGGTTTCACCAGCTTCAAATCCTATCGTTTCAACGGTGTGTCCATTTTTTTCCAGTTCTTCTTTAGGAGAAGTGAATTCAACGTCTTCAAATAAGTGAGTGAGTACTGCTGCAATTTTTTTAGCCATGGCTAAATATCCTCCTTTATTATTCTTTCTTCAGTGTATCGTTAGTGTTTTATTAAAACAAGTAAAAGGGTTTATGAGGTATGGTCTAAATCGCCCAATGGTTATTATTAAAGATTGTTAGACTTTTATGTTATAATTATTACGGATAAACTTTAAGTTTCTGTTTTTGGGGGAGGTAAACGTTGAACATTGCATTGATTGCACATGATAAAAAGAAAGATGATATCGTAAAAATCGCTAAAGCTTATCAATACATTTTGGATAAACATAATTTATATGCCACCGGAACTACAGGCAAGCGAATCATGGATGAAACGGGACTGGATCTGCATCGCTTCAAGTCAGGACCGCTTGGAGGAGATCAGCAGATCGGTGCTTATATTTCAGATAACAAAATGGATTTAGTGATCTTTTTACGTGACCCATTGACATCTCAAGCCCATGAGCCGGATATTTCTGCTTTGCTCCGCTTGTGCGATGTTTATGAGATCCCACTGGCAACGAATATGGGGTCAGCTGAAGTGCTGCTTCGAGGACTGCAGGCTGGTTTTTATGGCTGGCGAGAGATTACAAGGGGAACAGAACGTGATCGTTTACATTTTTGATGAGGAATCCCTTAGCTTTATTCGCTAAAAGGAGCTAGCCATGTTGATTGTTATTGGAATAGTTTTAATTGTCTATGGGTGTTTTTCGTTCAAGTATTCTGATAGATGGGTGACTAATGCAAATAAACAAAAATCAGGAACGAGGTTTCCCGAATGGTTTCCTTTGCTGATCAGAATCGGAGCCATACTGTTTATGATAATCGGAATATTGCTGATCGTGACTTACGTTTTAGTCTTATAAAAATAAAGAGAGGATTTTGTAGATATGATTATCGGATTACCTAAAGAAATCAAGAATAATGAGTTTCGTGTGGCGTTAACACCGTTTAACGTTCAACGTTTAGTTTCAGCAGACCACGAGGTTTTAGTTGAAAAAAGTGCTGGAGAAGGCAGTGGCTTTACAGATGAAGAATATGCTGAAAGTGGAGCAAAACTGATCGACTCAGCAAAAGAAGTTTGGGACAGCGCTGAAATGATAATGAAAGTCAAAGAACCACTGAAAGAAGAATACAAATATTTCCGCAAGGATCTTATTCTCTTCACTTATCTCCACTTATCAGCTGCGCCTGAACTGACAAAAGCTTTAGTGGATAATGGAGTTACAGCGATCGGTTACGAAACAGTCACCAAGGATGGAACTTTACCTCTTCTAACGCCTATGAGTGAAGTAGCCGGGCGTATGGCTGTTCAATTAGGCGCTCATCACCTTGAGAAAAAACAAGGCGGTAAAGGATTGCTGCTCGGGGGTGTCCCTGGCGTCGAACGTGGTACAGTAACGATCATCGGCGGCGGCGTTGTAGGTGAAAACGCAGCACGTATGGCTGTCGGTATGCGTGCGAATGTCAATATACTGGAACTGGATCCAGACCGTAGGCGTGAACTGATCCGCATGTTCGGCAGCGATGTTCAAACCTTGGCATCCACCCCGTCAAATATTGCAAAAGCTGTTGCAGAATCAGATCTGGTTATTGGTTCAGTACTTATCCCAGGACGTAAAGCTCCTAAATTAGTTACTGAGGAAATGATCAAGTCTATGGAAAAAGGTTCCGTTATTGTGGATATTGCAGTAGATCAGGGCGGCAACTTTGAAACATTGAATGAACCAACGACTCACGACGAACCAACATTCATTAAACATGGTGTCGTTCATTATGGTGTGGCGAATATACCAGGAGCTGTTCCTAAGACTGGAACACTTGCTTTAACAAACGATACGATTCTGTATGCACTTCAGCTGGCTAACAAAGGCGTCATTGAAGCAATGAATGCTAATGAAGGTTTAGCTGCAGGTATGAACGTTTATAAAGGTAAAGTAACAAACGAAGCAGTAGCTAATGACTTAGATTATGACTACAACGAATTATCTTCACTTATTTAACCAATCAGATAAAACAAAAAGACAGGGCGCAGAAATTTTCTGTGTCCTGTCTTTTTAATCTTATATACTATCTGTCTTTCAACCGACTGCCACCTCGTGGAGTGAAAGAATAGTATTTAAAGCACCATAAGGCACTCAGTCCAATTAAAATATAAACGATACGCACACCCCACTGATCCGGGTCGCCCAGTAAGGTTTCCACGATGTTAAATTGAAATAATCCAATAAGTAAAAGGTGAATGCCACCAAAAATGAGTAGAGTCAGCGCTGCACGATCTATTATTTTCACTATAGGTCCTCCTTTATTAACTTCTACCCTTATCATACGGAATTTAAACAAAAATGTCGATTGTTTCTTATTGAAAATCACAATTATAATTATTGCAGCCCCATTCAGCGTAATAGAAATTTAACTGTTTTTAGTGGGGGATGATGAGACCTATGGTATACTGAATGAAACACAGTATATATACTTTTAATGGACTGAAATAGAAAAAGCGATCTATGGTGCACCTATTACAGGAGGGATAACATGTCTAAACAAGATATCGAAATAGCACAATCCACAGAAATGCTCTCAGTAGATGAGATTGCAAGAAAATTATCGATCGACACCAGCACCCTTGAACATTACGGGAAGTATAAAGCCAAGGTTGATTTTGATGCTTTGCATACTACTGAGAAAAAGAACGGCAAGCTGATTTTGGTCACGGCTATCAATCCCACACCAGCCGGTGAAGGAAAAACGACCATGTCAGTAGGTCTGGGTGATGCGCTGCAGAAAATCGGCAAAAAAGCAGCGATCGCTTTACGTGAACCTTCTTTAGGTCCTGTATTTGGTGTTAAAGGGGGTGCCGCGGGTGGGGGACATGCGCAAGTGATACCTATGGAAGATATCAATCTGCACTTTACGGGAGACCTTCACGCGATAGGTGCAGCTAACAACCTTGTGGCCGCTATGATAGATAATCATATATATCATGGAAATGAACTGGATATCGACCCCAGACGTATTATGTGGCGACGTGCGATGGATATGAATGACCGGCAGCTTCGCTCGATCGTCAGTGGTATTGGCGCCAAGACAAATGGTATGCCCAGAGAAGGCGGGTTCGACATCACTGTGGCCTCTGAAATCATGGCGGTCTTGTGTCTGTCCCATTCTTTAGATGAGATGAAAGAAAAGCTAAGTCGCTGTCTCATTGGTTATACTTTCAACAATGAGCCAATCAAGTTAGGAGACATTAATGCGCAAGGTGCTGCAGCAGCCTTGTTGAAAGATGCGTTAAAGCCTAATCTGGTTCAAACTCTCGAACATACACCTGTTTTCATTCACGGGGGGCCTTTTGCCAATATCGCACACGGTTGTAACAGTCTACTGGCGACTAAAACAGCTCTTTCTCATGCTGATTATGTGGTAACGGAAGCTGGATTTGGTGCTGATCTGGGAGCTGAGAAGTTTATTGACATTAAATGCCGTCTGGGCAATATCTCCCCTGACGCTGTCGTCATTGTGGCTACGCTTCGTGCACTCAAAATGCATGGTGGCGTCAAAAAAACGGATCTGTCCAAAGAAAATAATGAAGGGCTAAAAGCAGGGATCCCGAATCTTTTAAAACATATCGAAAACATTAAAAAAACATTCAGCCTGCCTGCAGTCGTCGCCATAAATGCTTTCCCTGATGATACACAGGAAGAGTTGGATATTCTAAAAGAGACGATCCAAGCTGCAGGAAGTCGCGTCGTGCAGTCCAATGTCTGGGCTGAAGGCGGTAATGGCGGGATTGAGCTAGCCGAAGAAGCGGTCAGACTGTGTGATCAGGATACAGAAATGACTTTTGCATACGAATTGACGGACAGCATTGAAACAAAAGTAGATAAAATCGTCCAGTCTGTCTATGGAGGCAGAGGTTCCGAGTGGAGTGTGGCAGCGAAACGTACCGCCAAGCGTTTAACAGCACTTGGTTACGCTGATTTACCGATCTGTATGGCGAAGACGCAGTATTCCTTATCAGATGACGCTAAAGCCCTGGGTAGACCCACTGATTTTCTAGTCAATATCCGTGAATTGTCTGTCTCTGCTGGCGCAGGGTTCATCGTTGTGATGACAGGAAACATCATGCGGATGCCCGGCTTGCCTAAAGTGCCTGCAGCTGAACAGGTGGATGTGGATAACCTGGGGAAAATCACTGGATTATTTTAAGGAGCGAATCATATGAAAGATGAAACATTTTCCGCTTATTTAACTGAATTAGGGTCGAAAGACGGTAGTTACGGAGGAGGAAGTGCCGCTGCTTATGTTAGCGCTATGAGTGCTTCTCTCATACGCATGGTAGCGGATGTTCAGAAAGACAAAAAAAAGTATGCTGAAAACGAACATGAATTAAAAAATCTTTTAAAAGAATCAGAACGTGTCAGAGAAAGGCTTGAAAGTTTAGCACAAGCGGATGCGCTGGCTTTTGAACCAGTACTTATGGCTTACAAACTTCCTAAAGAAACAGAAGAAGAAAAAAAAGTTAGACAAAAAACTATTGAAGAAGCTTTAAAAGGCGCTGTAAAGCCTCCCTTTGACCTGATGGAAGAAGCATCAAACCTCATCCGCATGTTGAAAAAAATGGTCGCTTTTCGTATGAAGGGAACCATCGTCAATGACCTGATGGTGACAGCTTTATTTATGGAATGTGTCTTGGAAACAGCTGCATTAAATGTCACGATCAATACAAAGCTGATGAAAGATAAAAAGGTAAGAAACGATTTAGAAGAAGAGGCAAAATGCCGTCTGACTCAGAGAAAGCAGGAACTGACTGAACTGACCAGATCGATCCGGTATTTTCTTGAACATGATGAATGGCCTGATTTTTAATAGGAGGGGACATATGGCGATTGAATTAAGTGGAAAACCTGTGGCCGAAAAATTATTGGAACAAACATTAAAAACCGTTGAAGATTTAAAGAAAACCGATTGCTTTCCCACCTTGGCTATCATCCGAGTAGGAAATGAACAGTCCTCCATTTCGTATGAAAATGCGGCAATCAAAACAATGCAGCGTGTGGGCATTGCTGTGGAGTCCATGGTGTTTGACGAAGCGGCGTCACTTGAAACAGTCATACAAAGTATCCGTGACTTGAATCAGAATAAAAACGTACACGGCATCCTTGTGATGCAGCCTTTGCCCGAGACTTTCTCTCGGTACAAGGTGGCGCGATGTGTGGATCCTACAAAAGATATCGACGGAATCACGCCTTTAAATCTTGGACTCATCGTGGCGGAGGCCACACACACACTTGTCCCAAGCACACCGAAAGCCGTCATGGCGCTTTTGGAGTATTATGATATCTCACTTGAAGGCAAAGAGGTGTGTGTGATCGGCAGTAGTTCAGTAGTAGGAAAACCCTTGACGTTAATGCTTTTAAATGCTGAAGCGACAGTCAGTAATCTGCATGTCAAGACAAAAGATATAAAGCTTTACACGCAAAAAGCAGATATCGTTATTTCTGCAACAGGAGTAGTGGAATTATTGAAAGCAGAGGACATCAAAGACGATGCGGTCGTGATCGACGTAGGATTTGGCTATAAAGACGGCAAGCCAGTGGGAGATGTCAGGTACAAAGAAGTGTCAGATAAAGCTTCTGCTGTGACCCCAGTTCCTGGCGGCATAGGTGTCATTACTACAGCAGTATTAGCATTTCAAGTCGCACAGGCTTCCTGGAAACAGTGTTCAGACTAACTTTGAAAGGAGGAGAGTCATATGGGGAAGAATGAATTACGCAAGGGCATGCTGGTTTCTTTGGAAAAAATTGGAATGATTGAGAGAAAGAAAACAGAGAAAGCCATGCAGGAAAATCTGTTTGCCTCATCCCTGTGGAAAAATGCTGAAATGATTGGGATTACTCTCTCTACAGGGAACGAATGGGATACCAAAGCAATCATTGAAAAAGCCTGGGTGGAAGGTAAGCGTGTATGTGTTCCTAAATCGATTCACGCTAGTCGGGCGCTCCACTTTTATGAAATAACTTCATTCAAACAGTTGGAAAAAGGCTACTACAACTTAATCGAACCTATCGTGAACAAGACGAAACGGGTAGAGGCTATTGGCATCGACTTAATGATTGTTCCTGGACTGATTTTTACACGGAAAGGCTACCGGATCGGTTTTGGTGGGGGATTTTACGATCGTTTTCTGAAAGACTTCCCTCACACCACGGTTTCACTCCTGCATTCGAATCAGCTGGTGGAGTCCTTTCCTGTTGAGTCCTTTGATATTCCGGTTCAGTATCTCATTACTGAAGTCGGATTAATGCGTGCTGAAAAAGTTTAAAATGACTTGTGCTTGTAACTAGAGCAGATGACCCTTATAATAACCTTGGAAGAAAGAGTAAGAGAAAAACGTTAAGTGCTAGGCGGATGGGATGTTGCCGCTAGACGAAAAAACCTCGGTTTTGCGATTTTTCTCTGCATCCGCTTTAAAACTGAATAGTTTTTTGGCGAGGACTCTTTAATTTGGCTGCTTGACTTTAAATAAGCAGTCCAATTACCTTTTGCAGTAAATTTTTCTGCTGTGAAAGTATGAATTAAAGGAGATCTTCGAATATGAATGAAGCACCGAATAAAATGGATAGACAACGTATCAGATGGGATTATATTTTTATAGGCCTTGTGGCGCCTTTTTTACTTTCTATCGCGATACCTTTTTTACGCTCTGTAAGTGGTTCGATGGGGGCGAAATACTTTGTTGATCAATATGACAACTGGGTAATGGTTTTAACTGACAGTGTTTACCTTTTTGTTTTTACTGGTCTTTTATTTTATATAGGTATTTATTTTTACAAGCGTTTAGAACAAGAGAGTATGCTGATAGGTCTGCTGCTGGGTTTTTTGCTGACTGGAGCTGCTTATTTTTTATTCCTGCAAAGCGAAATACTGGGTTTGCAAGGGATGTTCAGTGGGAACGGCATCATTTACGGGATTGCCTTTCTATTTTATGGCTGGATGCTCTTATACCGTGTCATGCAGCTTTCCAAGTGGAACTTAAATACAAAAGGATTAGCGATTGTTGGAATATTGATGGCCATGGCGATTGCTCTGGGGCGTGTTGGCATTACAACCCCTATCGTGCGGATCACCTTTTCGTTTCTTCCTAATGCTCTTATCGGGATGCTGTTTGGCCCCTGGGTAGCTGGAGTGGCTGCGGCCTTGGGAGATCTTTTAAGCTTTATTATCGGGGGCGGCGTTGGAGGCTTCTTTCCTGGATTTACGCTATCTGCCTTTTTAGGAGGCATATTCTATGGCTTATTTTTACACAAAAAGAAAGTTACGAAAAAACGTGTTTTATTTGCGGTTGCCTTCAATACACTCTTTGTGAATCTGACGTTAAATACCCTGTGGATCTATATCTTAACGCAAAATCCTATCGCTGTTATTTTGCCGCCGCGACTCCTGCAAAATGCAGTGATGTGTGTTGTGCGTTTCTTGAGTATCTGGTTTATCGCAAACAATAAACAGCTCCGTCGTGTTTATATGAAATACTCGACTGCAAAAAACTGATCGATTCAATAGGAAAGAGGCTGGACATCCGTCCAGCCTCTTCATTTTTAGGGCTTAAGTTGAATGCTTAGGCATATTAGTTCCGGTATCGGTTAACTCAAGAGGAATAAA
>NZ_BJUY01000023.1 GCF_007988865.1 Alkalibacterium kapii | reverse complement strand
GCAGTCAAACCTGAAATGCGTGCCCTTCGTTGAAGTTGGAAAGACGTGAAGGGCAGTCAAACACCGAATGCGTGCCCTTCGTTGAAGCTGGGAGGACGTAAAGGGCAGTCAAACACCGAATGCGTGCCCTTCGTTGAAGTTGGAAAGACGTGAAGGGCAGTCAAACGTGGAATGCGTGCCCTTCGTTGAAGTTGGAAAGACGTGAAGGGCAGTCAAACCCGAAATGCGTGCCCTTTCAAGAAGAAAACTGGAGCGAAAGGGCACACACGCCTTAATAAAAAAGAAGAAAGAAGCGAGTCCGCTTCTTTCTCCAGCTTTTTATATTTCAATTATATCGATCGGTTAGGTCCGTTATCCAAAGGGGTATTGTTTGGTGTCTTCTTATTATCCGCATAACCGATCGTATCGGTAGACTGACTATTGGAAGGATCCGTATTGCTGTTTTTTACATCATTTAGTAATTCAGCGTCTTCAGTATAAGAACCTGGCTCTGACGTTAAACCCGAATCATCATCAGAATAAGCACTGTCGGCATATTTCGGGTTGATGTCCGGAGATTTTTCTTTTAGTTTCCCTCCATCTTCAGTAACCTGAACAACAAAACGTCCATCCTTCAGGTCTTCCATGTGCTTGCCTAACTCTTCTTTATCTCCATCAGATAAATCTGACGTGTTTTTAATTTTTATATCGGCTGCTCTGAGCTGTTCTTCTTTATAAGGATCTGTACCGATCAGAGTAATAGAATCAGCATCATGGCCACGCATAATCAGTGTATCTACAGCGCGCAGAGCGTATTTGACTTCAGCATAGCTGCCTTCTACATGAGTATTCAATTATATCTCCTCCTAGGATCATTTTATTTTATGAGTCACTTTTTTTACTTTGAATAAGTCCTCGCAGTTTATCAGTACCTTCTGGTGGGTTTTTAAGCACGTCTCTTACTTTATCCAAATCAGGTTCTACATTCCAGGTGAGAATGCCGACGGGTTTATTTTGTTTGAGATAATAGGCTACTTTACCATCGTCTACGTGATCAATAAAGATATCAAGGTCAGGATCGAGCGTTCCGATGGCTTTCCAGGAAATATCGAATACTTTCGAATAAAAGTAAGGAGTGTAGTCATAGGACACACTGGATCCAGCCATATTTTTCCCAACCACCGTTCCCGATTGACGGGCATGATCGACGTGTTCGATACGGTGACGACCTAATATTGGATCCGGGTATGCCGAGATATCTCCGGCAGCATAGATATCTGGATCAGAAGTTTGGAAGTTTTCATTAACGATAACACCGTCTTGAACGTCCAGACCGGCTTTTTCGGCAAGAGATAGACGCGGTTTGACACCCAGTCCCAGCACCAGCGCATCGCCTTCTACCGTTTTCCCGTTTTCCAGGTTAAGAACAAGTTTATTCTCTTTTTTACTGTAAGAATCAGCACGGGATTTGTTCATCAAAGTCACACCAGCTTTTCTGTAACTTTCTTCAAATTCCTTCGCCAGTTCAAGTGGGAAGCGTTTATCTCCCAGAACGTCCTGTGGATAAACTAAAGTTACCTGCGTGTTATTCAACTGTAAGTTTGCTGCGAGCTCTGTACCGATATAGCTTCCGCCTACGACAATGACATGCTGATTGTTTCCAGATAGGTCTCTTAGTTTACGGTAGTCTTCAAAGGAACGAAAAGTAAAAGCCCGCTCGTCTTCTGGTCCTTCGATCGTCTGCGGTTCACCACCAGTAACTAATAAGAGTTTTCCGTAAGAAAAAGTTCTGCCTTCTTTCGTTGTCACCGTTTTGGTTTCTTTATCAATTGATGTCACGACGGTTTCAAGCAGGACATCTGCTCCCGTCTTTTCGGCTGTATTAAAAGGAACATCTTCTTCAGTAAAGGCTTCGTCGGTCCAAATCTTTTTAGACAACGCCGGACGAGTGTAAGGGCCATCCATGTCGGAAGATAAAATACCGATAGAACTGTCTTTATCAACTTCGCGAATACCTTCTGCAGCATATCCAGCAGCGATCCCGCCACCAATAAATAAATAATCATAATGTGTTACGTTAGATGTACTCATTACTTATTCTCTCCTTCTAAAATAGAATATGTGGACTAAATCGTTGCCACAGAGCCGCCATCGACTCGGTAATTGGCTCCATTAACGAATGAGGCTTTTTTAGAGCATAAAAAGGCAATGACTGCAGCTACTTCTTCAACCTGTCCCCGACGCTTCAACTCGATATGCGGACGTTCTTCATCAAGGAAGGAGTCAACGGCTTCATCAAAAGAAACGTTTTTATCTTCGGCACGCTGAGTCATCATTCGATCGGTCATGGGCGTTTCAATAAAGGCCGGAGAAACAGTGTTAACGAGCAAACCTTCTTTAGCATAAGAACGAGAAAGCCCTTTGGCAAAAGATAAAATAGCCGCTTTAGCGCTATCATAAGGGAGTTCGTTATCGTATGGCTGAACTGCATTTTCTGAAGAAATCAAAATGATACGACCCCATACGTCAGCTCTCAAGTCGGGAAGGAATTCTCTAACGACGCGTACAGGTCCAAGAAAATCATGATCGATCGTTTCGACCCAATCTTCATCAGTCAATGTATGGAACATTCCTTGTGCACCGGTAACTCCAGCGTTCTGCACCAATATATCGATCGTTCCTATACTTTTCTTCACATAGTCATGCAACTGACTGAGAGATTCTAAGTCTCTGATATCAGCGGGAAAATATAACAGCTTATCTGAATCGGTCATTTCCTGAGCTGCTTTTTTCAAGTTATCTTCATCATAATCCGTCATCACGACTGTTGCGCCTTCCTCCAATAAAGTACGTGTCGTTTCTTTCCCGATACCTGAAGCAGCCCCAGTGACTAGTGCAATTTTATCTTTTAATCCTAAATCCATTGTTTTCTCCTTTCATTTTTTTAATGAGAGTTACTTTGAATCCTTCTTACCTGTTACATTAAAGGTTACTATCCTGTCCGAAAAACTTCAATTATAAGCAATCAATGAAAGGTTTAAAAAGAGCTTAAATTACAAATAGTGATTCATGTATAATAAAAAAAGACCAGATAGGTACCCAGTCTTTTGTATAGAACCATAGATCGTTAAAACTTATGAAATCTCAAATTAATCAATGACAATCTTTTTTAAATCAACAAAACCAAAAGGGTTATAAACGGCTTTTGGATTTTCCTGCGCTTTTACAATATAATCCTCATGATCCAGTAAAGTAAAAATCTCAATCGCTTTATTGAAGGATACTTCACTTTCTGAAAGAGAACCTTCAGCTTCTAAACACATCCCTTTCCTGACTAGGGCGGCTCCTAATGCAAGAATATCCTGCTCTTTTTTACTTTTCTTGATCAAGTGTTCAACGTATACCAAGGCACTTTTATGCTGGTTATTGTCGATCAGGATACATGCGATATTGGATAGAAAGGACAATCTCAGTTTATCAGCTTCCTGAAATGTCCGGTAGTTTTTCAAATCTTCCAATGCTTTATTCGTCATTGATATGGCAGTTTCGACTTCAAAGAAGTACAGAATTTTATTTAAAAGATGATACTCGGCAATATAGAATTTATCCAGATCTTTTAAACGATCCCAAACCTTCTTGGCATGCATATAAGCCTTGTCTATGTCATGATCATTGAGCAGGGCCCAGTAACCCTGGGCAATATTAAGCACATCACGGACATAATGATCTTCCCGTTTATCGAGCAACTCTTCGGCTAATGTTATCAGTTCTTCTATATATGAAAGTGACGGGTCATGTCCCATCATTTTAAATTTGTAGATGACGTAATCTTTATCGATCAATTCATACCCATTTAGAATATAATAAAACTCAGCTTCAGACATATCCATATGATCCAAAATAGCAAAGAACTTGACGATATTCGGATTGATTTCATCATTTTCTACTTTTGTATAATTGGAACGGGACATTTTTCCATCGGATATTTCTTCCTGCGTATAACCTTTATTCATTCGTATCGTTTTAAGCGTCTGGCCTAAATGATAATATAAGTGATCCATTGTTCTCTCTCCTTATTGAAGCCTATATAATTACTGACCCCCGATCATGAATTAAACAGCTCAATTTCTATTGTTAGTTATTTTATAAAAATGAGTATTATTACAGTAAATTATACAGTCTAAAACATGTAAATACACATTTGGTTATAATATGAACATTTATGAAGATAACCGTTCATGAGTGTTACAATTAAATGAATCAGGTAAATACATATCTGAATAAAAGAATAGTATGTTTTTAATAAGACTGATTTTTTAGTGGGGTGAAAAGTATGGAGAAAGCATTGGAATTGTTCAGACAGCGAAACAGTGCGATGACATGTGTGCTGACAGGGGAAGACAAAGTTGTCACACTTCTGGTGGAAGAGAGCGATCTGGTTGTAAATGCTGATGGAGAAATAGACTGCTCATTAGAAACTATTCTTAGAAAAAATAAAGTAAGTACCGGTGACATTCATGAATGGAAAATTCAGCGCATTCAAATCATTGAAGTGATTGAGGGAAAAGAAAAAGTCATACGTGAATACAATCCTGAAATGGTTTTAAGTTTACTACAAGTTTAACATAAACGAGCGCGTATGGTAATGACCAAGATCAGAAAACGTTTCAAATACCTAGAGGATAAAAAGCGATCAGCCACTTTCAGGCTGCGCTTTTTTTGCGTTCAAATAGGATGTCTCAAACGAGAAATAAACATGCAGCCTATGTTATCCTATATAGAAGAAGGTTTTATGAGCACAAAGACGTTATTGACAGAAATGACAGTCTTTTTAACATTAAATATAAAAAACTAAAAGAAGGGGATCAAATGTCTGATAAAAAATGGTTCAGTTTAAGCGTTGAAGAAGTAGAACAGGAATTAGATACTAATAGACATGCTGGCTTAAACGAAGAAGAAGCCGAGCTGCTTAAAGAAGAATATGGACTCAATAAGCTCCCAGAAGGGGAACAGACGCCAGAGTGGGTAAAGTTCTTAAGGCAGTTCAATGATGTCCTGATTTATATTTTGCTCGTTGCCTCTGTCGTTACATTCTTTTTAGGAAAACATGTGGATACAGCCGTGATCCTTTTAGTAGCCATTGTCAATGGTGTCATAGGATATGTGCAGGAAAATAAGGCAGAAAAAGCTCTGGAAGGTATCAAAAATATGCTGTCATTAAAAGCGATGGTGTATCGTGAGGAATATAGGCAAGAAGTGGATTCCACGGAAGTCGTCCCGGGTGATATTGTCTATTTGAGTTCAGGTGACAAAATACCCGCGGATATCCGTCTGTTTGAAGTGGATAGATTGAAAGTAGAAGAATCACCGCTGACAGGAGAATCGACATCAGTTGAAAAACAAACAGAACCACTCAAAGAAGACACCCCAATTGGCGACCGCAGCAATATGGTGTTTTCCGGAACAACCGTTTCCTCAGGTAATGCGAAAGGCATCGTTACAGAAACCGGTGAATCGACTGAGATAGGTAAAATTAATCGTTCGATGAGTGAAGTAGAAGCGATCCAGACCCCTCTGCTCAAGCAGACCGATCAGTTCGGGAAAACGATATCTATCGTCATCCTTGTCTTAGCTGTTTTTCTATTCACATTTGCTTTTATCATTCACAATTATGAATGGGGAGAACTGCTGTTATCCGTTATCAGTCTGACTGTCGCAGCGATTCCAGAAGGATTGCCGGCTATCTTGACAATCATTTTGGCCTTGGGTGTCCAGTCTATGGCGGATAAACAAGCAATTATGCGTACACTGCCGTCTGTTGAAACCCTTGGAGCTGTAACAGTAATCTGTTCAGATAAAACAGGTACACTGACAAAAAATGAAATGACTGTCCAGTCAGTCATCACCAAAGATAAAACGTACTCTGTAACGGGGCTGGGTTACGAACCGGAAGGTGACATATTAGACGAAAATGAAAACCCAGTCGACGTAATGGAAGAAAATGATTTGAAAGAACTGCTGACAGCTGCTAAAACAGTCAACGAAGCCGATATCTATCAAAAAAATGACCAGTGGGAAGTTCGGGGAGATCCCACTGAAGGGTGCCTGATAACTCTTGCAGAAAAAGCGGATATCGATATCGAATCGCTGGATCGGCAATCAGAAATACCCTTTGATTCAGAATATAAGTATATGGTTGGATTAGTGGAAGAAAATAATTTAAAGAAAATATTTATTAAAGGCGCGCCGGACAGACTTTTTGAAATGGCAAAGCTCGATTCCGATGAACGCTCATATTGGGAAGAGCAAATGAGTAAGCGCACTAAAAAAGGTGAGCGGGTGCTGGCATTTGGTGTGAAAGAAGTACCCAAAGAAAAGAATCATGTTGACCATGAAGATGTCAACTCAGATATCACCTTGCTTGGACTTACCGGAATCATTGACCCTCCTCGTGAAGAGGTCATCGAAGCGATAGAGGTATGTAAAAAAGCGGGCATTAAAGTGAAAATGATAACAGGAGATCACAAGGAAACAGCCTTGGCCATAGCGAAAGAATTGGGTATCGCAGAACAGGATAAAGTGACAGAAGGCCGAGATCTTGATGGTATGTCAGAAGAGGAAGTCAGAGAACTGGTAGAAGAGGTCGATGTTTTTGCTAGAACGAGTCCTGAAAATAAACTTCAGCTCGTCGAAGCCCTTCAGAATAATGGTCATGTCAGTGCGATGACAGGAGATGGCGTGAATGATGCCCCTGCACTAAAACGGGCAGATATCGGTGTTGCGATGGGAATCAAGGGAACAGAAGTGGCGAAAGAAGCCTCTGAAATGGTTCTTGTAAACGATGATTTTTCAACAATCGTCAATGCTGTGAAAGAAGGACGCCGGGTCTATGATAACTTAAAGAAAACCATTCTGTTCATTCTGCCGACAAACGGCGCTGAAGCCTTGCTTGTAGCGGCCGCTTTACTTCTGGGGATTAATATGCCGCTTACTCCCGTGCAGATTCTCTACGTGAATATGATCACTGCCGTAACGATTGCGCTGGCGCTTGCCTTTGAGCCTTTAGAAAAAGGAACAATGTCCAAACCGCCAAGAAACTCAGATGAACGTTTGCTGAGTCCTTATTATATCTTCCGGATTCTGTTTGTATCCGTCCTGATCGGAGGGTCCATCATGTGGATCAACCAAGGACTGTTATCGGGGTATGAGAGTAGTCACTTGAATACAATCACTCTTCACTCACTGGTGTTCGCACAATTGTTTCATTTGTTTAATGTAAGAAATGAGCGGCACTTTAGTTTGAATAATCAGTTTTTCGACAACAAAGCGGCCTTTTTAGTATCGGGTCTATTGATTGCTGTTCAGTTGTTAGTCACTTATGTTCCTTTCCTGGCAAATGTCCTGGGACTCTATCCGATTGAATTAAACCTTTGGCTCTATCCGATTTTAGTCGGTTTAGGCGTGTTCGTGATTGTTGAAATTGAAAAATTCGTTACTCATAGACTTTTAAAAAAGAAAAAATGAGAGGGAGAAGATAATGAAAGTAGCGTTGATTGAACCACTTAGAGTACCAGAAGAAATGATTGAAAGACTAGCCCAGCCCATTAAAGATATGAGGCATGAGTTTATTTATTATGACGAAAAAACAACAGATCATGATGAAATGCTGAAGCGAAGCCGGGATAAGGACGTTGTTATGATTGCCAATAATCCTTTTCCCGAAGAAGTCGTAACCCAGCTTGAACAGACGAAACTGATAAATGTTGCCTTTACAGGTGTCGATCATGTTGCCGGTGAGGCCGCTAGAGAAAAAGGGATAAAAATCGCTAATGCGGCTGGCTATTCTGATCAGTCTGTAGCTGAGTTGGTTATTGGCCTGACACTGGATTTGTATCGGTCTATATCTCAAGGCGACAAAGATATACACAAAGAATCATTTCCCGGATTGATACAAGGAAATGAGATAAAAGGAAAGACAGTGGGGATCATTGGTACAGGGAATATCGGTATCAAAACAGCCGAGTTATTTAAAGCTTTTGGAGCAAAACTTGTTGGGTATAACCGCACAGAAAAAGAAGAAGCAAAAAAACTTGGGCTGGAATACTTGCCTTTAGATGATCTTCTTTTAAAAAGTGATATCGTAACCGTTCACTTGCCGATGAATAATGAAACAAAACATTTTTTATCAGAAGAAAAGCTGAATAAAATGAAGCGTTCTGCTGTTCTGATCAATTGTGCCCGGGGACCAATAGTAGATAATAAACATTTGGCCGATTTGCTGAATGAAGAAAAAATTTCGGGTGCCGGTATCGATGTATTTGATATGGAGCCACCTTTACCAGCAGATTATCCGTTGTTACATGCGAAAAACACTATATTGACACCTCACGTGGCGTATTTGACAGATGAAGCCATGAAAAAGCGTGCTGAGATCGCTTTTGACAATACCCTTGCTTTTTTAAGAGGAAAGCCAAAAAACATTGTCGAGCTTTAAAAAAAGAGAAGGTTCAATTTTATTTAATGATGTTCAGATGGTGTTAGTAGGAGAGAAGCGCTATCTATTGTATACTAAGGATAGAAAGAACTTGAAAGGAATTCAGTCTGTATAGGGGAGGGGATTGAAATGGATTATGTGACATTAACCAATGGGATCAAAATGCCGAACATTGGATTTGGAATGTGGAAAAATACACACGATGATGATGAAATAATCAACTGTGTAGAAAAAGCGATCAACGTAGGCTTTCGTCATATCGACAGTGCTGCAGAATATGAAAATGAGCATTTAGTAAGCAAGGCAATCGAAAAAAGCGGTTGTCCAAGAAAAAACCTTTTTTTGACAAGTAAATTGAGGAATGAAGCTCATGGATACGGTAACGTACGGAAAGAAGTCGAAACCTCGCTTGAAGAACTGGATACCGATTATCTTGATCTTTATCTGATTCACTGGCCTGTCGTTTCAGGAAACAGTGAAGATTGGGCGGAAGATAATCTAGACACTTGGAAAGCAATGGAAGAACTTTATAAAGAAGGAAAACTGAAAGCCATCGGGGTCAGTAACTTTTCAGAAACACATTTAAAAAACCTGATCGAACATGCAGAAATCAAACCGATGGTCAATCAAATACAGATACATCCTGGTACGACACAAGACGGAGTTAGAAAGTACTGCCAGGAGCATGGAATCGTTGTCCAGGCCTACTCACCCTTAAATCCGCTGAACGTTTTGAAAAAAGAAGATCGGGTAAGAGAAATGCTTCAAAAATACAATAAAACAATGGCTCAAATTTTACTGCGTTTCTGTATAAAATTGAATACTGTCCCACTTACGAAATCTGCACATATGTATCGTATCGAAGAAAACTTTGATATTTTTGATTTTGAACTGGAAGACGAAGATTTCGACTACTTACTGCAGTGGATGCATTCTGATTTTCAGGAAACAGATAGTCAGTATGAGAGACCGCCAAAATTTAATTGAATTTAGGAAAGGAAGAATTATTTGAATACAATTGGCAATGTTTTATGGTTTGTTTTAGGTGGGTTTATAAGCTTCTTGACGTGGCTGGTCATGGGCGTACTCTGGTCGATTACAATCGTTGGCTATCCAGTCGGCAGACAGTGCTTTAAATTTTCAGTAATGGCAGCAGCGCCCTTTGGCAGACAAATCGAATTTGGACATGGCGGCGTCTCGTTTATGTTCAACCTATTATGGATAGTGCTCGGCGGTTTTGCAATGGCAATTGAAGAACTGACAATGGGAATCATATTCTGTCTGACCATTGTAGGGATTCCTTTTGGACTTCAGCATTTTAAACACGCAAAATTAGCCCTTCTGCCGTTCGGTGCGAAAATCATTAAAACAGGAACATAGACCAATACAAAAATCGCCTTTTTACTCTGGCGATTTTTATTGTTTTTACCTCTGTATTGAAAGAAAGGAAAGAATAAAATGAAAGCATGGAGTATAAAAAAACCAGGAGGAAGAGACGTTTTGCAGCAGATTGATGTGCTGAAACCTGTACCTAAACAAGGTGAGCTTTTGATTGAAGTCAAGGCAGCGGGAATCAACCGTACCGATACACTGACGCGACAAAATGAAACACTTGCGGCTTCCTATCCGATTCTAGGTGTTGAGATCAGCGGAGTCGTTGTTGAGAACCAGTCGACAGATCCCAAGCTGAATGCCGGCACCCGCGTTTGTGGTCTAGTCAATCATGGAGGATACGGTGAATACGCCATCATGCCAGCTGATCGGGCCATGATACTTCCTGATGAACTGAGTTTTTCAGAAGGTGCAGCTATACCGGAAGTTTTTCTCACAGCCTATCAGACCATTTATTGGCTGGGGGAGCTTGATAAGAAAGAAAAAATACTGATTCATGCAGCCGGGAGTGGAGTAGGAACAGCTGCGATCCAACTCGCGCGTCAGCTAAGCCAGGCTAATATTTTTGCTACAGCAGGAAAAACTGAGAAATTAAACATGGCGCGAACGCTTGGGGCTAACGTGACTGTCAATTATAAAGAAGAATCATTTTCTGAGCGCGTGAATACAGTCACTGATGGAACCGGAGTGGATGTCATTTTAGATTTTGTTGGTGCGTCTTATTGGGAGATGAACATGGCAAGCTGTGCCGTGGATGCAAGGTGGATTCTGATTGGTACGCTGGGAGGAAGCGAAGTGGCAAACGTCTCGCTTAATCACTTGATGAAAAAGCGGATCGCCTTGAAAGCAACCTTGCTTACTCCAAGAAGTGATGAGTATAAGGCACGGCTATCACAGGAATTTGCAGAAATGGCCATGCCTTTATTCCAGGAGAAGAAACTTAAACCGGTGATCCATAAGGTTTTACCTTTTGCCGAACTTAAAGAGGCACATCGCATCATAGAAAATGACGAAAATATAGGAAAAATAATCCTGAAAGTAAGTGAATGAGTTTATTAGAATGAACGAGTCATGAATAAATTTAATAAAAAAATAAGAGGAGTGGAAAACATGAAAAAACGCATGCTTGGTAAAACAGGTATAGAAGTTTCCGAAGTCGGTTTCAGCGTTCGGCAGCTGAGTAATGATAAAGAGGGAAAACCAGTGGATGAAGATGAAGCGATTCGTTTGATCCATGAAGCGCATATGCATGGTTGTTTCTTTTTTGATACAGCAATTAATTATGCAGAAGGAAAAAACGAAGAACGTTTAGGAGAAGCTTTAAAAGAGATGCGAGAAGAAGTCGTTATCAGTAGTAAGCTTAGCCTACCGGATTACGACAATAAAAACTTTGATCCAGATGATTTGCTTGCTTCTGTGGAAAATAGTCTAAAACGATTAGATACAGATTACCTGGATATTCTTCTCCTCGACAAACCGTCACTGTCCGTTCTGGATCAGCAGTCCCCACAGTTCCAGACGCTTGAGAAACTAAAAGGTCAAGGAAAAATAAGAGCATACGGAGCGTCTGTAGATTCGGGTACAGAGATCAACCATATTCTAGATAACACAGACAGTCAAGTTGTTGAGGTGCGTTTCAATATTTTTCATCAGGAACCTCTTAATGAAATGAGCCGTGCTTATAATGAGGATATTGGTCTTATCGTTAAAACCCCCCTGGATTCGGGTTGGCTGACAGGGGAGGAAAAACCTAAAGATTTTCTTTCAGATGATGAAAATAGCTGGAGCAGCGAAGAACGAGAAAGACGTTCGAAATTAATAGAGAAAGTTAGAAATATAATCAATGAAGATGCTTCAATGACACAAGCGGCTATAGGTTATATCTTAGCTTATAAAGAAGTAGCAACTGTAGTGCCGACAGCCCGAACCAGTGAAGAGCTGCTGCATAATCTTGAAGCGTCGCAGGATCTGCTTACTCCAGAGATGATTCAGGATCTGAGAGGTTTGTGGATTGAAGAGATAAAAGACCACCCGCTAAACAGGTAAACTTGGATAAGCGATGTAACTGTGAGGTTGACTAATGATTTGTACGAACATCGGTAAACTGAAAAGGAAATCTATTTGAGCTGTATGAAGTAGGGCGAACATCGGTAAACTGAAGAGGAAATCTATTTGAGTTGTATGAAGTAGTCCCAACATCGGTAAACTGAAAAGGAAATCTGTTTGGGTCGTGTGAAGTAACGCTGACATCGGTAAACTGAAGAGGAAATCTGTATGAGTTGTGCGAAGTAGTGCCAATATCGGTAAAGTGCAGAGGAAATCTGTTTGAGCTGTATGAAGTAGGTCTGACATCGGTAAACTGAAGAGGAAATCTGTTTGGATCGTGTGAAGTAACGCTGACATCGGTAAACTCAAAAGGAAATCTGTTTGAGTCGTAAGAAGTGGCGCAGACATCGGTAAACCCAGCGCTAAATCGATTTGAGGCAACTGATATACACAGCAATGGACTGTTTACGGAACATCTAATATGCCAGTGAACCAATTAAAGTGAATGATTTAAATACTAGAGTTTATAAAATCTTTCTACATTGTAGAAACTGACTTCTCCAGGTCAGTTTCACCATCATTTAAAAGACAAAACAGCGGGCATTCTCAAACATAATGAGAATGTCCGCTATTCTTCTGGTTCATTAATAATACAGTTTTAATTCGTTTAGCTGATCTTCAAGTATGGAGTGACGTTCTTGCAGCTGCTTTTGAATAAGATGAACTTCGTCCTTAATCATTTCAATATTGTTGATATTACGTTTGACTGTATCTTTGGTATTCCAGTCAGAAAAGATATTATCAAAAAAGATATCAAAGACTCTTCTCATCTTTCCTAAATTTTCATAGTCCAAAACATTATTTAAATCGACATCTTTTAACTCTTTTTTATATCGCTCAAGAAGTCCTTCCAGATAAAAGAGTTCCTCTTCGGCTTTGTCTATTTTGTCGTACTTCAGCATATCAATAAAGAAGCTGTCGCTAAATAAATCCCATGTTGCTAAAGAATCAGCAGAATCAAGGCTCTTAAGGGTAGCGGTCAAACTATTTAAAACACTCTTTCCAGCATTTAACGCCTCATCGATTTCTCGCATTTCGGCTTCCATCAAAAGACCCTGTTCTTCTTTTTCAGAAAGAGTCTCCTGAAACGCTGGATCTGTTGCACGCAGCTTTTCTTTCAAAGAGTCCAGCTCTTTTTTAAGACGACTGATGTCATCCGTAATATCAGTGACCATTTCTCTAGATTCTAGATATATAGCCGACGTTTTGTCCAAGTGAAGTTTAGCCTGGATCTGTTCCTGTTTTTCTTCGTAAAGTTTTTTATCGTATGTTCCGATTACTGTCTGCAAAAAGGTAGTGAAAGATTGGGCTTCCAGTTTATCTACATCAGCCGATTCTTTCTGAAAGACAGCCTTAGCTTCATTATAATTACGTTCGTTTTCTTCAAAACGAGCTTTTGCAGTTCGTCTTTTTTTAATCAGTCTTTCCAGTTTGATGCGCAGCGTTTCATATGTATGGTTCATGCCAGTTGATTCCCCTTTTCATCTTTTATAAACTAGGAAAGTATAAGTTTAGTGCAGTAGTTTATACTGTCTAGCTTAACGTGCCAGCCTCTCGAGAAAAAGATAAATTTACCCATTGCGCAGCATGCTCATTCGGGGCAAATTTCCTATTTTCTTTTCGAGGCTGAACGGCACGTGAAGCTTTTCTTATTCAGTATAGCACAGTACTTGCAGTTATGAAGGAATCACAGGAAAGAATTATAAAAACAAGTAACAGTCAGATATTTAAGGCCCAAAGGATATGATATACTGTAATAAATATTCAAGCAGAAGGAGAAGAATAGATGGTTTCAATTATGCTCGTAGAAGACGACGACGTGATCGCCTCTTCTTTAGAAGAAGAATTGAAAAAATGGAATTATGACGTTTATAAACAAGAAGATTTCAATACGGTGGTTGATACTTTTATAGCCATTGTACACCGGCAGCTGATTCTAATGGATATTCAGCTGCCGGTGTACAATGGCTATCACTGGTGTCAGGAGATACGAAAAATTTCTGAAGTGCCGATCATATTTATTTCTTCCCGAACAGATGACATGGATCTGGTTATGGCCATTCAGATGGGCGCGGATGACTACATTCAGAAACCTTTTCAGTTAACGGTAGTCCTCGCAAAAATAAAGGCCATGCTCAGGCGCTCGTATGATTTTTCTGATAAGGAAAATTTTTATTCAGTCAGTGAGGTGACGCTCAAGCCGTCGGAACTGAGTCTGATATATAAAGATAAAACAGCTTCACTGACAAAAAACGAACTGAAAATCATGGAGATCCTCTTTAAGCATAAGGGCGAGTATGTTTCCAAAGAAATGATCATGCGCGGGCTGTGGGAAGACGAATCGTTCATCGATTCCAATACGCTGGCTGTCAATATTGCTCGACTTAGAAAGAAACTCAAGGAACTGGGGAAAGAGGACTTTATCGTAACCAAAAAGGGTGTCGGCTATGCTATTATCGAATGAAAAGACAAGCAGACAAAACTGGAAAGAATGGGTAAAGCCCTTCATAAAGTCTGTGCGACCTCAATTCTTTTTATTTATAATGATACCGGCTATTTTCGGACTTCTCATATTTTTAACAGACAGCACCTTCAGTTTATTCAATTATGCTGTACTGTTATCTTTATTTGTTTTTATTCTTTCATTGATCATTCAGTGGGTGCAGTACATGAACCGCGTTCGAGAAGGGAAAACGTTCCTTTCCAGAAGAAATACGACAAATGCTGAAAAAATGAATGCAATCGATGCACTCTATCAGAATAAGTATCAAGAACTTTTTGAAGAATACCAAACATTCAAACAGGCTACAAAGGAAAAGAACGAAGAGCAAATGAATTACTTTACATTATGGCTTCATCAGATAAAGACACCGATTTCAGCAATGAGCCTGCTATTACAGAAAAATCCGGAAATGAGAGATAGTCATCATATGGAACAGGAACTGATCCGTGTCAACGATTATACTCACATGGCTTTAAATTATCTGAAGCTGGAAAACAGCGGGAAGGAACTTGACCTTCAAGAAATCGCTGTAGATAACATCATTAAAACAATTTTAAAAAAATATGCTGTCTTTTTTATTTATAAGGATATCACTGTGACGTATGATCCGTCGACTTATTCAGTCCTGTCAGACAAAAAATGGCTGGAAGTTTTGATCGAGCAGCTTGTTTCCAATAGTCTTAAGTATACTAAAGAAGGCGAGATCAGCATCTACTTCAAAGATGAACAGACATTAATCATTGAAGATACTGGAAGCGGGATAAGCCAAGAAGATCTGCCGAAAATCTTTGAGAAAGGATATACGGGTTTAGATGGCAGACTACATGAAAAATCAACAGGCCTGGGGCTTTTCCTTTCACGAAAAGTTTGTCATAGGCTAGGTCACAACTTGTTGATCGATTCAGAACTCGGTAAAGGTACAAAAGCGATCATTGACTTTGGAAAAAAATCATGGACTCTTTTTGATTGATAGACGACTAAGAATCTTACATTTCTGTAAGGTTCTTTTCACTTTTGTAAGATTAGATGAATGCTGGTGATTCTAATTCGACGTATGATAGGTGTATAGCTAAGGAGGAAGTATATATGACATTTATGGAAGTAAAACATTTAAAGAAGATTTATACATCAAAGTTGGGTTCAAAAGGAACAGAGGCCTTGAAAGACGTGAACTTTTCGGTGGAAAAAGGCGAATTTATTTCAGTTATGGGAGAATCCGGGTCCGGGAAAACGACGTTGCTCAATATCATTTCAACATTAGACAATGCGACAGAAGGAGAAGTCTACCTGGATGAACAGGCCTTATCCGCTATAAAAGATAAAAAGATTTCAAAATTCCGAAGAGAACAGCTCGGCTTTGTATTCCAGGATTTTAATCTACTAGACAACTTTACGCTCAAGGACAATATTCTACTCCCGCTGGTTCTGTCAAGAAAGTCAGTAGAGGAGATGGAAGGTGCGCTCGAACCATTAGTCAAACGTTTGAACATAGAGGATTTGATGAACAACTATCCTTATGAAGTTTCCGGAGGACAGAAACAGAGAGCAGCTGTAGCAAGAGCACTGATCACTCGTCCTAAAATCATTCTGGCAGATGAACCGACCGGAGCCTTGGATTCCAAATCTTCTCAAAACTTAATGGAAATTCTGTCAGACGTGCATCAAAATGGACAGACGATATTGATGGTCACCCACAGCGCCCGGGCAGCGAGTTATTCGAGTCGGGTCCTGTTCATAAGAGACGGCCAGGTCTATCATGAAATTTACCGCGGCGATAAAGAGCCGGATGACTTTATTGACAGCATTTCGCAGTCACTGCTCGTTTCATCTAAGGGGAGTGTCTAGCATGAAGAACAGTTTTTTCACTAAGATGGCCTGGCGTAATATCCAGTCTAATGGCAAGTTATACATGCCTTATGTCATTTCTGCCGTGCTATCGGTCGCTTTATTTCAGATGATGGCCAGCTTAATGACGAATGACTTTGTCAGACAGCGTTCCGTTACATTGCCGACGCTTTTTGGAATGGGAACGGTCGTTATAGGTTTATTTTCATTGATTTTTATTTTTTATATCAACAGTTTTTTAATGAAAAGACGAAAAAAAGAAGTGGGGCTTTACAGCGTATTAGGACTTGAAAAAAGACATGTCGCTAATATATTGATCATCGAAAGTCTGATCTTGAGTGGGGCAAGTATTTTCGTGGGAATACTTACAGGAATTGTGTTTGGAAGGTTGAATTTTCTCATTCTCAATTACCTTCTGAGACTGCCAGATGCTATGAGTTATTCTACTTCCTGGAAAATGACGGGTATAACAGTATTGTTATTTACCGGTATCTTTACATTAACGCTTATCTATAACATCATTCAAGTAACCCTTTCAAATCCAATTCGTTTATTAAAAGGAAGTAAAGAAGGAGAAAAAGAACCGAAAAGTTCTCCCATACTTTTTGTCATCGGACTGCTTTCTTTGGGGGCGGGTTATTATATCTCACTGACTATTGATAATCCTATCAGTGTGCTTAATCAGTTTTTTGTCGCGGTGCTGCTCGTTATTATCGGGACTTATCTGCTCTTTACAGCCGGCTCCATCATCGTGTTAAAAGCACTGAAGCGTAACAAAGTTTTTTACTACAAGCCCGGTCCATTTATATCGATATCCGGTATGCTTTACAGGATGAAACAGCATGCAGCTGGCTTGGCCAATATCAGTATCCTTTCAGTCATGGTTATTATTGCTGTATCAACGACGATCACACTTTACGCAGGTACAGAAGAAACATTAGAAAATCGTTTTCCTGAGGAGAATAATCTTACTATTAGAACAGATGAAAACATGGGGAGCAGGGAACTGGAAGAAACAGTTAATACAATTCAAGATGACTTGAAGAGCCTAAGCAGTAATAAAGGCTATAAGATGACGGACCAGTACTTTTATCGTTATACTACATTGTTTGGAAAATTAAAAGACAAGGAAATAGTCTTTGGAAACTTCAACTTTACCAGCGATGCTCCTACAATGGTCATGATAATACCCTTAGAAGATTATAACCAGCTCTCTAATAAATCTATCGAGTTAAATGATCACGAGCTTTTGTACCATAAATCCGATGAGAAATTAAAAGGTGACACTTTGACTTTGTTTGAGACAACATATGATCTTCGGGAAATAAACCAAATGCCTGAGAATCTGATTGGCAGTAATAATATCGTAGATACGTTGTTATTAGTGACACCAGATAATAGTACGCTTGATACATTTTTAAATCATCACAACAATGCATTTCCCCAACGTCCAAACAGCCTTACAGCTGACATATACTGGTCATTGAAGGACGACCAGACCGATGAAGCATACAGTGGACTTATTCAAGAAAGGCTTAGAGAAGCTGATTATCCGGTGGAAACGGCTTATGAGTCTCGTGATGCTAATCGAGCTGAGTGGTACAGTATTAATGGAGGTTTTCTTTTTATCGGCATCTTTTTAGGTGGCTTATTCACAATTGGTGCCATACTGATCACCTACTACAAACAAATATCAGAGGGATACGAAGATAGAAATCGAATTCAAATTATGCAGAAAGTAGGACTGGATAAAAAAACGACTAAACAAGCAACAAAAGCGCAAGTTTTCTGGATGTTTTCTTTGCCGATCTTTACTGCGGCAATTCATACAGCCTTTGCATATCCAATTGTTCAAAAACTGCTCGTTCTTTTCAATATATACAATAATAAGCTGTTTCTCGGGATAACTGTAGGGGTTGTATTGATATATTCGCTTATATACTGGATCATTTATCGGGTGACAACAAAAAAATATCTCAATATAGTTGAATAGAAAAAGGTTCAGGGGTCATCCCTGAACCTTTTACTCATTCAAAAATTTATTCTGCCGGTTCCAAGTCTGCGATGGAATCGATTTCCATGTATTCAGGAACGACTAAGCCGATGACTGTTCCTTCCATATTTGGTCCCATGTCGACGATTTCATCGCCATATTCTTCAAGGTAAGCGCCTTGAGTGGTCGGTAGCCATGGAGCGGCAGTTACGTCAACTTCTCCCTGCGCCAATGCCTGGAAAAGAATAGAAGGATCCACATTGTTGACAGTAACGTCAAAGCCGTGTTCAGTTAAGACTTGAGAGATCACAGCGGATGAAGCACGTTCGGAATCCCATGGGAATGAACCGAGTTCGAGTTCCTGGCCATCTGCTTCGTCCACGCCTTCTGTCCAACTGTCGACCGTATCCTGATTTTCTTCGATCCAGTCAGCAGCTGCTTCTTCAAAACTCATATCTTGAGCAGCAAGCATGATACTCTGCATGTCTTCAACTTCCCAGGAGAAGTTATCCATGATAGCGTACGCTTGTGGCATGTCTTCTTCAAATCCTTGACGAGCCATCGTGTGTACGAATTCAGGTTCACCATATACCCCTTCAGGATCTTCGAGGAATTTCAGGTTATACTGTTCGAACATATAATGAGGCGTCCAGCCTGTGATGACTAGTGGTTCCTCGTTATCTATAGCTGAATCCAGCTGTCCCATCATACCAGCTGTGGAACTTGTTTCAAGTTCCCAGCCATCCAGATTATCATATTCTTCCAAAGCGAGTTCGGTCGTCGCTGTAATTCCTGCACCAGGTTCTATTCCTGTGATGGTATAATCCAGCTGTTCGCCAAGACTTTTATCCCCATCTTCAGCCGAATCATCGCTGCCGCAAGCTCCTAGCAATAAAGCGGTTGAAGCAAGTGAAATAAATGTGATTGATTTTTTAATTTTCATAAATGTCCTCCTATAATGTTTTGGTATAAATCATGTCTATCGATATATACTTTTCATGAAAATTTCCTGAAAAGTATGCCAACTATTTTAATGGTATCATAAATAGTTGTATAATCAAAATAAGTATGACTCTCTGCTGTTTACTCAGATTAAATGACTCTGTAAGAGCTAACAGTCGAAAAAAGGCCCCTTTCTGTTGTATAGTGAAATAAATATCAATAGATAAAGGAGTGAAAATCATGTATCGAGCAGAAATGTTTAGTCCAGAATTGGTTTTTTATGCAGGCAACACATTGCTTGAAAATCCTATTTGGGATGATATAAATGAACGACTTTATTTTATAGCAATTTCAGATGAGCTTATTTATCAATTGGACATCAATACCTCTGAGATTAAAACATTTAAAACAAAAGGTGCAGTTGGAGCAGTAGATTTAGACAAAGACGGGAGAATCTTATCTGCTGAAAAAGAAGGCATTTACCGAATCGATCCTGACTCAGGTCAGCGGACGTTAATGGCACATCCTGATCAGGATGAACGATTGAGGTATAACGATGGAAAACTGGATGCAAAAGGGCGTTTTTTTGTCGGCACTATGGGAGAAGATACGATTATAGAAAATGCAGCTGCTTTATATGTTGTGGAAAATGGAGAATCGAAAATAGTGTTGAAAGACCTTTCTCTGTCAAATGGTTTGGATTGGTCTCGTGATGGCCAAACTTTCTATCATGTCGAATCAACAGAAAAGACAGTCACAAAATATGATTACGATATAGAAACGGGCAACCTGTCAAGTGGCAGGGTCTTGGTTCAGTTAGAAGACCACACGCCTGATGGCTTATGTGTAGACATTTGCGGTGATATCTGGATAGCTGAGTATGGCGGGAGTAAAGTATCCAAATGGGATTCAGAAACAGGAGAAAAAATAATGGAAATTCCAATGCCGGTAACGAATGTGACGGCATGTTGCGTGGGCGGAAAAAATAATGAGTTTCTCTATATAACAACCGCTAAAGATCCTGATGACGAAGAAGACCTGTCAGGCGGTCTATTCAGAGCGCGCATTAGATAATAAAAAGTGTCAGCGATTATTCATTAAATATCTCGCTGACACTTTTTTTATCCTGCATATCACTTACTTTACTTTTTAAGTGAATTGCACAAATATATCCAGACCTAAAGGTTCCTCATCTTCTACAACCACTTCTTTAGTAGAATCATAGGCCATAAATGGACCGCCGGTAACGTAAACAAAGGCAGTCAATAAATAGTTATCCTGGTGGGACTCAAGGGTTTGCGCTTTTTCTGGAGAAAGAATCCCTAAGGAAATACCTTCGATTTTGATAACTAAGCCCTGATCCTTGGACTTCGTAAAATCAACGTTGACCGTAGTGATTTCACTGTATTTGTAATAACGTTCAGACCGGGCGTTCATATCCTCTTTAGTCATGCCGGAAAAATAATTCTTGAACGGATCTTCTTGAATCATTTTTTCCACGATATGCGCGATCGTTTCTTTGTCAGTATTGAAGTCTTTTTCATTAAGCTGCATTTCGTGTTTCAGGGTATGCTGATCATTGTCCTGCAGCGTGTTTTTGGCTGAAGAATCGGGTTTAACTTTTTTATTTTTGAAAAAATCAAATAGGCCCATCGTGTTCTCTCCTTTTGAAAAGCGTGTACTATTAGAATACTGAAAGAGACGTATTTAGTCAATTCACAGAAACCAGTAGAGGTTATTAGTTGAAGTACAGAAAATGGAGTGAGAAACTAGGAGTAGCTGAACAATCAAAGGAGGAAAATTTTATGGTTAAAGCATTTAGATTAGAAGAGAACCCGCCATACCCCAATCATCCACTGCCCGTCTTATATTATCCTGATGCTCTAAATGACATTCTGGAAAAAAACGATATCGCTGAAAATGTCTTGGGTTTTTTTAGTGATAATGGCTACAGCAATGGATGGGTCAATGGCATTTATGATTATCATCATTTTCACTCAAACACCCATGAGGTCCTTGGTTGTATTGCCGGTCGATCCACTGTGCAGCTGGGTGGTCCGGGAAAAGAGGAATACCCATTCAATAAAGGGGATGTCATCCTCTTACCTGCGGGAGTCGCCCATAAATTAACAGAATCAACAGAAGACTTTAAAATCGTTGGCGCTTATCCTAACGGTATGGAACCAGACATACAGCGTGGCGATGCGCAGGACTACGACACAGTCCAAAAAAGAAGTTACGATACGCTCGTACCGGCCACAGATCCTGTAACAAAATTCAAAGGCCCTGTACAAGAATATTGGGATTTATAAAAGGTATAGGTGAGAGAAATTTGACTAGAAAGAGAGTCATCCGAAAAATTGCAAACCGTTGTCTAAAAATAAATCGTTCAATCTAGATAACAGTTTAATCGAGTAAAAACCTTCAAATTAGGGCTGTGCCAGGATTTGCTATCCTGACTTCTGCACTGATGTCTATACCGGGAAATCCATTGGTATCACTTGCAGTAGCAGTCAACTTGCTTGCTGGAGCTGCCGGATCCGCTTCAGGGGGGATGGGAATTGCTCTGGAGGCACTAGGTAAACAATACTATGAACTCTCACAATCGACAGGTATTTCTCCAGAAGCTTTTCACAGAGTGGCTTCTATTTCATCCGGTGGTTTAGACGTCCTGCCGCATAATGGCGCAGTACTGACTTTATTTACAATTACTGGTTTAACACATAAAGACAGCTATATGGACATTGCGGTTGTTGCGATTCTGATTCCTATAGCCTCCGTTGCAGTAGCGATTGTTTTAGCTTCATTAGGCTTATATTAAAATACCACATATAAATTGATCTAAACGAAACGAGTGATCTCTGTTACTATTAGAGATTGCTCGTTTTTCTGTACGTGTTATCCTGTTCATATGCATGCCCAGATTTCCCAAAGTAATTGCTTAAGGTAACGCGGAAGATAAGCGCGTGCCCTCCAGCCTTCAAAGTAGAGTGAAAAGGGCACACAAACGCCAAATGCGTGCCCTTCAGCCTCAAAAGTAGAGGACAAAGGTCACGCAAACGCCAAATGCGTGCCCTTCAGCTTTCAAAATAGAGGACAAAGGGCACATAAACGCCAAATGCGTGCCCTTCAGTCTTCAAAGTAGAGTGAAAAGGGCACACAAACGCTAAATGCGTTCCCTTCAGCCTTCAAAGTCGAGTGAAAAGGGCACACAAACGCTAAATGCGTGCCCTTCAGCCTTCAAAGTAGAGTGAAAAGGGCACACAAACGACAAATGCGTACCCTTTAACCTTAAAAGTAATCAACAAAGAGCACTTAAACGCTGACCGCAAGTCAATCAGCTTTAAAAACAAACAGTAAAATGCACGCATAGCATTTTCTGATAACAAAATACACCAAAAGGAAAGGATAGGAAAATTTTCCTATCCTCATCTGATAACTAACCGAATTATTTATTCTTTGTAATAATCTTTTATGTAATTGAATACATAATCTTCCACTCGTGAATAACGTTTCTGCTTTCTACGACACAGGACAACCTCCCAGTAAATGGGAGAAATGAATTCTTTCCTAACTACATCAGCAGAAAAATAATGATTGTCGACTGGGGTAGGCAGCACAGTGATCAGATTGGAATGTCGTGTCGCGTTCAGTAATAAATCCCAAGAAGCAGATTGTAAATATAATTGTGGTTTAATTTGTTCACTGGTAAATTTATTCATCAATTGATGATGGATCATATACGACGAATCGAAGATAGCCATGGGCTGATTGTGCAAATCATTCCAATCCAAACGTTCTTTTTCAGCCAACGGATTACTCTTGCTCATGAAAGCAGATAATGTCTCATTTCTAACTACAACTTCTTCAATGGTATCTGGATCCAGACCAGTTGGACGCAACAAAACAGCAATAGGCAATTCCTGCAGAAGTAAATCTTTTTTCAATTCGACCGCTCCTGCTTCTTTGATCATAAACCGAATTTCCGGATTAGTAGAGATAAGGTGGGGTAAAATTTTCGGAAAGATAATGGAAATAACGACAGGCGGAATACCGATTTTAATATTACCCTTAAGTTGAGTTGACTCCTGTTGCAATTCTTCCATCATCGTATCATGTTTTTCTATTATTTCCTTGGCGTGGTAGAAAAGTAGTTCTCCAGCATGCGTAAGCCCTTGAAGTCTACCGTGTCAGCGTTCAAATAAAACGACATTTTCGTTTTTCTCAAGCACAGATATAGTCTGACTTAAAGCGGGCTGAGACACATGCAGGAATTTTGAAGCTTGAGATATATTGAAATCATTTTCCACTACAGCAATAAAATACTGCATTTGTTTGATATCCATAGAAAATTCTTCCTTTAAAACGATCATATGAGCTTCATCTGTCAATTGCAGTCAAGCTGTCAGAATGAGTACTTCTCCTGGATTGATGATTACGCTGCGTCCAGTTATAACACCGAGCGGTGACAGACCGGCTGCATGTCTGGATGCCCGTATCGTCCACTGATCAGGAAGGGGATAACTGCTTTTGAGCTCAACTTCTTCAGGATGGGGCGATGTATTGACGATGACTGCCATCATTGACCAGTCTTTTTTATTTATAACGTTTGGAATCGTGTAGGCTAATACATTTTCTTTCGTATGTGAAAAAGTTATGGCTTCGCCTGTTTTATTTGAAGCATCACGCAAAGGAGCGTAAGCCTTTCTGATGCTGATCATTCCTTTGTAGTAATCCAGTAAATCCTTATTAGTTTGCGTCAGTGTCCAATCCAGTTGATTGACCGAAATTGATGAACGGTAACTATTTTCATCACCGAATTTTGTTCTGCCAAATTCTTCACCCGCTTGTAAAAAAATTCCGCCTAATGAAGTAAACAAGAGGGCCGCATTTATTTTATTTAATTGGATAACTGTTTCGTCGCGTCTGTAAACCGACTTCTCTTGAGTTGATTTTATCAACTTATCATAAAGCGTTAAATTATCATGAGCAGAAGCATACGTGATTACTTGTGACGGGCTAACCGCCCACTGTTTTTCATCAGGGAGTCTGAAATCTCCCAAATCAGTCTGCGTATTGGCAAGCATACTGGCAGCTAAATCATTAGTAGAAAAAGCACTGTGTTCATAGCCATTCATTCCTTGAAGAAAACCGCCTGCTTTATCATCAAAGACCGGCCCTTTGATGGCATCCCGGAATTCATCATTAAAAAGGGCGATCCCTTCAATTAAATCAGCTGCATGAAATTTATCGGCAGGTTTATTGGGTTCATAAATAGCCACACTGCCGGCATTCCAGGGTTCACCGTAAATAAGAACGTCAGAATGTCCCTTGTTATCCAAAGCTTGACGCAGTTTATTCATGGTATCCACATCATGCAGACCCATCAAATCAAAGCGAAACCCATCGATATGATACTCATCTGCCCAATAAAGAACTGTGTCAATGATGTATTTACGCATCATTTTTCGTTCACTGGCCGTTTCATTACCGCAGCCGGAGCCATTGGCAAAATCCCCATGAGCATCCTGGCGGTAGTAGTAATCAGGCACAGTCAGTTGGAACCATGACGCCTCAGCTGAATAGGTATGATTGAAAACTACATCTAGAATCACACCGATTTCATTCTCGTGAAGAGACTGAACCATTGCTTTAAATTCTTTGATGCGCGCTTTAGGGTCGCTGGGATCACTGGAGTATTTACCTTCAGGGACCATGAAGTTTTTAGGGTCATATCCCCAGTTATAAGAAGAAGACATTTCATCATTTTCAAAATCAAAAGCCGGCAGCAAGTGAACGTAATTGATACCTAACGCTTCAAGGTAAGCAAGTCCTGCCAGCTGACTTTTGTTATCGCTTAATGTTACATTTTTTTCAGTAAAAGCAAGATATTTTCCTTTGAACGCGTCAGAAAAATCAGCTTTTAAATCACTGGAAAAGTCTTCTACATGCACTTCCCATATCATCGCTTCGGTAACTGAAGAAACCCTTTCATAGGTGTCTTGATCCCAATTATCGGGATTTGTTTCATTGAAGTCAATGATTGCGGAACGATTACCGTTTAGTCCTACTGCTTTGGCATAAATATCTGCTGATTCAGTCTCTACGTCATCATGCCAAAAACTGTATGTATAGTAATAACCTTTCAGATCCTTATTTACAGTAGTGGACCAGCAATTATCAGTTAAAGTCATTTCAAATTTGAATGTCGGTTTCTCTGAATGGGCTGTTTCATAAATGTTTAGATAAACTTTTTTGGCTAAAGGAGACCACACCTTGAAAATGGAATGAGCTGGCGTATATGTCAGTCCTAAATCATGGCCAGTATATATGTGGTCTTCCAGATACGGAATGCGTTCTTCTATCGGTGTTTTATCAGTCATAGTCACTATCCTTTCGCTGAGCGTACAAGTCCAGTATACCATGTATGAAAAGGGTTCAGAAAAAATAAAAGCCATCCCCTGACTATTCTTTTCCAGATGAAAAGAAAGAGTTCAAAGAATAGCTGTTAAGAAAGATTTAGAGGATACCGATAAGTTCCAGAACTGTTGTCCAGCCAAGACTGTAAAGAACGATGGATAAAGGTTTCCCCAGTAAAATCACAGTCACGACTTTTTTTATGGACATATTTGATAAACCTGCAAGGTAACAGACGACATTATCCGGCACAAAAGGAGTAAAGATAACAGTTTTAAAGAAACGTTCAAACTTTTTCTTGTTTTCCAGTTTCCCTTTGTATTTATCGATACGTTTTTCACTGACCAGTTTATGTAAAAGGGGTTCGCCATATCGCCTGACTAAAAGGAATGCGATGATCGAACCCGTACTGATACCGATGTAGTTATAAATATTACCAACGATCGGTCCATACAAAACAACTCCGGCAGTGACCGTTATAGCCGAAGGTAGAAAAGGTAGAAAAAGCTGCATAATCTGCAGCGAAACAAAGATGAGGATCGAATAATTACCGAACTGGTGAACATACCTGACAAACTGCTCTCGTGATTCGAAAATACCTCCTCGCCAGGCAAATAAAATAAGGATGAGCGACAAAACAACACCGATGATGCTTAGAAAGTCAACCCATTTCAACTGTTTCAAACGCTTTATCACTGGTTTACCCAACTTTCAAGTCCAAAGACTTATTTACTTTAAAAAAAGACTTATTAAGCAGGCGATTCATAATCCACTAAAATTTTTAATGCCGCTTTTTGTCCGATGATTTTCTCTGAGTTATCGGCTGACCTTAAAGTGAGTGAGCTCTCAAAAGGATCAACAGCAACCAAAGTGTAACTATGATTCAATTGTATCCCTTTTTGACGAAGGTAGTTAAGGAAATCCTTGTCATCATCGACTTCCTTGACTTTAAAATGTTCACCGATCGCGATATCAGTTAAAGGAAACTTGGATGTTTCCGGAAGAGAGCCGTCTTTATTGGGAATCACGCCACCATGGGGATCAAAGGTTGGCTTATCCAGAAAGTCATTCAAGCGCTCGATCAATCTGTCTGAAGAAGCGTGTTCAAGCAGGTCTGCATCAGCATGGACTTCGTTCCAGTCATAACCCAGCTTTTCAGCTAAAAAGACTTCCCATATCCGGTGCTTTCTAATAAGCCGGTTAGCAATACATTTTCCGCTGGGAGTAAGTTTAACACCACGATAAGGGACGTGACTGATCAAGTCTTCTTTCAACAGCCGAGTATTCATTTCTGTTACGGAGGCGGCTGAGATGGATAAAGCCTGAGCCAGTTCTTTATTGGAAATGATTTTATCATCCCCACCCAGTTCATAAATCGCCTTTATAAAATTCTCTTTATTTGGTGTCATTTTAAGTCCATCCTTTTTATTCTATCTATTAAAGTTTTACCACAGCAAGAGAATGCTTGTCAAAATTATATAAACGAATGTATTGAACCGGGAGTGGCAGCTGATTGAATCGGGTCATTACTGGCACCTTAGTTTTAAGCCTTAGCGTCGAAGCCTGCTTTTGATCAGTCATTGCTGATCATGGTATCTAACTTTCAAAATCCCCGATAAAGAGAACTTTTTATTATTTATTTTCTCCAAAAGACATGTTCACAAAATCTATGCAAAAATGAATCGGTACCGTTACTGGTCTTTTGTTTCAATTGCATCAATACTTCTTGTGCATGAACAGGTCTGAGTCCGTTGAGGGCTGTTTTAGTGTAAAGACCATCATGAGTCAGGTTCCATGCTTTAACGTTGTCATACAGATATAGTTTCAAAATCGAAAGAATGTAGCGTTTTAAATTATTATCCAGAACAGGAAAAGCAATTTCCACTCTTTTGATCATATTACGGGTCATCATATCTGCCGAAGAAAGGTACAAGTTTGCAGCCCCATTATGATAGAAATAATAAACACGGCTATGTTCTAAAAAGCGTCCGACGATACTTCTTACTGTGATGTTTTCACTGACGCCTTCTATGCCGGGAACGAGGCAACAGATCCCCCGCACGATCAATTCGATCCTGACACCAGCCTGACTTGCTTCGTAGAGTTTTAAAAGCATTTTTTTATCTGTGAGAGAATTCATTTTTGCAATAATATGTCCATTGCCATACTGTTTATGAAGACTGATCTCTTTTTCAATGTTCTCAATAAAAGCATCACGGATATCAAAAGGGGATACATGCAGATAGTGATAATCAGGCTGGTCACTATAGCCACTTAAATAATTGAAAAAATCGAATATATCCTGGGTGATTTTTTTATCTGCTGTGATTATTCCCATATCTGTGTATAAAAGCGCCGTCTGTTCATTATAATTGCCAGTGCCAAGGTGTGCATATCGCACAAAACCTGCGGGCTCTTTTTTGATGACGAGTGTTGCTTTGGTATGTGTTTTCAGCCCTTTGACACCATACAGAATATGAGCACCGGCTTCTTCCAGTTTCTTGGCCCAATGCACATTATTGGCTTCATCGAACCGCGCTTTCAGTTCAACCAGCACAGTGACCTGTATCCCTTTTCTCGCTGCCCGCTCGAGTGCACTTACGAGAGGGGAATCTTGACTGACGCGGTACAAGGTTTGTTTAATTGCGATCGTCCGCTTATCACTGACAGCTTGTTCAATGAACTGAATAATTGGCTGAAAAGAATCAAAAGGGTGATAGAAAAACAGATCATTCTTTCTGGCTAAGTTATAGACGGAATGCTTGCTGTACAAAGTAGGATAGAAAGGGGTAAAGGATTCAAAAGATAAATTCAAACCTGTGCTTTTCAATATATCCACAACTTCATGTAGGCAAGTTAAATCAAGAGGGCCATTCAGTATATAAATATCTCTTTGCTTTATAGCCAGTTCTTTTTTTAAATAAGCAATGTCCTTCTCGATGGAATGGTCGGTGGCTGGTTGTTCTATCTCAAGTCTGACAGCCCGGCCATTTTTCCTCTTTTCAAGGTAATCTTCGATCGCGGAAAGTAAATCTTCTGCGCCTTCTTCCTGTATTTCCAAGTCTGCATTTCGGGTTATGCGAAAAGTAAAAGAATAGCTGACGTCATAGCCTTTAAAAAAATCTGAAAGAAAAGACTGGATCATATCTTCGGAAAACAGTAACTGGATTTCATTTGCTTTCTTTACTGACAATATCCGGTCCAAGCGTTTGGGGACGGGAACAATAGCAATAAATGTTGAGTCAGATTTCTTGAGCTTAACGAACAAGTGTAAAACTCCATCCGACAGATGCGGGAAAGGGCGATAAGCATCGATACCGTAAGGGGTTATGGCCGGAGCGATATCTGTTTTAAATAAATTCTCAGCGTATTTCCTGTCATGCTCTGGTAGAGCGCCTATTCTGGTAAACGTTACGGCATGCTTTTCAAGTGCCTCTTTCTTTTTTTCAAAAAGGGCATACTGTCGTTTCACTTGTTTCAGATTTTTTTTCGTTATTTCCTGAAGCTGCTTTTTAGGTGACCATTGTTTTTTTGTGTCCAATTCATTGACACCCATTTTTTGCTGATCCTGAAGACCTGCTACGCGCACTTTGTAGAATTCATCCAAATTAGAGCTGCCTATTGCGAGAAATTTCAGCTGTTCGAAAAGGGGATTGTTCCGATCATCAGCTTCCTCGATGACACGGGCATTAAAATCCAGCCACGATAATTCTCGATTCTGATAATAATCTGGATTCTCCAGTGAATGCTTTCGAATCGGCATAACTATACCTCCGTTTGGGATGATGTTTCTTCGTTTTTATTAAATGTAATATCAAGTGACTTACCCAGTACCCGTTCAATATGGTTTTTATGCTTATTGGCTCTATATTTTTCAGCAATAGCGTCACCACTGTAAGTGATCAGTAATTCATAACTGTCATTGTCTGACTCTATGAGCTTCATGCTCTGGACAACATTCACTTGAGAGTCGCTTAGTGCTTCTGCAAATTTAATGATGCTTCCCATGTAAAGTAAAAGATCGAGCTCGCTCTTTTCATACCAGTCTTTGAAAGCCTTTGTATATTGCTTGAATAAAGAGCGGTTTTTGTAACTGGCCAGCAAAGCAAGGCGTACACGGTCCTTATGATTGAATCCATGGAGATTCGTGTTTGAGATAATATAAAAGGTATGCTGAGATTTCGAATCATCTTCAATGTAACTACCCAGATAGTAAAGGGTCGCTCCGTAATGCAAAAGTGAAAGATCTTCAGCTGGAACATTTAAGATGCCTTTATCCTGAATCAATTCGATCAGCTGATCAGCCAGGAGGATCCTTTGATGAGCGCTGATTGGCCGAATGTCATATTGCTTGAATAGACGCTGAACTGTTTGCCTTTTGATACCGAACAGATCATAAGCATCTTCATGATCACGGTTCAAGCGTTCAATAATGATGCCTTCTCTCAGACCGCGATTACTTATAGCAAAAGTTTCTGATTTCATTACGTTCAGCAATTCGGTAAATACGATGCCGGCTGGAATAATGATATCGCGCCGGTCTTCACTTAAACCATCTAAATCGGCTAGTTCTTTCATGGAGCTTTTTTCAAATAGCTTAAAGGTATCATCGAGATTTTCTTTAGACATGTAGTATTCGTGAATACCTGCAATCGGGTAGTCTGTCTGGCGCTGGTAGACTTCAGCATAGTTTCGTGCCGAACCACCGATCCCAACTAAAACGACTTCAAGATCAAAAAGCCAGTCCAGTGATTCAAACTGCTCTTTTACCCATTTTCGTGCTTTTTTTATTGCTTTTTTATTGTCGTGATCCAGCCCTTCAAAGAAATCTTTCTGCAGTGAAACGGTCCCGAAAGGGAAACTGTGCACTTTTTTGACTTCCTTGTTTTTAAAATAAGTCACTTCAGTACTTCCACCACCGATATCGACACTTATACCCTCGACGATATCCATGGTGTGTCTGACTGCATAATTCCCATAGTAAGCTTCTTTTTTTTCTGTAAGGATATCCAGCTTCAAACCTACTTCTTCTTCTACACGGCGCAGAATCGTGTTTTTATTTTTTGAACGTCTGATTGCAGCTGTGGCTATAGAAATAAGGTCTATGATTGCATAGCGCCCAGCTATTTCTGTGAAACTTTTCAGCACAGTGATCAGTTTCTGTATGCCTTCTTCAGACATGATGTTTTTATCATCCACGTACTGAACAAGTCGGGCGGGTGTTTTTATATTTTGTAATTCAATAAAGCCCTGATGATCGTCTTTTTCAAAAATAACCAGTCGGATAGTGTTTGACCCCACATCCAGCAGACCAATCCGTTCTCTTGTCATACTCGTCACTCCTAAGGTTTAGTCGAATAAATCATGTAACCTGTCTTTATCTAAGCATACTATTTCCTTCTATAAAAAGTCTAAAAAGATATCTTCATTACAATTATATTACGAAATGAAGTAAAGCGCTAACATAACCAGTTTCAAGTCACTCAATATGTCTTTATGTTATCAGGATACACTTATATTTCAATATTCTGTAATAAAATGTAAGACAACCGCAATGTACATTAAGGATTTTGTCGGTATAATTACGAAGCATTGAACACAGGTAACGTAAATAACACTTCAGTTAAGAAGGGATTGTCCGATATATTATGATAAAAAGAGTACTGAGTTTAGCCATTATTGCTTTAACATTTATACAGATGAATACAGTACAACCGGTTTCAGCTGAATCACTAAATGAAATAAATATTCAACAAACCGAGAAGAAACAAGAAATCCGAGGACTTCAGGAGAATGTGAACACGGTGATCGAAGAAGTTAATACCTTGAATGAGGCGTTAAGCTCATTGAACAAGACTATTACCGAGAAAGAACAAGATATAAAGACCACCGAAGCAAATATTATGGAACAGGAAGAAATTGTTTCAGCCAGAATGGAACAAGCAAGAGATCGGTTGAAATCTCTGCAGGTAAATGAAATATCGCAAAATATCGTACTGACTTTATTGAAATCTGAAAGTGTATCAGACATGTTCAACCGCTTTCTTGTCATCATGCGTTTAACGGATGCGGGTAATGAGCAAATCGAATTGGCTGAGGAAGAAGTGCAAAAATTAGCTGATCTGAAAGAAAATCTGATCGATTCACGTGCAGAGCTTGAAGAGAAGCAGGACAAAGCGTTGAGCCGGAAAAATGACCTGGATGATAAAATTGCTTCACTCCAGGAAATGATCCAAGAAAATCAAGCGGAGCTAAGCGTACTTGCCAAAAAAGAATCAGAAGAAAATGCACGTTTGAGAGAAGACCGAAAAAAAGCTAGACAAAACGCTGTAGTTGCAGCAGCAAATAAAACAAAAGATAAGCAGGAAGTGGGAGTATCCTCTTCTTCGTCAGAAAAACAGACAAGTGCTGAACAGTCAAATGCAGCAGCGCCTAAGACAACACAAAAAACTGAATCGAAACCTGCAAAAGCAACTGGCCGCACCCTGAAAGTTCAAGCAACAGGTTACTCTACTCAACAACCGGGATTAAGTAAACATACTTACATGGGTATTGATCTGCGCGTCAACCCGCGTGTGATAGCTGTGGATCCTTCAGTGATCCCACTAGGCTCTATGGTCGAAGTTGAAGGCATGGGTGTTTACCTTGCCGGTGATACGGGTGGGGCGATCAATGGCAAGATCATTGATATCCACTTCAGTACAGTAGCAGAAGCCCTGAAATGGGGAAGACGCAATGTGACCGTCCGTATTTTAAACTAATCATATGAATGAAAAACACCAGCGAAAGAAATCTCAAGAGATTTCGCGCTGGTGTTTTTTATAGACATTATTTAAAGTGTGAAGGCGATCCTGAAAGTGAAGGTTAAGAAAAAGCAGTGATTCAGTTGCAATTCTTGTACCTATGCTGTTTACTTAAGAGTATGATAATTACTAAATGAGGGAAAATTCATGCATACAAAAGTATCATTGATCAATGATTTAAAAAAACTGGATATAAACAGTAAAGGAACCTTACTCGTTCATTCTTCTTTCAAAAGTATCGGAGAAGTAGAAGGCGGCCCGGATACGGTTCTGGACAGTCTCAGCACCTACATGAAGGAGGGTTTGCTCGTACTTCCCACACATACTTGGGAGTATATAGACAAAGACAACCCTGTCTTTGATGTGTTGCAGTCGCCTTCAAACGTGGGTATGCTGACTGAAAGATTCAGGAAACGAGAAAGTGTGTATCGCTCAGAACATCCGACGCATTCTGTAGCGGCCCTGGGTAAAGATGCGAAAGAATTTACTGAAGGGGAATACAAACATGACACGCCCTGTGCCAGAGGATCTGTCTGGGGGAAACTACTGGATAGAAGTGCTCAGATCCTTCTTATAGGTGTGGATTTAACGAAAAACACTTTTATTCATGGCGTGGAAGAATGGGTCAATACTCCCGGCAGAATAAAAGACACCCACGTCGATTTGTACAGTGTTCTCTACTCCGGTGAAAAAGTGCGGGTGCCTTCCCGACGTCATGCAGGTTCGTCTTCATCTGATCATTACTGGAAAGTTGAAGAGATATTGCTTGAAGAAGGAGCGATGAGAAAAGGGGCTTTTGGAGATGCCATCGTACGTTTGCTGGATGCTGAAAAAACGGCACTGCTTCTTTCTGAATTACTTGTAAAAAATCCTGACTTATTCACCAGGAACGAACCGCTGTCTGATAAGTGGCGCTATTATTTTCAGAATCAGCGAAAGTAAAAAAGGAGGCTAAAGACAAATAGAATGAAATTAACAATACGCAAACGGTCATTAGGATCTATTCCATTGCTAGAAGTTGTAGGAGAGCAGAAACGCAATGATGTATTGCCACTGATCGTGTTTTATCATGGCTGGCAGTCTTCCAAAGAGCTTGTGCTGACTCAGGGGCGTTATCTTGCAGAAGCTGGCTTTCGTGTCATATTACCGGACGCTGCCAATCATGGTGAGAGAAAACAACCGATCGTAAAAATCCCGTCACTGACTTTCTGGCAGAGTATTCATACTAATTTATTTGAATTTGGATTCATTGTGGATCATTTTAAAAAGCTGGGAGTCGTCGATGAACGAATAGCTGTCGGTGGCGTATCCATGGGCGGGATCACAACCTGTGCCCTCTTGACGCACCACCAGGAAATAAAAGTTGCAGCCTGCGTTATGGGGTCTCCAAAGCTGACGAAATATCGTCAACGTATAGTGGATCATGCAACAAAACTCGACCGCTTTTTCCCGCATGATTATGAGACTTTACTGAAATGGGTCCCTGAATATGATTTGTCTATGCGTCCGGAGACGTTAGGTGATAGACCTGTTTTATTCTGGCATGGGATACACGATATAGTGGTTCCCTATAGCCATGTTCTGGAGTTTGTCAAAGAAAATCCTTACAAGAATCTGACTTTTATTGAAGAGGACGAAGAGCACCTGGTTAAAGTCCCTACGATGAAACAGATTACTGCTTTTTTTGTTAAAGAGATGATCGGACTAAAAGAATGAAAGAACTGAAGGAATGAAAAAAGAGAGCCGGCTCTCTTTTCCTTTTTAAGGTATGTTAAGAGAATGAACACTTTTCGGTATACTTTTTATGATTATAGCGTAGCCTTAGAGAATTAATTGAACATCTTTCTTCCAGTATCA
>NZ_BJUY01000022.1 GCF_007988865.1 Alkalibacterium kapii | reverse complement strand
AACAAAAGAATAGCCTGCTTTTTTCATTACTTTTTTAAAAAGACGTCAACATCCACATGATTTCATCGCCATCTTCAGGAACAAATTCTTCGGCAGAGACTTCGACCATTTCCTCATTAGCCTCAAAGATCCAATAAAGACCTTTATCTTTATCCTGCTCATAGCCATCGATGGCTTGTACAAAACCTTCATCTGAAGTAGCCACATCAAAATTATCTTCCATGAGTTCCATAAGGGTCGTATCATTCATCACTTCAAACGAGTCAGATGACACCTCGTCTTCTTGAACCTGCAAAGTAATAGAGATCTCTTTCATATCAGGTGATGAAGCTTGATCCGTGGTATCGTTTGAGAACATGCCATTGAGCAATAGTGCCAAGACGATAAGGATAATACTGCCAGCAACGGCGATAAGTAATTTTTGTTTCTTTTTCATGAAAATCTTCTCCTCTATAATTTACCTTCTATAAAGCCTAATATTGGAAAGTCTCGCTCATTTTTATTGAACGGCTTTGAAATATTGATTTATTGATTTATCTTCAGCACTTTTATCAAAGCAACTGACAACTGCATGACATACAGCCTTATCTTCAGCAGTTTCATTAAAATAGACGAAAACTCCTGAACATACAGCAATAGCATAAGCACTTTAAACAAAATAGTTAAAAACTACTTAAGATACTACTTTACCTTAAGAAGTTTTGTCAAAACAGACGAAAGCTACTTAAGGTATCAGTAAAAATACAAACAGAAGCTCTTTTATAAGGTAGATTTTATCAGCTGTCTGACAAAATCATCTTCTTTTAGTTTGGGTTTTGAGTATTTTGATCTGCCCGACGAAATATACGCATCACTAAAGGGTATAGAATGACAAAAAATACTACGTTGCCAAATGCATGCATAATATCATAAGGAAGCCCCGACAAATAATAGGGGATAAAAATATTCCATCCGAAAAACGGGGCTTGTACAAGCGAGATAACTAAGCCGTAAGCTATACCTAAAAAAGCCACAAATAAACTCATGATCCACATAGGAACCGATTCATAAGTGTCTTCCAGAAGATAGGTCAGCCCGATCAATACAGTGTAAGCAAAAAACTGTGCCAGCGTCCATGGGCCCATACCCAGATAAATATTCGTGAGTGTTACAGATAAAAGTGAGACCGCCAGACCGCTCTTCCATCCATAATATAAAGTTATACAGACGAGCAAAACAGTCATGGGCTGAACATTGGGAAGAAAAGAAAAGCTCAATCTTCCCACTGAAACAAGAGCGGTCAAGAGCGCTGTACGCGTGAGCGCATACGTACGACCAGGTTTATACGTGGTTTCTTTTTCCGATGGGGAAGACGTCACTTTTTTATCTCCTTTCAATCATTTCCATTCATTTATCTGATTGGGCAGACACCCGTCGAACAGGCTTCCATCGTTTCTAGATCTGCTTCAGTTTCGCTATGCTCGAACTGGTGTAAAAGAGCGGCATCGAAAGGTCTCATGGAAGACTTCAACGCTTCGTACTCTTCTTTCGTGCAGGCTTCATAAGGGGCAAGCGTATATGTCCCGCCATCATGGCTCAAGAAAGAAACACCGACAAAGTCGTCCCAGCCATCCCAGACGCGCTGTTCGGCCTGAGACCATTCGCCTGGTTTCACGTCGATCGTATTGGAGGCATTGTGTTCAACATAATTTTTCTGGAAGCGGAAGTAAGTATCGAACTGTTCATCGACTGTTGTATCTTCTTTGGTACGTTTTGCGCCACTCGCAACAGGGAAGTCGATAACGACGGTTCGTGCATCCTCGATGACTTCTTCTTTTGCCAGGTCGCTCTGATCGTAAAGATTTTTCGTACCGATCTCGGCATGGATTTTCCAGCCAAGTTCTTTAGCCACTTTGACAAGCGGATCCGTGGCATTGATGCGCACGCGACGGATGTAATACGGACTGTGACTCATGTGAACGCCTGGTGAGACGCCACCTGCAACTTGTGACAGGGTGCCTTCTGGTTTAACTGTTGTAGCTAACAATGGCGCATTGACTCGAAGCTCTTTGGCATAGTCATCCGCAGCTTTTCTTGAAGCATCGCGCAGCATGTTCATCCACTTGATTTCCTGTTCCTCAGTCGCTTGAACCAGAGCCAGGGCATCCTTCCATCCAGTGACAGATGTGCCGATCAAACGGTCCCGCTGCTGTATTTCATTCCACGTATCGATTTCCAAAGGAGTCAAGGTCATACGCAGTCCGATACGGGCAGAGAGCTCCTGTGCACGTTTCAACCCATCCAAATCAAGGCCGTACGTTCCATCTTCCTGCTCCTGGACAAAGGCCTTGACGTTGATCGTCGTCAGGTTACAGACGCCTTTGGAATCAAGGATGATTTCGCCGCAGGGGTTGACGCCTTCTGCATTAGGACGACGGTGACGGGCTTCTTCCATATTAAAGAAACCAGGTTCTCCTTCAAGCTGCATCATTTCAAAGACTAGATGTAAAAAGTCACGATCTGGTTTCTTCTCAAACGCGATCGAGTTGTTGCTCATGCGACGGTGATCTAATCCTTCGCGGCGGTCTCCGATATTTTTCAGATTATCGAACCAGCGCGGCTTGATACCTGATTTCTCTAAAAGTTTACCGATTTTTTTGTGTTGTTCTAGCTGTTCTTCTGTCCAGATACCATTCATGCCGTATTTGGCAAACATGGATTCATGGTCATCTGCATCAAATAAGAAAATTTCAGCAGTTCTTCTCACTCCACCAACAACGACATTCGCTCCGATCAGATTTCCGATGTCCAGTATGTGTACCGGACGGACGGAACCGTAGCCTTTGTCGTCTGTTTCGATCGGATCTAAATAAGGATCGATTTCATTTTTGAGTACCTTGTTGATGCCCGCGAACATTTCTCGCAAGGGCGCCGGACCAGAGGCTGTTCCACCGAATGTCTTCAGTCGTTCGCCTTCAGGACGGACGCTATTGTAGCTGATTTTAATGGTATGAATGTCTTCATTTTCAACTTTAGTCAAAAGGTTCAGATATTCGGCTAAAGACTCTACCCAGCCTTCCTTTGAATCACCGACATAAATTTTAGCATAGCCGTTTTCCATTTTCACAACTTTTGTATTCTCAAGTCGTTTTTCTACAGGAACTGGCTTGTAGTCTGAATGTAATAACGTCGTATTCGTTCGTATGTCAGTTAGATTTCGTAATGTTTTTTTCGTTGCTTTGAAACCTACGCCAGTCAAGCGTAGACTTGGACTATATCTTACTTATAAGCGTTACCTTATAAGTCCCTGCGCTTGGCGGCACGATTTTCACGTGACCGCTACTCTACTCAGTTATCATATGGTGTCCTCCCGACAGCGTATGATCTTTTCGATAGTCTCTACACCTTCTATAACTCGACGGATAATAAAATTTCAAGAGTTACAGCTTGGCACGATATTAGCTCTAAGGCCTTCATCGTTAGCACATGTTCTGTTAACATGTACACCCTGTTAGTACAGGTTCACAAGGTTTAACGTCGGCACTGGGCTATTTTACCTTACCGACCATCAGAAGATAGAAAAGTTCTGCTAAGTCTTCCCACTTCTCAATGGATAGAAAAGAACAGTTGAAGTTCCCTAAGGCGAAATCTTTGTTTACTTTCTCATTGGCGTTTCCAAGCCAAAGTGTTCTTCCTGAAGGGAACTGTCTGGTATTATAAATATTCTCAAAAAGTTCTTTGGCTTCTTTGCGCATAGCTTTCAGTTGAACAGCATAACCAATCTTTTTCAAATGTTTGTATTCCAAAGCCATATTATATTCGATTGCGCGTTTCACTGATTCGTGCCAGTATTCTCTTCGTCCTTTGTCTTCAAGCCAGCGGGAATAGGTTCGACTGTATACAAATTCTCCAAGCTCATTAAGTGGATTAGGATGTGTGGCTACGTAATGTTCTACGTAGGAAGCGGGTAAAAATTCCATAGGTAAAACTTCCTCTCTTAATATTCTTTTATCACAATATATAGTATCAAATTATATATTGTGATACAATATATATGTATTTATTAAATTTCTCTTACAATTGATGTTCTCTATTGACATGGCTCAGTGGCAAAGAAAACCGTCTTTTATTAAAAGAGGATCGGTCGGTTAATTATCAAAAATATTAAAATTCAATAAAACCTCTGGCTATCATCTTCGATTTATGCTTTATGTAAAATTGACAAGCAGCAAGTCCTGTGGCAGAGGTAATATTTTAGAGTGGTATAACCATATTTCCAAGACTTGGAATCCTGTCTTGGAACGGACGAAGCTGGAGCAATACTGGAAACTCATTACTTACTTTTTGTACATACTGACAAATGTTCCCATTTTTGGTAAAATGATAAGGACTAAGGATAATCGTGGAATGAAGGAGGGAAACATGGACGACGTGATGATTGAATTTTATAAAAGCAAAGACGAACAGGCATTTCTCGAAAGATGGGAAAGCGCACATGGAACTTTGACCGAAGAACAGACCGATGAATTGTATGCAGATATTGCAGACGCGATCGATGAAGCCATCAAATCAGAGAAGCATGAATTGGGAGAGACCTTTATGTATGAAGGTGTAAAAGTCGGCCGGTCCGATTTCAATGTTTTTCATTCCTTGTATCTTTTTGAAGCACCGAAAGACTAAAACGTAGGCAAAGGAGGTGTTTTTTTGTCTAATGAACTGATCGAAAACAAACTGAAATTGCTCCCTAGTTTACCGGGATGCTACATTATGAAAAATAAAAACGATGAAATCATCTATATCGGTAAAGCCAAAAATCTTAAAAATCGTGTCCGTTCATACTTCCGAGGAGAACATGAAGGGAAAACAAAGCGTCTGGTCGAAGACATCGTTGATTATGAAACGATCGTTACGGGTTCAGACAAAGAAGCCCTTCTTCTAGAAGTGACACTGATTCAAAAGCATCAGCCTAAATACAATATCCGGTTGAAACGCGGAACAAGTTATCCGTATTTGAAAATTACGAATGAACGGGATCCAAAGCTGGTCATTACGTCAGAAGTTGAAAAAGACGGTGCACATTATTTTGGCCCTTACCCTGATGTGTGGGCTGCTTCTGAAACCAAACAGCTTATTCAAAAAATCTACCCGCTTCGCAAGTGTAACGGTCATCAGAAACGTGCCTGTCTGTATTACCACATTGGTCAGTGCATCGGGCCTTGTGACCATGAGATACCTGAAAAAGAATACGACGAGCAGATCAGACGCATCAAATCTTTCCTGAATGGAAATGTCTCAGAGATTAAAAAAGATCTGAAACAGAAGATGCAGGAAGCAGCAGAAGACATGAATTATGAACGAGCGGCTGAATTTCGTGATCAAGTCTCTTATATTGAGCGGACAGTCGAAAAACAGTCGATCATATCCAATAATTATACATCTAGAGATTTCTTCAACTACTACATGGACAAGGGATGGATTTCTATTCAGGTCTTTTTTGTCAGGCAGGCGACCTTGATCAAGAGAGAAGCAACAATGTTTCCGGTCATCGATACACCGGAAGAAGAGCTGATCGGGTTTATTCTGCAGTATTATGAGGACATAAATAATCAGAAGCCAAAAGAAATCTATGTCCCTCAGACAGTGGATACAGAACTGCTCGAGGAAACACTTGAAACCAAAGTATTTGTTCCTAAGAGAGGACGCAAAAAAGAACTGTTGGACTTAACAGGCAAAAACAGCGAAATTGCTTTGAAGCAGAAGTTCCGTTTAATAGAAATGAAAGAGCAGAAAACAACTGGAGCCATTGAAGAACTGTCAGAGGTCATGGGACTTCCTTATATCGAGCAGATTGAGGCGTTCGACCACTCAAATATTCAAGGAACGAATCCTGTGTCAGCGATGGTTTCATTTAAAGATGGGGTCCCGGACAAGAACAATTATCGCAAGTATAAAATAAAGACAGTGGTGGGCAGTAATGAGTTTGCGACGACCCAGGAAGTGATCAGGCGGCGTTATTCTCGTCTTTTAAAAGAAAGAAAAAGCATGCCGGATCTGATTTTGATGGATGGCGGAAAAGTCCAGGTCAATGCTGCTAGGGATGTCCTGGAGAATGAGTTTGGTCTGGATATTCCAGTAGCAGGGATGGTCAAAGACAAAAAACACCGGACGGCAGGACTGATCTTTGGAAATGATCTGGAACCGGTCGTTTTAAATCCAAGGAGTCAAGCCTTTCATTTAGTTCAGCGTATTCAGGAAGAAGTACACCGGTTCGCCATTACTTTCCACAGAAACGTCCGCGGGAAAAACAGCTTTACCAGCCAGCTTGATGAGGTAGAAGGCGTGGGTCCTAAAACACGGACAAAAGTATTGAGACATTTTAAATCAATGAAACGGCTCAAAGAGGCAGAAATCGATGAATTAACAGCACTGGGAATACCTGTAAAGGTAGCAGAACGCATCAAAGATACTGTGAAACAAAATAGCTGAATAAAAAGGTGATATGAGTGATTAGAAGTGCACACAAAGAAGATGTAGAGGAAATCATTGAGTTGATGAAAGTCATTCTCATTGATATGGAACTGCCAGTCATGCAGAAGGTTCCCTGGAAGGATCTGAAGTCTTCGCTGGTTAAAGCAGCAAAACAGAAGGCATATCGTTTCAACTTTACTAATGCGAAGGTAAAAGAAATCGATGGTCGGATCGTTGGCTTTTTTTATGGATATAAAGGAGGCTCTGCAACAGATGCTTATGAGTCGATCGATGCCTTTTTAGAAAAATATAATCTGACGTCTGATGAAACTTACAGTGATGAAGAAAGTCTCGATGGTGAATGGTATCTTGATATGCTCGTTATAGATGAGAGTTATAGAAACAAGGGCATCGGCAGTGAACTGCTGAAAGCCGCTTTTGTTGAAGCTGAAAAAAGTGGAATGACAGCTATAGGACTGAATGTCGATAAACGAAATCCACGTGCCAGAGATTTATATGAACGTATGGGGTTTGAAAAAGTAGATGAACTCATCCTGTCAGATCATCTCTATGACCATTTGCAGAAAAAATTATAAAAAAACTCTCATGATTTATACAGACGCTTTAAGCGATCTGATTTAAATCATGAGAGTCTTCATTTTCTATGACATCTGTGTTCATTGAAATTTTTGTCTGATTTTCATCCATATCGGATGCATGAAACCGAGACTGTACTTTTGCTGCTGCTTTCTTTTCAAAAGCTTCTTTTTGTTTTGCGCATAGTGATCCAGCAGTACAGCTACTCCGCACGCAGCGGGAGCCTCTTCGCCTCTGACCAGTTCAACAGTGTAAAACTCGCCTGTATAAGAAACAGTTTTATCAATGGTACCTATTTTATTACCGAAGTGTCTGACTGTGAATTGTTTCTTGTCGAAATCACCAGTGATTATCCAGTTGAGACCAGATAAAGTAAAAAAAGGATTTTTTATTCCGCGAATACCGGGATGCTTTTTCAAGCTGCCGATTTTTTCAGTATTGATATAAAAATGGAATTTCGGAAAAAGAGATAAGGTCACTTGTCTAATGTCCAGCAGTCGCTTACCATCGATTGAAAAGACAGACAATTTATCAGCAATGCGTCCCCACTTTCCAACAATCAAAAACAGTTCCTGGCCAGTTGAATCAGAAACGATCAGCTTGTCCTGTTTTGACATGAATTCTTTTTTCACAAAGTACCGAACCATTTCTACTCCTCCTCCAACCCGTCTATCGTTCTGGTTTACACTTATAATTATAACACTTGGAACTTGATTTATGAAAGCAGATAAAAGTAAAAAGAAAGCAGCGGATCAAGATCTGCTTTCTTTCACTGTGTTTTACTTTTTGCTGTGAGACATTACAGTCGTCAAATCCTTCAAGGCTACGACGATCGCATCAACTTTACTTTCCATTCGGTGCAGTAAAAACAGCGAAATGAAAATGGGGAATCCGACATTCGCTATCATGTCTAAAGCAGTGTTGAAAAGAGTCAATTGTGTGTCCATTGCCATCCTCCTCTCTATTTATAATAACGAGAGAACAGGCCCAAGTGTCACCTGAAGTTTAGATGGATTTCTACTGACTTGATCGGTAGCCACTGTGGAAAACAGGATCAACATACTGGTTATATAGAAAGTAAAACTCAATAACTTTCATCAATAATTTCTTCACTTTTCTTGTGGCACCAATCGGCTCGAATTTATGAGCGGTACCGGCAGTAGTAATTGCTGCTGAAAAAGTACAGACTGCAAGGCCAATTGTGTCGTCTGCTGCAATCAGTAATGTCGATATTGGCTCAGTCATGTTTCAAATTACACGCCTTGATGATAAATGTTAAGATATAAAATAGAAGAAAAGAACGTTTCTTTCCGTTATGATTAAAAAGATTACAGAAAAAACTGCAAAGTAAATAAAATTATCTTTTAAAAAAAAGGAGAGATCGATGTGGCAGACATTGAAAAAGTAGCACAATGGTTTAAAACCAGTCAGAATATTGCTGTGATAACAGGAGCAGGCATGTCTACTGAAAGTGGCATACCTGATTTCCGGTCGAATAAAGGATTATATGAAGAAGAAACGGAATCAGGCACACCGATGGAAGAAGTTCTCAGCCTGTCTTTTTTTAATACGCACCCCGAAACATTTTACCGTATCTATCATGAAAAGCTTGTGTTTAACAATGCTGAACCCAATACTGGTCATTTATTTCTGAAACAGTTGGAGGATAAAGGCCATGACGTTACGATCATTACACAAAATATCGACGGACTTCACCAGAAAGCAGGCAGTACACATGTTTTGGAACTGCATGGCAATGCGAGGAAGGTGATCACAGAATCAGGGGCAGTCAAACCACTGGCTGACGCCAAGCGTGATGCGACAGGGTTGAGTATTGATGGTGAATGGGCGCGTCCAGCTATTACTCTGTATGGTGAAACGCTGGATACAGACACACTGGCTGATAGTCTCAAAGCAGTAAAAGAAGCGGATATGTTGCTGGTTATGGGGACGAGTCTGAATGTATATCCGGCAGCCGGACTTATTTATGACTATAATGGATCTAAGAGTGCTTTGATCAACAAGGAACCGACACCACTTAATGCTGAATTTGCTTATGCCTATACAGGCTCCATTCGTCAATGGGTCAAAGAACTCAAAACATTTATGTAAAGTAGAAACTGCATTCGTAGATATTTCTGAAAGAGAGACTGTTTAATTCAGTCTGAAAGACAAATAATGGGAATGAACAGGAAGGTGAAAAAGTGATAGAGCACATAAAAAGCGTGATAGCCGGTCATGACCCAGCTTCGGTTACCAGACAACGAAAGTATGCCGTTTTGCTTCCTCTTGTAAGGGTTGATGATGAGCTCCATATACTTTTTGAAATCAGGAGTAACATCGTCTCGCAGCCTGGCGAAACGTCTTTTCCGGGAGGAGCTTTAGAAGAGAGAGAAACTTACAGAGAAGCGGCTTTGCGAGAAACGGAAGAGGAACTGGTACTTGATAGAAACGAGATTAGTATTTTAGGAGAAATGGACTATATCGTCAAAGAAGATCATGTAATAAAATGTTTTGTGGGGTGGCTGCCAGATACTGATGTGTCTAAACTGGCCCCAAACGAAGAAGTGGCAGATGTTTTCACTATACCTCTGCAGTACTTTCTGACGAATGAACCGCTCTATCATAACGTCCAGTATGAAATCGAACGGACCGGCGACGATCCAGTTAAATTGGACTCAGATAAGCAAAAATATAAATGGAAGACGATCGATCAGCAGATTCCTTTTTATTCTCTGTCTGATTATTATCTCTGGGGATACACAGCGCACTTGACGCACCGTTTCAGCGAACTTATAAAAAATAAAACAAACCAAATTAATTTTGAGGATGACAGGAATGACAAATAAAAGCAGTAAAAAATTAACATGTAATGATACCAGAGTAGTGCAGACGCATCGGATCCTGCCTCCTGATTTGAACGATCATCAGACCTTGTTCGGCGGCAAACTGATGAGCCTGATAGATGATACCGCATCGATTTCCGTTTCCCGATTTGCCCGTTCAAACGATGTCATTACAGCATCAATGGATGAGCTTCATTTTATTCACCCCATCAGACCCGGACACTCGGTTTGCGTAGAATCTTACGTGACCGGGGCAGGACGGACCTCTGTCGAAGTGTTTGCTAAAGTTCTTGGAGAAGACCTTTTAACAGGTGAACGTTATATAGCGGCAACCAGTTTTATCACTTTTGTTGTGCCCGGAATGAGTGCCAGCCAGAGTCTGCCTCAGATCGTACCAGGAGATAGTGAAGAGCAGATGATCTGTGGGGATTATAAAGACCGCCGTGAAAGACGGCTGACCGACCGGTATGCCAATGAAAAACTAGTTGACGCCATAACGATACTACCGCCATGGCAAAAAAATGATAAATAAAACCAAGGGGAAAAGAATGGATTTAAACGTATGCAGACCATTATCCTTGAGATGAAATAAACGCAGGCCAGGTGAGCAGCGTTGTATATTTGTTTAAAACTTTTATAAACAGCGATTCGCAGACAAAAAAGAGGCTGGGACTTTTATGTCCCAACCTCCAGTGGTTTTGATTTTATTGGTTATAAAACTTATCGCTCAACACTCGGGATATGGCTTCAGCCACGCCGTTTTGACGGTTGCTGGACGTTAAAAATCGGGCAGCTGCTTTAGCTTCAGGCTCTGCATTCTCTACAGCTACTGAGTACTTCGCCCACTCAAGCATTGACAGATCATTGATATTATCGCCGACCGTCATCACTTCTTCAGCTTTTACACCTAACTGTTTGGCCAGCTGAGCGACAGCGATACCTTTTTGAGCTGCTTCATGGTTGATTTCAAGGTTTCGTTTACTGGAGGCAGTGATAGCTAAAATAGGAATCTCACGCTGCAGTTCTTCCTTGAGTGGATCGAGGATCTCGCGTCCCTTACTGGAGTGCACAGACACTTTGAGAATGATCGCACTGTCGTCATTAATGATTTCTACATAATCATCGACAAAATGTATTTTCAGCTCTTTTGCGTATTCAGCAGCATTCTCGAGAGCCTCTTCGTATGACGTGTCAGGGTTCATGTCATAAAGCATCATAGCAAGCATTTCCAAGCGATGATCTTTATTGTCTGAATAAATACCCTTGGATGTCATCAGTTCTTCGTGAATATCTTCGTATCCGGAGAAGATATCTAACATTTTTCTGACTGTACTTTTTTCAAGACCACGGTTATACTTGACGTTGCTGTCTTCATCAAAATATTGTGCGCCATTTTGAGCAATCACTGGACAGCTTATACCGTTGTCCTCTAACAAAGGGTACGCCATGGGAAAGTCCCGCCCGGTCGCAATGGCGAAATGGATCCCCTGGCTTTGTGCGCGCTTGATAGCGGAAACATTGGCATAGCTGATTTCCATATTTTCATCAAGCAGGGTGCCATCCATATCTGAAACAATTAACTTTATCATCTGTATGTCTACTCCTTTAATGCAATATAATCATTAAAACTAGCATACCAAAAAAAACAGAATAGAACACGGTAATTATCATTATATTAAAATAAATTTAAAAGGAGAGCTCTATGACTATTTCTGTAAACAATGACTGGCAGCCTATACTGGAAAAAGCAGCACAAAAGAAGTCTTACTTCGCTCTCAGAGAATTTTTGAAAAAAGAATACGAGACCACAACAGTATACCCAAAAAAAGAGGATATCTGGCAGGCGTTTGAGTGGACACCTTATCATGAGGTAAAAGTTGTGTTGCTGGGACAGGACCCTTATCACGGTAAAAACCAGGCGCATGGACTCAGCTTTTCTGTTGATCCCAGTGTTTCGATTCCACCTTCACTGCGGAATATGTACAAGGAGTTGGAAAATGATCTGGGCGTTCCAACGCCTTCACATGGCTATTTGAAAAAGTGGGCTAAAGAAGGTGTCCTGCTTTTAAATACTGTTTTAACTGTCCGAAAAGGCCAGGCCCACTCACATCGCAAAATGGGATGGGAAAATTTAACAGATGACGTTATAAAAGCACTCAATGACCGAAAGAAACCGATCGTTTTTCTTTTATGGGGCAATGCAGCTAAATCTAAACGACATATGATCAACGAAGACAGGCATAAAGTCATTACATCGGCGCACCCGAGTCCTTTATCGGCTTATAGAGGTTTCTTTGGTTCAAAACCTTTTTCAAAAACAAACAAAGCCTTAAAAGAAATGGGTGAAAAGCCAATAGACTGGGAAATCCCTGAAGTTGAAAATTGATAGATGAAAATAGAAAGATTGGTGTGAATCACTGTTTAAAAGTGTTAAGATGTTATATGTAGAAAAACAACAATGGAGGGAAATATTGTGGAATTATTTGAAAGCTTGAAAAGTAAAATTCAGGGGAAAAATTTGAAAATCGTTTTTCCTGAAGCAACAGATGAACGTATTTTAGGAGCGGCGGTTCGTTTATACCACGACGAGTTACTTACCCCGATTCTGATTGGCGATAGAGACGAAGTCTTAAACGTTGCCAAAGAAAATGGGTTTGACCTGACGGGGATCGACATTGTGAACCCTCGTGATTATGATGCATACGATGAGATGGTAAGTGCATTCGTTGAACGTCGTAAAGGGAAAGCCACAGAAGAACAAGCAAGAGAGCAGCTGCTTGAAGTCAATTACTTTGGAACGATGCTCGTTTATATGGATAAAGCTGATGGACTGGTCAGTGGAGCGATTCACTCAACAGGTGAAACGGTAAGACCAGCACTGCAGATCATCAAAACTCGTCCGGGAATAAGCCGTACATCAGGCGCATTCATCATGCTGCGTGGACGCGGACAGGAGAAATACGTCTTTTCTGATTGTGCCATCAATCCAGATCCGGATGCCCAGACTTTAGCAGAAATCGCTGTTGAGAGTGCACGTACGGCTAAAATGTTCGATATCGATCCAAAAGTTGCTCTTTTAAGCTTCTCCACTAAAGGATCCGCCGAAGCTCCTGTCGTTGATAAAGTACGCGAAGCTACAGGTATCGCCCAAGGGATGGCACCTGAGTTTGATATTGACGGAGAGCTTCAATTCGATGCCGCTTTTGTACCTGCTGTAGCAAAACAAAAGGCACCAGAATCTAAGGTAGCCGGAGAAACCACTGTCTTTGTCTTCCCTGAGCTGCAATCTGGAAATATTGGGTATAAAATCGCTCAGCGTTTTGGAAACTTTGAAGCTGTAGGACCAATTTTACAAGGCTTAAACAAACCGGTTTCTGACTTATCTCGTGGATCTGTCGAAGAGGATGTATATAAAACAGCGATCATCACAGCCAACCAGTCGATCCAAGATTGAATTTACAGTTGTAACCAAAATGCATGACTATTAAATGCATACATGTATGAAATGAAAATGTTTTTTAATATAGAAGAGAGGCGAAGCAGGTTTTGTGCTGACCTCTCTTTTTTTTCTTGCACTATCAGTGTAATAGAACCAAGACAGCTGACTAAGACGGCTAATTTATCATCAGCGGTCCAGCCAATCAGCTTTTTTATTCATTGATGTGTTCTAGAGGAAGCTGTCTTGATGAATGTATTTCACTTCCAATAGCTTTTTTTCACTTACATCTACACCTCAATAGGATTCATCTTTATCCAGTTCAACTAATATATGGCTTCACACGCAACGGTACAGGTTCTTTAATGTTATTCCCTTTTCAGAATGGACGCCTAAATGTTTATTGACGAACAGCATTTCAGACACTCTGCAGTAACTTTATTTAAAAATGTTCGTATCCTCTCTTGCTGGTATGACCATCTGCAACTCACGTTTTCTGTTTATGGCCTAGTTCATTTATCTGCATCTATCAATTTTTAATTATTTAACTGACTGATGTTTTAACAAACGATTTTTTTGGATCAAGGTTCTCAATAAATAGGTGATGACTTATTCGTAAGGATAAACTGAATGATGGCATCTCCTTGTATGGCACAAGTGTATGTTGTCACACTTCGAATAATGAAACGGACAGATGTTTTGACATATCAAAACATCTGTCCGTTTAAAAACAAACGCTTACATAGTAAAGTATTGTTAGCAGAATAAGTCTATCAATACGATTGGATTTAATGCTGAATATATCGCGAATAAGATTTATTACTTTAAAAATAGCTAGTCAAGGAGGGATGAAAGCAGGTAGTCTTTGGACAATGTATGAGATGCATGGAAAAAAATTAAGCAGAAATTTTGTATTTATTTTTTTACCTATAGCTACTGGAAGACTGTATCCTGTTCAAATATTGGATGCATAGTAAAACGGATGTTAGTATCGCCGGAATCACATCATGTCCGGGAAAAAATCTAACTCTAAATGAGCATTTTTTCAATAGAGACAGCCAGACAACTGTTTTACGGATCATTAGTTTAGAGAGTTAGCCGCTTGCCAGGAAGTTTTTCGGTTGTTGTGGGATTAAGTGTCATTGTGAATATAAATACAGAAAATTAATTAAGTGATTACTTATCTATAAGGGTGATCATACCAGTGTTATTCAGAAAAACCATGTGAATTGGCTCGCTTTAGTGAATTTGAAGCCAATTGATGATTAGATGATAAGCAATATAATAAATAATAGGGAGATGTTTTAAATGAAAAAAATAATCAATACACCAGATACGCTGATGATGGAAATGATTAATGGCATAGTTTTGGCTCATCCGGAACTTGAACTCATAAATAAATACAAGGTAATTAAAAAGAAAAAAATGAATGATGAAAAAGTCACGTTAATCAGTGGGGGCGGCAGCGGACATGAACCCGCGCATGCTGGTTTTATAGGTAAGGGAATGCTGGATGCGGCTGTATGTGGAGAAGTTTTTGCCTCGCCTTCACAGATACAGGTTTATCAAGCAATCAAAAAAACACAGAGCAGCAAAGGAACACTACTGATCATCAAAAACTATTCTGGAGATATCATGAACTTCAAAAATGCGGCGCATCTCGCTAAAGAAGACGGAGCAGTTGTTGATTATGTAAAAGTTGAAGATGATATTGCCGTAGAGGACAGTTTATATACAGTTGGACGCCGAGGTGTTGCTGGAACGGTTTTGGTTCACAAAATAGCTGGGGCAGCCGCAGAAGAAGGACGTTCACTTTCAGATGTTAAAACCGTCGCACAAAAAGCAGCTGATAACGTGCGTAGTATTGGTATTGCACTAACATCTGGCACAGTGCCTGCTAAAGGAACACCAACATTTAAGCTGGAAGATGACGAAATGGAATATGGGGTAGGTATCCATGGTGAACCGGGGATAAGAAAAGAGAAAATGATGTCAGCTAGTCAACTAGCTGAACGTATGGTCAAAGATCTATTAAAAGATTTAAATGTTACGGATAATAACGAAGAAGAGCTTGTCGTATTAATTAATGGTTTCGGAGCAACGCCTCTTCAAGAACTCTATTTATTCAATAATGAAGTAGCGAGAGAACTTTCTGAAAGAAATATAAAAATTTGTCGTACATTTGTAGGAAACTATATGACAAGTGTTGACATGGCAGGTGTTTCTGTTTCGCTCATGAAGTTGGATGAGGAATTGAAATCACTCATAAATAAAGAGAGTGATACACCCGCTTTCAAAGTTTCAGGACCTGTGAAGCGTGTAGAATTTACTGATGCTGTTCTGGAGCAGACAAATCAATCAGCATCTTTTAAAGTAGAGACAGATAAAGAATACGTCAAAATTTCTAATAAAACGCTGACGTTAAATAACATGATTTATTTAGTGGATAAAATGAGTGAAATCATTATCGAAAACGAAGGGGCATTTAACGAACTGGATACTCACGCCGGTGATGGTGATTTCGGTATGAGTATTTCAAACGGGTTTAAGCAGCTGAAAAGAGAATGGGATTATGTACTGGAGCAGTCAAATGACATCGGAGAGTTCCTTGAAGAGTGCTCGCTGATCATTATGGAGAACTGCGGTGGCGCTTCAGGTCCGATTTGGGGTTCTGCATTTAGAGCAGCTGGTAAAAAAGTCGAAGGCAAAAAAGAACTATCCGTCGAAGAATTTTCTGATATGATCGATGCTGCAGTAAAAGGTATTCAGTCGACTGGTGAACGGTCATTCGGTAAAGGCGCAGAAGTCGGTGATAAAACATTGATCGACGCACTTGTCCCATGTCAAGAAGCTTGGGCTGAGAGTGCAGCAGCTGACGAGGACTTTAAGACAACATTCAAAAACGGTGCCAGTGCAGCAGTTAAAGGTGCGAAAAATACAGAAGACATCGTTGCTCGTATGGGTCGTGCTGGAACTGTCGGCGAACGCAGTATCGGACATCCAGATGCTGGAGCGTTTGCACTGGGAACGATTTTTACAGAATTATCTAAAAGTATCCAATAATAGTGATAAACAACATGAAGTTTTGACGTGGGAGTACGCTTACTGCTGTTTTATAAAATAAGCTGAATACTTCTGTAATCATGACGGAATACGATCAGGCTAAAGATGCAGTAAAGAGTTTGTACAGTAAAATGTGCAGCATGTTTCAGCTGCAGCATGCTAAAAACAAAAAATGAATCAGGGAGAGATGACATTGGATACCACTTTATTTCAGCAACTACTTGGAGAATTCTTCGGTACAATGATTTTGATTTTGCTCGGAGATGGTGCTGTTGCGGCAAATGTATTGAAAAGAACGAAATCTTATGAAGGCGGATGGCTTATGATTACGATCGGTTGGGGATTAGCGGTGAGCATGGGGATATATGCCGCCAGCTGGCTTTCGCCTGCACATATCAATCCTGCTGTAACATTTGGAATGGCAGTTTCCGGAAAGATAGGTTGGACTCTTGTTCTTCCCTATATCTTTGCGCAAGTAGCGGGTGCTTTTACAGGAGCTGCACTCGTTTGGCTGCACTATCTACCACATTTTGCTGCAACAGATGACGAGACAGCTATTTTGGCTGTATTCTCGACAGGGCCGGCGATCAAAGGAAGCAAATGGAATCTGTTATCGGAAACCATTGCGACCACCGTTTTGGTGTTTGTTCTTTTGGCTTTTACTCTCGGAGAATTTTCTGAAGGTGTCCTCCCGGTAGTCACAGGTTTACTGATTATAGCTATCGGAATTTCGCTGGGAGGAACGACAGGATATGCAATCAACCCAGCACGTGATCTAGGTCCGAGAATCGCCCATCAACTCCTTCCCATAGCAAATAAAGGTGATTCAGAATGGGAGTACTCATGGATCCCAATCATAGGCCCCTTAATGGGCGGAATAATAGCGGCATTACTGTTCATGGCTATGACCTTATAGTTAATACAAAGAAATGATTCTGATGGTGTAGTTACATCCCTTTGAAAATAGAAAAAAACTGACTTTAAGAACGTTCATGATGAAATCATGGACGTTCTTTTTACCCTGCAGAAGTGTCTGTATTTGAAGAGAACTGTTAAAAGTATAGCAAATAGATGTCTATGATCAGGTTAGATAATATTAAAATCGTATAGCCTAGTATTTATGTGACAAGGAGATTTATTAAAAAAGTACTGGCGCAAATAATAGTATTTGTCTGTTTTAGTGAAACTTTCACTTATTAAATATATACATAACTTATTTTTATAAAAAAAATGATTTAAATCATTCGATTCCAGTTCAAGTTTAAAAAACCTTTTAAATAAGAGTTTTAAAGATGAATAGAACGATATAAAAATAAAATATAAATAAATTTCAATAATTTTGACACTTTAAATAATCTGTCCGTTCCAAAACAAACGCTTTAAAGTTAAGATTTAATTGTAACAAATTCAGTTAATCACAAACTAACGCTGCTAAAAAGGAGGGATAGGGTCAAAATATCATCGCTCTAAAGGGTTGTATCCGGGTGAATAATTTTAATTCTAGCCGAGATAATTATCTTTCTTAAGATTTGAAAGTTTTTGGTCCTGTCAAAGTCTTTATCCATCGCTTTTCAGAAATGCCAGTAGCGCTAAAGGAAAAGTATCTGGCAGACAGACGGGTAATTATTTATGTTTGAATTGTATCATAAAGAACCCTTGGTAAGACGGTAGAGTAGTTTTGATTTAATTGAATCGATTTATATCCATACAATAAATTTATAAGGAGAGATAACGATGTATGATTATTTTTTACCAAGTACAAATTATTTTGGCAGAGGTGCAGTAAAAGTAGTAGGAGAAAAATGTAAGGTTCTGGGCGGAAAGAAGGCTTTGATCGTTACAGACAGTTTCCTGAGACAGTTACCGGGAGGTCCGGTCGAACAGGTCATTAACCATTTGGCAGATGATGGTATCGAACATGCTATCTACGACCAAGTCGAACCTAATCCAAAAGATACTAACGTTGCAGATGGATTGAAGATTTATGAAGCAGAGCAGTGCGACATGATTGTGACTGTTGGTGGCGGAAGTCCTCACGACTGCGGTAAGGGAATCGGTATTGCAGCAACGCATGAAGGAGATCTTTATGATTATGCTGGTATTGATACACTTGTAAACCCACTGCCGCCAATCGTAGCGGTAAACACGACAGCAGGTACTGCCAGTGAAATCACGCGTCATGCAGTTATCACCAATACTGAACTTAAAATAAAATATGTCATCGTGAGCTGGAGAAATACACCTCTTGTTTCAATCAATGATCCACTGCTTATGTTGGGTAAACCTGCAGCACTGACTGCGGCAACTGGTATGGATGCACTGACTCATGCAGTTGAATCTTATATTACCTTAGATGCCAATCCGGTAACCGATGCGGCTGCTATCCAGGCAATGAAACTGATTTCTACTAATCTCAGACAAGCAGTAGCTTATGGTAAAAATATTGAAGCACGAGAAAATATGGCTTATGCCTCACTGCTTGCAGGTATGGCTTTCAACAATTCCGGCTTGGGGTATGTCCATGCTATGGCACACCAATTAGGTGGATTGTATGATATGCCGCACGGCGTGGCTAATGCAGTACTACTTCCGCACGTTGCTCGCTATAACCTGATCTCCAATCCACAAAAATATGCGAACATCGCTGAATTTCTGGGAGAGAACATTGAAGGCCTCTCAGTTAGAGAAGCAGCAGATAAAGCCATCAGTGCATTGAAAAAGCTTTCCGAAGATGTGGGTATTCCTTCAGGATTAGCTGAAATGGGTGTCAAAGAAGAAGATTTCGAATATATGGCAAAAATGGCAATGAAGGATGGGAATGCGGGAACTAATCCGATTTCAGGTACAGAGAAAGATATCATTAAAATATTTAAAGAAGCTATGTAAAAACCTATAAGAGAAGTCGATCGTTTCATAGTATGAAGTGATCGGCTTCTCCTTATAAAATCAGCGACAGAATTTACGAATGCGTTTAAAAAGAGTGGAAATTTAAAATATGGTCTATATCTGCTCATAAAACGAGAAAGGAGAAGTGAAAGTGGGATTGAATCCTATAGATGAGCAGTCCGTATACGCCCGAGGACAGACGCATGCATTGACACGTATGGCATTGCTGACTTCACTTGTTTCAGTAGGAAGACTGAGTTTTTCTTTCATACCTAATGTTCAGCCAATGACAGTATTGATTGTGTGCATTACGTTGTATTATGGTTGGAAAACCGGTTTGGCTGTCTCACTCCTTTCTGTTTTACTTACTAACATTTATTTAGGAATGGGCCCCTGGACCTTTGCACAGCTCGCTGCATATACGGTGCTGGTCGGATGCACCCATTTACTTGAAGAGTCATACGAGTCTTTAAGTATGCCGATCCTACAGATATTTGTGGCTTTTTTAGGCTTACTTTACGGGTTGATTATTTCGTTGGTCCAGGCACCGTTTTTTGGATGGAACATATTTATCCCTTATTATTTATCTGGTCTTGTTTTTGACATTCTACATGCAGGTGGAAATGTCATTTTTTTCGCATTGTTATACCCGTTAGTCATGCAGCTGTTTAAAAGGACCAGTAAGGATACAACAAATCTACAATCAAACAACGAAAAGGAAAGGAAGAACTAAATGAAAAAGAAAAGCAATATTATATTAACAGCCATAGTGGCGATGGTTGCCTTGATTGTCATTTTTTGGGTTGTGAATGAAGATAACGACTCTTCAGTGAAGTCGGAAGATATAAAAGAAGTCACTGTTATGATTTATGCGAATGAGGAAGAATTGGCGAATGACACCATTGAAGTGAATGCAGAGGCAGCTTTGCTGGAAATCATGGAAGATCATTATGACATGAACGTTTCTGATGAAGGATTTGTTGAAGCTATCGAAGGTGTTGAACAAAGTGTTGATGACAATAAATATTGGGTATATGAAGCTAATGAAGAAATGGTTCCTGAATCTGCCGAAGATTTCGTTCCAGAAGATGGAGACATGATTTCATGGGAGCTTGTTCCATTTTAAGAAACATGGATGAGCGTTTAATTTGAATTCAGCGCAGGTTGCTTAGATGAATGGAATAACTAAAGTAAGCTGTCGTGTTTCAGCACGAATAATCAAAATGTCCTCTTTCTATGAAGTGAACGATTACTGTTATAAAAAGATACAGTGTTTATCATTCAAACAAAAAGATAATGGTTCAAGAAAGAGTCAGCACATAACTCATATATAAGGAAAGCAGGAGGGAAATAATGAGATCAAAAAGATTCGAGGAACTGGAAAAACGTCCGGTAAATAAGGATGGTTTTATCGGTGAGTGGGCAGCCGAAGGACTTATCGCAATGGAAAGTCCCGGAGATCCCAAGCCCAGCATTAGAATAGAAGCAAATAAGATAGTCGAACTGGATGGCAAATCCAGAGAAGCATTTGACATGATCGATCAGTTCATAGCTGAATATGCTATAAACATGGAAAAAGCAGAAGAAGTAATGGGTATGGATTCAACTGATCTGGCTAAAATGCTAGTGGATATCAATGTTGACAGAAAAGAAATCGTAGAATTGACGACAGCGATGACGCCTGCAAAAATCGTAGAGGTTGTAGGAACAATGAATGTTGTTGAAATGATGATGGCTGTGCAGAAAATGCGTGCGAGAAAAACTCCTTCGAACCAGTGTCACGTCACCAATTTAAAAGATAATGTTGTTCAGATTGCGGCAGACGCGGCAGAGGCTGCAATCAGAGGATTCGATGAGCAGGAAACGACAGTCGGGATTGTACGATATGCACCGTTCAATGCACTAGGAATCTTGGTAGGTTCTCAAGTCGGTCGTGGAGGCGTATTGACCCAGTGTGCCGTTGAAGAAGCGACTGAACTGGAGCTGGGGATGAGAGGATTCACGAGTTACGCTGAAACTGTATCGGTGTACGGCACTGAAGCTGTTTTCACAGATGGCGATGACACACCTTGGTCCAAAGGCTTTCTGGCCTCAGCATATGCTTCGAGAGGACTTAAGATGAGATTTACTTCCGGGACAGGGTCAGAAGCACTTATGGGATACACAGAAGGTAAATCGATGCTTTACCTGGAAACAAGATGTATTTACATTACCAAAGGAGCTGGGGTCCAGGGACTACAGAATGGTTCTGTAAGCTGTATCGGTATGACAGGAGCTGTCCCTTCAGGTATCAGAGCGGTTCTGGCAGAGAATTTGATTGCGATGATGCTCGATATCGAGTGTGCGTCAGCAAATGATCAGACATTTTCCCACTCGGATATCAGAAGAACAGCCAGGACGCTGATGCAGATGCTGCCTGGAACAGACTTTATTTTTTCGGGGTACAGTGCAGTACCCAATTACGACAACATGTTTGCAGGTTCCAACTTTGATGCGGAGGACTTTGATGATTACAACATTCTTCAAAGAGACTTGATGGTAGATGGTGGATTACGCCCGGTAACCGAAGAAGAAACGATTGCTATCCGAAATAAAGCGGCAAAAGCTATACAGGCGGTATTCAATGAGCTGGGTCTTCCAGTAATTACTGATGAGGAAGTTGAAGCGGCCACATATGCACATGGCAGCAAGGACATGCCGGAAAGAAATGTAGTGGAAGATTTAAAAGCCGCTGAAGAAATGATGAAACGTGGAATAACAGGACTAGATATCGTCAAGGCTTTAAGCAGGCAGGGCTTTGAAGATGTTGCAACTAACCTACTGAATATGCTGAAGCAAAGAATTTCAGGAGATTATCTGCATACTTCAGCTATCCTTGATAAAGATTTCAATGTCGTCAGTGCAGTCAATGATGTCAATGATTATAAAGGACCGGGTAGTGGCTATAGAATCAGTAAGGAAAGATGGAATGAAATTAAAAATATTCCAAACGCAATGAAACCGGAAGATATCGATTAAAAAAATCGAGAAGGATGTGATGATAATGAAGTTAACTGAAACAGAAAAAGCTGTAAAAGGTAACAGAGAAGATGAGATTGTAATAGGCCTCGCACCCGCTTTTTTTAAATATCAGCATAAGAGTATTGTAGATGTTCCACATGACGATATCTTGAGAGAAATCATGGCTGGGATTGAAGAAGAAGGACTTCGCCCAAGAGTTGTAAGAGTTATTAAAACGTCTGATGTTTCTTTTATTTCTCTAGAAGCAGCAAAATTGAGCGGTTCAGGCATCGGAGTTGGCATTCAGTCTAAAGGGACTACTGTAATTCATCAGAAAGATCTTTTGCCACTGAACAATCTGGAAATTTTTTCGCAGGCACCCTTGCTGAATTTAGAAACATATAGAATGATAGGTAAAAATGCTGCACAGTATGCAAAAGACCAGTCACCGAATCCGGTGCCAACAAAGAATGATCAGATGGCCAGACCTAAATTTCAGGCAAAAGCAGCTCTGCTGCATATTAAGGAAACAAAGCATGTCATCGAAGATGAGAAGTCGGTCGAAGTAGAAGTCAGTTTTGAAGAATAGGAGAGAAACGACATGTCAGAAAAAATGAAAGTGCAGCAAGACTACCCATTGTCACAAAAAAGACCGGATCTTCTAAAAGCGCCTACAGGAAAGATGCTGGAAGATATAACTCTTGAAAAAGTCATGAAAGGTGAAGTGGATCCGGAAGATGTAAGGATATCACCCGAAACGTTAGAACTTCAGGCACAGATTGCAGATGCAGATGGAAGACAAGCCATTTCCAGAAACTTTAGAAGAGCAGCTGAATTGATTGCGATACCGGATGAAAGATTACTGGAAATTTATAATGCACTTAGACCGTATCGCTCTACAAAGCAGGAGCTCGTCGACATTGCAGAAGAACTGGAAGAAAAATATGATGCCAAAATAAATGGTGCATTTATTAGAGAAGCTTCTGAAGTTTACGAGAAGAGAAACAAACTAAAAAAAGATGAATAATTTGATAGGTTTTAGGAGGTGGTGGAATGAAAATCATAGCAGGTGTGGACATAGGTAATGCTACGACGGAAGTTGCTTTAGCCCAGTTAAAGGATGAGGATAAGCACACATTCCTGGCTAGTAGCATCGTCCCGACCAGCGGCATCAAGGGGACGAAAGAGAATATCAAGGGCGTTTTTGATTCATTGGACAGTGCTTTAAAAACAGCCGGATTGACGCGTGATGAGTTAGACTTGATACGTGTCAATGAAGCAGCGCCTGTCATAGGGGATGTGGCGATGGAGACTATAACAGAAACGATCATCACTGAGTCTACAATGATTGGTCATAATCCCTCTACACCTGGAGGGTATGGTGTAGGAGTAGGTCAGACTGTTGCGATAGAAAACCTGCTCCAGATCAGTCATGATGAACCCGTCATTGTTCTGGTGTCTAAAGTTGTTGATTTCTTCGAAGCAGCAGCTGAAATAAATAAAGCCACAGATAATGGCATCAATGTGGTAGGAGCAGTACTCCAGAAAGATGATGGAGTACTGGTAAATAATCGGTTGAATAAAAAAATCCCCATTGTAGATGAAGTACTGATGCTGGAAAAAGTACCTCTTGATATGAAAGCGGCAATAGAAGTCGCATCTGCTGGCGGGGTCGTGGATGTCCTTTCAAATCCGTATGGTGTTGCTACAGTATTCGGGCTAACCTCTGAGGAAACTAAAATGATCGTACCTTTGTCCAGAGCTTTGATCGGCAATAGATCAGCAGTCGTTATCAAAACCCCTAAGGGTGATGTTCAGGAGAAAAGGATCCCGGCTGGAAAAATTATTATCAGAGGTGACCGAGGAGAAAAAACAGTAGATGTCGAAGATGGAGCTCTTAAAATCATGGAATCAGTGGGACATTCTAAGGTCATCGAAGACATAAAAGGTGAAGCCGGCACTAATGCCGGGGGGATGCTTGAACGTGTTCGTCAAGTGATGTCAGATTTGACAAAACAACCGGTTTCGAGTGTGAAGATACAGGACTTGCTGGCGGTAGATACCTTAACGCCACAGACTGTTATAGGAGGACTTGCTCAGGAATTCTCTCTAGAAAATGCTGTGGGTATAGCCGCAATGGTCAAGGCCGACAAACTGCAGATGAAGATGATCGCAGATCAGTTGACTGAAGAAATCAGTATAGAGGTAGAGGTCGGTGGAGTTGAAGCAGATATGGCGATCGATGGTGCCCTCACAACGCCGGGAACGAACACTCCCCTAGCCATACTTGATATGGGAGCGGGCTCTACAGATGCTTCTATTATTGATAAAAGTAGTAAGACCACTTCTGTTCATCTGGCCGGCGCAGGAAATATGGTCACCATGCTGATAAATTCTGAACTAGGGCTGGAAAGCTTTGAATTAGCTGAAGATGTAAAGAAATATCCGCTGGCTAAAGTTGAAAGCCTGTTCCATATCAGACACGAAGATGGAACAGTTGAGTTTATGGATCGTCCTCTCGAACCACATTTATTTGCGCGGACCGTTATATTGAAAGAAGAGAGCATGATTCCACTACAAGGAAACATGTCCCTGGAAAAGATAAGAACTGTAAGGAAGAAGGCTAAGCAGAAAGTATTTGTGACTAATGCTCTACGAGCTCTACGAGCAGTTTCCCCGACAGGAAATATTAGAAGTATCGAATTCGTTGTACTGGTCGGTGGTTCAGCTCTGGATTTTGAAATCCCGCAGTTAGTTACAGATGCCCTGGCTCATTATGGTATCGTTGCCGGTCGAGGAAACATTAGAAGTACAGAAGGGCCTCGAAATGCCGTCGCTACGGGCCTGATATTGAATTATGCTGAAGGTGGCGAAAATAATGACTAAGGATCCTACTATAGACAACGTCTGTATCATTATTTATATTTCTCCCTCAGCCTTAAAATCAAACAGTCTGAATGAAGTCCTTTGGGGTATAGAGGAAGAAGGCATTCCGTATTGCATTAAAGAAAGCAGTGATGCTCTAGCACAGGTACAAAGCCACCAAGCTTCTATTGATTCTGTGCTTGGAGTGGGTATTGGATTTGGCACAGATGATAGGATCACCGTCCACAGCAGTAGACTTGAAAAGGATCATCCACTTTTAAAGGTCAGAAGGGATGAACCTCTGTATAATCTGAGAAATATAGGAGCGAATGCGGCAAGACTTGTGAAGGGCATACCGTTTAAACTATAAAATGGGATAAGGATGTGTAAAATGGGAGCTATATATACAAAAACAGGTGACAAAGGAAAAACAGCATTACTGGGTGGAAGCAGAGTATCAAAAGATGATTTGAGAGTGGATTGTTACGGAATATTCGATGAAGCCAACGCTATGCTGGGTGTTGCGTATTCTAATATCGAAGATCTGGACATGAAAAAAGTTATACGTGATATTCAGAAAGACCTATTCACATTATCTGCTGAACTAGCAAGTGATTCAAAAGGTAGAGAAAAATTAACATCAAGTATTCAAAAAATAGACATTGAAGCGACAGAACATCTTATTGATGATTACACAAATCAGCTTGAAAAGTTAAAAGCCTTTGTTATTCCTGGTGAGACACCGGGTTCTTCATTTCTGCACGTATCCCGAACGATTGTACGCAGAGCAGAAAGATCTCTGATAAAACTGCAAAAACAGGAAACAGTGAGGAAAGAAATCACTCAGTATACAAATAGATTATCCGACCTGCTTTTTATTTTGGCGCGTGTTGAAAGTGAATTATTAAATGTTCAGTCATAAAGAAAATAATTATAAAGGAGAAAAAAATGACTATCAAAACAAATGATATCAAGCAAGTGACGTTGGAAACAGTGAAGAAAATGGCGCAGGCGGCAGAAGAAAAAGCCGCAGAGATGAATGTTCCGATCGTTTTTGCTGCTGTAGATACTGGCGGTAATCAAATGCTTATGCATAGAATGGAAAAAGCCTTATTTACAAGTGTGGAAATAGCTGTAAACAAAGCATTCACCTCTGCTGCTTTAGGGATAGGAACAGACGAAGTAGCTCCGCTCGTTCAACCTGGCGAAAGTCTTTATGGTTTGCAGTTGTCTAATGACTGTAAAATCGTACCATTTGGTGGAGGATTCCCGATAATCGTCAACAATGAGGTCGTTGGTGCTATTGGTGTAAGTGGTGGGGCAGTCGAAGAAGACATGGCTATTGCATCTTATGCCCTAAATGTTTAAAGGATTCTTACGCAGGAGTCTTCGAGGCGTATTAGTAAAAGCAATATTTGACTGGCGCATACGATAGTGTGACGTTTTGACTTGTTCAACTAAAGAGCTGAAAAAGAATAACAGCAGCCTGATTCACACCAGTCGTTACCTTGTGAATCGGGCTGTTTTGTTCTGCAATAACCATCTGTATGCCTGTAATGAAGCGCCTGTAAATGGTATTATTGAATTGTAAATATACAACAAACGGATGCTAACCTTATACAAAGAGAGCAACAGGGTGTATTATTAGGAAACAACACAGCAAGCTGATCGGCGGGCAGCGATAGTTTTTTTAGAGAGGGAGAATAATGTTGAAAGATACCAAATATTTGGAGCTGTTGAAAGAAAAATATCAAAAACCAGAGTCCGTCTATACTGAGTTGATAAACCTCGAGGCAATTCAGAATCTGCCTAAAGGGACCGAGCTGTTTTTATCTGATATTCACGGCGCTTCTATGGAGTTTGAACATATACTCAGAACGGGATCGGGAAATGTAAGTGAAAAAATAGAGAATTTTTATGGAGAGAAATGGGATGCAGAGAAAAAGAATGCCTTCAGTCTGATGATCAGTTATCCCAAGGAAGCTTTGTCACGAATGAAGGCAGAACGAAAAACCAAAGCTTGGTATGCTGAAACGATTTTAGAGCTCATAGATTTCATGCGTTTTTGTTCAGTCAAATATACGCGTTCCAAAGTCCGGAAGGCACTACCCGAGAAGTACCGGTACATTATTGAAGAACTGCTGTATACGGACCTTTCACGCAACACCAAAAATCTCTACTACAAAAACATACTCGACAGACTTATCGATCTGGGACAGGCTCAGCACTTCATAATTGCTCTATGCCAGGTGATTCCTCGTTTGGTGATCGACCATCTTCATTTAGTCGGAGATATTTTTGACCGCACCAGTGGCGAATATACTATCATGGAAAAGTTGATGAATCACCATTCTGTGGATATACAGTGGGGGAATCACGATGTTCTGTGGATGGGGGATATGTATGGATCAAAGGCCAATTTAATGACGCTCCTTCGAATTGCTGCCCGATACGGTTATCTGTTTGATTTGGAAAAAACCTATGGACTTAATCTTCGCCCGCTGTTTCTTTACGCGGAGGAAAACTATTCCGCCCATGATTCTTTCAAACCCAAAATCGTTTCTGACGAGAAAAATATTTTCAAAGAAGAAAGTGAGAAACTGCTGACTAAAGTACATCAAGCTCTAGCTGTGATTCAGTTTAAACTGGAAGGTCAAATTATTTTAAGGAGACCGGAATTTAAAATGGAAGACCGGCTTTTACTTGATAAAATCGATCCGCACGAAAAGAGCATTATTATAGATGGTAAGACATTTTTATTGAACGATTTTCCTTATGAGCAAATCAATTTTGAAAAGCCTTATGATCTATGTCCTGAAGAACTTCATATAATCGAGACATTACTGGAAAGTTTTCAGCAGTCAGAAAAAATACAACGGATGGGTCGGTTCTTGCTGGAAAAAGGAAGTATGTATCTCATATACAATGACCATCTCCTCTATCACGGGTGCATTCCGTTGAATGAGGAAGGCGAACTAATGGAGCTCAAACTGCAGGATAGTGTCACTTCCGGTAAAGAAATGCTTGATTTATTTGAACGTCATATACGCAAGGCTGCTGTGGATCCGAACAGTTCAGATACTTTTTCAACTGATCTGATATGGTATGCATGGACCGGACCGGTTTCACCGCTATTTGGAAGAGACAAGATGACCACATTTGAACGCTACTATATCGATACCCCAAGTGTGCACAAAGAAAACAGAAATGCTTATTTTGATTTAAGAGATGATGAACAGATCGTCAATAATATTTTAAGCTCATTCGGTCTGAATAGAAAGACTTCTAAGATAATTAATGGGCATACACCAATTAAAGCTAAAAAAGGAGAAAAACCGGTCAAAGCAAAGGGTCAACTGTTTGTCATTGACGGAGGGATGAGTCAGGCCTACAGAAAAGACACAGGAATTGCGGGTTATTCTTTACTCAATAATTCTTATGGTTTTCAGTTAGTGATCCATCAGCCTTTTGAATCACTTGACAAACTGTTTGATCGAAAAAAAGAAGAGACCTCCCTCAAACAGATGATAGACGAAAAGCAAAAACGTAAATTAATAAAAGATACTACAGTCGGTCGGATGATTCAGTCTCAAATCGATGACTTGCAGAAACTGGTGAACTACATTAAAGAGGAATGAATGACATTAAAAATAATAGTTGATTAAAACGATAGGTGAAATTGCTAGGCAGTTTTGACAGACAGGTCCAATTGTCCGTTTATTTACAAACGCTTTCATATTATTATTAAGTTAACCCTTTCAGAGAGGTGGGTGCTTGTATATTAATGCTCGAATAAGAACATTGAATTATAATTTATCAGGAGTTAATGATAGATTTAGATATTATCCTAAGGTATATTTAATATCAAAAGGCTATGAGGATTAACCATCTAAAATATAAGCGAATAAAATGATACATTTCATTTATGATCAAAATAAGGGAGAAAAGTCGCTTCGTTTCAAACATAGTGTATTCAATAAATTTTTTAGAATAATATTAGATAGTAGGAGGAAAATAACATGAAGAAAATAATCAATAAATCTAGTGAAGTTGTAGACGACATGCTCGAAGGTTTTTCTTTCGTACATCAGGATTTAATAGAGAAACTCGAAGGCTTTAGAGTCTTAGTAAGTAAGAAAAATAAAAATCAGGTTAGTTTGGTCAGTGGCGGTGGAAGTGGACACGAACCTGCTCATGCCGGCTTTGTAGGTGAAGGGATGCTCTCAGCAGCAGTTTGCGGAGAAGTCTTTACATCTCCTACACCTGATCAGATTCTTGAAGCAATCAAAGCTAGCGATAATGGGCAAGGGGTATTATTGATTGTAAAAAATTATACCGGTGACGTCATGAATTTCGACATGGCTAAAGAACTAGCTGAAATGGAAGATATAAAAGTTGAAACGGTTCTAGTTGATGACGATATTGCTGTTGAAGATAGTACGTATACTGCTGGTAAGCGCGGTGTAGCTGGAACTGTTTTAGTGCATAAAATACTAGGTGCTTATGCAAGACAAGGAAAAACATTGGAAGAACTGAAAGAACTTGGCGACGCATTAGTCAAACGTATCAAAACAATTGGTGTGGCATTAACCGCAGCAACAGTACCTGAAGTGGGTAAACCGGGGTTCGAATTGAAAGCAGATGAACTAGAATATGGTGTAGGTATTCACGGTGAACCAGGATATTTACGTGAACCATTAAAATCATCTAAAGACATCGCGAAAGAATTAGTAGAGAAATTGGCACGCTCATTTAACTTCAAAGATGATTCACAGTACGGGATACTAGTAAATGGTCTTGGTTCCACACCGTTGATGGAACAATATATTTTCTTTAATGACGTAAAGAAAGAAATGGATACACTAAACGTACAAATTGAGTATGCAAAAGTTGGTAATTACATGACCTCCCTTGATATGTTAGGGGTTTCATTGACAATTATTGAGTTTGATGAAGATAGCGAAGTATCCGCTTTGAAAGAAAAAGTCGATACACCTGGTTGGGAATAGAAAGGATAATTTATATGACTATAACAACAGAAGAAACGCGACGATGGTTGGTTAATTTCAGTAAAAGAATCGAAGAGGAAAAACAGTATTTAAGCAATCTTGACCAAGCCATTGGTGATGGTGACCATGGTTCAAATATGGCTAGAGGTGTCAAGGCAGTTGAAGAAGCAATCGACGACGATAGTTTAGAAAAGCCTAGCGAAGTGATGAAAAAAGCGGCTATGGCTATGATCAGCAAAGTGGGGGGGGCTTCAGGCCCTTTATATGGGTCAGCTTTTTTAGAAATGTCAAAAAGCGTTGATGAAAAAGACTTGGATGAGGTTGTTGAAGCTGGTTTAAATGCGATAAAAAAGCGTGGCCAAGCAAAATTAAAAGATAAGACTATGGTCGATATGTGGGAGCCAGTTGTTGAATCTTTAAAGAATGATACCTTGACAAAAGCTAGTATCCAAGAAGCAATGGAAGCCACAAAACCGCTGAAAGCAAAAAAAGGAAGAGCGTCTTATTTGAATGAACGTTCCATTGGCCATTTAGATCCAGGAGCTGTTTCAAGTGGCTATCTCTTCATGGCATTAATTGAGGAGGTTGAGTCAATTGGCTAAAGCATTTGGAATAGTTCTCGTTTCTCATATTAATGAACTCGCATCAGGACTCCATACACTCGTTAAGCAAGGTGCTTCTGATACCCCAGTAACTTATGCAGGTGGAACAGATGATGACGGGATAGGATCTAGTTTTGATAAAATCATGAAAGCGGTCGAGGAGAATGATGCAGATCATCTTTATGCATTTTATGATTTGGGGAGTGCTAAAATGACACTTGAGATGGTCAGTGAAATGAGCGACAAATCGATCGAAATCAAAGATTGTGCATTTATCGAAGGTGCTTATACGGCTGGCGTTTTGATTGGAGCAGGTAACGATAAAGAAAGCATAGATGAACAGTTAAAACCCCTTGAAGTGAAATAAAAAATAAAAGATAAAAAGCAACTGTTACCGCTTCTTAAAGAAGTCCGTCAGTTGCTTTTTGACTATTGAACAATATTAAGTTAACTTGGTTTAGTGAAAAGGATTCAGTAATATCGTTTCTGTATAATCGGTTATGCTAAAATAATAACTAATAAATTTTTAAGGTGGATGCGCAGTGGATATTTACAGTCATAAAATTCATTATTACGAAACAGATCAGATGCAGATCGTGCATCATTCGAATTACATTCGGTGGTTTGAAGAGGCGCGTACGCATTTGATGGATGAGATCGGTTTTGGTTATCAGCGAATGGAAAACGAAGGCATTGTTATACCGGTTTTAGGTGTCAATGCTGAATATAAAACGATGTCGCGTTATGGCGAGACCGTGGAAATAGAAGCCTTTGTCAAGCAGTTCAGTGGTGTCAAGCTGGTTGTCAGCTATATAGTACGGGATAAGGAAACTAAGGAAATACGTGCTATTGGAGAGACAAAACATGCTTTTCTAGACAAGGAAACGTATCGCCCAGTGTCACTGAAACGGAAACATAAAGAAATGTACAAGCTGTTCAACGATATGCTGACAGAAAAGAATGAGTAAGCATTTTTTGATCCCAGATGTCGAACTCAAAAGGTATGGACTCCGTGAGTAAGCACTTTTTGAAGTGAGATGTAGAACTCGGAAGGTGCAGTCTCACTGAGTATGCACTTTTTGAAGTGAGATGTCGAACTCGGAAGGTATGGACTCTGTGAGTAAGCACTTTTTGAAGCGAGATGTCGAACTCGGAAGGTGCATTCACAATGAGTAAGTACTTTTGGAAGCAGAATGTCGAACTCAGGAGGTGCATTTTCAATGAGTAAGCACTTTTTGAAGTGAGATGTAGAACTCGGAAGGTGCATTCACAATGAGTAAGCACTTTCGAGACAAAAGTGTCGTATTCAAGAGAAACAAACGAGTGAGTTCCCATTCCAGCGACTATCACATAACAACTGAGTTCCATACAATCTCTTGAGTTACGAATCATACCCTTTGATCGATCAATTTTGATATACTGACGTTACATAAACAAACACGAACGCCAACTGAGGAGAATATTTGTGAAAACTTTAATCATAGTATCTCATCCATCTGTTTTGGAATCCGGCAGTCAGCAGTTTCTGATTCAGTCTTTACCGGATGATGAAGAGATCACCTTACACATACTTGAAGAAACGTATCCAAATGGAGACATCGATATTAAAAAAGAACAGAAACTCTTGGTGAATCATGACCGAATTCTTTTTCAGTTTCCATTTTACTGGTACTCATCTCCGCCACTTTTAAAAAAATGGCAGGATGAAGTGCTCACTGAGCATTTTGCTTTTGGGTACAGAGGGAATAAACTGAAAGACAAAGAATTTGGATTGATCCTTGCGATCGGACTGCCTGAAAAAGAGTACAAAACAGGGGGACGGGAAGGTTTCAGTATCAGTGAATTAACCAAACCGTTTCAGGCTATGGCTAAAAAAACAGGTATGATTTATCTGAAACCCTTAACTATTTTTCAATTTTCGTATATGTCAGAAAAGCAAAAAAAAGCATTACTTATTGAGTACCAGCAATATATCAGCTTAGAGCAGCCTATAACATTGAAAAGTCGAGAAGAATGGTTACTGAAAGAGCTGGAAAAAACACCGCAAGAAACTTTGGCGACAGAAGACGCCTTGTTTATCCTAGAAGAGGTCAGAGAGGTAATTGAAGATAACCGGATCGAACTCGATGAGTTAAAATTGCACTTAGATAATTATGATGACAAGTAAAGAGGGATACTATGGAAGAGAATCAGTGGGTGAAAAATCAACTAAGGCAGTTGGAGAAAGAAAGTCAGGATTATAAGCAGAAAGCACTACTCCAAGAAACATTGGCTTTGCTTTTAGAACAAGAAAAAAGAGAAGAACAACTCAAAGGTGAGCTGGATGGAACGCTCTGGAGTCCGGGGAACTGGTCGAGTTAAAACTTTAAAGGAAAGAAATTAGACCTTTGTTCCTGGTTAACTTATTTCAGGTAACACTTTCAAATCATGCAGGCAAAGCGTTCTTTTGGTTATAAAATGTCTTTTTTGTTAAGCTAAAGGAAGAATAAAAATTAAAAGGAGCGATAATATGAACGTACTCATTATAGGAGCCCATGGACAGATCGGTCAGCATTTGGTAGATGAACTGAAAAATGACAAGAAACACACTCCCATCGCTTTCGTTAGAAAAGAAGAACAGGTAAAAGAATTTGAAGAAAAAGACGTAAAAGCGCGACTGGGGAATCTTGAAGATTCTGTAGATGAGATCAAAAAGCGGATGACTGATATTGATGCAGTCGTCTTTACGGCCGGATCCGGCGGCAGTACTGGAGCGGACAAAACCTTATTGATCGACTTGGATGGTGCGGTCAAAGCTGTTGAAGCGGCTAAAGCGAGTGGTATCGATCGCTTTGTCATGGTCAGTGCCTTTGGAGCCGACGACCGTGACAGATGGAATGATGAGTTGAAATCTTACTATGTAGCGAAGCATTTTGCAGATATGTGGCTGATGGATTCAAAACTAAACTACACGATCGTCCGTCCAGGCATGCTTGAAAACAAAGATTCTATCGGGAAAGTCCTGATCAAAGACGTTATTGAAGAGAGCGACGTTTTCAGCATACCGAGAATAGATGTGGCCAAAGTCCTTACAGAGGCGTTGGATAATGAGAAAACATATCACAAATCCTTTGATCTGGTTACCGGAGAGGATTCAGTCAGTGATGCTTTAAATAAACTGTAACCCCATTTTCAAGCACAGAAGCACTGTTTAAATGACAGTGCTTTTTTTAATAATATAGTAATTTGAAAAGATAAGAAAACCATTTAATCGAATGAACGGTTGTTTTTATTCCTAAATGTGTAAAATTAAAACAATGATGGTATACTGTATCTGCATTAAACTAAATGCATTTTCAAAAGGAGAGAAAAAGATGATCAAAAAACTTAAAAATGGAATGAAATACGCCGCTGCCTTAAGTGTATTAACTCTGATGCCATTAGTGAGTGTGGATGCCTCGGAAGGTATTGATACCAGCGTTGTCGATGAAGCTTGGGGTTTGCCGACATTTGTTTATGGCGGAGGGTTGAATGATGAACAAATTCAGGAAACCGCAGATTTATTAAATATTGACAATAGAGAAAATGTGGCAAGCGTAGACGTCACAGGTAATGACTTACAGAATTATTTGGGTACTGGGTCTGGAAACACGGCCAGTATGATTTCTTCTGTTCTCGTTCAGCGGGAAGATGAAGGCGACGGGGTGACGGTTCTGATCGAAACGCCAGATGATATCACTGAAATCACTGAAGAACAGTATGCCAATGCAGCAATCACTGCAGGAGTGGAAGATGTAACGATCATGGTCGCCAGTATACGTCCAGTCACAGGCGAAAGTGCATTGACAGGGATCTATAAAGCTTTTGATGTGAATGGTGAAGAGCTGGACCAGGATCGAATGGAAGTTGCTCAGGAAGAACTGGAAACAACCAATGAAATCGCTCAAGCTAATGAAGGGAAAGAAGCCTTTGATACGTCCCGTTTTGATCAGGCAATCGTTGAAATCAAACAACAGTTGGCAGAACTTCGTGAAAAGCAAGATGAACTGGCTACGCGTGAAGATATCGAACGCATAATCAATGATGCTTTGGAAAATAATGAGCTGAAATCTGTTATCAGCCAGGAACAAATTGACCGCTTACTTGCTTTCTTTGAAAAATACCAGCAGACTGGAGCGATCAACTCAGAAGAGGTCAGAAAACAGCTGGAGAATTTATCTTCCAATATTAGAGACCGCTTTGGTGATTTGTGGCAGGATGCTGAAGACAGTGGTCTGATCGATCAGATCGGAAATTTCTTCAGCCAGTTATGGCAGACTATAAAGAACTTGTTCAATTAATGAATAAATAAAAGAGTCAGATCGCAAAATGTGATCTGACTCTTTTT
>NZ_BJUY01000021.1 GCF_007988865.1 Alkalibacterium kapii | reverse complement strand
TTTTTATATACTTACTTTTAAACGAAAACAAAGAGCCGAAGACTTCCGTGGAGGTCTTCGGCTCTTTGTGTTTTATTCCTTGGCATTAAAATGGTAGATGGGTTCTTCTTTTTTGTCATCGTAGTCCACAACAAGATCATATCGACTAAAGAACCAGTCATCTTCTTTGCTGGCAAAGTAAGTGATCCCATTGATTTTTACTTTCCCTAATAAATTACTGTCTGGTTTTTCTATTCTCATCCCTACTGAGAACCCCTCATGAATTTCAGTTTTTCCATATACTTTACCAAAAAAATGGACACCGTCACCAGGTTCCAGCCCCATTTCATTCTCAAACCAGGAAACGGCTTTATCGGTTATTTTAATATTCAAGGTCATTCCTCCGTCGTTTTTCTATTATTTTTAAAGCGTTAATCATGCTTTCATTGTCAGGCAATGGTATAAAAGAATAGCATTAAAGATATGATATAGTGGTTTTTATTTTTCGAACCATCCTGTATGATTTCAATTTTAAAGAGTATAGCCATCGTTGTCAATGAAGTAGACTATGCCTGCCATACTATCCAGCCATATGCTTCATAAGAAAGCTTCTGCCCATACATGGCTGTTAATACTTTCATATGAGGGAGTTTCTTTATTATCTGCACTGTATACCAGCTATAAGGACTGAATTGAAAAGATCATTTAGCAACCTGCACAAAACAACCTTATCATCTTTGTGCAACATTACATAGAAAGAATAGAGCGTTTTCAATATAATATTAATTAACAGGTCAACAATAATTAAATAGAACACATAAAAAATGGAATCAAGAAAGGTGTTTTACTCATGGTAGAAATGGCAATGAAAAATATTTATAAGCGTTATGATAATGCAGATGATTTTGCAGTATCGGATTTTGATATGCGTGTTAAAGATCGTGAATTTATCGTTTTTGTTGGACCTTCAGGGTGTGGAAAGTCAACAACCTTGCGTATGATTGCTGGATTGGAAGAAATTACTGACGGCGAATTATGGATCGGTGACAAGATGATGAATGATGTCGCTCCTAAAGATCGAGATATCGCAATGGTATTCCAGAACTATGCCTTGTATCCGCATATGACTGTATTTGATAATATGGCTTTCGGATTGAAACTGCGTAAGTACAAAAAAGATGAAATCAAAAAACGTGTAGATAATGCTGCAGACATCTTAGGTCTGACTCCATTATTGGATCGAAAACCGGCAGCTTTATCTGGTGGACAGCGTCAGCGTGTAGCTTTAGGACGTGCTATTGTACGTGATGCTAAAGTATTCCTTATGGATGAGCCACTGTCAAACCTGGATGCTAAATTGCGTGTAGCGATGCGTGCTGAAATCGCCAAACTGCACCGACGTTTAAATACAACGTCTATTTATGTCACGCATGACCAAACAGAAGCGATGACGATGGCAGATCGTATCGTTATTTTGAAAGACGGCTTCATACAGCAGATCGGTACACCTAAAGAAGTATACGATTTCCCGGTCAATGTTTTTGTTGGTGGATTTATTGGTTCACCTGCCATGAACTTCTTTGATGTTACTCTCCAAGGTAATCGCATCAGTAATCATGATGGCCTGGATATTGAGATTCCCGATGGTAAAATGAAGTTGTTACACGAAAAAGGATACAAAGATGGTTCTGAACTAGTTTTTGGTATTCGTCCTGAAGACATCAAGAGTGAACAAGTGGCTTTAGAAGCTTCAGCTACGTCTGTAGTCAAGTCTACTGTAACGGTATCGGAACTTTTAGGTGCAGAAACAATGTTATATACACAGCTGGGAGATACAGAATATATTGCCCGCGTTGATGCCCGTGATTATCACAAACCAGGCGAAGAAGTAGAACTGGCTTTCGATATGGGTAAATCACACTTCTTTGATCCAGAAACAACTAATGTGATCCGCTGATCGACACAGGTAAGACCCTTAAATAGATCCCCCCTACCCCTTTGGATATACAGTGTATATTCAGAGGGGTTTTTAACTTATCCATTTATGTCGGAACAGATTTAGTGTAAAATGGTAATATTATAATGTTGTTTGAAAAGGGAGGTTCATTCGTACGTTTATCGCGTGCGGAATGTATAATGACTAAAGTTAGAGGATTTGAAATTGTGTCAAAATATCAAGGTTTGGGCATCACGTTACCCAAACGCGCAACAAAAGGATCGGCCGGTTACGATCTAATGGCTTCAAAGAATATATCCGTTCCTTCTTTATTTAAAGCGTTGAAAGAAGGCGATCCGAAGGTAGCTATGCAGTCAACACTCATTCCTACTGGTGTTAAAGTATACATGCCTGAAAATGAATATTTACTTTTAGCTAATCGTTCGAGTAATCCGATGAAACGACAATTAGCCGTACCTAATGGGATCGGTATTATTGATTCTGACTACTACGATAACGATAAGAATGAAGGCGAGATATTTGTCCAGGTCATCAATTATGGGATGGACGATTTAGAAATCTTAAAAGGTGAAAGAATTGCACAAGGTATTTTTACGAAGTATGAAACAGCAGATGCAGAAGACCAGTCTTTTGAAAAGCGCACAGGTGGATTTGGCTCATCTGGAAAATAAAAAGCAATAAATAACAGTTTAATTGCAGTCTGAAATGACACTAAAGGAGTCTAGAGATTTGGCAAAAAAGAAAGCAACGGTGTTTGTTTGTCAGAATTGTGGATACGAATCTCCAAAGTATCTTGGCAAGTGTCCGAGTTGTGGGACATGGAATCAGATGGTCGAAGAAAAAATACAGGATCAGTCTGACAGTCGGAGCCGTGTGACGATGTCCGGTAAAGCATCCAAAGCACAAGCAATCACAGAAATAACTATAGAAAAAGAAGAACGTGTCAAAACTAAAATGGGTGAATTCAATCGCGTCTTAGGTGGTGGCGTGGTTCCAGGGTCGCTTGTTCTGATCGGTGGGGATCCGGGTATCGGAAAGTCCACACTACTTTTGCAAGTCTCTGCACAGTTAAATCAGCAGGGCGGAAAAGTGCTCTACGTTTCCGGTGAAGAGAGTACAGCTCAAATAAAAATGAGAGCAGAACGGCTCGAGCTGCGGGGAACCGATTTTTACTTGTACGCAGAGACTGAGATAAGCGCCATACAAGGAACGATCGAACAGTTGAAACCCGACTATGTGATCATCGATTCCATTCAAACCATGCACCATGTCAATATTGACAGTGCCTCTGGAAGTGTCTCACAAGTCAGGGAATCGACCTCTACTCTCATGCAGATAGCAAAGATGAACGAAATAGCTATCTTTATTGTCGGCCATGTGACCAAAGAAGGAGCAATCGCCGGACCGAGAATGCTGGAGCATATGGTAGATACTGTTTTGTATTTTGAAGGAGAACAGCATCACACTTTCAGAATATTAAGAGCAGTTAAAAACCGATTCGGCTCAACAAATGAGATCGGTATATTTGAAATGCGCAATGGTGGATTGGAAGAAGTTTTAAATCCGTCGCAGCTCTTTTTAGAAGAACGATTAGCTGGGGCCACTGGTTCAGCGGTCGTAGCGGCTATGGAAGGAACACGTCCGATGCTAGTTGAGATTCAGTCACTCATTTCTCCAACTGTATTCGGTAATGCTAAGCGAACGTCCAGTGGGCTGGATTACTCCCGGGTATCTCTGATCATGGCGGTGCTTGAAAAACGTGCCGGACTCCTGCTTCAAAACCAGGATGCCTACCTGAAAGCAGCTGGTGGTGTCCGACTGGATGAACCGGCTATCGATTTATCAATAGCCATCAGTATTGCCTCAAGCTACAAGGAAAAAGAAACACGTCCAACGGATTGTTTTATTGGTGAAATCGGTTTGACCGGAGAAATACGAAGTGTTTCTAAAATTGAACAGCGCGTGAAAGAAGCAGCTAAATTAGGGTTCAAGCGTGTGTTTATACCGAAAAATAATAAAGATGGCTGGGATATGCCTGGAAAAATAGAAGTGATTGGTTGTACAACACTATCTGAAGCAATAAAAAGAGCTTTTTCATAAAAAAAAGATGGATAGGTTCGTATTTTCAATTAAGATTGGTATACTAATAAAGTAATACAATAATAGAAAAGAGGAGGGAGTAAATGGTAACAAAGTTAATACTGCTCACATTCATTCTTGTTGGAGGGAGCTTGGGGTATAATACGTTCCCCGGTCTGATTTCCAACTGGAGCGAAGCCCCGATGTGGTTGATGAATCCAATTACTGGGATGGTTTTAGGAGCAGGGATTTTTTATCTGATTTCATTATCTTTAGTGTCACCGATAAAAAAAGGCCTTGTCAAAATAGAAAAAATCTTCAGCGAAATGAGCATCACCTATCTAATGTTCGGAAGCATTGGTGCGATTATTGGACTTATTCTTGCTTTATTATCTAGTTACGGTTTAAGTGCTTTGAACATTATCTTTATAAGCGACGTCTTACCCTTTGTCTTAACCGTTGCATTAGCTTATGGCGGATTCCAGCTTGGGACATCGAGAAGAGAAGAAATACGACGGTTATTTACACCTAAAACAGTAACTCAGGAAAACAGTGATGTTTTAGAAAGAAAAGAAGGCGAGACTTTTCGCAAATACAAGGTGCTGGACACCAGTACGATCATTGATGGACGTATCCTTGATGTTGTCAGAACGGGGTTTTTAGAAGGCGTCCTCGTTGTCTCTCATTATGTCTTGAAAGAATTACAATATATTGCTGACTCATCAGATAGTTTAAAACGTGTAAGAGGAAGACGCGGATTGGATATATTAAATGCTTTACAAAAAGAAAAAAGCATTGCACTCCAAATGGATGACAGTGATGTGCCGGAAACAGAAGAGGTCGATTTAAAGCTGGTTCATTTAGCAAAAAAATTGGATGGTATGGTCATCACGAATGATTTCAATTTAAATAAAGTTGCTGAATTTCAAAACATCAAAGTATTGAATATAAATGAACTGGCCAATGCGGTAAAACCGGTCGTCATACCAGGAGAAGAGATGCGAGTGATGATCGTCAAGCATGGAACTGAGCGTAGCCAGGGTGTCGCGTATCTTGATGATGGGACCATGGTGGTAGTAGAAGAAGGGAAGCACCACGTCAATAAAACAGTCGACGTGATCGTGACGAGCTCTCTTCAAACGAATGCCGGTCGTATGATTTTTGCCAAGCTGACGAATGAACAGAAATCATTGAATAACGAAAAAGGTCAAACAAACTGATTCAGTCTCACCCCTGGGTATATCGTGTAAAGCTGGTATTTTAAATACTGATAGAACGGATCGAAGTAAGAAAAAAATATATAGCTGAAAGCAAAGTTTTGCTGCTTCGGTAGAAGAAAAAGCGAAATAATGGTAAATTTATAGTACTATGACAATGAAATTATAGAAAACGATAAGGAGCATTCAATTATGACAGAAAAAGTCCGCGTACGTTATGCACCTAGCCCGACTGGTCATTTACACATCGGGAATGCACGTACAGCATTATTCAATTATCTATTTGCCCGTCATCATGGTGGAGATTTTATCATCCGCATTGAAGATACGGATAAGAAAAGACAGGTAGAAACCGGTGAAACGAGTCAGCTGAATAATCTGAAGTGGTTAGGGATAGACTGGGATGAAAGTTCAGATGTTGGAGGCCCTTATGGACCTTACCGCCAGTCGGAACGTAAAGAGATCTATGATCCGCTCATCGATCAGCTTTTAGCGAGCAATCACGCTTATAAATGTTACTGTACGAGCGAAGAACTGGAAGCAGAGCGTGAAGCTCAGCGAGCACGCGGTGAAATGCCGCACTACAGTGGAAAATGTGCACATTTATCTGCGGCTGAACAAAAGGCCAAGCAGAAAGAAGGTATTACACCTGTCATTCGTTTCCGTATACCCAAAGGAACGACGTATACATTCAATGATATGGTAAAAGGTGATATTACATTTGAATCAGATTCAATTGGTGGCGACTGGGTCATTCGTAAACGTGACGGTATGCCGACATATAATTTTGCTGTAACCGTTGATGATCATTATATGAAGATCTCTCATGTGTTAAGAGGAGACGATCATATCGCAAATACGCCTAAGCAAATGATGATTTATAATGCCTTTGAATGGAAAACGCCACGCTTTGGTCACATGACATTGATAATAAATGCTGAGACAGGTAAAAAATTAAGCAAGCGGGACGAAACGATTTTACAATTTATTGAACAATACCGTGAGCTGGGCTATGCACCTGAAGCCTTATTCAATTTTATTACACTGCTGGGTTGGTCTCCTGTCGGTGAGAATGAATTGTTCACTAAAGAAGAATTTATAGAGATGTTTGACCATAACCGTTTAGGCACATCACCAGCAGCTTTTGATGCTGGTAAATTGGAATGGATCAGTAATCAGTATATGAAAAACATGGACCTTGAAGAGCTGACACTGAAAGCAACCCCGCATTTAGTAGAAGCGGGTTATGTCAAAGCTAATCCTTCAGAAGAAGAAAGCCAGTGGGTCAAAAAACTGATTGGATTATACCAGGAGCAAATGAGTTATGCGGCACAGATCACTCAGCTTGCAAGTTTATTCTTTGAAGATAAACTTGAGTGGTCAAAAGAAGCTCAGGACATATTAAAAGGAGAAACTGTCCCAACGGTTCTTGATGCCTTTACTGAACAATTGAGAAATGTTGAGCCTTTTGAAGCGAGTGAAATCAAAAAAGCAATCAAAGCGGTACAGAAGGAAACGGGAGTCAAAGGGAAAAATCTTTTCATGCCTATTCGCGTTGCCGTTTCCGGACATGAACATGGCCCTCAACTAAACGACACGATCGAATTGCTGGGAAGAGAGAAAGCCATCGCTAATATCAATAAAGCGCAAGATTTAATTAAATCCTTTTGAGGCATAGAACTGTTTAGAAAGGTTAAAGCCATGCAACCTGTACTTTCTTTCATATGGTTGTGTGGCTATTCTTTTTGACAGGTCATGTTCAACGGGATGATAAAAATCATTATATAAAAGGAGTCTTGCACTATGATACACATATATAATACCTTGACGCGAAAAAAAGAAACATTTATCCCCCTGGAAGAAGGGAAAGTGAAAATGTATGTTTGCGGGCCGACTGTTTATAATTATATTCATATTGGTAATGCCCGCAGTTCTGTAGCATTCGATACGATCCGACGCTATTTCACATACAGAGGGTATGATGTGGAATATATCTCCAATTTCACAGACGTGGATGACAAAATTATAAAGGCCGCACAAGACCTTGGGAAAACAGCGCCTGAAGTAGCGGATAAATTCATCGATGCTTTTTATGCAGATACAGAAGCGCTGCAAGTGAAAAAGCCAACACATGCCCCACGAGTCATGGATAACATTCCAGACATCATTACTTTTGTTCAAGCGCTTATTGATAATGGCTACGCTTATGCAGCACAAGGAGACGTTTATTACCGTACCCGACGCTTTGAAAAGTACGGGGAACTCAGCCGTATTTCACTGGATGATTTGGAGTCAGGAGCCAGCAACAGACTTGGCGATGAAGCACATAAAAAAGAAGATCCGCTTGATTTTGCCTTGTGGAAAGCCGCAAAAGAGGGCGAGATAAGCTGGGAATCTCCCTGGGGAAAGGGCCGACCGGGCTGGCATATCGAGTGTTCTGTAATGGCCACAAAGTATCTTGGAGATACGATCGATATCCATGCCGGCGGACAGGACCTCACCTTCCCGCACCATGAAAACGAGATCGCTCAAACAGAAGCAAAAACGCACCAGACCTTTGCCAATTACTGGATGCATAACGGTTTTGTCACGATGGATGAAGAAAAGATGAGTAAGTCTATCGGAAATGTCGTGCTGGTCAGAGAACTGCGCAGACAGCATGACCCCAAAGCGTTACGATTCTTTATGTCAACCGCCCATTACCGTCGTCCAATCAATTATTCTCTTGAGGCGATAGAAGAAGCCAAAACAAACCTTGACCGCATTGAAACGGCTTATTTCAACGCCTCACATCGACTGAAACAGGCAGAAGCGGCAAGTGGGTCAGACAGTGAAAAACTGAGTGAACTTGAATCATTCAAAGAAGCCTTTATCGGTCATATGGATGATGACTTCCAGGCGCAAAATGGCATCACAGTCGTTTATGATCTTGTTCGCTACTTAAATGTGTATCTCAAAGAATCAGCGGTGTCCAAAGTGGTCCTTGAATTCGCGATGCAGCTTATCGAAGAATTCATGTATGTTTTTGGTATAACGATCGAAGCCGCGGATGATCTTTTGGATACTGATATCGAAAATCTGATCAAGGAAAGAGAAGATGCTCGGGCAGCCCGTGATTTTCAGCGTGCTGATGAAATCAGAGACCTTTTAAAAGATCAGAATATTATACTTGAAGATACTGCTCAAGGCGTACGCTGGAAACGGGGAGAGTAGCATGAGCCAGTCCGTGGATCCAAAGCAATTGAATGGCTTGGCCTTGGCTTATATGGGTGATGCTGTCTATGAACAAGCCATTAGAGAGCATCTCATCTCCTTGGGAAAAACCAAGCCGAAGCGTCTGCATGCCTCTGCTACAAACTATGTCTCAGCAAAAGCGCAAGCCTACCTTATAGATAATATGCTGACAGAGGCAATACTTACAGAGGAAGAACTGTCGTATTATAAACGAGGACGCAATGCCAAGAGTTATACAAAAGCAAAAAATGCGGATTCAAAGACGTATAGTCGTTCCACAGGTTTTGAAGCGTTGATCGGTTATCTGTATCTGACCGGTCAAAGCACTCGTTTAGATGAAGTGATAACGTGGTGCATCAAAGACATTGAAAAACAGTAAAAAGAAAGGGGAGATAACGTGGCAATACAAAAAAGACCCAATCAAAATGATAAACAGAAAAAGAAGATGAACCAGTCAGAATTTACTGAAGACGAAATGGTATATGGCCGGAATCCGGTTCTTGAAACCCTTCAGTCAGAACGAGATGTGAACAAACTATTCGTTCAAGACGGACTGACTGATAACAAACTGACTAAAGTCGTGAATGAAGCGAAAAAACGCAAGGTTCAGTTATCCTTTGTACCTAAAACCAAACTGGATCATTTATCTGATGGAGGGAATCATCAGGGAGTGGTTCTAGCGTCCAGCCCTGTAAACTATGCGACGATCGATGACTTATTCAAGAAAGCTGAAGAAAAAAATGAAGCACCGTTCTTTTTACTGCTGGATGGGATCGAAGACCCGCACAATCTGGGTTCTATTTTAAGGTCAGCGGATGCCAGTGGTGTTCACGGGGTCATCATCCCAAAACGTCGAGCAGTGGGCTTGACCTCGACAGTAGCCAAGGCCTCTGCCGGAGCGATCGAACACGTGCTGGTCGCTCGCGTGACAAATATGGTACAGACGATCGATGAACTCAAAGACCGAGGTTTATGGCTGTTTGGAACAGATATGAAAGGCAAAGACTACCGCTACTGGGACGTGTCATCACCGGTAGGACTTGTGATCGGCAATGAAGGCAAGGGGATCTCGCGTCTAGTCAAAGAGAAAGTGGATGAGACCTTGTCTATTCCAATGGTCGGCAATGTACAGAGTCTGAATGCCGGAGTGGCTTCAGGCCTGTTGATGTATGAAGTATATAGAAAAAGAAATGCGCTTTAAGTAAGAATGCCAAAGGTGAAAGGAGGGGGGTTAAGTGAAAAAGGAATTACTATTCGTAGATGGCTATAATATGATTGGGGCTTGGCCTGAATTAGTAAAGCTTAAACGCATGGATAAAATGGCTGCAGCAAGGGATTATTTACTTCATGAACTTAGTAATTATGCCAAGTATGAGGGCATCGAAATACGTATTGTGTTTGATGCACAGCTCGTACCAGGTATTGCCCAGCGTTATGACAAATACGAGGTTGCCGTGATCTTTACAAGTGAAGGGGAAACAGCCGATACCTACATTGAAAAAGCAGTGGGAGAAGAGAATCATCTGATCACCCATGTTCAAGTCGCCACGTCGGATCTGGCGGAACAGTGGCTGGTGTTCCAGCGCGGAGCAACACGGAAGTCTGCCAACGAACTCTATAAAGACGTTAAACGCACGAAGAAGAACATTGCCCTGGACAGCACGCTTTACCAGATGCAGAACCCCTCACGGAACTCTCCTCTAAAAGACGAAGACCGGAAACGGTTGGAGAAGTTATACTATGATATGATCGAGAAATCAAAAGAAAAATAATTATTTGCTATTTAAAGTAGACTATTAACTATTAATTTGTATGGTTAATAGTCTTTTTATATATATATTTATTAGAATTTCCTCACAATCAGAAAAAAATAGTGACTTTTTAAATAAAAAGTAAATATAATTAAGTGAAACGCTTTCAAAGGATACACTGAATGACTATAAATGTGACTGTTCTGTTATTGTTTCAAACAATAAACAGAAGGAGAAGAAAGGATGAAGGATAATACTGCAAATATAGAATTAATAGAAAAGAAGGTATTCAAAGATATAAGTGATCCAACCGTGGACAGACTAATTATGCGCTTCAAAGCCGGTGAGACAGATGTTTTCCCAGAGATAATGGAAAGAAGTGAAAAGTTACTTCAAAAAGCAATATACCGACGCTTTATTAAAGGATATGAGCGAAATGATTTATATCAGGAAGCGTGTCTGATCCTAGTAGAATCGATAGACAAATATAATCCGAGTAAAGGGATGAGTTTTAATCAGTATGTCTGTTTGAGTCTTGACAATCACTTCAACCGGTTGATCAGAAAAAATAATGCGATAAAAAGAAAATCCTTCAAAGAATCTTTATCTTTGGAAGGAAATTTAGAAGAGAAGGGGTATCAGTTAATGGCAGAGACAGGATCCATACAACCAGAAGACAAGCCGATAGTGAACGAAACAATGGAGGAATACATAAAATATCTTTCCGAATTCGAGAAAGAGGTCTGTCTGTATTGTTATCAGGGCTTCCCATTTGATATGATTGCAGATAAATTGAAATGCACGAAAAAACAAGTAATGAGCGCAAAACATCGATGTACAGATAAATACCGACAACATTTCTTGTGATCGTCTAAATAGAGCAATCATTTATACTTTTCTGTATTCATTGAATAGTTTCTCTCCAAACAAAAAAAGCCCTCTGCGGCTTTTTTGTGTGTCATGATAAGTTATTGTTCGGTCTATCGTTCACTGTAATCCATGTCATTCATGCTCCTGCTTGAAGCGCTGGATGGTTGAGACATGTTCCATTAAAAAGTTGGCGGCGATACCGATGGCTATACCGGAAAGTATCCCCATGAAAGAGAGGACGGGAAGATAAAGGAGTACCGTCCATGTTTGAGCGATGGAACTGGCCACAAGAAGCTGTCCTAGGTTATGAAGGATCCCGCCTGTGGCACTGACTCCGATAATGCTGACCCGCTTCCCGCCGGTAAATTTAACAAACAACATGCCGAAATAACTTAAGAGAGCGCCTGCTGTACTGTATAAAAACGTTGAAAGTGTGCCGCCAAGCAAGGTCGTCATAAGCAAACGCATCGCAACGACTTTCAAACTATCTTTGAATGGGAGCGTATAAATCGCGACGATAACGATTAAATTGGCAATGCCAAGCTTAGCGCCCGGAGCAAAGGCAAAGGGAAAGGGGATGCTGCGCTCGATCAGGCCCAAAATGACAGCCTGAGCGGAAAGCAGTGAAATGTAAATCATCTTTTGTGTACGGTTCATAGTAAAATCCTTTTCTAATGTACTTAGTTGCAGTAGTTATAGTTTGCCACAGATTGTATCAAGTAGCCATCTTAATTTAACATTATTATACCAAATCTTCTCTTGTGAAAATATAGACAGGATAGCACTTTTGCTGTACTATGTACAGAGAAAAAGATTTGGAAGGACAATGAAAATGAAGAAGCACAAAAAAATCACTAGAGCATTGCTCAGTTTAACTGCCATGCTGTTTTTCTTAACGGCATGTACTGAAGAGAATGAAAGAGAATTGGCTGAAGAACCGATCGAGCGAACTGAATTTTTGCTTGGGACAGTGGCCAATATAAAAGTATACAATAAAGATTCCGAAGAAGCTTTGGATAAAGCATTTGAACGAGTCACTCAACTGGATGACTGGTTTGCGATGCAGAAAGAAGATTCAGAGATTTCTGAGGTGAATCGTCAAGCCGGCATAGCTCCTGTCAAAGTCTCAGAAGAAGTGTACCATGTTATGGAACGTGCCCTTTATTATGCAGAAGAATCTGATGGTGCTTTTGATCCAACGATCGGATCGATGACCAGTTTATGGAATATCGGGCAAGAAAATGCAGCAGTTCCTGAAGAGGAAGCATTGAATGAAGTACTGGAAGTTGTGGACTATAACTTAGTTGAACTTAATGAGGAAGACCAGACGATTTATTTGAAAAAAGAAGGCATGAAAGTCGACTTGGGAGGCATTGCCAAAGGTTACATTACAGATGAAGCTGCCCGTATATTGAAAGATGAGGGAGTGAACACAGCCATCATTGATTTAGGCGGAGATATCGTTGTAGTCGGAAACAGCACACGGGGAGAAACAGAACCGTGGCGAGTCGGAATCCAAAATCCGTTCAAAGAACGTGGCGAGATCATGGGGCTCGTTGAACTGGTTGATTCGGCAATCGTTACCTCAGGCATATATGAGAGAAACTTTGAAGAAAACGGCGAATCCTATCACCACCTGCTTGACCCGGAAACAGGCTACCCTTTTGACAACAACATCTCTGGGATCAGTATCATAGCGGATAATGCCATGGATGGTGATGCGATCGCAACCGCGGCCTTTGCTATGGGGGTTGAAAAAGGCCTGGCCTATATTAATGATATGTCTGGTGTGGATGTTATATATGTAACCAAAGATAAGGACGTTTATACTTCAGAAAATATCAGTGACATGGTAAGTATCAGTGACGATTCCTTTGAAAAAGTAGACTAGATCGAATTGACAGAATGCGATATAAATGCTAATCTTAATAGGATATTGTCTGATATTAACTTGAACTGAAACATGCGAGAAACGAGGAAATGTTATGAAGAAAAAAATAGCCTTAGCCTGTACAGAATGCGGATCCAGAAATTATACAAAAGATGTGAGCGATAAGATTCGTACAGAGCGACTTGAAATCAAGAAATATTGCCGTTACTGTAAAAAACATACAGTACACCGTGAAACAAAGTAGTCAGCACGCAGTGGAAGGAGTGGATCGATCGATGGGAAAAGTTAAAACCTTTTTAGGCGAAGTCAAACACGAGATGAAAGAAACGACCTGGCCGAACAAAAAGACAATGAAAAAGAATACTCTGACTGTTTTTGGCGTGATGGCATTCTTCGGTGTTTTCTTTTATGCCGTTGACTCTGTCATTACATTTTTATTGACGTTAGTATGACAAAACACGAAAGCAGTAGAAATCAGTGTTCCTTCGTGCTATAATACAAGACGAGAACCGAGAGAAAACCTTCTCTTTCACGTGATGTGAAGAAGGTTTTTTTAATACACAAAAATAAGACTTAAAAAGGAGTCTACAATGGAAGAATTAGAAAGTTCAAAAGCATGGTATGTCCTGCAGACCTATTCAGGCTATGAAAACAAAGTGAAGCAAAACCTTGAGTCACGGGCGCAGAGCATGAAAATGGAAGATAATATTTTACAGGTTTTAATACCTGAAGAAGAAAAAACAACGGAAAAAGACGGCAAGGCTAAAACAGAAATGGAAAAAACCTTTCCAGGATACGTATTAGTTGAAATGATTATGTCCGATGAAGCATGGTATATTGTGAGAAATACGCCAGGCGTGACCGGTTTTGTTGGTTCACACGGCGCAGGGAGTAAGCCATCCCCTCTACTTCCGGATGAAGTAGATCAAATCCTACGCAGCATGGGCATCAACCCGCGTAAAGTTGAAATGGATCTGGAAATCGGCGAACGCATTCAAATCAATGAAGGTGCTTTTGCCGGGATGGAAGGTAACGTTACTGCGCTTGAAACAGAAAAAGGTAAAATCAAGGCATCCATCGAGATGTTCGGAAGAGAAACAAATGCAGAACTGGATTACAATCAAATATCAAAAATCGACTGATATTTATCTTGCACAATCACTTTAAATATGGTAACATTTACCAGTGCGCCTTAGATGCTTTAATATAAGTGAAGGTGTAGAAACATAGTGGGAGAGGAAAATTGTAACCTCATTTAACCACTCACGGACACAAATCAAGGAGGTATGTCTCGTGGCAAAAAAAGTAGTTAATGTCGTGAAATTGCAAATACCTGCAGGGAAAGCTAACCCAGCACCCCCAGTAGGACCTGCATTAGGACAAGCTCAAGTAAACATTATGGGATTCTGTAAAGAGTTTAACGCTCGTACAGCTGACCAGGCAGGGATGATCATTCCTGTAGTTATTTCTGTTTATGAAGACCGTTCATTCACATTTATCACTAAAACACCACCTGCAGCAGTATTGCTTAAAAAAGCAGCTGGCGTTGAGTCTGGTTCAGGCGAACCAAACACTAAAAAAGTGGCAACTGTAACAAGCGATCAAGTAAGAGAAATTGCTGAAACAAAAATGGAAGACCTAAACGCAGCTAGTGTTGAAGCAGCAATGCGCATGGTCGAAGGTACAGCTCGCAGTATGGGATTCACTGTCAAAGGTTAATTTGACGATCACATTGCTTGCTGACTCCGCATCCAGTCATTCGAGGCAACTCGAGTGATCACCAATGGCAGCTGACTGATCAGTCCATTGCATGCGGAGATCAAGTGGGAGGTCAAACCGTTAACACCACACTAAGGAGGAAAAAATTATGGCGAAAAAGAGTAAAAAATTCTTAGCTGCTTTGGAAAAAGTAGACAGAGAAAACAAATACGATGCAACTGAAGCATTAGAATTAGTTAAAGAAATCGACTACGCTAATTTCGACGCAAGTGTTGAAGTAGCTTACAGACTTGGTGTCGATCCTAAACAAGCAGACCAGCAGCTGCGTGGCGCAATGGTATTGCCGCACGGTACTGGTAAATCTCAGACAGTGATTGTTTTCGCAAAAGGCGATGCTGCTAAAGCTGCTGAAGAAGCAGGCGCAGACTTCGTTGGCGACAGCGATCTTGTAGAAAAAGTTCAAGGTGGATGGTTAGACTTCGACGTCGTCGTTGCTGCACCAGACATGATGGCTGAAGTAGGTAAATTGGGCCGTGTCTTAGGACCTAAAGGTTTAATGCCTAACCCTAAAACAGGTACAGTTACACCAGATGTAGCTAAAGCTGTTAACGACATCAAAGCCGGTCAAGTCACTTACCGTGTCGACCGTCAGTCAAATGTACACGTGCCGATCGGTAAAGTATCATTTGAAACTGAAAAACTTAAAGAGAACTTGGCTGCTTTACACGATGTTATCGTAAAAGCTAAACCAGCAAGCTCTAAAGGTGTTTACATCAAAAACATGGCAGTGGCAAGCACGTTCGGCCCTGGTGTTAAAGTAGACCCAACAACAGTTGCTAAATAAAAAAAGTTGAAATTTCTCTTGACCTGCAGGGTATAGCTTGCTATACTTATGCAGGTTAAGGAAATAACTTAAATTAAATATGCATTGATGAATGATGGTGATAGATTCTATTACCGGATAATACCGAAGACAGTATGTGGCTCACGCCTTAATATCATACCGAGGACACATGTGATTACATTAATCAACTATGATCCCTCTATGTCTACGGTGACATGGGGTTTTTTTATGCGATAAATTCTTTTTGGATGTAAGTATAAGGGGAAATCCTCATTTCAATCGATCAGGAGGTGAAACATCAATGAGTAAAGCAAATGTCATTGCAAAAAAACAAGAAGTGGTCAATGATATTACGAAGAAATTTCAAGACGCAGAAGCTGTCGTAGTCGTTGACTACCGTGGTTTGACAGTGGAACAAGTCACTGAATTACGTAAACAATTACGTGATGCAGGAATTGAAATGCGCGTATTGAAAAACACTATGCTTCGTCGTGCTGCAGAAGCAGCTGATTTGTCAGATTTAGTAGATGTCTTCAAAGGACCTACTGCTGTAGCATTCAGTAACGAAGAAGTTGTTGCCCCTGCAAAAATTATTGCAGAATTCGCTAAAGATGCAGAAGCTTTGGAAATCAAAGGTGGCGTACTGGAAGGTAAAGTTGCAAGTGTTGAACAAATCAACAAAATTGCTACACTACCAAGCCGCGACGGCCTGCTTTCTATGCTATTATCTGTACTTCAGGCACCTGTCAGAAACACAGCCTTGGCAATCAAAGCTGTTGCAGAGAAAAAAGAAGAAGAAGCTGCGTAAAGCAGTCGATTCAACTGACTTATTGCTGTACATGGGTATGGCAAGTTGAAACTAAACTAACTTAAATTACAAATGGAGGAAAACAAAAATGGCATTAGATATTGAAAAAATCATTGCTGACTTGAAAGAGTCAACTGTCGTAGAATTAAACGACTTAGTAAGTGCGATCGAAGAAGAATTCGGCGTAGAAGCTGCAGCACCAGTTGCAGCAGCAGGAGCTGGAGCAGCTGCAGAAGCAGAGCAAACAGAATTTACTGTTGAATTAACAAGCGCAGGTTCAGCAAAAATTAAAGTAATCAAAGCAGTTCGTGAAGCTACAGGTCTTGGCTTGAAAGAAGCTAAAGCATTAGTAGACGGCGCACCAGCACCAGTTAAAGAAAATGTTTCTAAAGAAGAAGCAGAAGAATTACAAAGCAAACTTGAAGAAGCAGGCGCTTCTGTAGAAGTTAAGTAATTTCATTTAACTTAAATAGACTAAACCCTTTCGCTGTAAAGTATATCTTCATGGCGAAAGGGTTTTTTATATGTCATAAAAAAACGAGGTACTAAATCGTTGATTGAGATATCTTGTCTCGAAAAATTTGGATCAGCTAGTCACTAAACGGATATTAGAACAACTTTCTGAGAAAAAGCAGCGTAAACATGTAGCAAAACGGTTATTGGAACAACTTTTTTAGAAAAAGAAGAAAAAACATGTTGTAAAACGATTATTGGAACAACTTTTTTAGAAAAAGAAGCAAAAACATGTTGCAAACCGGTTATTGGAACAACTTTTTAGGAAAAAGAAGGATAAACACGTTGCAAAACGGTTATTGGAACAACTTTCTGAGAAAAAGCAGCGGAAACCTGTCACTAAACGACTTTAGAGACAGGTTTCCGCGACACAGAAATCGCAACTGGCCACTAAGCTGTATTTCAATACAACCTAGTAAATGACAACTTATGAACGCATTGCATTCCTAACAGAACTATAATTGATCAATGAAATATAAGGAAGAGGGTGAACGAAAATCCACCCTCTTTCATATGAAAATAGAAGTCGACTCATAAAGAAAAACCGACTGAGTTACCGCTTTGATCAAGCGGAACAAAATGATAATTAAGCTATCCTGTATCAGGAGCAGACTTATCTTCAAAGTATAGTGCAGGCTTGCTTAAAATGAAGTGAAGATGACTTTCTTCTAAAGTTTTGTGTCAATTTCGTTATAAAGTATGAATCGGACTGAATATCTGATAAAATATGACATTGAATGAGGTTTTTTACAAATGCTTACCAGTCTCTCTATTTAAACAAGGAAGGAAGAATAACATGAACGACGATAAATACCCTCAACGTATAGATTATGGCATTATTTTATCGGTCATGCTATTGGCGATCTTGAGTATCGTATCACTTTATTCTACAACGGTAATGATTCAGGGTGGCCCTTTAAGTATGACGATCAAGCAGATTTTATGGTATGGAATAGGAACGATCGCAGTACTCGTTATTATGCAGTTTGACTCAGAACAATTGTGGAAAATGACCACTTACTTATATATTGCAGGTATCATCATGCTGATCCTGACACTTTTTATTTATGACCGCAATCTGGCACTTAGAACTGGAGGGAAATCCTGGATTCGCTTAGGACCGCTAGGAACGATTCAGCCTTCCGAGTTTGTCAAGATCCCTTATATCCTCATATTGGCTAAAGTAGTGACAAGGCATAACAGTACGTATAAATTAAGAGATTATTCGAGTGATTTTCTTTTGATGGGGAAACTGATGCTTTTTGCTTCTGTGCCTATTTTACTTGTGTTCATGCAAAACGATTTGGGGACGGGTCTCGTTTACATCGCTATACTGATCGGTATGATCCTGCTCTCAGGTGTAAAGTGGCAGATCCTGCTTCCTATTTTTTTAGTGGTATCAACGGTGGGGATTACGCTTATCTTACTGGCTGTTTATAACCAGGACTTTCTTTTAGAAACAGGATTGTTCAGCCCTTATCAGATGGCGCGGATCAATACCTGGTTGAATCCTCTGGAAGGATCTACAGATGACACCTACCAAGTAACGCAGGCATTCAAATCCATCGGGTCAGGCGGGGTTTTCGGTAAAGGGTTTGGAACAAGTGAGGTCTATGTACCTGTAAGAGAATCCGATATGATTTTTACCACGATCGGAGAGAACTTCGGTTTTGCCGGTGGCTCCTTTTTGATTTTCATCTATTTTGTACTGGTGTATCATATGGTTAAAGTCGTTTATGATACAAAAAACGAATTTTACACGTATATCGCTACAGGTGTCATTATGATGATCGTGTTTCACGTTCTGGAAAATGTCGGTATGAACATTGGATTGCTGCCTGTGACAGGAATCCCGCTTCCGTTTATTTCTCAAGGGGGCTCTTCGCTTTTAGGTAACATGATGGGGATCGGATTGATCATGTCGATGCGCTTCCATCATAAATCTTACTTCTTTTCAGGTGAAGGGGAAGACTTTCATCCGGGAACATCGTAAAGTCTAGAGGAAAGGAATAACGCCATGCTAAGAGAAAGATTGAAATATGTCGATAAATTGCTGATCGTTCCCTATTTTATACTGACGCTATTTAGTATTATCATGATTTATAGTGCAAGCAGCTACAGCGCACTGAATATGTATGATAATCCGCACTATTATTTGCCAAAGCAAGCTATTTTTGTCGCTCTATCATACGTCATGTTCACTATAGCTTTCTTTTTCCCGATAAAATTGCTGAGGAACAAAAAACTGGTGATAATTGGAACAGCATTAACCTTTGGCTCTCTCGTGCTTCTTCTTATGTTCGGGAGGGAAATATATGGAGCGAAGCGGTGGATCGAAACCCCTTTTATCAATATTCAGCCAGCTGAGTTGACTAAATTTATGGTTATTTGGTATCTAGCCTATATTCTCTCGAGAAAGCAGAAAGTGATCAACAATGACTTTTTCAAAGCGATCGTTGCACCTTTGCTACTGGTCGTTGGTATTGTCCTTTCAATCTATATCCAGCCCGATACAGGTTCTTCTTTTATTATCGTCATCATTGCAGCTATTATGATCTTTGCAAGTGGTGTTTCACCTAAGTTGGGTGTAGGATTTGGCTTTGTGGGCGTTACTGGGCTTGTCGGTTTAACGAAACTGATAGAAAAATTTGGCACAAGTCTTTTCTTTCTAGACGAGTATCGGTATAAACGTTTCCTGGGTTTCTGGGATCCCTTTGCTCTTGCAGAAGGTGCGGGTTTACAGTTAGTCAATTCGTATTATGCTTTGAGCCGCGGAGGACTCTTTGGAGTCGGATTTGGGAATAGTGTGCAGAAAACCGGCTATCTCCCTTTCCCCTACACAGATTTCATCATATCGATCATTGGCGAAGAGCTGGGACTGCTGGGACTTTTGATTCTTTTATCCTTGTTCACTTTAATGGTGTCACGAATGATACTGACTGCTATAAGATCTAAGAGTGCCTTCAACTCCTTGCTTTGTATTGGTGTGGCTTCCATGTTTTTGATACAATCATCGCTTAATCTGATGGGCGTAGTAGGTTTGATGCCGATTACGGGACTTACCTTTCCGTTTATCAGTTACGGCGGTACTAGCTTGATTATCCTTTCCGTTTCTCTGGGTCTCGTTGCTAATATCTCAGCCCATTTGAACTATAAAAGAGCGCAGCGGTCATCTTGATTAAGTGTTTGATTACTTGAGGCAACTTTTTTGGCAACTTCTTTAAAGTATCAAGTGGTTAATCATAAAAATAAATGAAGAGAAATATGATTTTCGTCTTGCTTATAGGGTAAACACTTGATAAAATAAATGAAAGCAAAATTCCTTTAATTCTATCCCGTGAGGTAGAAAAGGATGGAAAATTTCATAAAGTTAAAAATTATAGGAGAAGTTTATACTTCTTTATCAATGTGTAGATGTGTATCCTATTGTCGTTAACTTCCATCTTATCTAAAGGTCCTTTTTGCGTAAAAAAAGGGCATTTTTTTATGCCCAAAAATAAGAAAGAGGGATGATGAAAAATGGCAATAGAACAACGACCGCTGATACTAGACGTAGAGGACAAACCGCCTTTTTTAAAGGGAGCTTTTTTAAGTCTTCAGCACGTGTTTGCAATGTTTGGAGCAACGATACTTGTGCCAGTACTTTTGGGAATGCCTGTGTCGGTCGCTCTTTTAGCTAGCGGCATAGGGACGCTTATCTATCAAATCGCAACCAAAGCAAAAGTCCCTGTTTATCTGGGGTCTTCATTTGCCTATATTGCAGCCATGCAAATAGCGATCGATCAGATGGGTGGAGATATAAGTGCTGCACAGTCAGGTTTGATTATGGTAGGACTGCTTTACATTGTCGTTTCAGGTATTGTACATTTTATCGGGGTGTCCTGGATAGACAAGCTTCTGCCACCTATAGTGATCGGCCCGATGATCATGGTGATTGGTTTGGGCTTAGCGTCTAATGCCGTTTCGAATGCTGGGTTTGTAGCTGGTTCAGACTGGCGTGTGATCGTTGTATCGATGACCACTTTTCTCATTGCGGCATTCATAAATACCAGAGCAAAAGGGTTTTTGAAAATCATTCCTTTCCTCGTTGCTATAATTGGTGGCTACCTCTTAGCAACAGCACTAGGGATCGTTGATTTTACACCGGTGAAAGAAGCAAAGTGGTTCGCCCTTCCAGAATTATTTCTTCCGTTTAAAACAAAGACTTTCCAAAGTTATGACTTTTATTTAGGGCCGGAAAGTTTTGCGTTACTGCCGATCGTACTTGTTACAGTAGCAGAGCATATCGGTGATCATTCAGTACTGGGGAAAATCTGCAATCGTTCATTCTTGAAAGAACCGGGTTTGACGCGTACATTGATCGGTGATGGCGCAGCTACCGTGATGTCTGCCTTTTTTGGAGGTCCGGCCAACACGACTTATGGAGAAAATACAGGAATAATCGGGATGACACGAATCGCGTCAGCTTCGGTCATAAGAAATGCAGCTGTTATTGCGGTTGCTTTGAGCTTCATGGGAAAGTTCACCGCGCTGATTTCTACAATTCCTGTTGCCGTTTTAGGTGGCATGTCCATACTGCTTTATGGTGTGATCGCCAGCAACGGACTGAAAGTAATGATCGAAGACAAGGTGGACTTTAATCAGTCAAGAAATTTAGTCATAGCCAGTTCAATGCTTGTTATCGGTCTTGGCGAGGCAGTCTTCGATATAGCTGGAGTGCTGACGTTATCCGGAACAGCATTAAGCGCAATGACAGGGATTCTTTTAAACCAGATTCTGCCACAGAAAAAAGCAGGCTATGAATTGGAACATAAAGAGTCTGAGAAAAGACATTCCAGTCGTGCTGCAGACTTTGAAGCGGCTAACTAAGACTTGTATGGTGAAGAGGACCTTTCTAGATTATTGTTAGTTGTCTTTTAGCATAGTATACTGATAGTTAAAGAACTGACGGAAAGAGGCGTTATATAATGACAGATCACTACTTTACATCAAATCCAAATGCGAAACATCACGAACAGAATTTTGAAACAACACTAAAAGGGAATACGCTTAAATTCACTACTGATTCGGGCGTTTTTTCGAAGGAACGGGTAGACTATGGTTCCAAAGTTATGATTGAAGCGATTGATCCGTCAGTCTTTCCGAATGAAAAAATGCTCGAGATGGGGTGCGGGTATGGTCCGGTGGGTTTATCATTAGCGAAAGCTTATCCAGAGCTGAAAGTTGAGATGGTAGATGTCAACGAAAGAGCATTGAATCTGGCGCGCAAAAATGCCGAAGAAAACGAAATCAGTAATGTAGAGATGTATCTTTCTTCCATTTACGAGAAGGTCAACGAAAAAGCGTTCGGAGCAATCATTTCTAATCCTCCGATACGGGCAGGTAAAAAAGTCGTCCATGAAATTATTTCAGAGGCTTATCACTATTTAGCTGAAGGTGGTGTCCTTATTATTGTTATCCAAAAAAAGCAAGGGGCGCCAAGCGCTAAACAAAAAATGACTGATACATTTGGTAATGTAGAACGTATTGCACTGGATAAAGGGTACTGGGTTTTACAATCAAAGAAAAAAATTATTGTGATGGACTAATTTAAAGGATCCTCAAGCTATTAAAGCTGGGGGTCTTTTTAGTATGGAGGAGTTGGGGGAGGGTAGGGAAAGTCGATGCATCAATGCGTGCTCTTCAGAGATTAAAATACAACATGAAGGGCAGTCAAGTAGTCAATGCGTGCCCTTCAGAGGATAAAGCGCAACGTGAAGGGCAGTCAAAAAAAGCCAACAGGACAAAAAAACGGAAAAGGTCTTCAATAATGTAAGCAATCGCTCAGGCGATTGCTCTCTGCCATGGTTTATTGCATCATTAATAAAAATATTAAATCTTACCCTTGACTTTTATCTGACTTCGCTGTAAACTTAATAGACGCTAAACAAAGTATGAAAATGAAATACGTGCGAAATATTGTCCGTGCGGGATTTCTGAAGCTAAACAAAAGAATGTGTGATGAATACGAATGTATCTTTCACTGATCTTTTGTCTTTTTTTTGGTCTAAAATAGGGAAAACCCCTATTTCTTAATCGGATGTTAACATTTGTAACGAAAATGTAACAAATGAATATCTTTAAAATCGATCTGATTGAAAGACCATCAGCTTTTGAATATGACGACTAGTGATTATTAATGAGGGGTGAAGAGGTTGGCAGGCCAAAATGTGAAATACGGCAAGCACCGTACACGTAGAAGTTATTCACGAATCAGTGAAGTATTAGAACTTCCAAATTTAATTGAAATTCAGACGAATTCATATGACTGGTTCCTGGAAGAGGGACTTAAAGATATGTTTAAAGATATCTCTCCTGTTGAAGACTTTTCTGGGAATCTGGCACTGGAGTTTACCGACTATCAGTTTCAGGAGCCTAAATACACTGTAGATGAAGCAAGACAGCATGATGCAAACTACTCCGCACCTTTATACGTCAAGTTACGCTTGATCGTTAGAGACACAGGCGAAGTGAAAGAGCAGGAAGTGTTCTTCGGAGACTTCCCATTAATGACTGAACAGGGTACCTTTATCATAAACGGTTCTGAACGAGTCATTGTTTCTCAGCTTGTACGTTCACCAGGTGTTTATTTCAGTCCTAAAATCGAAAAAAATGGTATGGAAGGATTCGGTTCTACCGTTATCCCTAACCGTGGTGCCTGGCTGGAATATGAAACAGATTCTAAAGGATTATCGAATGTACGTATCGACCGTACGCGTAAAATTCCTTTAAGTGTACTGGTTCGCGCATTAGGATTCGGTTCGGATGATGAGATCTTGGACATCTTCGGCTTCAATGAAAGTCTAAATGCCACACTCGAAAAAGACGTTCACAAGAACTTGTCAGATTCTCGTGTAGAAGAAGCACTGAAAGATGTCTACGAGCGTCTGCGTCCAGGAGAACCTAAAACAGCTGACTCTTCACGTAGCTTACTGACCACGCGTTTCTTTGATCCTAAACGTTATGATCTGGCTCGTGTGGGTCGTTATAAAATGAATAAAAAACTGGATTTAAAAAATCGTTTGATGGGACTTACTTTAGCTGAATCACTTGTTGATGGTGAAACAGGAGAATTGCTGGCTAAAGAAGGTACGCTCATTACACGCGAAGTGATGAATGAATTAGGACCGCATTTGGATAGTGGGCTTAACTCTGTCACGCTTCAACCATCTGATGATGGTGTGGTTCCTGAACCAATCGATTTGCAGATCGTTAAAGTTTACTCTCCACAAGTCAATGACCGTATCGTCAATATTATCGGCAATGGTCACCCGGATAAAGAAGTCAAGTACATCATCCCTGCAGACATGATCGCGTCGATGAGCTACTTCTTCAACCTTCAAGAAGGGATTGGCGAAACAGACGATATCGACCACTTAGGAAACCGACGTATTCGTTCTGTTGGAGAGCTCCTGCAGAATCAGTTCCGTATTGGCTTATCCCGCATGGAACGTGTTGTGCGTGAACGTATGTCGATTCAAGATACATCTACAACCACACCGCAGCAGCTGGTCAATATTCGTCCGGTCGTTGCTTCGATCAAAGAATTCTTTGGGTCATCTCAATTATCCCAATTCATGGATCAGACGAATCCGCTTGGTGAGTTGACACACAAACGCCGTCTATCGGCTTTAGGACCTGGTGGATTGACACGAGACCGTGCCGGTTATGAAGTTAGGGACGTTCACTACTCCCACTATGGCCGTATGTGTCCGATCGAGACACCTGAAGGACCAAACATTGGATTGATCAACAGTTTATCAACCTATGCGAAAATAAATGAATTTGGTTTCATCGAAACACCTTACCGTAAAGTCGATAAAGAAACAGGTCGAGTTACAGATAAAATCGATTATCTGACAGCTGATGAAGAAGACCTTTATGTCGTAGCACAGGCTAATGCGCCTTTAAATGAAGACGGCAGCTTTGTTAATGACATGGTGCTGGCAAGAACAAAAAACAATAATGAAGAACTTGAAGTATCGAAAATGGATTACATGGACGTTTCACCGAAACAGGTTGTTTCTGTAGCGACAGCCAGTATCCCATTCCTTGAAAACGACGACTCGAACCGTGCGTTGATGGGAGCGAACATGCAGCGTCAGGCTGTTCCTTTGATTCAACCTGAGGCACCACTTGTTGGTACAGGAATTGAACACACGGCTGCGCGTGACTCTGGGGCGGCAATCATTGCGAAACATCCGGGAACGGTTGAATACGTGGATGCGAAAGAAATTCGCGTCAGACGTGAAGATGGCGCGTTGGATAAATATCTGGTAGCTAAGTTTAAACGTTCAAACGCAGGCACTTCCTACAATCAGCGTACACTTGTGCGTCATGGGGAAGTTGTTGAAAAAGGCGACATCCTTGCTGACGGGCCTTCCATGGAAAATGGAGAAATGGCCATCGGTAAAAATCCACTGATCGCCTTCACGACATTTGATGGGTACAACTTTGAAGATGCCATCATCATGAGTGAGCGTCTAGTTAAAGATGATGTTTACACTTCTATCCATATTGAAGAATATGAATCAGAAGCAAGAGATACAAAATTAGGTCCTGAAGAAATCACCCGTGAATTACCGAACGTCGGTGAAGATGCGCTCAAGAACTTGGATGACCGCGGAATCATCCGCATCGGAGCTGAAGTTCAAGATGGAGATATCCTGGTAGGGAAAGTAACGCCAAAAGGAGTTTCCGAGCTTTCTGCCGAAGAGAAACTTCTACATGCGATCTTTGGTGAAAAAGCGCGTGAAGTCAGAGATACATCGCTGCGTGTGCCACACGGTGGCGGCGGTATCGTTCACGACGTCAAGATCTTTACACGTGAGTCGGGAGATGAACTGTCTCCAGGTGTCAATTATCTTGTCCGTGTCTTTATCGTACAAAAACGCAAAATCAACGTTGGAGACAAGCTGGCTGGACGACACGGTAACAAGGGTGTTGTTTCACTGATTTTACCTGAAGAAGACATGCCGTTCATGCCGGATGGAACACCGATCGATATCATGCTGAATCCGCTGGGTGTGCCGTCTCGTATGAATATCGGACAAGTCATTGAACTTCACATGGGAATGGCTGCCCGTCAACTGGGCATCCATATCGCCACGCCTGTATTTGACGGTGCGACAGATGAAGATGTCTGGGAAACGATCAGAGAAGCAGGCATGGATGATGATGCTAAAACGGTACTTTACGATGGACGTACAGGTGAAGAATTCGACAACAAAGTTTCTGTTGGGGTCATGTACTATATCAAGCTCGCACACATGGTCGATGACAAACTGCACGCCCGTTCTACTGGACCTTATTCACTCGTCACCCAGCAGCCACTTGGTGGTAAAGCACAATTTGGGGGACAGCGTTTCGGAGAGATGGAAGTCTGGGCACTTGAAGCTTACGGTGCAGCCTATTCACTCCAGGAAATCCTGACCTATAAATCAGATGATGTGGTTGGACGTGTGAAAACATATGAAGCCATCGTCAAAGGTGACGCGATTCCAAAACCTGGCGTACCGGAATCTTTCCGTGTTCTTGTTAAAGAGCTTCAGTCGCTGGGACTGGATCTGAAAGTCCTTGATGCGAACAAAGAAGCCATCGATCTTCAAGATACAGATGAAGATGATGATTTTGGGAATATCGACTCTTTAGAAAAAATGAAAAAAGAGCAGGACGAAAAACGTGCAGAAGAAGCACGAAAAAAAGCTGAAGAAGAGGCACAAGAAGAACAGCTTGAAAAAGAAGAACAAGAACAAGAATAAGTCAGTGAAGGTGAAGGAGAGTCCGGTAGCGTATCGGCTCTCCGTAACCCTCATATATAAGAGTAATAGACACGTGAAGCAATAGGGCAGCTTCATAATCTACTAAAGGGAGGTAGCCCCTTTGATCGATGTAAATAAATTTGAAAGTATTCAGATCGGACTGGCTTCACCTGATAAGATCCGCAGTTGGTCTTACGGAGAAGTTAAAAAACCGGAAACAATCAATTATCGAACACTGAAACCGGAAAAAGATGGCTTATTCTGTGAAAGAATATTCGGACCATCCAAAGACTACGAATGTGCGTGTGGAAAGTACAAACGTGTTCACTATAAAGGTATCGTCTGTGACCGATGCGGCGTGGAAGTAACCAAATCCAAAGTTCGTCGTGAACGTATGGGTCACTTGGAACTTGCAGCACCAGTCACACATATTTGGTATTTCAAAGGCATACCAAGCCGAATGGGACTCATTTTGGATATGTCTCCACGTGCTTTAGAAGAAATCATCTATTTTGCTTCTTACGTGGTCATTGATCCGGGTGACACACCACTAGAGAAAAAACAATTGATGACTGAAAGAGAATACCGTGAGCGTCGTGCACAGTACGGAAATAAATTCCAGGCTGACATTGGCGCAGAAGCAATTAAATCACTACTGGGCACTGTTGACTTGCTGGAAGAAGTCAATGAACTTAAGGAACTGCTTCAAACAGCAACGGGTCAAAAGCGTACCCGCGCTATTCGTCGTTTAGACATTTTAGAGGCATTCAGAAATTCAGGTAACGATCCAACCTGGATGGTCATGGATGTCGTGCCGATCATTCCTCCAGAACTTCGACCAATGGTTCAACTGGAAGGTGGACGTTTTGCCACAAGTGATTTAAATGACCTGTACCGTCGCGTTATCAACCGTAATAATCGTTTGAAACGTTTGCTGGACTTGAACGCGCCACATATTATTGTTCAGAATGAAAAACGCATGCTTCAGGAAGCTGTTGATGCCTTGGTGGACAATGGGCGTCGTGGTCGTGCTGTAACTGGACCGGGTAACCGTCCGCTTAAGTCACTTTCGCACATGCTTAAAGGGAAACAAGGACGTTTCCGTCAGAACTTGCTCGGTAAACGTGTCGACTATTCCGGTCGTTCCGTTATCGTTGTTGGTCCGACACTTAAAATGTATCAGTGTGGCCTGCCTAAAGAAATGGCGATCGAACTGTTCAAGCCTTTTGTCATGCGAGAACTGGTAGCAAGAGAAATAGCCAACAACATTAAAAACGCTAAACGTAAAGTGGAACGTATGGACGAAGAAGTCTGGGCAGTTCTAGAAGATGTCATCCGCGAACACCCTGTCCTTCTTAACCGTGCACCTACATTGCACAGACTCGGGATCCAGGCATTCGAGCCGATCTTAGTCGAAGGTAAAGCGATCAGACTGCACCCGTTAGTCTGTGAAGCCTACAATGCGGACTTTGACGGGGACCAGATGGCGGTTCACGTACCTTTAAGTGATGAAGCCCAAGCAGAAGCACGTATTTTGATGCTTGGTGCACAAAACATCTTGAATCCTAAAGATGGTAAACCTGTCGTAACCCCTTCACAGGATATGGTTTTAGGTAACTATTACCTGACGATGGAAGTAGAAGGGAAAATCGGCGAAGGCATGGTCTTTTCAAGTACTGCTGAAGCGATTCAGGCTTACCAGACGGGCTATGTACACTTGCATTCACGCGTAGCTGTACACGCATCGTCCTTGCCGCATAAACCATTTACTAAAGAGCAGCAGGAGCGATTCCTGATCACTACTGTCGGAAAACTGATTTTCAACGAAATCATGCCGGAAGAATTTCCGTATCTTAATGAGCCGACTCAAGTGAATCTGGAAAAACAGACACCGGATAAATATTTCGTTTCATATGGTACAGATATCAAAAAACATATCAGCGAGATGCTACTTGTCGAACCGTTCAAAAAGAAAAACTTGGGGAATATCATTGCCGAAGTATTTAAACGATATCAGGTGACAGAAACGTCTAAAATGCTTGATAAGATGAAAAATCTGGGCTATAAGTACTCGACGAAATCAGGGATCACTGTTGGGATTTCAGACATATCCAATCTTGATGAGAAAGAACAGATTCTTAACGAAGCTCATAAGCAAGTCGACCGAATCAATGCGTCCCACCGCCGTGGTCTTATAACAGAAGAAGAACGTTATACGGCAGTTATTGAAGTCTGGACGAAGACCAAAGACACTATCCAGAATCACTTGATGAATTCTTTAGATAGTCACAACAATATCTTTATGATGAGTGACTCAGGTGCACGTGGTAACATCTCAAACTTTACCCAGCTGGCAGGTATGCGTGGGTTAATGGCTGCACCAAGTGGACGAATCATGGAGTTGCCGATCACTTCAAACTTCCGTGAAGGACTGTCAGTTCTGGAAATGTTTATCTCGACTCACGGTGCCCGTAAAGGAATGACGGATACGGCGCTCAAGACAGCTGACTCGGGATACTTGACTCGTCGTTTGGTTGATGTGGCTCAAGACGTCATTATCCGAAATGAAGATTGTGGAACAAAACGCGGACTACTCGTTCGAGCTATCGAAGACAATAACGACGTCATCGAACCTTTAGAAGAACGTATTATTGGAAGATATGCACGTAAAACAGTTAAACATCCAGAAACAAAAGAAATCATCGTTTCTGAAAACGAATTGATCACTGAAGACTTGGCCAAAGTAATTGTAGATTCAGGTATCGAGGAAGTAACGATCCGATCTGCCTTTACATGTAATGCTGAACATGGGGTATGTAAGAAATGTTATGGCCGCAACTTGGCGACAGGCCGTGAAGTCGAGGTCGGCGAAGCGGTCGGTACGATTGCAGCGCAATCTATCGGTGAACCTGGTACTCAGCTGACCATGCGTACGTTCCATACAGGTGGGGTAGCGGGAGACGATATCACACAGGGTCTGCCACGTGTTCAGGAAATATTTGAAGCCAGACATCCTAAAGGGCAAGCTGTTATCACTGAAGTAACAGGGGAAGTCATTGGTATAGATGAAAAACCGGGCGAAAGAATAAAAGAAGTCACTGTTAAAGGGGCAACCGACACACGCACCTACACACTTCCGATCAATGCACGCATGCGTGTTGAAGAAGGAAGTTTCGTTGAGCGTGGGGATGCCTTTAACGAAGGGTCGATCGATCCGAAACAACTTCTGGCAGTCAGTGATGTCATCAAACTTCAAAACTATCTTCTTAAAGAAGTGCAGTACGCCTACCGCTCACAAGGGGTGGAAATCGGCGATAAGCATATTGAAGTAATGGTGCGTCAAATGCTGCAGAAAGTTCGTGTACTTGATCCAGGTGATACAAGTATTCTGCCAGGCAGCCTTATTGATATCGACGACTTCAAGCAAGCCAACAAAGATACTCTGTTGTCTGGAGGCAATCCGGCAACAGCACGTCCAGTACTGCTGGGAATCACGAAAGCATCGCTTGAAACCAACAGTTTCTTGTCAGCTGCTTCCTTCCAGGAGACCACACGTGTTCTGACAGATGCCGCGATCAGAGGGAAAAATGATCCATTAATTGGATTGAAAGAAAATGTTATTATTGGGAAGTCTATTCCAGCCGGAACAGGCATGAAAGTCTATAATGACATGGAACCTAAAAAAGTAGGCGTCGTCAGCGAAAATGTATACAGCATCAATGATGAAAAAAATCAGACAGAAGATACAGAATCATAAAAATAGCAAAAGGAAGAACAGGGCAGCGTTTGCTGCTCTCTCTTCTATGCGTTTTTTAAAAAAATCAAGTATAGTGTTGACTATAAAAACTACTCGTGATATTATGCTATAGGTGCTTTTGTGTACAGATTCCTGTCTAGTAATCATCTAGTTTATGAGATTTAACAGTCGTTCTGACTGACACACATTAGCCAAAAAAAGCCGTATATCCAGGTTTATGTAAAAATTTGTCATTCGCATAATGAATGCGAACCTTCTTTTTACTTCAACATGAACCACCTGGATGTGTGGGTCTAGAAATGCACAAGGAAAAAGATTACAAATGAAGGGAGGACACATGAAATGCCTACAATGAATCAACTGATACGTAAGCCTCGTAAATCAAAAATGAGTAAATCTGAGTCACCAGCTTTGAACAAAGGTTACAATACTCAAAAACGTAAACAGACAACGGTATATTCTCCTCAAAAACGTGGTGTATGTACGCGTGTTGGAACAATGACACCTAAAAAACCTAACTCAGCGTTACGTAAATATGCACGTGTACGTTTGTCTAACATGATTGAAGTTACTGCATACATTCCAGGAGAAGGACACAACCTGCAAGAACACAGTGTTGTACTTATCCGTGGCGGTCGAGTAAAAGACTTGCCGGGTGTACGTTACCACATCGTTCGTGGAGCGCTTGACACTGCCGGAGTTACTGACCGTAAGCAAAGCCGTTCTAAATACGGAACCAAGCGTCCTAAGTAATGTAAAAAGTGGCGTGAGGCGTTGAATTCAACGCGACATTAGTGATTAAAAGCTAGTGGAGCAGTGAATGGCCGAATGAAACTGGATTATAATATAATAAAAATATGAAACGATTATCTCTCGAAAGGAGGAATTTGAATGCCTCGTAAAGGTCCTGTTGCAAAACGTGATGTGTTGCCAGATCCAATGTACAATAGTAAATTGGTCTCACGTTTGATCAACCGTTTGATGGTTGATGGTAAACGTGGAAAAGCATCTTCGATTTTGTATGATGCATTTGATCAGATTAAAGAACAAACAGGTAATGATCCAATCGAAGTGTTTGAACAAGCACTTAAGAACATCATGCCTGTATTAGAAGTTAAAGCTCGTCGTGTAGGGGGTTCTAACTACCAAGTACCTGTTGAAGTACGTCCAGAGCGTCGTACAACATTAGCGTTGCGCTGGTTAGTTAATTATGCTCGTCTACGTGGTGAAAACACCATGGTCGACCGCTTAGCTAAAGAAGTTATGGATGCAGCCAACAATACTGGTGCTGCTGTTCGTAAACGTGAAGAAGTCCACCGTATGGCAGAAGCGAACAAAGCATTTGCCCACTACCGCTGGTAAGATGATCGAAACTGGCTCTTTTTATAAGAGTCCGTCAATGATCACTATTTGAAACAATATCCGTCTTTATAAGAAATTATGAAGTGAATTTATTTAAGAGAGGTGTAATGATTAGTGGCCAAGAGACAATTTCCTCTAAAGCAAACACGTAATATCGGAATCATGGCGCATATCGATGCTGGTAAAACAACAACGACCGAGCGTATCCTTTATTACACTGGCCGAATCCATAAAATTGGTGAAACTCACGAAGGTGCGTCACAAATGGACTGGATGGAGCAAGAACAAGAACGTGGAATCACCATCACGTCAGCTGCTACAACAGCTCAATGGAATGACCACCGCGTAAACATCATCGATACTCCTGGACACGTAGACTTCACAGTTGAAGTTGAACGTTCACTCCGAGTCCTTGATGGTGCTGTGGCTGTACTTGACGCTCAGTCAGGTGTAGAACCACAAACTGAAACGGTATGGCGTCAGGCAACAACTTACGGCGTTCCCCGTGTTGTATTTGTAAACAAAATGGATAAACTTGGAGCAGACTTCCTGCATGCGAATGCAACATTGCATGACCGTCTGCAAGCCAACGCACATCCTATCCAACTGCCGATCGGTGCTGAAGATAACTTCGAAGGTGTCATCGATCTGGTACACATGAATGCTGTTATGTATGGTAACGACTTGGGAACTGAAACGGAAATCGTTGAAATTCCTGAAGACTACCGTGAACTAGCTGAAGAATGGCACACAAAACTTGTTGAAGCTGTTGCTGAAATGGATGAAGATCTCATGATGCAATACCTTGAAGGTGAAGAGATTTCTGCTGAACAGTTGAAAGATGGTATCCGTAAAGCAACGCTTAGCGTAGAATTCTACCCAGTCCTTGTTGGATCAGCTTTCAAAAACAAAGGTGTTCAATTGCTGCTTGACGCAGTTGTTGACTATCTACCTTCTCCGCTTGATGTTCGAGCAATCGTTGGACATGAACAGAATAATCCGGAAGCTGAAATAAAAGTTGAAGCTGGCGATGATCAACCATTTGCAGCTTTAGCCTTTAAAGTTATGACAGACCCTTATGTTGGTCGTTTGACTTTCTTCCGTTCATACTCTGGTACGTTGGAATCCGGTTCTTACATCTTGAACGCTACAAAAGACTCACGTGAACGTGTTGGTCGTATCTTACAGATGCACGCAAACTCACGTCAGGAAATTTCTGAAGTATTCTCTGGAGATATCGCCGCTGCAGTTGGATTGAAAAACACCTCCACAGGTGATACTTTATGTGACCTGGATACACCAGTTATCTTGGAATCAATGGAATTCCCAGAACCAGTTATCCAAGTTGCGATCGAACCAAAATCTAAAGCTGACCAAGATAAAATGGGTCTGGCTCTTCAAAAACTAGCTGAAGAAGATCCAACTTTCCGTGCTGAAACAGATCACGAAACAGGCGAAGTCATCATTGCCGGTATGGGTGAATTGCACCTGGACATCATCGTTGACCGTTTGAAACGTGAATTTAAAGTTGAAGCTAACGTTGGAGCGCCTCAAGTTTCTTACCGTGAAACATTCACGAAAAAAGTGGAAGCTGAAGGTAAGTTCGTTCGTCAGTCCGGTGGTAAAGGTCAATACGGACACGTATGGATCGAATTCGAACCGAATGAAGAAGGGGCAGGCTTTGAGTTTGAAGATGCTATCGTCGGTGGGGTCGTTCCTCGTGAATATATCCCTGCAGTTAAAGCTGGTCTTGAAGCATCACTTGAAAATGGTGTATTAGCAGGCTATCCTTTAGTTGACGTTAAAGCTAAACTCTATGATGGTTCTTACCACGATGTCGACTCGAACGAGACGGCGTTTAAAGTTGCTGCATCAATGGCACTTAAAAATGCTGCTAAAAAAGCCGGTGCCGTTATCCTTGAACCTTTAATGGCTGTTGAAGTAACAGTCCCTGAAGATTACATGGGTGATATCATGGGTCATATCTCAGCACGTCGAGGAAATATCGAAGGATCAACTCAACGCGGTAACACAACGATCGTTAAAGGATTCATTCCTTTATCAGAGATGTTTGGTTACGCAACAGCTCTACGTTCTGCGACACAAGGACGCGGAACATTCACAATGCAGTTTGATCACTACGATCAAGTACCTAAGAGCATTGCTGAAGAAATCATCAAGAAAAATGGTGGAGAAGTCTAAATCAATGTAATTTTTTAGGCTGAGCTCACATCGTTTGGTCATATTGATCAATGTGTGAGAGTGTTTCTACTATATAAATTGATTTTATACCGGGCTATAGGTATAATGAATGAGTAAAAATAAGAAGAGAAATTCTCTCTCTATTTTAAAAAATTAGAACAAAACCCTAAGGAGGAAATGTTTAAAATGGCTAAAGAAAAATTCGACCGTTCGAAACGACATATGAACATTGGTACTATTGGTCACGTTGACCATGGTAAAACAACTTTGACAGCTGCAATCACAACTGTTCTTGCTAAGAAAGGTTATGCACAAGCACAAGCTTACGATAGCATCGATGGCGCTGCAGAAGAAAAAGAGCGTGGAATCACAATTTCTACTTCTCACGTAGAGTATGAAACAGATACACGTCACTATGCACACGTCGACTGCCCAGGACACGCAGACTACGTTAAAAACATGATCACTGGTGCTGCTCAAATGGACGGAGCTATCTTGGTAGTTTCTGCTGCTGACGGCCCAATGCCACAAACACGTGAGCACATCCTGCTTTCTCGTCAAGTTGGCGTACCTTACATTGTTGTATTCATGAACAAAGTAGATATGGTTGACGATGAAGAGTTACTAGAACTAGTTGAAATGGAAGTTCGTGACTTACTTTCAGAATACGACTTCCCAGGTGACGACATTCCTGTTGTTGCTGGATCAGCTCTTAAAGCCCTAGAAGGCGTTGAAGAGTACGAAGAAAAAATTCTTGAATTAATGGAAGAAGTAGACAACTACATCCCAGCTCCTGAACGTGACGCTGACCGTCCATTCATGATGCCAGTTGAGGACGTATTCTCAATCACTGGACGTGGAACAGTTGCAACTGGTCGTGTAGAGTCTGGACAAGTTTCTGTTGGTGACGAAGTTGAAGTTATCGGTATTAAAGATACTGCTAAAACAACTGTTACTGGTGTAGAAATGTTCCGTAAGTTACTTGACTATGCTGAAGCAGGCGACAACATTGGTGCATTGTTACGTGGTATGTCACGTGACGATATCGAACGTGGACAAGTTTTAGCTAAACCAGGTTCAATCACACCACATACAAAATTCAATGCTGAAGTTTATGTTCTATCTAAAGAAGAAGGTGGACGTCACACTCCATTCTTCTCAAACTACCGCCCGCAATTCTTCTTCCGTACAACTGACGTAACTGGTGTTATCGAGTTACCAGAAGGTACTGAAATGGTTATGCCTGGCGACAACACAGAAATGACAGTTACTTTGATCGCTCCAATCGCGGTTGAAGACGGAACTAAATTCACTATCCGTGAAGGTGGCCGTACTGTTGGTGCTGGTGTTGTAACAAGCATCATCGAATAATTTAAATTTTAAACATTAACTGATTTAAAATTGGAAGACTCCAGAAGCCCGCTTCTGGAGTCTTTTTAGGTTTCTGAGTCAATGAGTATTGGCTCTCTGTTTTGGACATCATTGATCCATTAAGGAAAAAGCTTATTAATAAAGAGGTCTAAGTAAATAAATGCGGGTATTTTGCTACTCGTTATGCTAGCTAAGTCTCTTTTTACTTTTCAGTCGATTACGTTCATTCTTATAAGCTCTTGCTGGGCGCTGCGGGCAACAAATCACTCTTTAAAAGTATATTGATTTTGTCTAATCTAAAGGAGTTTCTACTATTTAAAGAGCAACTCCTATCGATTACGGATATTCGAAAGGAACTGAGCGCTATATCATACCAGCTTCATTCGATTAAGTCTATTCGAATGAAGTTTCACCTGAATTGAAATAAATTCCTATCGATTAGAAAAAAATATTAAATTGAAACTGTAATCAATGGTCTCTCTTTCTAAAAAGCAGCTCATCGTTCCCACCATTTATAGTGAATATCGAACTCACGATGTAGCAGGAGTGTGAGTGAGCACTTTTGGCGGTAAAATGTCTAGCTCAAGAAGAATTAGAAGTGCGAGTAAGCAGTTTCAAGGCAGAAATGTCGAACTCACGAGACAGTAGGTATTCGAGTAAGCACTTTTGACGTTGAGATGTCGAACTCACGAGACAGTAGGTATTCGAGTAAGCACTTTTGACGTTGAGAT
>NZ_BJUY01000020.1 GCF_007988865.1 Alkalibacterium kapii | reverse complement strand
CGTCCTCCCAGCTTCAACGAAGGGCACGCATTCGGTGTTTGACTGCCCTTCACGTCTTTCCAACTTCAACGAAGGGCACGCATTTCAGGTTTGACTGCCCTTCGTGTCCCTCCAGCTTCAATAAAGGGCAAGAAGAACTTTTTAAATGGGGTCAAAAGGATGGTTGCCCATCCTTTTCCAATTGAATAAGGGCTGTTTTTGAGTTATACTGTAAAGGTTTAAAATTAATGTAAATGAGGTTGACGAAGTGATGAAATATAAGAAATTGATCTTTGATCTGGATAATACAATTCTCGACTTCGAAGATACAGAAGAAAAAGCTTTAAAGAAAATAATCAACACGTACAAGCTTCCTTACACAACAGAAACTATTCAATCATATAAAGAAATCACTCATGACTTATGGCGGAAACTTGAGCAGGGCAAAATCACACGTGAAAAGCTTTTTGCCAGCCGGTTTTTCTTATTCCTTGAAAAATTTGGAATCGAAGTAGACGGTAAAAAAGTAGATCATTTGTATAGAACGGCTTTGAGCGAAGGCTTTTTAATGATGGAACATGCTCATGAAGTACTGACTGTACTCAAAAAAAGCGGATATAAATTATATGCGGGTACGAACGGTGTCGCCCAAACTCAGCGTCAAAGACTGAAAGGGGCTGAGTTGAATCATTTTTTTGAAAATATTTTTATATCTGAGGAAATCGGTGTTGAAAAACCAGATCCACAATTTTTCAACTACATCTTTGAAACATTGAATTCATATAATAATGAAGAGTATCTTATGATAGGTGACAGTCTGACCTCGGATATCAAAGGTGCTAAAAATGCTGGCATCGACAGTGTCTGGTATAACTTTGATCGCTTAGAAAAAAATCCTAAAGCTGTTCAAAGTACCTATACGATCACTAACTTACTAGAATTGCTTCCCTTATTTGGTCTAGAGAAAATATAGGAGAAACAATCTTAAGTAACCAAAAAAGAACGGATCTTGTATGACAAGATCCGTTCTTTTTCAATTTCAAACTACGCCTATACTGAAATCCAATTCTGGCCCTACTGGTACGATACCTGTAGGGTTAATCGTTTTGTGGCTACCATAGTAATGCTCTTTTATATGAGAAAAATTGATTGTTTCAGAAACACCGGGCCAGTTGTACAGTTCTCGTGTATAACGCCAGAGATTTTCGTAATCGGTTATATTTCTTATATTGCACTTAAAATGCCCATAATAAACGCTGTCAAAGCGGATCAGCGTCGTAAATAACCGCCAGTCGGCTTCCGTAATTTGACTGCCAATAAGATAAGGCTGGTCTTGTAAAATGGCCTCGACTTCATCAAGAGCCTCAAACAGTTTTGTTACTTCTTCTTCATAAACATCCTGTTTGGTTGCGAAACCTGCTTTATAGACACCGTTGTTGATTGCATGATAAACACGTTTATTTATTTTATCAATATCCTGCCGCAACTCTTTGGGATAATAATCGCCTTTTTTTGCTCCGACATCATCAAAAGCTGTATTAAGCATGCGCATGATTTCCGATGATTCATTATTGACGATCGTGTTATTTTTCAAATCGTAAAGGACAGGAACGGTGACACGACCACTGTAATCCGGTTCGACGCGTTTATACACTTCATATAGGTAATCTGCATTGTCAACGGGATCAGGAATCACTCCATCAGCTGGTTTAAACGTCCAGCCATGTTCAAGCATCAAAGGATTAACGACTGAAACTGAAATCATCCCTTCCAGGCCCTTTAACTTGCGCATAATCATTGTCCGATTCGCCCACGGGCACGCGTTTGAAACATATAAATGATAACGACCTGGCTCTGCTTTAAACCCAGCTTCCCCAGTTGGGCCGGCACTTCCATCCTTTGTAATCCAGTTTCTAAACTGTGACTCTTCTCGAATAAAACGACCGTCATTTTTTTCTGTATCATACCACTTATCATGCCACACACCATCGACGAGCAATCCCATACTATACACTCCTTTTTTTATTCTTTATTCTGCAGTCAATTCGACCAAATTACCCTCGGGATCTTCAATGACAGCCTCGTAGTAACCGTCTCCTGTTGTACGCGGGCCACTTACCAGCATATAGCCGTCTGATTCCAACTTATGCACAAGGTTATCCACAGCTTCTTCATCCCCGACACTTAGCGCCAGATGTGTGTACCCATAACTTTCTATATTTGGATGTTTGATGTCATTACGGTGCATCAATTCCAATCGACTACCTGAATCGAATGTCAGAAAGTATGACCGAAAGCCTTTCTTCGAATTATGATAGGGCTCACCGCTTTTAGCTGAAAAATATTTCTCATAAAAGTCTTTCATTCTTTCCAGATCGATTGTCCATAAACCGATATGTTCAATCTTCACTTCATATCACTTCTTCCTGTTTTTAATTACTATTTTCCGGATGTAAAAACCGATTCCCACTAATACTGCTAATATCAGTATAAAGGGAATGGCGTAAATCAACCAAATAAATGCATCTTGAATAAAGTAATAAAATGCGTAGAAAGAATTAACGAATGCTTCACTGATCCGTTCCCAGAAGGATAATCCTTCACCACGCGTATTCGCTATACGCGGACGCTCAACAACCGTAAGATGAACCTCAGTATAGTCTATCAAGTCGTCAAAGGTATTCAGACGCGACTGTAATTCTTCGCGCTCGGCAATCGTTTCACTCAGGCTGTTTTCGATTTCAAGGATAGCTTCGATCGATTCTGCCTGTTCCAGTAGTTCATTCAGTCGGGCTTCCTTCTTTTCCAGAATATTGATACGTGACTCAGTATCCCGGTAAGATTGCGTGATATCTTCTGCTCCGATATTTTCACTGAGTTTATAAGCATCCATCCCTTTGAGATCTTTTAAAAAGATATCCAGAGAATCAGTTGGGATCCGGAACAAATAGTTGATTTGCCTATACTGACGGGCCTGATCTCTTGGAGCGATTCCTGATGGTGAGTAGCTTGATTCGTTGGAATATTCGATATAGCCGTCATGTTCGCTGACTGTATCTAAAATATATGTCGTGGTTTTCTGAAAATCCAGCGTCTCATATTCCAGCTGCACACGACGGATTACCTTATCGCCGATCAGCTTTTCCCCTTCGCCGCTCGAAAAATCACTGTCGCCAACCTCTTCTTCTATTGCCATGTCTTCGGATATCTCATTATTGTAGCCAACGCTCTCACTTGGTTCAGATGTATCTGACATATCATCCCCATTATCATCACCTGCACAACCGGATAACATCAAAAAGAATAAAAGTATGATTCCCAATCTTTTTTTCCCCATTCGTATTCACTCCTTTGTATAAAATCAACCGCTTCCATATTTCTATTATAAAGTAAATCCAACGTCATTTGTTGATTTAAAGCAAATAAAAAACTTCCCGACTCATTTTCGAGTAAGGAAGCCAAATTTTTATTTTACAACTTGAACCGATCCACCATATTGTTTAGTTGTTCAGCTATTCTGGCTAACTCTTCGGAGCTGGCTGAGACTTCCTGCATCGTACTTGTTGTTTGCTGTGCGGATGCTGATGTCTGTTCGATACCTGCCGCGGATTCTTCAGAAACGCTTGCGATTTCTTCAACACTGGCGTTCATATCCAGCGTCTGTTTTTTGTTGGCCTGCAGTTTGTCGGAAATGTCTTTGATCGCTGTCCCCATCGACTGAACTGAAGCAGAGATTTTATTGAAGGTATCTCCTGTTTTTTGAATCTGAGTGGTGCCTTTTGTCACCTGTTCATACCCATTTTCCAGACTGAGGGCGACATTTGACGATTCAGACTGTATACCGCGAACGATATGTGTGATATCTCCAACTGAATGAGATACCTGTTCAGCCAGCTTTCTCACTTCATCTGCCACTACCGCAAAGCCTTTTCCTTGTTCTCCTGCTCTAGCGGCTTCGATTGCCGCATTCAAAGCCAGTAAGTTCGTCTGTTCCGCAATGTCTTCAATGACTGACACCAGTTTTGAGACTTGCTTTGACTTGTTATCCAGTTCTTTCACGCCGTTAACTGAATCTTTAACGATTTTATCTATTTCCTGCATCTGATCAACGGACGCATCCATTAACTCTTTCCCTTTACCTGTTAAAGCTTTAACTGTACTTGAGGTCTGATATATTTTATCGCTCTGATCAGCGGATTCTTCGATCGTTTGCACAAAGTTCTGCATATTCATCGATAAGTCACTTGTATTATTCGCTTGGGATTCAGAACCTGATGCCAGTTCCTGCATGGTGATCGCAATTTGTTCAGCGCCCTGGCCGACTTCATTTGTTGATTGTGTCAGCTCTTCGCTCGAACTCATTACCTTTGATGTTGCTTCCGAAACTGATGTAATAATATTTTTCAGTTCGTGCTGCATGATGTTACTGGCTTTGACCAACTCTCCAATTTCATCTTTACGCTTCGTTTTAAGTGGACTGACCGTCAAGTTCCCTTTGGCTACTTCGTTTAGATTGTGAGCAATCTTTTTCAAAGGTCTTCCGATGACTCTACCCATAAGTATGCCAATAATGATTGCTAAAAGCGTTGCAACAATACTGATCACTATGATGATGTTCCTGATTGTTTCGTATGTATCATTATTTTGAGTATACGTTTCTTTAGATAAATCGTCAGTCAAAGCAAGCAGTTCTTCAAGATACATGTTCGCTGCACCATAATTTGCTCCACTGTCTCTTACACCTTCCATCGTCTCTGTATAATCACCTGATGCCAGACTGACTGCTGTTGCCTGGATAGCTTCTGAAAAGAGATCCCAGTTCAGTTTCAGTAAGTCAAATGCTTCCTGCTCCACTTCTCCTAAAGACTGTTCACTGTATGTTTCCAGCAAAAGATCCACTTCTTCTAGATTTTCCACAGCCGCTTCTCCACGTGTGGGAACCCGACTGACTACACCTGTGAGGATATGTACACGCGTATTTTCCATCAACTGGGAAACCTCTGATAAAATAATGGCCGGCTGAAGACGCTCTTCATAGAGTTCCTGCGAATTTTCACTTACTGTCCTTAAACCAAGAAATGACACCACACCCAGCATAACAACAAGTAACGCAATCGCCAAATAAGAACCAAGTAATTTTGTCGTGATTTTCAATTTTGACTCCTCCAATTTTTTATTATCCAAATCCCACACTTTAACTGGGCCGTACTCAGTTATTATCGGAAAATAAAGCAGAGGATTAAGTCATTTAAGAAAATTCTAATCGATAAATCACTGACTAAAGAATTTTTGCAAAACAATCACAAAAAGCCTTCAACAGTAACGTTAAAGGCCTTCGTCGGATTCTTTCCTTTTAGTCGATATTAAGAGTGATTTCGTTTTATGATTCACTCAAGCCGCGTTTCATCCCTCTAAGCTCTCTGAGAGGCTGAATATCCTGGACATATTCCAGGATTCCCATATAGCTACCGTCATCATCTCTCACTGCCACATAGGTCACATGTATAAACTGTCCATTTTTACGGGGAAACCACATGCTCTCTTTGTCTTTTTTTCCTGAACTCAAGTCATCGATCAGACGCAGCACCATATCCAAACTTTTAGGCGGATGACAATTCTTCACTTCTCTGCCGATCGCGCTCGCTGGACGGGGAAAAGCTTTTTCTTCATTAGGAATACTGTCGTTGAAATACTTGAAAACATTGTCTTTATTGATAAAGGTTAGTTCTAAAGGTAGTAAGTCCAATATCTTAGCAACTTCATTCAAGGTTAAAAATCCCTTGCCGAAAGGAAGCTCAGACGTTTCAGACTGACTTATAACGCCAACAGATTCGCTGCCTACCGTACCATGATCACTCTTTCCAGACGTATCAAACTCTACCCGCTCAGGCTCCCACTTTGTCTCTGGTCTTACAATCGTATAGCCGTATTCCTCACTGTCTCTGGCGATTTTCCACCAGTCGTCTTCATTGAAAATTTCAAGTACAAGTGGAATTAAAATCGTTTCTTCTTTGAAAATCATTTCATTGAATTCATAGGCGAAAGACTCAAAACTCTTTTGAATCCCTTCTTTACCAACTTCTTTTATATTATCCAAATCTCTTATTACTTGCTTGAACAAATCACGAATCTGATCATCCACCCCCCACATAACTTTTGGAGGCGCATCATGACCATATTTCTCCATGACCGGAAACCAGACTTCTTCTTTCCGCTTGTAGTGCGTATCGAACTGGCCCAGTAAATCCAGCTGATTAGACAGCCCTTTAAGTAAGCCCTCTTCGAAAGGAGCTTGTCCCAGATTTTTGGTTATACGGTTGATACGCATCACAGCGGCACGCATCGCCTGATTTTCTGTCCGCATGATATGAATGGGGTGTCCTGGTTTTTCAAATTCACTGACTTCCCCCGGTTCAGTTACACGGTTTTTAAAGAGATTGGCATGCACATTACATAATTTCATGACATCTTCAAAAGTAATATCATTGTCATCACTATCGATCAGCTCATGCTCCATAAGGGATATTTCAATAGCGCTGACCCCTTGAAAATGCTCGTCGAACGTCTCTTGGATCGATTCGGGGCTCGCTCCTTCATGGAGACTTTGGAGGATCGATTTCAAGACGTGTATCCGCTGCTTTTGTACATTATTCAAGCGTTCTGATTCATTCATCTTTTTTCGACTCCTTTCACTTCATATCCGTTCCATTCCAGGGTATTTACTAAATCATCTGCTAAGATATTTATTTTTCTAATCCCCTGATTCAAACTGACTAGACGCCCAACGGATTGAAGCATTTTCTGGTCCATCAGGGGTTTGAAACCTGCTTCAACAAGCAGGGGGCTGATTTCGGGATTTTTTTTCAGTACGTTGTATACGGGGATTTCAAAATCGATCACATTGTCCATTTCTGATTCCTTTCTGACACTTGTCGTTTGATAGCTGACTTTTTAACTGATTCAAAACTCTCGACCCATTGCTATATCATTTTAACATATTTTTTTTATAGAAGTTAAAAACATCAAAACATCATAACTTCACATAGATAGTAAAAAAGTTTGATTCTTGTCTAAAAAGCAACAAAGGGGCACCTCAGCTTTAGAAACTAAATAGCAGTTTCTTGACTTTTATAAACATGCTGTGCTATAAATGCAGAGTGAGCCCTCGAACATATATAGCAAAATTATTCTAATTGGGTGACTGTTATGAAAAGCACACGTTTCAAAAAACTATTATATATCACTCTAGGATCCTTATCACTCGCAATCGGGACCGTTGGGATTTTTCTGCCTATTCTTCCCACCACGCCCTTATTGCTTTTAACAGGCTTCTTTTATTTGAGGAGTTCAGAAAAGCTGTATCAGTGGCTCATCCATCATCCGGTCTTTGGCGCTTATATTTACAGTTATGTGAAATTCAAAGCTATTTCCCTGAAGACAAAAATCAGTGCGATCACGATTTTGTGGGGATCGATTCTGTTTTCCATCTATCTGCTGGATAATATCTGGCTTCAGGTTATGCTGGGCATTCTTGCAAGTGCAGTGACTATATATATCAGTTCACTGAAGACACTGTCCAAAGAAAAGCTTACCGAATACAAGGAGCATCAGGCTGCTCTCCACAATTAAAAACTCAATCAAGCCAAAAGTATTGATCATTCATATGATCGATACTTTTTTTATATAATTTTTTATATAAAAAAAGACATTTACTTAGTTGAAAGAGTGATTTTTTCCATATAGAAGCCGTTTAAAATCTATTCATATTTTAGACATTTATTATATATTTTTTTATATATTTTATTGACTATTATTTATTGCCGCTGTATACTATGGTCATTGCTAAATATGTGAAATTAATATCAAAGTCTTTTGATTTTATAAATCCTAATTTCAAGAAGCGGGGTGAACAGACAAAATGAATATTCAGCGTTTCGTTGAAACTCGTAAAGCAAAAGGTTTATCCCAGGCAGATCTTGCAGAAGGGGTATGTACACAAGCAACACTCAGCCGGTTTGAAAATAACGGACACGTGCCAAATCTTAAAATATTAAACAAGTTGTGCAACCGAATCGACTTTCCATTAAGTGACTTATTTCCCAAAGTAGGGGTGCGTTATTCTGAAGTGGTGGAAAAAATGAATCAGGCAGAATTCTTTCTCATCACAAGTAAGTACGAAAAAGCGCATCAGCTTATAAAAAGTATCACTGTCGACACGATCGAGGACTCGCCACTCATGCTCCGTTATCATTACTTGAACGGATTCATCATGATTTTTCAGCAGCAGCCTATTATGGATATCCTTTTTACATTTGATCAGATCTTACTGGAAGAAGAAACAAGCGAATCAACGATTTTCCGTCTGCTTGCTTATACAGGCATCGGGATGGTCTACTCAAGAGAAAATGACTTGAACAAGGCTGAGTTTTATTTCAATAAAGTTCTGGAAAAAATTTACAACTATCCTGCCAAGAGCATGGAAGATACCTGGCGGGTACTGAATATCGTTTACAATAGCGGTGTTTTCTATTCTAAAATCGATGAACTAGAAATCAGTGATGCGCTTCTTCTGTACGCAGTCACGATCTGTTCTGATAACCATGTCACTTATTACCTGGCAAAAGCTGCGATCCAGCTGGCTAAAAACGCTATTATCAAAAAGGAACCGACGGATAATATCCTGGAACTGATTTATGATGCACGAGCTTATTCCAAAGTAAACAGAAATGAGATCGCATTAGCCGAGCTGGCGAAACTTGAAGAGTCAGTTCTAGACTCAGCTTAATTTTATCCTTGCTTGTTAACATTCGAACATAGGAGGAATCGATATGACCGAGCAGAGAATATCTGTACGCATGATGGGGACCGTTATCGATATTATGGTCGATGCACAGGATGGCTTCGACAGCTCAAGCATCATAGCTGACGTTGTCAGAAAACTTAACGTTTATGAACGCCGTTTCAGTGCCAATGATCCAGAGTCAGAGCTTATGAAAGTCAATCAGGCATCAGGTGTTGCTCCCGTAAATGTACAACCTGACCTTTATCATTTGATCAAAAAAGGAAAAGAACACAGTTTAAAAAAAGACAGCCATTTGAACATTGCGCTGGGTCCTTTGATAAAAGCCTGGCATATCGGTTTCGACGATGCTAAAAGACCCGCTCATAAAGATATTATAAAAGCACTGAAGCTGACAAACCCAGATGATATAAAGATGAATGACGATCAGCTGACTGTTTTCCTGGAAAAAAAGGGGATGCAGATCGATCTCGGTGCTTTGGCCAAAGGGTACATTGCTGACTTGATCATAGACGACTTGAAACTCCAGCCGGTACGAACTGCTTTCATTAACTTAGGTGGTAATTTTTTGTCATTTGGTTCGTCAAAAACACGTGCTTCCGGGCATTACCGCATCGGCATTCAAGACCCCAAGCGTGAAAGAAACACGTATCTTCTAGCTGTCGACACAAAAAATCAGTCTGTGGTGACCTCAGGCATTTATGAACGAACACTTAAACAGAATGATGAGACGTTTCATCACATATTTGATCAGCAGACAGGCTATCCGGTGGACACCGAACTTGCCAGTCTGACGATTGTGTCACCCAAGTCCGTGGACGGTGAAATCTGGACGACGCGACTATTCGGTCACAGTATAGAGACACTGTTAGCTACAGTTGAAAAACTGTCAGATATCGAATGCATACTGATCACTAAAGCAAACACGCTTCACTATTCAAAAGGTTTAAAAGATCACATCATCACATTACCTTCTAGGTAAATCTATTTAAAAACCAATCTCAAAGACAAGAAAGGAACGAATGATAATGAAACATTTAATCGGTCTAGTGGGTACAAACTCAAGCCAGTCAACCAATCGTAAATTACTGCAATTCATAAAAGCAAACTTCCAAAAAGAGGCAACAGTAGAATTAATGGAAATCAAAGACTTCCCTGTTTTCAATAAGCCTGCCGACAGTGTCTTGCCTGAAATCGTTCAAGAAGCCGCAGAAAAAATCGAAAAAGCTGATGGTGTCATTATCAGTACGCCAGAATACGACCATGCCATCCCAGCTGCACTTATCAATGCATTGAACTGGTTATCCTATGATGTCTATCCTTTTGTTGATAAACCTGTCATGATCACTGGAGCATCTTATGGAACACTGGGCTCTTCACGTGCTCAAGCACAACTGCGTCAGATCCTGGATGCGCCTGAACTTAAAGCCCGTATCATGCCGAGTTCGGAGTTTTTACTCAGTCACTCACTACAGGCTTTCGACGAAGATAACCGTTTGAAAGATTCAGAACAAATCGAAAAACTCTCTGGCCTGTTTGCAGATTTCCTTGTTTTTGTCGACTTGGTCAATCAACTGGTACAGGCGCATGAAAGCAATAAAAAAGAAGCCGCAAACTTTTCTTGGGAAAACATCTAAAATAGGAGTGTTAAAATGATGAAATATGTAGGCATCGTCGGTTCAAACGCCGACCTATCATACAACCGTTACTTATTAAACTTTATAAAAAAACAGTATTCCGATCTATTTGAACTGGACATCGTTGAGATCAAAGATATTCCGATGTTCAATCAGGACAACGACCAGACAAACAGCCAACCTATCCAAGAACTTAATCAGAAAATCTTGGCGGCAGATGGGGTCATCATCGCAACACCTGAGCATAACCATACAATTCCAGCAAGTTTGAAGAGTGTACTTGAGTGGTTGTCATTCAAAATTCATCCACTTGAAAATAAACCTGTCATGATCGTCGGTGCCTCTTACTATGATCAAGGGTCATCACGAGCTCAACTGCATCTTCGTCAGATTTTGGATGCACCCGGTGTGAATGCGATCGTTATGCCCGGTAATGAATTCCTGCTTGGTCGCGTTAAAGAAGCCTTTGATGAAAATTATAATTTGAAAGACCAGGGAACAATAGACTTTCTGCAAAGTGTCCTTGAGAAATTCAATGCCTTTGTCAGTCTGGTGAACCGTCTGGAAACCCCTGAAGACAAACCACTGCCTGAAGAAGACTTGTATTCATCCGAGCCTATTGCGTCCACTATAGAAGGCGTTGATATGGCTGCAGAAGATTGGGTCGAGCAAGCCGCTGAAAAAGTGGGAGCTGTTGAAGGAGATACTTATGTCAAACTGAACCGTGGTATTTTAACCGTTGACCAGATCAATACTTTCTTAGCTTCAATGCCAATGGAACTGACTTTTGCAGACGAAAACAATCAGTTCTTGTACTACAACTATACTAAGGAAGCCGAAGATATGCTGGCTGACCGCGTACCTGGACAGGTCGGAAATCCGTTAGTTCTTTGTCATCCTGAAGCTGCACTTAAAAATGTGGGTTGGGTCGTCCAGCAGTTGCGTGCCGGCAATCAGGATGTCGTTCGCATCCATGTACCGACTCACGGACCCGATAAATTTGTGGTTCATAACTACCAGGCCATGCACGATGAAGAAGGAAACTACAGAGGAATCAATGAGTACATTCTTGACTTCAAACCAATCGTAGACTGGTACCTCAAGCAAACCGGTTTAAAGCTTGAAGGCGATATCGATGCGACAAGTGGAGCCTCGCAGGCAGAGGAAGTTGAAGTTGACGCCGGTTCTGGCGCAAGTGTGAAAAGCTGATTCCACTTACCTGAATTAAATAAAATGAATTCAATCATGTGAGCCTTCGACCGAGTGTCGAAGGCTTTCTTTATTTAATGGGTTTTTATTGAGGTTGTAGTGACTACTGAGATGTTTTGTTAGGTTGGGTGGGTACAATTGAATTTTTTTGTGACTACTCGATTGACTTATATAAGTGAGTCGGCTCTAAATCGGTCAGGTTAGTCAAACTGGTCGTTTAAAATTCGTTGAGTGGTCAAAACAACCCTCATGTTTTGACCACTCAAATAACGTTACGGTTTGGGTCGGGATCAGAACGAGCTTCTTGTGACCACTCAGATGTTTTAGCTGCTTGAGTGGGTACTATTGGAGTCTTTTAAGTCAAACTGAAAAGAAAAATATTTTGAGTGGTCATTATCGTATCATTATAGGTCCGTCTTAGAAAAATATTGCTCTGAGTAGTAACAACAGGAAGCTTAAGCAAAAATTTCATCGAAAACAATAACTTTTCTCTCTCAACTCTCTATTTTCTTGCACATAAATGATTCGTATGGTTTACTTTATGTAAGCTAGAAATAAAATCTGATAAAAAATAATAGGATTTCTGTTGAATAAATAGACTAAGATCCTAAATATATTAAATGAGGTAGATAACAATGACGACCGCTTATGATTTTGTTGTTAAAACACCAACAGGCGAAGATTTTAAATTGAATCAGTACAAAGGTAGGTCTCTACTTATTGTGAACACTGCCAGCCACTGTGGCTTTGCTCCCCAGTTTGAAGGACTGCAAAAATTATATGAACAATACAACGATGATGTAGTTGTATTGGGATTTCCGTGTGACCAGTTCAAGGGTCAGGAATTTGATGACATCAATCAAACAATGGAATACTGCCAAGTCAACTATAACGTCTCTTTTCCAATGTTTGCTAAAATAGATGTAAACGGAGAAAACGCTCATCCCCTGTACAAGTATTTGAAAGAACAGCAAAAAGGCTTATTGATGGATAAAATCAAATGGAACTTCACGAAATTTCTAGTAGATAAAAACGGTCAAGTCGTTAAACGCTATGCACCCACAACAAAGCCCGAAGATATTGAAAAAGATATCGTAGCGATTCTGTAAAAAGAGTTATCAGTAATAACAATCATTTATTTAAACCAAATTTTTTCAAATAAGAAAACAGACTCGGCGTATTTAATACGATGAGTCTGTTTTTGTTTTATTGTAAGTCTAACTATATAATCCTAATCTTCTCAATTCTTTACAGTACCGCCGATGCAATCAGATGATCAAACTTTCTTATATCAACACCACGTTTTAGGTTGATTTTGAGATGTCCAACGCGTGTCCACAGTTCCACTTCGGCATTAAAGTCGAGCATCTTACCCGCGTTTTCAGTCGACCACATATTGATCGATGAGTAAGGAATCGAGTAGACTTCTATCTTTTTACCAGTCAATCCTTGTGCATCTCTTATGATGATACGTTTATTTGTAAATACCGCTGAGTCTCTGATCGTCTTATAAGCGGCAACGGCTTCCTCTCCGTCCACCAGCATACTATTTATATCGCTCGGGATCTTGCATTCAGAAACAAAGGTCCACGCTTGTATTGTCTGTAATTCGTTCATTTAGATCTCTCCTTATTATAATTCTAAAAACATGTCTTTTTGTAGTAACGCATGTCTAATTCATTATTGATAATAACTATACTTTTTTTATTAACATTAAAAAATCTTTTTTACTTATTTTATTCATCCCATATTGATTAAAAAAATGTTGCCAGTCTTTTCTTGTTCGATCCTTAAAGTCCCATTCCACTTCTTCAAGGTCACTTTTTAATATGTACTCAGAAAACGTAAGTGGTTTTTCAATTTTTGTTGTGACATTTCCCTCAGTAGATTCTGCTATTTTGCCAATCTTACCTGCTCCAAAGAAATAAAATTGTCCCTTAATCTCAGAAGATTTTTGAGGTCTACGATATACAAATAAATCTCCTTCTTTCACTTTATTGTAACGTCTTGTGCTCCAACTATATTCAACAAAATCCGAATCTTTATATTTATCCTTATCTCCATGTGTATCAAGAATAAAATACTGGGTATCATAATGTTCTAATTCAGATTTGAAATGTAAATAATTTTTACTATTTTCTATTTTCTTCTTATTGTTATGTCTACTTCGATTATTATTCATTGTTTCCTCCCAAATATATTCTACTTTTCTTCCGCCTCTACTTGTTCAAAGTAAGTCTTGAGATAGTCCAGTAGTTCATCAAACAGTTCGGGAAATACATTTGACCCTGAGATTTCATGATTTTTTCTATCGTAGAACTTTAGCTTCAGTTCCCACTGCGTCCCGTCCAGGACATATGGATCATAGTAGTCTTCATCCCAAGACAATATAAATAACTTATTAAAAAGCGTATCTTTTATGCTTTGCCATTCATTAAATGTGATCCGCAATTTTAGACCCTCTTCATCTATACTGAAAGGTGGCGTCACTATGATGTTTGCAAAACTGTCTTGTTCTTCAATGAGTATACTTTTGAAGCCCTCATGAAATCCACCAGTACGGAAGTAAAACGTATGGCACACGTTCATTGCTTTATTTACTTTGGATCCAAAGGTTTTACCGCAACAGTCACACATGTATTTGTCTGAGCCTAGTTCATTTAAGCTGAGCATCTTACTTCCGCAGTAGGGACATCTTAAATCATCCATCATTTCTCTACCTTCTTCCCTTATTTGAACAAATCCCAGAATGAAAATGTTGTCTTTTTGTATACTTTATTGTAGGCCGCTTTTTTAGGATTTTTCAGCCACCCCATACCTTTTTTACCATAACCAGGAATGACTTTTTTCTTGATTGCACGCTTAGCTTTACCTGTGGTATGTGCTTTGATCGAACGCTTGATGCTTGGTTTACGCATGCCAAATTTCATACTCGTCCTCCTTTAAAACTAAATTCTATTCTACTCAGATAAACTTCCTTAGTCTAAAGTTTCAACTTGACCACTTTCTAAGTCAAATCGCTTTAAATAATTCTCATCATAGCTTTTTCCTGAAGTAAAAAGAATCGATTCTCCCACTTTGGCCATACTTTCAATGTGTTTACTCATAGATAACAGGTTCTCTGTTCCATTTTCAAGGTTCAACATGTAAAGTCCTTCTCCAGTGTCGACGTCATTTGAAGGTGACAGTGAAAATACAACGCCTTTCTCTGTAGGTATATATGATGATACCACAGTGTTGACGAGTAATTCCGCCTTGTCCTTTCCTTTTATCTTACTTCTATAAAGTTTCCCAGCTTCATTTAAATAATAATAATAACCATCCCAGACAGTCAGATCATATGCTGGAACATCAAGAATCACTTCTGGATCATCGCCGTTAAGGTCATAACTTTTCACTATCGGTTGACCCTGTTTTTCATGACTGACCAGCAAACGTCCATCATAGAGAGATAAACTCAGTGCGTTTACATCGATCAGTTCTTTGAGGTCGTTCCCGTTCAAATCCATACGGTAAATGTTGTAATCATCTTCAGCACTCATAAAATAAATATGATCCCCGTAAATCTGCATGTTTAACGCATAGCCTAAAGAATAGATGGCCGTATGATTACCTGTATTTTTTTTCATTCTTTCAATACGCTCGCCCTTGATAAAATAAAGCCAGTCGCCGACCGCATTGAGGTCTCTGAAACCATGACCACCGTCACGCTTTATAAGGTAGTCTTTATTCTGAAACTGCTTATCTGTCTTTACAAGTTTCATATCGTCTTCAATATAGTAAACAGCCTCATCAGTTTCTGCAGCCAAACCACCATTCATCGTATTCTCCAGCGTATTTCCTCGGGTTTCTTGAGATATGGCTTCTATTTTTTCATCTACGTTTCTAAACTTATTATGGCGAAGGACATCCATGCTCCATACCAGATTGGACTCAAGGATTATCGGTAAAATTGCGAACGCAATAATAGTAATAAATTTAAATGATGAGACACTCTTTCTCGTCCAGAGACTCTCTTTCCCTTTGATGTTTTTCTCTAGAATCCTTATGTAATATTTCGGCCCTTTGATCGTCAATGCTCCATTAGAATGCTGAAGAAAAATTTTATCCTCAAGTATCAGATTGAAAGGAAAATCGAAAGTTGGTCTCACGATCATTTCAGTTTGCTTTATGTCTAAAACTTCAAACTTATACTGTTCGATCAACCTGTCCAAACCATCAAAGCTGTTTACTTCTATCTCCGCCGTCTGCTGTCTATATTTGTCAATCAGCCATCTTAAAAAAACAGCCAGATAAAGAAGTATAAATACCCAGTGAATACCAGGATTCATACTGAAAATTTCTCTATATCCCCAAAAAAATATTACAGTTAGTGGGAAATAGATAAAAGCTGTTCCTCTTATCGCAATATTTAACCAATTTTTTATATTTTTCATGAGTTCGCCTCTTTTCAATGATCAACTCTTCTGTTTAGAAACAAAATAAAGTTATTATATCTGTTAAAATCAAATCAATAACTAGGTCAATGAGGAGAATTCTATAAATCTGATGCATGAGCGGTTTCATTTATTCATATATCATACACTTCTATAAAATATAACTCGTTTGGTTGTTAGTCTCCTAGCTAGCTTATGCAACAATTTAATTTAAACATAACATTTACTATTAATATTAACACCTTATATCTAAGTATTAGTTTTTCCTTAGTTTGATATAAGATTACTGGTAAATGGTTCCTCATCATATTTTTTCAGCTGCTTATTTCACCTTCCGGAACAAGTAATTTTCAGCTCTTGATTTGTACTTTAATCCTTTCATTTTTGCTTTTACTTCTTCTAAATCAGCCGTTTGGTCTTTAGGTAATTTAAAATAGTTTTCTAAATGGTTTTCTTGGATTTCATCTCTACTATTTATTGTTCCTATCAACTCAAACGCTTCATCAAATCTTGCAAGACTTGCATCTCCATGACTATCATTAGCTAATAAGATTCCACCAACTTTCAATAGCTTTTTTGTATCCTGTCCAACAAATCCAGCATAATGAGAGATGATTAAATCAACTTTTTCAATGGATAATGTTCTTCTATAATCTTTGCCAACAAACTCAATTTCACATGGTCCCTCATATTTTTTATTTTTTTCTATATATTTTTTTATTGTGTCAATCTCTTTGAAGAACTTAATAGCCCCTTTAAAATTAACAATGTAAGTGACTTTAGGAATAAATATTGAAGGTGCAATATCTATGTGACTACCGGGATAAACAGCAGTCTTGATATTATATTTTTCTACAACAACTTTGTATAAAGTTGTTCTATCTCCTATTTTATTTGCGTATTCTTTATATGTATCAATAATCGTATTATTCATGATCGACTCCTTAATTTTTGTAAATGAAGTTGTTTCATTTTAAATTCAACAAACATTAAATAATGCTTTTTAATTACTTAAAGAGTTATACCACTCGGATTATGTGTCATTGTTTTTTAAACGCTTACACTTTATTCAACAGCCGACACTGTTGGCCAATTTAATTCTACTTACATTCGAAAATATGTCTTATACAGATTTTACAGGTTATAAAAACTATGGTCAATACATCTAAAGTTTGAAAGTAAAGGTTCAGTGTACAGAATTTGCATAATTATAATTAGGTTCAATTTAAATTTTAGCTTCTCATTTTGGAAATATTTGTTAAACTCGACAAAAAACAACGCCAGCTAAATACTGGCGGTGTATGAGAAACATGGGTTTAGCATAATCAAACTTAGGACAAATTCATTAAAACGATTTAAGCTACATTCCAATGAAACTTCTTAGAAATAAACCAACGATAAGGCCTACGACAAAAATCACTACATACATACCCATTTTTTTATTATTTTCCGACATGTAAATCTCCCCCCTTATCAAAAATATTCTTTTAATTTTTTCATATTTTGGCATCCTGCTGCTAAGAGAATCAGATTCGTCATTGATAGTATGACCAACAATATAGTAAACCTGCCAATAAAATAGTAGTTCAAGGAAGAGATACCACTGGCAGCGTCCGTGCTTTTTTGAGATAATCACGTTGTGATCAAATGTATTTTTTACAAAGTTTTCGTACGTTTCTATACATATGTATGGTAGCAGAGAGGATTACATTTTGCAGATTAAATGCTTTGGATAGAGTATTCACCTCGATAGTTATTTGGTATCTTTTTTTATCATAAAGTAAATCTAAGGCTCTTATTATTAAGTGAAAACAGAGCGCCTGCTCTGTTTTTCGATCTATCTTAATGAGTTCTCAGTTAAAAAGGCCAAACTGATAAAGAAAAGTAGGTTGCTTCATCAGTTTGGCCTTTTTTGTCTCTCACTTCTTAAGATAAGACTCTATCTTCATGAGTTACGGAATTTTTGACTCTCACTTCTTAAGGTAACACTTTATCTTCATCAGTTTACTTACTTTTCACTGCAACTTCTTAAGATAACTAAAAAATCTGACGAGTAACGTTAATTTTAGATTATATCTCAAAAAAAGACGCTGGCATCTCTATCGCCAGCGTCTTTTTACAAATTTATCATCAATTAAGTTGCTTGATAGTTACTTCTTTCAAAAAATCATTTTATTTCGATGACGATTTTACCTTTGGCATGATGCGTTTCACTGATTTTGTGGGCTTCACGCAAACCTTCCTCAGTAAACGGCAGTATATGGCCTATTTGCGCATTAACTTTTCCTTTACTCATCAGTTCACCCAGCTCCGCAAGCTGTTTGCCATTTGGATTGAGCCACAGTGACTCAGTTTCAATGTCTCTTTTTTCTGCTTTTTCAGCATCAGGCTGACCGACAATGGAAACAAGTTTTCCGCCATCTTTGACAACGTCCAGACTTCTTTCAAGGATTTCTCCACCCATCGTATCAACCACAAGATCGGCGTCCTTGACGACATCAGTGAAGTCCGTTGTTTTGTAGTTGATGAATTCATCGACACCAAGCTGTTTGAGGAAGTCTTCATTCTTCCCGCTGGCTGTTGAATAAACGTAAGCTCCAAAGTGCTTAGCAATTTGGATGGCGAAACTTCCAACGCCACCTGAACCGGCATGAATCAATACTTTATCTCCAGTCTTTATTTTGCCAAAGTCTAACAGACACTGCCAAGCAGTCAAGCCAGCCAATGGTGCAGCAGCCGCTTCATTATAACTGACACTTTCGGGCTTAAGAGCGACCAGGTCTTCATCCACTGCAACGTATTCGGCATAAGTCCCATTTTCCATAGCCGGACGGGCAAACACTTCATCGCCTTCCTTAAATTTCGTCACGTCACTACCGACTTTTGAAACGACGCCGGCTGCATCCCATCCCAGGATAAGTGGAAACTCGAAAGGCATATTGTTGGCCAAGTAGCCTGCCCTTAACTTCCAGTCGATCGGATTGATCGACGTTGCATGCATTTCGATTAAAATCTGATTCGGTTTGATTTCAGGTACCGGCAATTCTTTTTCTGTGAGTTCGTTTGCTTGACCATATTTTTCGATAACGATTGCTTTCATTTTTAAGCATTCTCCTTTATTTCTTGACTACTTATAAATATAGCACCACTGACTTTTCCTGCCAAATACTTTGCTCTGATTCGCAATGATTTTCAGATAAACATCTATTAAGTCCTTAACTGTCTTCTTACATAGAGTATAGTCTTCTACCTATTGTAATATGAATTACCCGGCTTTAACTCGATAAGCTATTATCAGTCACAGCTCGTTTAAACAGGTTTATCCCTTTCTCATTCTTATGTTTTTTAGTTATAATGAAATAGAATTAATGATTGGAAGGTGTATAGATATGACAAAGAATAAGGGAAGTAATGATTTTTCAGATATTGTATATGGTAGAAAGTCGGTACGCGTTTATGATGAGAAGGTGAAAATACCCAAAGATGAAATATTGGAGATTCTACAAAAAGCCACTCGGGCGCCGTCTGCCGTCAATATGCAGTCCTGGCGCTTCGTGGTTGTGGACAGTGAGGAAGGCAAAAACAGACTCAAACCTTTTATCTTCAGAAATACCAGTCAAAATGATAGTTCAGCTGCAATGATTCTGATTTTAGGAGATCTAGAATGTTATGAGTATGGACAAGAAATCTATGACAAAGCAGTTAATGAAAATAAAATGACAGCTGAAACGAGAGAGGCTCAACTGTCACGCATCATCCCTATTTATCAGAATTTTACTGAAGAGCATATGCAAAAAGTGGTCACGATCGATGCAGGTCTCGTTGCCATGCAATTAATGTTAGTGGCTCGCAGTTATGGTTATGATACCTGTCCGATTACTGGTTTTAAATCTGAGGGTCTCGTTGAAGCGCTCGATTTGGATTCATCCCGTTATTACCCAGTGATGATGGTTTCGATGGGTGAAGCGCTCGAAGATGGGTACGATACAGTACGTATCGATGCAGAGCAAATCACTTACTTCAAGTAGTCAATAAATGGCAAGTGTTAAGTCGGATACTAAAAAAGTCGAGGTTTCTTTTAGACAGGAAACTCCGACTTTTTTTAAAATTTATTTTCACATAACGGTGTCTCTTTATTCAGAAACAGACCCATTAAAGCTTTAGGCCAACAAAGTTTCTATTATCTAATAGGACCTCATCATCCTCAGTATAGATAATGACCTGGTCAAGTATCGACTCCCCGATTCCACTCTCGTACTGGTTTATCCAGTTACTTTCTACCACAGCATTATTCAAATCGATGATAAATCGTCTGGTTTCATTTCCTTCAAGTGTGAATAACTTTTTTCACCGTCTCAATCATATATCTTTGTAAATTCATCATTGTCTCTTTCTGTAATTATTAAGTAAAACATTTTCTCTTCATCACTGTAATTTTTCAGGGTGATATCTGCTTCAAAATCAGTGTATTGACCATTCTCAAAATCATAGAACACGCTATTTTCTTCTGTCGGTTCAAGACCTATCGTCGAAAGTCCTTCAGCGGTGGCTTTTACATTTTTAGCAACCGCTCCTGTGCTTAAATAAAAGATAGTATTCAAGCCTAGAAACAAAAGAAAGACTGTTTTCTTATTTATCTTAAGTCCTTCTCTTGCATATTTCTCTACCCAGTAAGCACCGAATAAAAACAGGCTGAAAAAGTATATCAGCGATAAGTGAATACCCATCTGATTCTCTCCTGACCAGGCTCTCAGACCAATCGCTTCCACAGCATAATCACCTAAAGCACGCGCATAAATCGTGTCGATCGTCGCAAAAAACATCAGAGACATAAAACCAATTGAACCATAAGCTTTGACTTTTTCCATAGTATACTTTCCCACTTTGCTGAATGATTTGACTTACCTCTATCATACTTTATTTCAATCGATTTTACATCAACAAAAGCCACATGTGTACTCCCGCTGCTAACCAATTCATTTGTGTGTCCTCCAATCGTATTTTTTACTCTAACCCCTTTCTGATTCTTGGAGCCAGTACTGCATAGACGATCCCGCATAATACTAGAACGATTCCAGAATAGCTTAATATCTGAGTCCACGTTCCGCTTTCAGACAAAATCATATCAGTTCCTTTATAGGCCCAATAGAACGGATCCCAGTAAAAGAAAGGTTGCCATTTATCGGTGAGTATTTCAATGGCCAACACCCCCGCTATCAATGGTAGAAATAACATCTTTATACTTCCTGCAGCACTGATGATATCTTTATTTGTAACACCTTGTATAAAGCCAACGAGTACGCTCAACAGACTGGTCACAAGTATGATCAGTATCATCTGCAAGATATTTATTCCACCAAAACCTATGATCAAGATAATGGCAGCTGTTCCGAAAATCGTCAGTAACACACCCATGACAGATTTCCCAAGTATAAACGTTGTTCTGGAAGTGGGTGTGACATTGATCGCGCTCAATGTATTGTCCACTTTTTCTTCAACCATATTTAAAGCAATCAGCATTCCACCGAGGATCGAAATAAATAAGATTGCCACATTGACAAGACTTTTCTTAAGTGGCGGAACCGTTTGGCCAAGTTCTATTAATTCTGCATTTGTATCTTTCGCATTGATGTCCGATTCATATAGCCCATTGAGTAATTTAGCATAATCAATGACCGCTTCAGATTCATTTCCTTGAGTCAGAAGATAATAAGCGTCATCTTCAGGAATGATCCCAATGATCGAATCTCTACCCTCAACACGGTTTCTAATTTCGTTTTCACTTTCAAAGACTTCTATATCCGCAAACTGTTTTAGATAGGTGATCTGCTCTTTATTCTCTCCCTCTAACAAAGCGAGATTGACCGTTGTATCGTTTATCCCCGGTGTAAATATATTGATCAATACACCAAACAAAATTGGCATGATAAGGATATAAAGTGAAATAAAGTCCTTCACATTTACTTTTAAATCTCTTTTAAATATGGTCCATATTTTTTTCAACACGATTATCCCCCCTAACCTATCAACGTTTTTTTATAGCGGTAGTTGGAAAGCGCGAATATTGCACTACCTACGACTAAGAATATTCCAGAGACAGTCAGCACATATGGCCAATCATTATTTCCAAGCAAGATGGACCTAAAACCCTCCATCATTGGATAGCTTGGAATAAAGCTGATCCATGCAGGGCTCCAGCTCGGAATAAAGAATGCAACGGATGGTACGATCATTAGCATCATGACTATATACAAAGCGCCGAATGCCTGCATGATATTGCTGTAGAAACTTGCGATCAAAAGTCCGAGTGACGATGCGAAAAATGCGGTTGTAACAAGGAGTACCAGCATCAGCAAATAGTCCGGTTGTAATCGCATCAAAGGAATAACGACCAGATAGCTGGAAACAAGAGTTGTTACCATAAGAACCCCAACTTTACTTAATAGATACTGCCAGACAGGTGATGGTGAAACAGCGTAAGCTTTAATGACTCCTTCTTGTTTGTCAAGAAAAATATAGGCGGCAATAATGAATAGGCCCATGAGTGCTCCATTGAATACGAGTACGGTAGGCAAAATGCTTTCTTTATCTGACAACGTTTCTACGTTTGTCGATAAGGCTCTGACTTCTTGATTGTCGACAAATTCTTGTACATTTTCATTCGGTTCGACATGAAATATTTCCAAGAGGTTCTTATATTTGTCTGATTCATACCCTTGAAGGTAGTACGTATAATCAAAGGTGCCCTCATCATTCATTGCGATGACAGCTGAAATTTCCTGTTCTTCCTCTGCCATATAGCGCGCATCTTCTTGACTGTTTAAAATAAAAATCTCTTTACTATCTGTTGTATACAATTCCACTTCTTTATCTTGATCTTTTATTTCTAGAGTGACGCTTTCTGCTTTTCCATCTATCGTTTCCTCCTGTATTGTTTCTAGATAGATCTCACTTGCATCCTCAGGCATATCCAGATAAAGATATTCATCGGTTTTATTTTCGAAGTCATCGGGTACGACGAATAAAAACACAGCTAAAATAAGTACAGCCATAAATATATCGATATAGAAATAAAATCCCCTTGAGGCTATTTTCAACTCTTTCACAAAGCTTGAGAAGAGTTTCATTTTAAACAAGCCCCCTTCCCGTCACCTTTATGAATATTTCCTCTAAAGTGGCTTCTTTTGTATGCATCGTTTTTATTTCATGCTGATCGATCACTGTTTGTAATGCTTTTTTATCCTCAGGAAAGACAGTACTGAAGGTTTTAATCTTTGTTTCGTTATTTTCGATATATTCCACTTCTACCAGTTGCTCGCCATACTGAAGCTTCAAATTTTCAGGAGAATCGATCAGTTTGATCTCACCATCAACGATGAACGCGACACGATCGCACAGTTCGTCGGCAATAAACATGTTGTGCGTGGTTAAAAAGATGGTCACTCCATCGTTGTTTTTCGTCTTGATGATCTCTTTTATATCTGCAGCAATCGATGGATCCAGTCCCGTTGTGGGTTCGTCTAAAAACCAGAGTTCAGGCTCATTGATCATCGAACGAGCAAAGGTTAAGCGGTGCTTCATCCCTTTGGAAAATTCACCTGCTTTGACATTTTCTTTTCCCTCTAACCCAACTAAGTTTAAAAGCTCATTTGAATCGACGGTTTTTACATCAAACAGTTTACTGTAGAAATCCAGATTCTCTTTGGCCGTTAATTTGCTGTAGACATTTGACTGTTCAAAACTCATACCAATTTTATTGAACATCTCTTTAGAAATATTTTTTATATCGTAATCAGCAACAACAGCTTCCCCTTCCTGCAGCTGCAAGAGGCCGGTCAGTATATTCTGCACCGTTGACTTACCTGCTCCTGAAGGACCTAAAAAGCCAAAGATTTCACCTTTTTTCACTTCAAAGTTTATATTTTTAACTTGGTACTTTTCATCTTTATTATATGAATGCGATAAATTTTTAACCTTGATCATTTACTTTTCCCCCTTTTTATAAAAACTGTCTTTCAACATATCGATGTAGCCATATATTTCTTTTTCTATTGCTTTATAGTCAAACGCCATTTTGTTTTCTGCTATTTTCCTTCTATATTCATCCCCACATTTTTCTATCGTCCAGCGTATAATATCGATTGCCTTCTTCACATCTACTTCGTCCTTGAAAAGTGAATAATCGATATTCTGGTTATAAAGCTGGCTATAAAGTGCCAGCGGAAAATCTGGATGTTTGTGCATGATCTCTTCCGCTGATTTGTTTTCAAAAACTTTCAAAGAAAAATCAGACAGATAAGGGAGTTCCTGGAATAAATTGAATTTGATCAGTGAGACTTCCTTGATGCGCGTAAATATATCCTGCTGGTTCCAGTTCACTTTATTGATAATGTTTTCTGCAATGATTTTTATGGCAAAGTACTCCAGATACTCATAAAGTTTTTCTTTTGTTCCAAAGTAATGATACAAGGATCCTTTTGAGATACCGGCCTCTTTAACGATCGTATTTGTTGAAGCACTCTGAAAGGATTGCTTACTAAATTCTTTCATAGCACTGTTTATAATATTCAGTTTCTTTTCCTCATCAATATTTGCTAATAAATCTTCGATGATAGTCACCTCTTTTTCAGCTATTGACTACGTTGGTCAATTTTATTATATGCAAATTGACCAATGTAGTCAATGGCTTTTAAAAATAAAAAGCTGCATCCAGAGAATGAGTCGCCATTTTCTGAATACAGCTTGTTTAGTTGATTTTTCTATCATTCGTTATTTTAGGTCCTTTTTAGTTCAACCATTCTTTGGCTTTTAAAGTGACTTCCTGTGATATTGAATGACCGTTGGCCCAAGCTGTCGTAACACTTGCTTCTCTTTCTTGGAAAAGGTCAATGATGCGACGGCTTTCCTCTTCAGGAACGATCGGGTCTCCTTTTCCTAGAGATAAGAAGACATCAAGCTCGCTAAAGTCTCTGTCTCCTTCTACATCTCTTGGAAACAGCGGGGCGAATAAAGCGGCCCGGTTGAATGCTTCAGGATGCTCGAGCAACATTTGGATTGCGATATTGGATCCGTTGGAAAAACCGACCAGCACAGCTTTCTCTATATCAAACGCGTAGTCTTCTGATTTTTCTTGGATAAAGTTGTAAAGCTCTTCCCCGCGATGCTTTAAATTTCCCCAGTCATATTGGCCTTCACCGTGACGTTTAAAAAATCTATTCATTCCATTTTCATTTACGGTGCCTCTGATACTGAGAATAGTGTAGTGAGGGTCCAGCACTTCAGCAATCGGAAGCAGACTTTCTTCGTCACCGCCTGTACCATGAAGTAAAATAAAAACGGGTCTGTCCTCAGCGTATTCTTTATAAATATGTTCCATTCTATAGCTCCTTTCATGAAATCAAGGTCTTTCCAGTGGGAAAATCCTTCCAACTTCAGCGTAATCATTCCCAGCCAGCCGACTTACAGCTTTTAATTTTAAAGGATCGACATACCCATTTTGATAAATGGACTCATCAATGTGGTAATGCTTTACTTTCAGTAATAACAAATCTGCTGTCGGCTTATTTTGATCATTATAAATAACCATCGAATCGTAAAGTTCGGTCTCATACCTTACTTTCGCTTCATTGACTCCGGGAACACGAATCGTCTGTGAAGCGATCGTTGTAAAGTCAGAAATATCGAGCTCGCTATTATCGGCTTCCAGTGCTGCGGAAGTTAGATTTGCCGCTTCCACATTATCCTGATCAACGATATGAACAACTGCCTCGCGATTTTTCAGAATATTTCTAGCCGTATCCTTATGCCTGGTTTCTGTGCGCTGAACAGAAATAGATAATACAGGCGGGTCATATGTCACTATATTAAAATAGCTGAATGGCGCGATATTAACGATATCTTCGTCAGAAAGTGTTGAAACAAGAGCAATCGGTCTGGGTATGACCGAACCTATAAAAAACTTTCTCTTCTCCTTTAAGGTTAAATTCTGTGGGAAAAAGTTCACCATGTTATACAATGGCTTGTGCCTCCTTTGAAAACAGCTTTATGAACGGGTCGTGTCAAAGGGAGTGATCTGCGATTCTATATGCGCTCTCTGGGGTTCCAAAAACGGCGGCAAGGACAAGCTTTCGCCGAGCGTTTCATACGGCTCATCTCCCATGAAACCTGGACCATCAGTAGAAAGTTCGATCAGGATATTGCCCACTCTTGTGTACAAGGCTTCAAAGTAAAACCGATCAACGAGGCCGGAATGTTTCATTCCTTTTTCATCATACACGTCTTTCCACTGTTTAAGTGCTTCGTGATCCTTGACCCTGAAGGACACATGGTGGACCTGACCCGATCCCTGAATACTTGTTTTTCCAGAACCGCGTCTCAGAATGACCTGTCCGCCGTTTCCACCTTCACCTGTTTCGATCAGCGCGATATTTTCTTTTTCCTGAACCACTTTCATGCCATAGGTGTCAAGAAGTATCCTTTTGAATTCATCAAAATAACTGACCGTGATTTCTACAGGTCCTAACCCATAAATCGCTTTATCTGCGGGTACTGGTCCTTTTTTCCATGGGGTACCTGGTTCAACGCCTTCATTATTTTCATCAGAGAAGAGCTGGTAACGCTGACCGTCTGCTTCTTCGAACGGTAAAATTTTCTTTCCAAAAAGAATCTGAATCCCGTCGTTTTTGACTTCGTGAGCTTTAAAGCGATCCAGATAATAATCGAGCGCTGCATCGTCCGGCACCCTAAGCCCTATTCTTGAGATCGAGTTGGTACCCGATACGCCCTCAGGTATCCCTGGAAAATCAAAGAACGTCACGTCTGTCCCGGGAGAACCTTTATCGTCAGCAAAAAATGTGTGATAGGTATGAATATCATCCTGATTCACTGTCTTTTTGACGAGCCTCATTCCTAATATTTCTGTGAAAAACTGATAATTTCTCTTTGCATCATCTGTTATTGCTGTAACGTGGTGAATACCGATTGGCTGATCTGTCATTTTTATATGCTCCTTTACGTTATAATTGCTTTTTTTATTAGCTACGAATAAGTTGTTCTGTATTCTATTGCGATAAATCATTGTATCTAATTATAAACAGGTAATTATGTCTCTAATTAGAGGTATTTTAAGTATATAATACTCTTTCTCCCAGGTCAACGGAAGAGTCCGCTTATTTACTATGGATACTTTCTTTTTAGTTACACAAGTGTAGACTCAAACCGTCTGCAGTCCTCGAGTTCGACATTTCTTTCCTAAAAGTGCTTACTCATGGTGCTACTGCTTGCCGAGTTCGACATTTCTTCCTCAAAAGTGCTTACTCACGAGCTCCCTGCTCTCTGGGTTCGACATTTCTTCCTAAAAAGTGCATACTCAGACCGCTCCTATCCTCCGAGTTCGACATTTCACTCCTAAAAGTGCACACTCAGTCCATCACTACCCTCCCAGTTCGACATTTCACTCCTAAAAGTGCAGACTCACGGAGCTACTTCTTGCCGAGTTCGACATTTCACTTCCAAAAGTGCACACTCAGTCCGTTACCTGTCTCTGAGTTCGACATTCCATCCTTAAAAGTGCATACTCATTGAGTTACTGGTCTCCCAGTTCAACATTTCACTCGCAACTCTCAAAAGCAGAAAAAATAAAGAAAGAAAATCAGTTCCATTCTCTCGAATACTGAAGTTCTTCCTCTACTTACAACTTTGACATTAAAAATAATCAATACTTTGATCATTCGTAAATATTGATCAAACGGCCATGTCCGCAAATAAGTTCAGCACGAACCCCAATCCAAAACCTATCACGATCCACGCAATCTGTACGATAGTAATAGCTCGTTTGATGTGAGGTTCTTTTTCTCTTCCTGAGAAATATATAAGTAGAAAGAGCCCGGTTGTCAATATGCTGACGATCGTACTTACAAGTAGATTTGCCGGGAGACCGAACTGTATTAATAAAAAATTGATTAGAAAGCCTGCAGTACTTGAATAAAAGATAGCCTCCCAAATTTCGTTTTTATAAACAAACTCTTCTTTGGTTAACCATTGGGTAGGATATTTGATAAAAACATACTGAATGCTTATCCCGATCAGGCCACCTATAATTCCTCCAATAGAACCTACAACGCCTCCTGCTACAAGGACAACAGTTTCCTCTCTTGCAGATAGATCCGCATCCAGAGTCAGCATTTCGTAAACCGCTATCGTAATCATTGTAAGAATAAATACTCCCATGGCCAGTTTTGGAAATTCTTTATTGCCATCTACCTTGTCGATCATCTTACTCCTCCTATTGTTCATAATAAATCTGTCATTTTCTTTAGCTCCATTATACACACTAATATGAAAAGTATCATATTAGGTTTTGTTCTAAAAGTGCTTTAAATAGCTTTAACAGTTATTTTATTACAGCATGTGTGATAAAGTATTTATAATACTAAGCACGACTTTTTAATAGATAGTAAAAAAGTTTTGTATATGAAGGAGTGGTCTTATTTTTACTTTAGGTAGAATGATCGATTTGAAACATAAACCCAATCTCATAATCGTTATATTGACTGCGCTTGTCGCTATTGCAGGCTGGGTCGTCACTGGGGAGATCATTGCGGGATTATATATAGGAGGCGGTACCTTTTTAACTTGGGCGCTTACTAGAGAAATCGATCCGAAACACGATTATTCTGCACTTTTAGCCGCGGCTATTTCGCTGATAAATATTTTTCATTATGAATCGATATCATTACTGATCATCGCCTGGCTGCTTTTGACGCTGCGAATGGTCAATGGACTTTGCGGTAAGCCAGTCACAATATTTGATATGCTACTGGTTCTGGGATTAACTACTTATCTGTCTTTCAGCAATGACAACAGTATTTATCTCGCTGTTTTTCTTTTAGCCATCTATTTCGTTTCAAGAGGGCGAAGATTAACTAAAACGCTTGTTGTCATAAATGCAGTGGCTTCCATATTATTCTTGATACAAAGCTTCATCTGGGATTATTTGAGATTCAACAGTTTCGATAGCTTAAACAGCCAAACGGTCTATTCGCTTGTTTTATTCGGCTTATCTTTTGTGCTTTTCTGGTTCTTATCAAAGGAAGAGGCAGTGGATGATCAAGGTAACAGGGCAAATAAAACCAGGGTATTGGCTGGTCAAATCCTTTACAGTGCATCAATTATTCTCTTGATATTTTTTGATACAGTAAAAACAAATAATTTAATTATTTATGTATCTGTTATCCTGGCAGTCACTCTTTATTATATTGGAGTAAAGGTTTTCAAAAGAAATTAATCAATAGTTTTAAATATTTTTACAAATAAGCCACCTTAAGCTGAACAATCATGTTCCTTAAGGTGGCTCTCTTTATCCATTATTTTGTTTAGTATGCTTTTAAAAAGAGTTTCTACTGATAATACTGAGCTTGAGCATTCCATAAATCCTGATATTTCCCTTCTGTTTTAACTAAGTCTTCGTGACTCCCTCTCTGAATGATTTCTCCTTTATCAAAGACCAGGACTTCATCGCAGAATTTAGAACTGGACAATCTATGAGAAATATAAAAAGCTGTTTTATCCTGTACCAACTTGTCGAAATTCTGATAAATTTCAAATTCAGTCAATGGATCAAGAGCTGCCGTTGGTTCATCCAGTATCATGACTGGAGCATCTTTATATAAAGAGCGGGCAATAGCTATTTTCTGTTCCTGACCGGCTGACACGTTTACACCTGAGTCGTTGAATTCAGTCCCAAGATAAGTGTCCAGCTGATCAGGAAGAGTTCTCACAAATGTTCCTAACCCTACCTTAACCAAAGTCGCCATTACTCTCTCTTTATCATACGTGGGTGCCACGGAAATATTCTGTCCCAGCGAAAATCCAACAAGGTGATAGTCCTGAAAGACCACTCCAAACAAATTGAAATATTCTTTCAGGTCATATTTTTTTGTGTCGATTTTGTTCATCTTTATTTTACCTTCCGTTGGTTCGTATAATCGAGTAAGCAGTTTTATAAATGTTGTTTTACCTGATCCATTCTCTCCAACGATTGCATATTTTTTACCTACTTCAAATGCCTCCGTAATATTTTTTAAAACGAACTCTTCAGAACCAGGGTAAGCAAACGAGAGGTTCTCGATATCAAACGTGTAGTCATTATCCAGCCGTTTTTCAACTGGTAAACTACCCACAACTTCCTCATCCGGTAAGTCCATGAAGGCATAATAGCTTTTTAGCTCTTCAGGAGAAGATATCATCATCATTCCATGCTGGATAACGTCAGGTAATGCTGATATCATTCGACTTAATGCACTGGATAACTGAATGATCAAAGCAACAGGAAGAGTACCAAGCAAAACAAGTATGCCTACGTATGCATAAGTTAAGTAAGTCATTATATGAAATAAACCCGAAGTTGGAATAATCATCCTTCTAAACTTCTTATAATTGGATGAAAGTAATTTCTCTGTATGATTTGAATCTCTTTTTTTATTAGCTATCATTTTATCAGTCAAATTATATAAACGTATTTCTTTTCCTGATTTGACATCTTCCAATATTTGATCTTCATAAAAGAAAATTGCATTTGACAGTTTTAGTTCAGATAACATCTCCGTTAGTCTTTCACTTGATTTTTTAGATATTTTTGTTTGAATAACTATACTGATTCCTATTAAAGTAACAAATACAGCTAAAATAACAACAGGGTGCATCCACATAAATCCATCTGGTAGTGAACTTACATTAACCTTGAACAGTGGTGTGAGTAAAGTAATCCCCCAGATAACGCTTATGACTCCAGGCATCATTTCTTTTATCCGAACATTCAACATTGGCAGGGAGGATTGACTACTCATCATACTCCGGTTGATGATTTCAAGTTGCTCCCTCACCTCTGAACTTTCAGCATAGTGATAATGCATGGAGAGCATCTTTTTATTTGGCTCGGCAAATAATTTTCTTAAAAAAAGCGACTCTTCATTATCAACTAATGGCTCCAACCAGCCTGCAATCAACTGCAGAACAAGCAATATACTAAGATACTGAAAAACAAGACTGGGGACCACTCCCATATTGCTCCTGCTCAATGCGTCTACGATTCGAGTCATGTAAATAAATCCTATAAAAGGTAAGCTGTAATTCGCAAGAGATTGTGAAAAAAATAAAATGTAATATCTTTTTCCGATCCTAATTAAATCTCCGAATGCACGTTTAAATATTTTAACCTTATCCATTAAATCACACCGCCCTTTACAAGAGTCCGTTCTTCACTATCTTCCCTATGATCATTTCTATAGTAATACGCTTGAGCTTCAAATAACTTGAAGTAGTCTTTCTGTGCTGCTATCAGCTCATCGTGCGTACCTGTTTCAGTTATTTTACCGTTTTTAATATATATAACCCGATCACAAAAACGCGTGGATGAGAGACGATGCGAAATGAAGATAGACAGCTTGTCTTTTGAAAAATGAAAATAATCTTTATAAACCTGATGCTCAGCAAGCGGATCCAGTGCGGCTGTCGGTTCATCTAATACGAGTACTGATGAATCCTTATACAGAGCCTGCGCCAATTTCAATTTCTGTAACTGACCACCCGACAAGCTTACACCATCAGTATAGACAGCTCGAACGATTTTTGTCTGGTCATGATTTTTAAATTGGTCAATAATTTTATCTATACCGCTTAACTTAATAACTTTATTGTACTTCTGTTCATTAAAAGGTAAACCTTGTATAATTGTGTCTCGAATTGAATAAGTCAACAAGAATTTTTCCTGAAAAACAGGTGCAAATAATGCATAGTAATCGTGAATGTTGAATTCACTCTGAGGTATTCCGTTAATCAATATTTCGCCCGAATCAGGTTTAAGCAGACCCGTAATCAAATTAATCAGCGTTGACTTCCCTGCACCATTTTCACCAACAATCGCGAGACTTTCATATGGATATAAAGTTAATGTGATATTATCTATTGTCGGTTCAACATTATTAGGATACGTATAAGACACACCCCTCAATTCTATGGAAAGTGGTTCTTCAGGTAAAGCTTTTCCTTCTCCATGATTGAAAACTTGTGCTTGTGACATAAAATCATCATATTTTTTGGTTTCATTTAAACTTGTGTTCATTTTGCCTGACACTGAGATAAAAGTAATAATAGTTTGAGCCAAGATAGTAACTGATCCGGCAAATATGACGAAACTGGACACAGGTATCGAACCCGAAACGATCAACTGGACACTTCTGATATATGATAAAGCTGACAATCCAATAATAGCTACGTTAACTACTGTGCTTTCCGCCCATGTCAGCCTAACTTTTGGTTTAACGATTTTATAGTATTTGTCGATTGTCTTTTCTTCAATTTTCTTGAACCACTTCTGCATCTGAAAAACCCTTACGTCCTTAGTGATTCTAGATTCCCCATAGACTTTTCTTAAATATCTCAATTTTTGAGTGTTCGATGCTTTACTGTTAAATAATTTTCGATCTATTTTAACCTGAAGGATATTAAAACCAACGACTATCAATGCAAAGATCCCAACTAATATGATAAACAATGATTCTAATTGGACTAAAATATTTACATAAATAAATACTCCTAAAATAGAACTGCCCCATTGGGTGACCTCCATAAGTATCCTTCCAAACAATGACTGATTATTGTCTGTTAATTCATTCGCATTGTTATATCGTTCCTGAGCTTCTTTCCCAATCAGTTGTGGATAATCTAGAGTCAGGTATTTTCTCTGAATTTTATTTCTAATATAGACTCTTAGATGATTCATATTCTCTTCTATGAATATATTAAAGTAATTCTGGAGCATCTGCACTGATCCAACTACTGCTACAAATAGTAAAAGACGTACTAGATAATCTTGAATAGCTACATTGGATAATAGCCACTCAATTACAGATGCTGAAAGTAATAATTGCAGTAATGGTAGAACCGCATTCACTATTATATGCAAAAGTATTACAATGAAAATTTTAGGTTTAAAATCATAGAGTTCTTTCAATAATATCTTTAGGAGTCTTCCTTTTTCTTTCATTTTCTTCACCTCCACCTTATCTTACCTAAAAAAATACACTTCCTGCACAGAAGTGTATGAATGGTTATTATTTTGTCACGAATGGTTTTTTAGCGGCAGCGTTACTTCTGTTGCAAAAACATTTTTTTCCCACTTGCGGTTTACGATGCCTTCATATTTTTCTACTGCCCGATTTATCCTGGACAAACCATATCCTCTTCTGTTCACGTTTTTTAGTGAAATAAAAGAAGGTTTTGGATTTTCACTCATTGTATTCGTCACACTAATATACAACGTCTGCTTCATCGGGGCAATGTATAATCGAATAAATTGTTCATCCAATTTATCTGTTTCTTTGATCGTGGCTTCAATCGCATTATTAAGTAAATTTCCTAATATGATCGCCAAGTCCACATGTTCAATGGACAGAACTTTTGGTGCGATCGCTGTCGCAAATAATTCGATCCCTTTATTTTTGGCTGTTGTAAGCTTTGTATTAACAATAGCATCGATCATCGTATTACCCGTTTGAATAATAGTGTCTACCTGATTCAGCTCATTCGTCAGTTGTTTAATGTAGGCATCCAATTCATTTATTCGCTGATTATTTATTAAGGTGTTCATTACTTGTAGATGATTGCGATAGTCATGACGGATACCCCGCATCTGGTTATAAATCGCCTCTACTTCAATGGCATATCGATCTAATTCCTTTTCTTGTATTTTATAATAATCTATCAGCTTTTTCTGTCTGAAATAAATAAACACACCAAATACAATGATACTGATTAGTATCCCTGCCCAAATCATATTAGTCATTATAAAATACTGTCTCCTTATGATAAGCAATGAAACGTTCTTGTACGTCTTTAATTAAACGTCTTGAAACGGGTACTTGTTCTCCATTAGATAGTTCTGCATCTTTACTTATTAACCGATTGATATGAGCAACATTGATTAAATAACTGCGATGCGTTTGAATAAAATCATTGCTCAATCGATCAGCCAGTTCTTTAAGTGTCTCATTTACAGTCAAAATTTTATCCTTGAGATGAATCGCACACTCGCGTCTGTTTACCTCAATGTATAATATTTCTTCTTGATCGATTTTTGAAATCTCACCTTGAGTCTCTATAGTAATCGTTTTTCTGGCAAAGGGTTTTCTATCAAGATGACGCTTTAAAACACGGACAACATCTCCTACTTTGATAGGCTTTAATAAATAATCCAATGCCTGAACATCATAACCTTGTACTGCATATTCAGTATAAGCCGTAGCAAATACGATCGTCATTTGCTGATTTTTTTCTCTGATTTTTTTAGCCACTTTCAAGCCGTCTACCTGCTTCATTTCGATATCTAAAAAGACCATATCCATATCAGGTTGATCTTCTAACTCGAATAAGAAAGATTCTCCACTGGAAAATGCGCTGATATTACTAATTAAGTTCACTTTTTTGGCTGCTTGCGTGATCAATGATATCATCGTATCAAGCTGAATCGTTTCATCATCTACTACTGCAATATGAATGTTTTTTGACATTTGTTCACCTCGTAAATAATCCCTAATACCGTTTACTTAAATATCAGTTTAACATAATGGCGTCTAGGGTTATTAGTCATTTAGAAAAAACATGGCTGTTGAAGCGTTTATTTTTTATTTCGAAAAAAATTTCACTCTATTACCTCAGATTAGTGAAATGCGTGTTAAAATAGAACGGTAGAGACTTATTGAAAGAAGGATGAAAATATATGACTCAAGTAAAATTAACGACATTGACAACTAAAGGCGGATGCGGCTGCAAGATCGGTCCGACTGAATTACATGACGTTTTGTTTGATTTGCCTGCACAGAAAAAGGATCCGAATCTGCTGGTTGGCTTGGATACTGGTGATGACGCGGGCGTTTACAAACTGACTGATGATCTGGCTATCGTTCAGACGCTTGATTTCTTTACCCCGATCGTCGATGATCCCTATGACTTCGGTCAAGTAGCCGCAGCAAATGCATTGAGCGATGTGTATGCCATGGGAGGAAAACCGGTCACCGCGCTGAATATCGTTGCCTTCCCTATTTTTGATCTGGACAAGGCAATCCTGACTGAAATCCTTCGTGGAGCCAGCGATAAGGTTCAGGAAGCGGACTGCAACCTGGTTGGCGGGCACTCGATCGATGACAAGGAACCTAAATTCGGTCTGTCGGTCACCGGAACGATCCATCCTGATCACGTTTTAACGAACGCCGGCGCAAAAAAAGGTGACAAACTGATCTTGACTAAGCCTATCGGTGTTGGCATATCGACCACTGCCATCAAACGCGGTTTACTTTCTGAAGAAGAAACGAAACGTGTCACGAACGTTATGGCTACTTTAAATAAAACAGCGGCAGAAACCGTGAAAGACTTTGACGTCCATGCTTGTACAGACGTTACCGGCTTTGGTCTTTTGGGACATTTAACTGAAATGGCGACCGAAAGTCACCAGGCGATCACTTTAAAGAAAAGTGATGTTCCTGTACTGCCGCGTGTAAGAGAACTGGCTGACCAGGGTGTTGTTCCCGGCGGTTCTAAAAATAATCTGAAACACGTAAAAGATGTCGTTCAGTTTGATGAGAGGTATGACGAAATCGATCAGCTTATTTTGGCTGATGCTGTAACATCCGGTGGCCTGCTTATGGCTATTGGTGCAGAGGAATCGCAGGAGTTACTGGATGCACTTCAAGATAAAGGTGTCAACGCTAAAGTGATAGGAGAAATTACTGATGGCGAACCTGGACACATCACTGTGAAATAAGAAAGAAAGGATACAAACATGTTTAAAGATGTTTCACCAGAAGAACTTTACTATTTAAAAAATCAAAAACATACATTGGTCGATGTGCGTTCTCCCAAAGAATTTGAAGAAGCAACGATCCCCGGCGCGATTAATATTCCCTTGTTTTCAACCGAAGAACGCGCTCTTGTAGGGACTATTTATAATGAGGAAGGTCAGGATGCAGCCAAGGAACTGGGACTGGATATTTTTTCAAAGAAATTGCCGGAATTTATAAAAGCGTTCAAAGAATTAGGTACGCCTGTAACGGTCTTTTGCTGGCGTGGCGGTATGCGTAGTAAAACTGCTGCAACAGTAAATAACTTGATGAATGTTCCCGTCAGCCGTTTGAAGGGTGGAATCAGAAATTATCGAAACTGGACAAAAGAACAGATCAATTCTCTGCCTTACCCTCCTTTATATGTCTTGAACGGACATACCGGGAATGGAAAAACTCACATCCTGCATCAATTAAAGGCAGAAGACTATCCCGTGATAGACCTGGAAGGCATGGCAGATCACCGTGGTTCTATATTCGGCGGAATCGGACGCAAACCAAACAATCAGCGCATGTTCAATCTCTTACTGGGCGAAGCGCTTCTGAAATATCAGGATGCTCCTTATATTTTGATTGAAGGCGAGAGCGCACGCATCGGTAAAGTGACGATTCCAAATCGTTTCTACCAGCATAAAGAAGCCAGTCCACAGTTGTTTGTCCATTTGCCGATCGATGAACGGGTGAAAAATATTTTAAGTGACTACTCCCCTTCTGATCATCATGACGAGGTCGTTGAAGCTTTTCACAGAATAAAGCGCCGCATTCATACTCCTGTGGCGCATGAAATTGAAGAAGCTCTAAAAAATAAAGACTATCATACAGTAATCAAGAATTTACTGATTTACTATTATGATCCGCGTTACGATCATTCATCCAACTGTGATGAGGAGCTCGTTACTTCAATTGAGTCTCAAAGTGTAGAAGATGCGATTGAAAAGGTGAAAGATTTACTTTCTGCAATAAAGAAGACATAACAAAATTTGACGATGACTCGTTTTACTTCGCTGGATAACCGTTAAACGTAGTTCAGCTGGGCGTTGTAGTAATACTTTGTGTTTTTAAAGAAAAAAGCTGTTTCAGTTCAATCATTTGAAAAGAAATGTCG
>NZ_BJUY01000019.1 GCF_007988865.1 Alkalibacterium kapii | reverse complement strand
CGTAGTTTCTCCTATCTAAAAAGGGCACGCATTTTTCTTTTGCGTAACCTTTTGTAGCTTCGATCCCAAAGTAAGGGCACGCATTTCCATGTATGATGCACTATACAGAAAAAGAGCAGTTCTGGCTGCTCTTTTCATTATTTTATTCAGATTCTTCCTTGTTTAAAGTCATTTCTGTATCTAGGGTATTCCATACGTCAGGGTCGACATCATTGACCACTAAAATCCAGTTATCCCTTTTATCTTCAGAGTTTAACAAACTTGGTTCATCTTCAATCTGGGTGTGTGTCTCTTTCACAGCAGCATCGAATGGAAGTGTCAACTCTGTTACTGCTTTCGCTCCTTCGACATTAAGGATAGGATCTCCTTTAGTCAAAGATCCGTTATGCTCAACGATTTCAGCAAACATCACTTCGCCAGCATCATCCTGTCCTTTTTCGGATAAGCCTACTTTATAGTCTGTGTCGTTTATTTTCTCGATCCAAATTCCGTTATCATGATATTTGATTGTCATTTTCATGTCTCCTCGCTATACATTTTCCATCACAGTTATTATAACTCATTTATTCAGAAAAACAAAAGAGCGATATATGACGACATCGCTCTTCTTGAAATTCTTTGTGATTCCTTATTCATCTGGTTCAACATCAGGACTTTTTTCTTTAAACTCTTTTACCTCGTCTTTTTTCAATTTACCAACTTTATATAACTTTCGTTTAAGGATCGTCGTATCTGCTTCACTTGGATAACCTGTCCAGTCTGAGTCTTGAAGACTCTTTTCATTACGTTTTGCTTTTTCGTATTCAGGAACAGACATATAGTTCTTCCACTCGAATATCATTGCATTGATCAAGGCACCTAACAGTAATATTAAACTTGACAGGTATAGAAAAATCATTAACGCAATGAACGCGCCAAACGTTGCATTAGCAACTGCATCGCCGCCTGCAAGGTTCAAGTAAATGGAGAACCCTTGCGTTAGAAGGACCCAGCCGATTGTTGCAAAGATGGCTCCCTGATAAGAATACTTTAAAGTCAGATGATGATTCGGAACGACACGGTAAACGATTAGAAAAACCAGGAACAAAATAACAACTAAAACGACCCATCTTAACAGCAGGAATTGCTGAATAAATGGAATGGTTATTCCGATCGTATCTTGAACAAATTGAAGGATTTGATCACCAAAAACAAAAGCAAATACAGCTGCACCTATGACAAGCACGATACCGATCATTGTAAACAAAGAAACTATGCGACCAATTATAAAATTACTCGTTTGAATCGACCCGTAAACTTCATCTAGGACACGCCGCAATATCGTAATGACCCGACTGGCTGACCATAATGCTGCAAGCAAACCAAAGGAAATGGCACCACCACTGCCGCTTTCCAGGTAATTTCTGATTACTGGTTCGATGACACCATAAACATCCTGAGGAACAAAATCTGCCGTCATGTTTAATACTTCATTAGGATCGATCGGCAAAAGCGGAATGATATTAGCCAAGACAAGCAAGAGCGGGAACAAAGATAAAAGCAGAAAGTAAGCCATTTCAGCCGCACTCTGGGTCACAGCTGCTCTCTCCCAATTTGATTGTGCAATTTTAATGAAACGTATCAACTTATCTTTACGTGGAATATTTTTTCCGATTTGTTCTACTTTATCCACACGAACACGTCCTTTCGCAGAGATTTACTTACTCTAATCATAGCATAACTGAGTGTTTCCTCCCTATCGAGAAGCATCTAAAAATAAAAAACACTTACTTTGTTATCCAAAATAAGTGTTTTGAAATCAGGTATTAGCTTTTTTTAATCATGTAAGTTATATTCCTCAATAATCATCTGGACACCTTCATCAATCGTTTGGGCGCTGCGTTTTTTCCCAGATTTAAAAATAACAGTCACTGGACCGTCGCCTTCCTGCTGCAGTGTTCCGATAATTTTCTTTCTGACGATTAGTTCATACTCAGTATAGGTTTCTGTATTATTTTTGGTTTCATTTATTTCTACTTCAATGTTTTTGTTTCTTTTACTCATATCGATTCCTCCACTTTCTCCTTCATCAACAGTTTACTAAAAACATATCGATTGAGCAAGTCTGGATATTTATTGACAGAAAATCACAAGCGTTATTTTTGATAAATTTCATCAGCTATTTATAATTAAAAAGGAAGGATTAAATAAAAGGGGATTTTTTCATGAAGCTGGTCAATTATAAAAAAAAGTATGAATCAGTAAACAAATTAGGCCTTATTGTAAATAGTGATGTGATGGACCTTCTTCGGCTAGCGGAACATTTAAATACTGAGGTTCCCAGAACAATCGATGAATTAGTCGCTAACAGTCAGGTTGGTTTAAAGCAAATTCGGCAGACAATGGAAAAGGCAGACGCATTGAATGTAAAAAAAGAGGACTATTATATCGCTCAAGCTGAATTAAATTATCTACCACTCATTAAAAAACCAGAAAAAATTCTGTGCGCAGGTATGAATTATGTGAATCATATAATAGAAAGAGGCGGCGATGTTCCACTTTCTCCTATTTTTTTCAACAAACTGCCAAATGCATTAGCTGCTCATGAACAAGAGATCGTGTTACAAAATAATGCAAAAAAAGTAGATTACGAAGCAGAACTTGTTATTGTTATTGGTAAAAGAATCAACAATGTTGGTGAAAAAGAGGCTGAAGAAGCTATTTTTGGATATACAATCGGGAATGACGTTTCAGACCGAGGATTTCAATTCCAGTCATCTCAGTGGCTGATCGGGAAATCGATGGATAATTTCGCTCCTATCGGTCCAGCTTTAGTGACAAAAGATAGTATCGATTCTGTACAGAATCTATCTATTCAGACCAAACTTAATGGTAAACTGGTCCAGGACAGTTCCACAAAAGAAATGCTCTTTAATGTAAATAAGCTTGTCAGCTGTGCTTCTCAGTACATGACATTAATGCCGGGAGACCTGATTTTTACCGGCACTCCAAAAGGGGTTATACTGGAGCAGCCAGAAGAAAAACAAGTTTGGCTCAAAGATAAAGATCGTGTAGATATCTCTATTGAATCACTTGGAACATTGAGTAATGTATTTATTTAGGTAACTCGTTGATAAAAAAGGGAAGCGACTAAACCAGCCGCTTCCCTTTTTTTATTTAATTCGTCTCTGTTGCACCTTCAACTTCGCGTGCATGACGTGGACGTTTTGAGTCTTGCTGGAATGGATATCTTATACCTAATGAGTGTTTGGCGATTTTAACTGAGTGATCAGACATTCTTTCAAGGTTGGAAACAATATCTACAAACAGAATGCCATCAGATGGCAGTCCCGTTCCGCTGTTCAAACGTTGAATGAACTTCTTACGAATCTCTTCTTCCAGACGGTTGACTTCTTTCTCACGCTTTATTACTTTACCCGCTAGTACATAACTGTCTTGAGTAAAGGATGTTATCGCGTCAGAAATATTCTCTTCAACGAGATTGAATAACGCAATTAAATCGTCATCGTGGAAAATTTTCTCTGGCTCTCTATTTAACTTTTTAGCTAATTTCTTCTGAGCCTTGGCTGCTTCTTTGATATTATTCAAAATATTTTCACTATGGTCACCAATACGTTCGAGATATTTTGTAATATCCATCATTTGTGTATGTTCGGTTGAACTCTTTACAGGCAAGTCTTCTACTGAGATATGCATTAAATATTCTGTAAGACGCGTATCGATGTCATTGACCACTTCTTCCAACTGTAATGTGTTGGACAAGCTGGTTTCATCCTGATTTTTGTAGTACTTGAACATCTCTTTAAATTCCTCAAGTACAAAATCACCCATTTGCTTTACTTCAAGCTTAGCCTGGTTCAAAGCAACAGAAGGCACGGTAGTAATGATGGAAAAATCGAGATGAGAGGCATCGTATTCAATGATTGCATCATCGCCAGGAATGAGACTGGTCACGATTTTAGCCAAGTAACCGATGAACCACATTTGAATGAGCACGTTGGTAACGTTGAATAATCCGTGAGCGACAGCAATCTGCATAGCTGGATTAAGGTTGAAAATAGGTGTGATTGCCACAATCATTGATGTAAAAGGTCTAATAGCAAGTAAAACAACGAGCGTACCAACTAAGTTGAAAATGATATGCGAAGCTGCTGTTCGCTTAGCTGGTATACTTGCACCGATTGCTGCTAAAACTGCAGTGATCGTTGTCCCTATATTGTTCCCAAATAGAACGGGCAGAGCGCCTTCAATCGAAATCTGTCCCTGAGAATAGAGTTCCTGCAAGATACCGATACTTCCACTGGAACTTTGTACAAGCCATGTAAAAATCGTACCGACACCAACACCCAGGATCGGATTATCACCCATGTTGATCATCAGGTCCTTGAATGCCTGAAATTCACGAAGGGGATACATCCCTTCCCCCATTAATTCCAAACCATAAAACAATGCGCCAAATCCAAAAATGATCTGTCCGATGCTGTTTATTGTTACATTTTTAAAGAAGAACAGCAAGAAAGCACCTGAAGCCATAATCGGCAAAGCATAAGCACCAATGTCAATACCAATGATGAAAGCTGTAACCGTCGTCCCTATATTAGCCCCCATGATGACACCTATCGCCTGTTTGAGTTTCATAAAGCCCGCGCTTACCAGCCCTACCGCCAATACGGTCGTCCCGGAACTGCTCTGAATCAATACTGTAACAACGATTCCGGCGATTATAGCACGAACCGGCGTTGAGGTCATTTGGTTCAAGATACTGCGCAAACTGTCTCCAGCAGACTTTTGCAAACCGTCCCCCATGTATTTTAGTCCGAACAGGAAGATACCCAGTCCCCCAGCGAACATGAATAACATTTGTTGTACGTCCACACGTAACCCTCCATTGTAATTTCTAAATATTTTAAAATGTTGAGACAACTACCTGAAGAAAGTAGTTCTTACTTAGCCAACCTCATACATTCTATTCCTATGATAAATGTAATTGCGATTAAAATGAATGGTTTTTTGATTTATGAGTAAATTTTAATTTATTATCAACAGTTTTCCTTGATAAAAGATTAATAAAAGAAAGCGTTTCATTGATAAACCTTACAGCTTACAGTTTAATTACGAACATATTACAGCGGTCTCGTCTTTAATATTCGCATTACGAAAATTTTACAGCTGATAATCCGCTTTCATTTCAAGTAATTTTTTCACTATCTTTTATTCATTTCACTTTATATTTTAATAATTGTTCACATATTCGTAACAAATGAGTGCCCTTTAAAAAACTGCAGATATCAAGGAATGAAACTAGAGCTCCTGGTCTTTCCACTAAACAAAATGAAACCAACAAACCGTGTCAAAGTTGTGAACAACATTTTTTATTTCTACAATCGTTGACGCTTGTATATTTACTTTTGATTTGAATAGCCATATACTTATATCTTGCAGTGACGTGTGACATTATTGCTTGGTGAAGACCAGGCAGATAGAGGTGATTTTATGACAGATGAAGTAGATAATGATTTGATGGATTTTGAATCTTATGCTGAAACAATCGGGATGACCCCCAAAGAATATGCACTTAGTCTCCATGAAAAAAACAAGGCCATTAAGTCTGTTTTTTTAAAGGGAGAATCAGATTTCGAACGATTTGTACGCGATTATCACTATATACTAGATCAGCTGACACGCTATAAAGAAACCGAAGCCAAAAAAAGCACTTATGAACACGCTCAGCTTATTAAACAAGTAACTGAACTCCTCACTGTGACGAGTCAGGATCCTAAACTTCTTGCTCAATTATTTCAGCATTATCCTCTAGGTATGAAAGTCAAATACGATCCTTTAGGCCTGAATAATTCTCTAAAGTAGTAAACCAAGAACCAAGAGCCTCACCGAAACATTTGGTGCAGGCTATTTTTATTGATTTCAGAATATATTAGTTTTCCTTAAGCAGTTTCGCTTTCATATTGGAAAACTGCTTAAGATTGAGCTTTATCTTAAGAAGTGAACGATAAATGCTTGCCAGCTGCTTGTGCTAATGCGTTATCTTAATCAGTTGGAGTATTTTTACCTTAAACTAGTAAAAAGAGACCGGAATATTGACTATCCAGTCTCTTTTATTAAAAAATCAGTCAATCAGATCGTAATGTTTTAGTCCTTCAATCAAACCGCCCTCTGTATTTGCAGACGTGACATAATCAGCGACTTCTTTGACCTCATCAACACCATTTTTCATTGCTACGCCATAATCCACACGTTCGAGCATTTCTTTATCGTTTGAACCATCTCCAAACGCATACAGGGGAACGTCCTTCATATCGATCGCTTCAAGCAAGGCATCGATACCTGATGCTTTGGAATGGCCTTTGGTGATCGTGTCCATACTGTAAGGTGTGTTGCGATAAAAAGATAACTCGGGAAATGCTTCTAAATAAGGCTTATCCAAAGTCGCATCCTCATTAATGATCAGCATCATCAAAATATCATCATTCTCTCCAAGAGAAGCATCGATTTCAGGAGGATTTTCATGGATAAAATTATAGGCGTTCTTCAGGGTAGGGTTATATTTTGTCGCTCGTATCTTATCCGAAGTGTACAAAGAAAGTGGCATGTCATTTTCAGCCGTCATTTTTTTCAATCGTTTTACAAGTGACTTGGGAATAGTATTTCTATAAACCTCCTTACCTTCGTACTGGATATACTGTCCATTAAGTGTAATAAAAGAATCGATCACTGTGTCTTCTAATACATGCTGGATCTCCAGAGGACTACGGCCTGTTGCTATAAATGGAACAGCACCATTTTCTTTAAGCTGAACCAGCGCCTCCTTTACCTCATCATCCACTGTCGACTCATTGTTAAGCAGCGTTCCATCTAAATCAAAAAATACTAATGCCTTTGGTTTCACTTTTTTGGCTCCTTTTTCTTTAAATAATGATAATTTTTGACTCTCAACTTTAATATCTCAATTTGATCTGCATTATATTACTGTGACTTGATTTTTTACATATCAAAAAAATAATCAGCATGCTCACTTTCCATAATAAAATCATACGCCTCTTGTGGGCGGTTTTCTTTCATCAACTGATGATAATGTCCGGCATCTTCCATCCACTGTTCGTAGAAGTCCAAGTAGTCGTATGGTTCTTTTTCTGCGGCTTCCACTGCTTTAGTGGCTTGAGTCAAAGCTTCTTTTGAATCAGTAAAAAGAAGCATATAAGACAAATTCAATAAACTATTTGCAGTCGGATTTACTTTAGTGTGCTCTTTACGTGCTTTTATCGCAGCATCCCAGTTCTGGCTTTGTTCAAGCATCATTGCATAATTCTGTAAAATATCACTATGCGCTGGGAGTTCTTGTAATATTTCTTTATAAAGAACTTCAGCTTCCTCGTAATCACTTTCCATTGACCAAGAATCCCATGCTAGACTGCGCTTGTTTTCTATCCAAGAAACCGATTCATGAAGAGCTGCCAGTTCGGTTCCAGTCATTTTATTGAATGCCTCTTCAAAATCAGAAGCTTCACTCTGTTGTTTCAGTAAATCAGAAATAAAAGAAAGGTCACCATCCTGACTGTCTAACAGATATAAAACTGCAAGATAAGACTGATCATAATTCCTGGTATCCACTTTTGATTCGGACTTGTCCCACTCATCGTGTGTATGCAAGTCAAGAAAAGATGTATCGAATATTTTTCCTTCAGGCAGCATATGAGCAGGGACCGTACGGTAACTCATCAATTCCGCGACGCCTTCATCGAACCAGACAGGAACATCGCGCCAATCCAAGTCTTCCTCTTCCAAAAATATATCCATCAGATAATGACTGTATTCATGGGCAAATACTTCAAGGATATGAAAATTTTCCTGATTTTCTGATACGTCATCTTCATAGAGCATCGCACGTTTAAAATAGGAGTTATAGTGCCCACCTTCCATTGTATCTGCGTTTGGATTCAAAGTAAAATAATCATCCGCATCTCTTAGGACGATCACCTCGAGCGGTTCACTTTTATCAACTGCTTTCCCGTAGATATCTTTTTCCATATCCTCAACAGCTGTAAATATACTTGTCATTTTTTCCACTGATTTTTCGGTGTCTGGATGGTAACGAAAGATAATATTATCTGTTTCAAGCACGGGGTACGCTTGAGTAAAATCATTGACTTTGTTTTTATCTGAAGAAAAAGCATTGCGTACGATCGCTATTTTATCTTTTGCTGACAGTAGCCCGACTTCTTCCTGTACTAAAGTAGTTACCGAAAAAGCCACCAACAGTATCAGCATGGCTGCCACGGTATCTGTAAGGATCAACACAAGTTTGAAACGACCCGCCTTTTTAAATACCCGTGACTTGCCTTTCACTGAACCTATTAAAGCCATAATAAAAACAATCAGTAAAAGAATAGAACCAGCAATGAAAATGATTGCTCCAAGTTCTACCCCAACAACTAAATATGTGAGTAATATAATTCCAGTGATCACTAACAGCCGAAAAATTGAAGTCAGCACAAGCTTTAGATTCTTCAAATGATTCACTCCCTGCTACAGATTTTTGATTATGTATTCATATAAAGTATACCACAGTGACGAGTTGATATAGAATGTAAATACGGCTTAGGAGAATTAAGTACTAAAAAAATCGTAATGAACTGCATTAATCAACAGCAAAGGATTTCATTCGACGACAACCTTATTCATCATGAATTCTAAATTTCCAGGCGGTTCAATAATTAGCTTTCTTGATGACTGTCTATAAGCTATACTTAACCCTATAGAAACAGACAGGGAGGTCCCGATCGATGCATTCTTTTTATTTCATCATCAACAAACAATCACGAAATAGCCATGATGTCTTTAAAAAATTACTTGTTCTGCTGCCAAAACACAAAGTTGATTATGACTTTTTAGTTACTGAAAGCATTGAACAACTTGACACCTTGCTTTCTCAATTAAAAAACACAATACAACCAACCGATATCATAGTTGTGGTTGGAGGTGATGGTAGCCTGAATCAATTTGTAACTTTTTATTCTAAATACTGCTTTAACAATCCAATCGGTTATATCCCAGCAGGGTCTGGCAATGATTTTGCACGGGCTAACGTCATTCCCTTTGATACGGAAGAAGCTCTCTTTCATTTATTTTCTGTCAAACGCGCAAAAGAACGCTCTGTTATCCTAGCGACACAAAATCAAACAGAACATCTTGCGGTGAATAGTATCGGCTTTGGGATCGATGGTTTAATTGGAAAATTCATTGACTCCAAGGGTAAGAAGGAAAAAGCTGGAGGGTATGCTTATGCGCTCAGTATTTTTTCAGGCTTTCTCAAACAGGAAAAATTTCCGCTCACGTTAACTTTAGACGACGGTGTACATGTATTCGATCAAGCTCAACTGGTTTTAGTTGCCAACAACCCATATTTTGGAGGAGGTATAAACATCGTACCCCAAGCTTCTGGAGTAGATGACCAGCTTGACATCCTGATTGCTGATAATGTAAACGTAAAAGATTTAATTTCTATCCTTTCCAAACTATTTTTCAAGCAAACACATCTGTCCCATCCCAAACTTTATTCTTTTCAAACTAAAGAAGCGACAGTACATATTAATTCAGGTCAATATGCCCAGAAGGACGGGGAAGTTTTTCACCAGGATGAGTATATGTATTATTTCAAATCTGAAAAGCTTCTATTTTGGATTTAGTAAATCTTCTTCAGCAAATATGAGGGTAGGTATGTTAGAAAACGAATAATGAGCGATTGGCTTTACTGGAAAATATGCTTCTAGATTTTAAGATAGTAAAACAAGAATAAAAAATTATCGTTCGGCCTTTTTAAATATATTTGATGCTGCACTTGAATCTTAGTATAATCGATTTATCAATACATATTAATCATTCAAAGATATAGCTTATACAGCCAAGTTCAGGCAAAAGGAGGTGTAACATGGACTCTAAATTGAAAATTTTAAATCCGTTAATCATTATTTTGTTGCTAATTATCTTGGTTATTGTAATAACCAAAGATCCTGTCATCTCTGTTAGTACTTATCCCTCCTCATCTTCAAATGATAATGTTTCGATAAATGGCGGTTTAGAAGTCGTTAACTTAGGTAATAATAGAATCGTTTTGTTTAGTACTGATACATACTCTGAGAATTACGGAGATATTGCCGTATTGGAATTCGATGAGGAAACTAAATCATTCAAAAAAGTCTCTGAAGATCACTTGTTTCTAGATCAATATTTTCGTTAAATCAAACATTGCTGCCATACTGTATTATGCAGTTCCTGTTTGATTATAATGCTTACTTTTTCCATTCATATGGACTACTAACTTTTCACTGTTATTTAGTATCACTAGAATTGCAGAGTTCTGCCTCATATTAAATAAAAAAGCCGGTAAACCTGTCCTGTCAGTATTTACCGGCTTTTACTGTCATATAATTTCAGTAATATCAATTGAGAGTCTCCTTCTATTTTGTAGTGTTGATCATTATCAAAAATATCAAATTATCTTAAAGTGCAAAAGACAGAACAATTCATATCTTTTTATTTATCCTCATTGGCTATCACTCAGAACGTATTCCAAAATAAAAGCGCTCAGTCTAATATGACCAAGCACTGTTCGTATTAACTGATATAATATATCTTTTAATCTATTAAAACTTACAAAAAATAAGCGAACACACTTTTCTTTTTTATAGAGGTATGCTATAATACTTATAGAGTCAAGAAAGGCTCTATCTATTATGTCGGGGTTGTTACGGATTCGACAGGCGTAGATTGAGCTTGGGTTGCGTTCCGCAGGTGACGAGACTGCGTATCAACGTCACAGTTAAATATAACTGCAAACAATAATAACAACAACTACGCTTTAGCTGCGTAAAAACAGCTTAGCGTGATCCGACCGGCATCGCCCATGTGCTCGGTATCGGGTCCTATAATAAGTGGGATACGCTTAGTCTTTCCGTCTGCAAGACTAAGAAGAGATCATCAGACTAGCAACGCATGACGCCCGTTTTACGGCTGATGCTGAGCGAAACTTTAAGTAGTAAAACTATGAACGTAGATACTTGAGTGTCGATACGTCTGGACAGGGGTTCGACTCCCCTCAACTCCATACACTAAAAAAGAAAAGAAGCGCCTTTAAACCGGTGCTTCTCTTCTTTTTTTGATTCTACTGATTATACTCGATTTGATCTTCGATTTTACCGTCTTCACCATGTACGATGACTTTTGACTGGTTTTTTTCGGCTCTTTTTTTGGCTTCTTCTAAGGCCTCGTCTTTATCATCAGTTGTGTATACTGCTTCGCGAACCCCTTCTTCTTTGACTTCCCACCGAGTATCTTCGCCCGTTACCACATGAAAACGGGCGTCATCTGTTCCTGCTCTTTTTTCGAAGTAATTACCGCGACCATTATTAGTTTCTTCACTCATTAATTTTGCCCCTTTCTCTTATTTACTAACCTTAATTTCGCATAAGCTCACTTAACAGTCAAAATTTAAGCATTGAAGATTTTAATTTAATTCTTGTTTCTCTAGTTTATCTTCTCGTGTTTGTGGTGTATGACTAAACGTATTCTAATCATACTGTTTCTTTTTTCAGCTCAACATCAACATAAAAATCTCCAAATTATAATAATAAAAATAAGCGATTAGAAGTAGAGAATAGTAACTTATTAATATCCGCGACAAGAGATCGCTTCAAATTTAAAAGTTTTTCAAACTAGAACTAATCAGATAAAGATTTTTTTACAAGAAATTATATTAAATAAGATTGAGACTATTAAATTTAATACACTTTAGAGAGTGGAACAATCCGTGAGTAATTCAGAAAGGCACGTTCACTGAGGGGACACCTATTAATTTAGAAGATAGTTACAAAAGTTGATGAATTTAAGATGGCAATGAATGAATGGGGGAACTAAACAAAAATCAAGAAATAAAATCCGTTCAGTGTTAAACTTAAATAGACCAATATTTAGGAGGAATAGAATGAAAGCAGTAGTAATTAATGAGTTTGGCGGACCTGATGTTTTAGAAACCGCATCAATAGAAGAGCCCACACCGGGTGCGCATGAGGTGAAAATAAAAATACATGTTACAGGATTAAATCCGAATGAGTCTTATAAAATCAATGGATCAAAAGATGGAGGGAAAGGGCTTGACTTTCCTTATGTACCTGGATATGATGCAGCAGGCCTAATTGAAGAATTAGGACCAGAAGTTAGTGAATTAAAAGTAGGGGACCGGGTATTTTTAGCTGGGTTGACAGCTAAAAGAAATACTGGAACTTATGCGGAAAAAGTAGTAGCAGATGCTGATCGAGTGCATCGGCTACCAGATAATTGTTCGATGATGGATGGAGCAGCCTTAGGAATCCCTGCCTTCACAGCTTATGCATCACTGTTTCAGCGGGCAAAAATTCGGGCAGGCGAATATATCTTAATTCACGGGGCAAGTGGTGCTGTTGGAAGTCTAGCTATTCAAATGGCAAAAGCGATTGGCGCAATAGTTATTGGCACATCAAGTACAGAAAAAGGACGCGAACAAATACTTGAACTCGGTGCCGATTATGCGATGAACCATCTGACATATGAAAACAAATATGAATTAACCGAGTACACAGAAGGAAATGGGCCCGATGTTGTTATTGAAATGCTTGCTAACGTGAACTTAGAAATAGATACCCAAGTCATTGCTGAATATGGTCGCATTGTTGTCGTTGGTAGTAGAGCTTCAATTGAAATTACTCCCCGAAATCTAATGGGGAATGAAGCGTATATAACGGCAGTAAATGTTTCGCACATGACGAAAGAAGCAAGAAATGAAGCATTCCATGGGATTGTTAGTTTCCTGGAAAATGAGATTCTTAAACCGCTGATAGGAAAAAAATTCACTTTAGATGAACCGGTTGAAGCACATAAAGAATTGATGGAAAAGCCTGGAAATGGCCGGACAGTTTTTGCCATTATAGAAGAATAAGAACATAAAACTCAAACTGCTGGTTATTTAAAAATATCCAGCAGTTTGAGTTTTAATGGTGTTAAAATAAAGGCATGAAAAATCGATAAATAAGCCATAAAGTAAGAAATCAAATGAATGAAAGTAGTATTTTGGTAAACTCTATTAAAGTTTTAATAGCGTTGATCTATTTATTTGTTCATTTCCAGGCACTACTTTTTAAATGAGCCTCTTTTAAAATGGGACCATCTAGCATAAAAATATAGATCTGCACCAAAATCAACTGATGCAGATCATATATTTCTTCTAAGTTTTTATTTAACTTTCGTTGTAGTAATACCTAAGATAGCTTCTTTAGCGTGTATCAAATCAGTTATCTGCTGGCAATAAGGTGCTTCAAGGCCTAGTTTTTTAGAGGCTTCAGCTACTTCTCCATTTAAAAAGTCAATTTCAGTTGGACGGTTATTATTTAAGTCCTGATGCATTGATGGATAGTGTGCGCCTACTTTATCAGCCAATGATTTAAGATACGAAATGGTTTCTTCGACGTTAAGTGTCACGTTATCTTGATGTTTAGCTACTGTAGCGAACTCTTTAATAATATTCCTCAGCATGGAATCAATCGTAGGTGTGGCAAAAACTTCCTCAATATTCGCATCCAATATCGTACACAAAGCGTTCATAGTGCCATTTACGCAAGCCTTACGCCAAATAGTGAAATTAACGTTTTCACTGTATTCACCATTAAGTCCGCTTTTTTGAAGTAAATCAACGATTTCAATGGTCGCTTCTTTTTCACTTGGGTCGCTGTTTTGTATTTCAACAGGCCCTTGACCGTTAAAGTGCGTATGTCCAGGTGCATCGATACCTGCCGTCCAAACGGTGGTCCCCATGATAATATTTTTTCGATTTATATATTTTTCCAGAGTTTTTAAATGTCCTAAGCCATTCAACAAACAGACGATTTTAGTATCCGGTCCAATGATATGTTCAATACTTTCCATCATTGACTTGAGCCCCATTGATTTCGTGAATACGAAGATGACATCCATTTTTTCTTTCAACTCATGAGGTCTACAAATGTCCATCTCCTGATTATCCTTACTGCCATTGACGGAAATGGTCAAACCTTTTTCAGAGATCGTTTTGATGTGCTGTTCCCAATTATCCAGTAAAGTGACATCAGCGCCACCTTTTTGTAAATGATAACCAAATCCACATCCTAAAGCTCCTGATCCTGCAATTGCTATTTTCATAAATTATTTCTCCTTTTTATACTAGTTTGTAGCGGGTACGAATTTAAAGATGTCGTGCTCATATATTTTTAGTACTTTATTAAATAATACATCAACGATTAAAGCTCCTCCAAATGGAATCACAAAGTATGCCAGAATGACCATCCAAAGTGCTGACCCCATATTTACTGCCTGTATTGGGCCTACTAAGCCTACGATGCCAAAACCAGCTGTTTCTGGTACACCTTGCATGCTGAACAGGTAAGCCCCTATACCAGAAAATACTGCATTAACAATGATTGGAATGACGATTCTTGGATGCTTAACGAGGTTTGGCATCATCATTTTCATCGCTCCCAAGAGGATAGCTAAAGTTGTCCCTTTGTGATTCACTTTTTGTGAACCGAAAACTAAAACTGCGGTACAAGCTGTGATCCCAACTGCTGCAGCTCCGGCTCCTAGTCCTGATATTCCTATAGCTATACCAATGGCTACTGTAGAGATTGGCGAAATAATCAGAACTGAAAAGGCTACAGAAATAAGTATTGCCATAACGAGTGGTTGAAGCTGTGTAAAGGTGTTTATTCCATTGCCGATTGTTGTAGTCACGAGGCTGACATAAGGCAAGATCAGTATACCAATCGTTCCCACACCGGCTCCTACAATAATAGGGAGTAAAATCAAGGTTAAAGAACCAAGTTTCCCTTCTAAAAAACGTGTAGCAAACACAGCAAGACCTGAGATGATCATCACATTGACTAGGTCTCCGATTCCAACTAAAACGATCCCTGCATCTGTCACTACATAGGCACCTGAACCTAAAAAGGATGCGGCACCAATGATCACACTTTGCATTGGATTCAACTTGAACTGCATTCCGACTAGAACACCAATCAGCGCCGGGGTTAAAAACTGCATAGTCGATACAATCATGGCTAATGTTTCAAAAATGGTACCATACGGAATGAGTGCTTTAAAAATTCCTCCTAAAATAGCATTGGCAATCAACCCAATAACGATACCGCTTGCTGTGCCCGCTAGTACCTTATTGGTATAGTCTTTAAACGTAAATTGTTCTCTTTCTAACATAATCATTCCCCTTATCTATAATAACTTTCATTTATTTAATGAATTCAAGCTCATCTTATCACAAATAGCTACCTTGTTTCAGAAAGTATCATGAAAATACAATAAAAGAAATTTAATTTTGGTGAGTATTATGTCCATTAAGTTTTAACTCATTTATAACTATGTACACTAATCACATATCTTTATAAATAAAAAGCCTTGTTCCTTTGTTTAGATCTCTTATGAAAAAGAGAATCCGAACAAAAAGGATACAAGACTTTTTGTTATTGATTATTTTTCATCAGTGAAATGTGAGACATCGTTATAACGTTCTATATGGAAGAGGCCATCTTCATATTTAGCAACTGATACACTAGCATTTAAAAGACTTTCTGTGTCATCAAGGTCTGGAATAAGATTTTGTAAAATGTAACGGATCGTTCCACCGTGAGCAACGAGTAAGATTTTTTCTCCCGTATATTTGTGCCGATCCATTAGTTTGATCAGACCTTTTTCTACGCGAGACCAGAACATCATAAAGTCCTCTGCATGGTTTTCAGGGTCGATCGCTCTAAAAGCATCCATTCGTTCAGGGACGTCTGTCTTGTTAAACAATTCTTTTTCAGTTTCATAACCCAAATGTTCTCTCACTTTGTCGTAGGCTTCTGAACCGTACATCCCTTCCATGGAGCCAAAGAAAACTTCCCTAAATTCAGGCATGGGATTCATTTTGATTGTTTCGCTTTGACCATTTTCTTCTAGAATGATTTCTGCCGTATCCTGTGTACGTTTCAGGTCACTCGTGTACACAGCATTGAATTTAACATCTGCTAATCCTCGCCCACAGCGGCGTACGTCTTCTATGCCATTTTCTGTCAAAGGCATATTACTCCAGCCCTGCATTCGTCCATAGTAATTAAAGTACGTTTCGCCGTGACGGACGAAATATATGGTGACACCCTTATTTGCCATTACTTTTCTCTCCTTCATTGTTCCTCTTCTTTCATTCTAACAAATTACGAGAGCTTTAGCGATAAAGTTACTTGAAATAGCTTTTACATTTTTTGTGATCTAGAGTAAGCATTAAACCACTCTCGATTCATACATATTAATCTTAATAATTATCTTTTACTGCTCGTCTCAGCTGACGTTCCTGGTCACGCCGTTTGATCGTTTCCCGCTTGTCGTATTGCTTTTTACCTTTAGCCAAGCCAATCAAGACTTTAGCTACACCGTTCTTGATATAAACTTTTAGAGGAATCAGTGTTACGCCACCTTGTTTTGTTTCCCCGATCAGTTTATCGATTTGCTTTTTCTTCATCAGCAGCTTACGTGTTCTGACTGGATCATGATTGAACTGATTTCCCTTTTCAAATGGAGCGATATGCACATTATATAACCAGATTTCACCTTTACGAATACCTGCGTAACCGTCTTTGAGATTGATTCGTCCTGCACGGATCGACTTGATTTCTGTTCCCTGCAGAACGATACCTGCTTCGATCGTATCCAGGATCGTATATTCATAACGTGCTTTTCTGTTTTGTGCTATCAGTTTACCTTGTCCTTGAGGCATATGACTCCTCCTTTTCTTTATTTTTTAGGTTTCTTTGATTTGCGTCGTTTCCTGCGTTTACTTGAACCTTTCTTATCATCCTTCTTGCGCGATGATTTTTTTCTGTGATCTTTAGGCTTATTGCTTTTCTTTCTCTTTTTATCTTGCTTTTCTTTTTTACTCTTTTCACGCTTTGCCTTTGTTTCTTCGTCTTCAACTAATTGAAAATCGATTTCATAAGTCTCTTTGTCTGCATTCGTTACCACGACTTCGACCGATTGTCCAATCCTGTATACATTACCTGTTTGCTGACCGATCAGAAGCAGTTCTCGCTCATTGAACTCGTAGTAATCATCATTCATATTTGAAATGTGCACAAGTCCCTCGACTGAATTAGGAAGTTGAACGAATAGGCCAAAGTTTGTAACTGAAGTAATAACACCTTGGAACTTTTCTCCAATTTTAGTGGACATGTATTCTGCTTTTTTCATTTCGTCCGTTTCACGTTCGGCATCCACTGCGCGACGCTCTGTCATTGAACTGCGCTCAGCGATTTCCGGCAATTTAGCATTCCAGTGATTTTTTGCTTTTTGACCTTTTCCGACCTCATCATAGTAATGGATCAGTCGATGAAGGATCAAATCCGGGTAACGTCTGATCGGTGAGGTGAAGTGAGAGTAATATTCCGCCGCCAGACCATAGTGTCCGATTGGTACGACGTCATATTTAGCCTGCTGCATTGAACGAAGCAGGAGCATTTTGATAACGCCCTCTTCAGGTGTACCGGCTACTTTGTCCAGGATATTCTGAAGCTTTTTAGGACTGATTGAATCCTTCAGTCCTTTAACGTTGATGCCAAAGCCACTGACGAATTCAATAAAACGCTGCATTTTTCCTTCATCCGGCTTATCGTGAATACGATATAAAATCGGCAGATCCTGCTTGGCATAATGTTCAGAAACTGTTTCATTCGCTGAAAGCATGAATGACTCGATCAGACGCTCGCCAACACCCCGTTCACGGAGGATAATATCTACTGGAAAACCTGTTTCATCTACCTTTATTTTAGCTTCATGGGTATCAAAATCGATAGAGCCACGGTTCACACGCTTTTTCTCAAGGATATGATGTAAAGCTTCCATATCTTTCAGCATGTCTACGATTTCACTGTATTCTTTTTTAAGCTCTGCATTGTCATTTTCCAATATATCGTTTACAGCTTCGTACGTCATACGGTAGTGGTTGTTGATGACACTTTTAGTGATATCATAATCCACTACTTTGCCTGACTTGTTGATCTCCATCTCACAGCTCAGTGTCAGTCGATCGACATCAGGATGCAGTGAACAGATGCCATTCGACAGACGTTGCGGCAGCATTGGAATGACACGATCTGTCAGATAGACACTTGTTCCACGTTCATATGCTTCGGTATCCATAGCGCTGTTTTCAGTAACATAATGACTGACATCTGCGATATGCACACCCAGATAGTAATTTCCGTTTTCCAGTCGTTTCACTTGAATAGCATCATCTAAATCCTTTGCATCCGCACCGTCAATAGTTATAATAACTTCGTCACGCAAATCTTTACGCCCTTCAAGATCCTTTTCTGAGATACTGTCGGGAACATTTTTAGCTTCTTCAATGACTTCTTCAGGAAATTCACTTGGTATACCATGCTTATGAACGATTGTAAGGATTTCGATCCCTGGTTCATCTTTGTGACCAAGCGTTTTAGTAACGATACCAGCTAGATGATTTACTTCACCTTTGAAAGCAAAGTCTGTCACTTCGACTTGAACGATACTGCCATCAACCGGTCGAATGCCTTTTGTTTCGACTTCCACGATTAACTCGGGCATTTTCTGGTTTTTAGGTTTAACATATCCATAAAGTCCGCTTGCTTTCACTTCATTCTCTGGATACGGCGTAAATTCTCCAAAAACGTTCTCGATTCCACGTTCAATGATTTCAACGATTTCTCCAGCCGGTCCCTTGTCTTTTTGCGGTAAAGCGTCCTGGGTGACTTTTACTTTTACTAAGTCTCCATTCAATGCAGATTTCGTTTCAGTAGGCGGAATGAATATATCCTGATCGTATTCTTCGATCGTTACGAAGCCAAAACCACGGTCGTTCCCGCTGAAACGTCCTGTCATTCCTTCTGATCCATTCTTTAATTTGAATTTTCCATTTTGTAGAAGGACGATCTTATCTTCTCTTTCAAGTTCAACGATGGCTTTCACAAGTTTTTTGAAATCTTTTGCTCCTGAACGGTTTAAACCTTCGCTGATTTTGTTTACTTCCATCGCTTCTTTGTTCTCTTCTTCCATATATGAAAGAATACTCTTCTTTAGTGCTTTGCGTTCTTTTTCTTCACTTAAATTTCCACTTTGCTTTTTACTCAATTGTCTCCTCCATCCCAGTTAAGCGTCGATAAGAAAGTCAAGACATGTGTCTGCAATTTTTTCCCTACACTTCCTGTTGTGATGACATGTTCGCCATTTTCGTATAGTTTAATCGATACTTCCGCCTGGTCTAATGACTCTCTGAATATGCGTGCCGTATCTGGCTCGATTAGTTCGTCTTTTTCACCTTGTCCTATAAATATCTTTTTATCAAGGGTTGGATACTGTTTCTCCATGTTGGATACGAAAGCTTTTAGTTCATCAAACATTTCTTTCAGTTCGATTTCGGCTTTAGTCATTAATCCGGCAAGTTCGTCTCTTTCATATCCTTTCGTTCGCTTAACTGTTTTGTACCATGCAAGGAAGCTATCCGTTACATGATTGTCGTACGTTGTTGTAACTGGAGCAGAAAACGTTCCGCCACCGATTGTCGCTTCCTCGTTTAACAGGAGATGTGTCGCGACGACACCACCCAGTGATAAACCAAACACTGCGATTTCGTCGTATCCTTTTTCATTTAAAAATGCGACAGCATCTTCTCCGTCTTTTATCCAGTCTTTAATTGAATAGTTGAAAAGGTCATCCAGGTCACTTGTACCATGACCAGAAAAGACTGGGGCATACACCGTGTAGTTAGCGCGCTCTAACGCTCTTGCTAAACTGATTACATCTCTAGGTGTACTTGTAAAGGCATGAAACAATAGTACTGCGCGTTTTCCACTTTCATAAAACAATGATTGATTATTCATTAAAAATCCTCCTTCAGACTCATTACCATTTTACCTTAAATCGAAGTTATTTTATACCGAAATACAATCGTCGCCCTAAACTTCTTGTTTCGCCTCATCTTTTTAAGCTTGTCATCGGTTAACTGAAGTGGTTTTCAGTTTGAGTTAACTAATGTACTCTTGACATCTGCGTGCTCAGATGGTTTTTCGTTTCAGTTAACTGATGTACGCCTCGCTTCAACGGACTCAAGCGGTTTTTCGTTTCAGTTAACTGATATGCGCCCCACTTCGACGGACTCACAAACCTTTTCATTTGAGTAAGCTGATATGAGCCTCTCTTCGACGGACTCGCAAAGGTTTTCGTTTGAGTTAACTGATGTACGCCTCGCTTCAACGGACTCGCGAAGGTTTTATTTTGAGTTAACTGATGACTATACAAAGTTATCCGAAAGAATTTAGTTTTTAGCCGAATCCCACCGGCAAACTTCAATGAGTAATCTCAGGGCATACAAACAAAAACACTCTTGCTTCTCTAACTTCAACAGCTTTCGCTCGAGGGAGGTATAGAGTAACAAGAGTATCCTGTAAATCATTCATATTTATAAAACTTGGCTCAATGTAAATGCTAAACCGAAAAAGAGTATGAGACTCACCACAGTTGTTTTGATAAGTACGGCTTCAAATCCACGTGCTTTTTGTTTCCCGAATAACTGACTTGCGCCACCCATGAATGCATTAGATGCACTTTGTGTTTTTGTTGGCTGCATAGCAATAACTATAATGATGAATACTGACAAAATAAGCATAATTGTAAGTAAAATATCGTACATAAAACATGACCTCCTTCTGACAAATCTCCTACTTCTCAATATAGCACATTTATTTTCGCTTTTCCAGTTATCAAAAAATTAATTTCTTGGATTCTAGAAAAAGTAAGCAGAGTAACTATAGTATTTAAAACGATAAAAGACACTGACAGAAATTTTCTATCAGTGTCTTTCTTTCAATATGAGTGATTATTTGTTAGGCAAGTTGTAGAAAGCTTGTAAACCTTCATATACTGCCAAGTCTCCTAATTGGTGTTCGATTCTTAGTAACTGGTTGTATTTAGCAATACGATCTGTACGGCTTAATGAACCTGTCTTGATTTGTCCGGCATTGGTTGCAACAGCAATATCAGAAATCGTTGAATCTTCTGTTTCACCAGAACGGTGAGATACAACTGCTGTGTATCCAGCTTTTTTAGCCATTTCGATGGCATTGAATGTTTCAGTCAATGTACCGATTTGGTTGACTTTGATCAAGATTGAGTTACTGTTTCCTTCTTTAATACCACGGTTCAGCATTTCAGTGTTTGTAACGAATAAGTCGTCACCTACTAATTGAACTTTGTCGCCTAGGCGATCAGTTAGTAGTTTGAAGCCGTCCCAGTCGTTTTCGTCCATCCCGTCTTCGATAGAGATGATTGGATACTTATTAACTAATTCTTCAAGGTAGTCAACTTGCTCTTTTGCGTTACGTTTAACGCCGTTTTCACCTTCAAATTTAGTGTAGTCATAGACACTGTTTTCTGCATCATAGAATTCAGAAGCAGCACAGTCAAATCCAAGATAAACATCTTTACCTGGTTCTAGTCCAACTTTTTTGATTGCTTCAAGGATTGTTTCTACGCCATCTTCAGTTCCTTTGAACTTAGGAGCGAATCCACCTTCGTCACCAACTGACGTTTCAAGTCCGCGGTCTTTCAAGATTGCTTTAAGTGCGTGGAAGATTTCAGCACCCCAGCGTAGAGCTTCTTTGAATGTTGGTGCGCCAACTGGCAAGATCATGAACTCTTGGAATGCGATAGGTGCATCTGAGTGTGATCCACCGTTAACGATGTTCATCATTGGTGTTGGCAATACTTTCGTGTTTGTTCCGCCAAGGTAACGGTATAATGGAAGATCAAGGTAGTCTGCAGCTGCACGTGCAACAGCGATAGATACGCCTAAGATTGCGTTTGCGCCTAATTTACCTTTGTTTGGTGTACCGTCCAAGTCGATCAAGGCTTTGTCGATACCCATTTGGTCGCGAACGTCCATACCGATGATAGCGTCAGCAATCGTGTTGTTCACGTTGTCAACGGCTTTAGTTACGCCTTTACCTAAATAACGGTCTTTGTCGCCGTCACGTAGTTCTACGGCTTCGTGTTCACCAGTAGAAGCGCCTGAAGGAACCATACCGCGCCCGAAAGCACCTGATTCTGTATAAACTTCAACTTCGATCGTTGGGTTACCACGTGAGTCTAAAACTTCGCGTGCAATTACGTCTGTAATAAATGGCATTGATAATTCTCTCCTTTGAGTTTTTGCTACTAATGTATCGTCAGTAACAATATAGTTTTATTTTAGTTATTCTTCTTTAGAAAGAATAATTTAAAATCAATCGTGTTAGTCTTTCTTGATCAAGCTTTCGCCTGTCATTTCTTCTGGTTTTTCAATACCCAGTAAGTCAAGCATTGTTGGTGCTACGTCAGCGAGTTTACCGTCACTGCGTAAAGTCACACCTTTTTTCGTAACGATGACTGGCACAGGCACTGTTGTGTGTGCTGTGTGCGGTTCGCCTTCTGGTGTCAATTCTGTATCAGCATTACCATGATCGGCAAAGATGATTGCGGATCCGCCTTTTTCATGAATGAGATCAACAAAACTACCAAGATTTTCGTCCACTGCTTCAATGGCTTTGATCGTCGGCTCAAGCATGCCTGAGTGTCCAACCATATCAGGGTTAGCATAGTTCAAGATGATCGCATCATGCTTGTCATCCCTGACATCTGCAAGCAGGGCATCTGTGACTTCGTATGCACTCATTTCAGGTTTCAAATCGTATGTTTCCACTTTAGGAGATGGAATAAGAATACGATTTTCTCCAGGGAACTCATCGTTCGTTCCACCATTCATAAAGAATGTCACATGTGGATATTTTTCTGTTTCAGCAATACGAAGCTGTGTTAAATCGTTATCGGCTAAAACCTGCCCTAATACATTTTTCAAAAAGACAGGTGGGAACATGACTTCTGCATCCATGTCAGCTGTATATTGAGTGAATGTCACAAACTTAATGTTTTCTGGTCTGTCGCCTCTGTCAAATCCGTCAAAATCATCTTCTGTTAGTGCACGAGACAACTCGATGGCACGGTCAGGACGGAAGTTAAAGAACAAGACAGCATCGTTATCTTTCACTGTTGCGACAGGTTTGCCATCTTTTTCAATAACAACAGGTTCGACGAACTCATCCATTTTTTCATTGGCATAACTGTCTTTCATCGCCTGGACTGGATCGTTTGCTTTATTCCCTTCGCCGTGGAATATAGCGTCATATGCCCGTTTTATACGTTGCCAGCGGTTATCTCTGTCCATTGCATAGAAACGTCCAGATATTGTGGCGATTTCTCCAACGCCAAGGTCTTTAACGATATCCTGCAATTCTTCGATGAAACGGACACCTGAATCAGGCGCTACGTCACGGCCGTCAGTAAAGGCGTGGATATAAACTTTATCTACTCCTTTATCTTTGGCAGCTTCAACTAAAGCAGTCAGATGACGCTGGTGACTGTGCACGCCGCCGTCTGATACAAGACCAAACAAATGCAGAGCAGAATCATTGTCGTTCACATGAGCGATCGCATTGTTCAATGCTTCATTGGATTTGAATTCATTGTCTTCGATCGCTTTGTCGATACGTGTGATGCTCTGATAAACCACGCGTCCGGCACCGATATTGGTATGACCGACTTCTGAGTTACCCATTTGACCTTCAGGCAATCCGACAGCTAAGCCGGAAGCCAGCATGGTGTTATGCGGGTATTCATTCCAGTAACGGTCGAAGTTCGGCTTGTTTGCTTGAGCTACGGCATTACCGTATTCTTCTTCACGCCATCCGAATCCGTCCAGAATGATGATTGCTACGGGTGCTTTACTCATTTATTCAGCCGCCTCCAGTAATTGTAAGAACGAGTCTGCTTCAAGGCTTGCTCCGCCGACTAAAGCGCCGTCGATGTCTGGCTGTGACATCAATTCTTTGATGTTTGCCGGTTTAACTGATCCGCCATATTGCATACGGACAGCATCAGCCACATCTTGAGAATATAATTTTGCAACTGTCTGACGAACAACTGAGATCGTGTTGTTGGCATCTTCAGCTGTTGCTGTTTTACCAGTACCGATCGCCCAGATAGGTTCGTAAGCGATGACTAGAGATTTCACTTGGTCTGCTGATAACCCTTCTAAAGCAGCTTTTACTTGTCCAGCTACTAAGTCGTTGGTTTGGCCAGCTTCTTTTTGTTCAAGTGTTTCTCCCACACAGATGATCGGCAGCATACCGTTTCTAAAGATAGCATGTGCTTTTTTGTTGACCATTTCATCTGTTTCGTGGAAGATTTCACGACGTTCAGAGTGTCCAATAATCACGTATTCGACACCTATGCCTGCGAGTGCTTTGGGACTGTTCTCTCCTGTAAAGGCACCTTCGTCTTCATAGAAGCTGTTTTGTGCTGCGATTTTTAATTCTGAATCTGAAGTCAAGTCAACTAAGCTTTGAAGATAGATACTTGGTGCACCGATAACAGCGTCGACTTTATCGTTAGAAGGAATTTTCCCTTTAACATCGTCGATAAACTGAGCGGCTTCCACGGAGGTTTTATTCATTTTCCAGTTTCCTGCAATAATAGGTTTACGCATTCTTTTATCCCTCTTTCGTAGTTTGTTCCCTTATTTTGTTGATAGTCAATTGACTGAGGATCCAGCTGTTCCGGATCCTCGGTACAATTGGCTTGTATTGCTTTTCTTATTTGTCAGAAATTGCTGCGATTCCTGGTAGTTCTTTACCTTCGAGGTATTCCAGTGATGCGCCGCCGCCTGTTGAGATATGGCTGAAGTCATCTTCGAAGCCTAACTGCTGGGCAGCTGTTGCTGAATCTCCGCCTCCGATGATGGTTGTTGCATCATCAAGTTTAGCTAAGATTTCGCATACTTGAGCTGTACCTTTAGCAAAGTTTTCCATTTCGAATACACCCATTGGTCCGTTCCAGACGACTGTTTTTGCGCCTTCTAATTCTTTCTCAAAGAGGTCAACAGTCTTAGGTCCGATATCAAGACCCATTTTCCCTTCTGGAATCTGATCGCCAACAACTTCAGTTGGTGCATCATTTGAGAATTCAGGAGCAACCACTGAATCGACGGGTAAAACAAGTTTGTCGCCGGCTTTTTCCATCAATTCCTTAGCCAAGTCAACTTTGTCTTCTTCTAGTAAAGAATTACCGATATCTTTTCCTAAAGCTTTGTAGAAGGTATACGTCATACCGCCACCGACAAGGACTTTGTCCGCTTTAGAGATCAGATTCTCGATAACGCCGATCTTATCTGAGACTTTTGCTCCACCTAAGATAGCAACGAAAGGACGTTTCGGTTCGTCAACTGCACCACCGATGAAGTTGATTTCTTTTTCAACTAAGAAACCAGCAGCTGATTCAACGTTTGAAGCGATCCCGACGTTTGAAGCGTGTGAACGGTGAGCTGTACCGAAGGCATCATTGACAAATACATCGCCAAGGCTTGCCCAGTACTTGCCTAATTCAGGGTCATTTTTGCTTTCTTTCTTACCGTCGACATCTTCGAAACGTGTGTTTTCAAACATCATGATTTCGCCGTCATTCAAGCTGTTTACAGCATTTTCAAGCTCTTCGCCGCGTGTTTCTGCCACGAATTTTACGTCTTTGCCTAGCAGTTCGCTTAAACGTTCAGACACAGGTTTCATTGACGAGCCTGCTTTATCTTCTTCCGTTTTCACCCGTCCCAGGTGAGAAAAGACGATCGCTTTTCCGCCTTGTTCCAGAACGTATTCCAAAGTTGGTAAAGCTGCCTGGATACGGTTGTCATTCGAGATCTTACCGTCTTTCATCGGTACGTTGAAGTCTGCACGGACCAGTACTTTTTTACCTTTAAGATCGAGGTCTTTAACAGTTTTCTTTGCCATTAGTCGAATCATTCCTTTCGAATTTGAACGTTACAAAATATAAAACTTTTAGATTTTCACAAAAAAAGGGGGAAGCGCGATCCCCTCTATTTGATTGAACATATCTGATCGACTGCTTGCGCATTAATCTTTCTGTTCTCTTAAATAGTAGAGTAGTAGCTCCCCCGCTTTATTTATTTCTGTTTGGTTGGTTGTTTTAGACGCCTATTTTCGCTGGTTATTATTTGTTAGCGAAGTATTCTAAAGTACGAACCATGTTACCAGTAAATCCGTATTCATTGTCATACCAAGCGACAGTCTTAACTAACTGACCATTTTTACCGTCTTGGATTTTAGTTTGAGTTGCATCGAAGATAGATCCAGCAGGTACACCGATGATGTCTGAAGATACGATTTCGTCTTCATTGTAAAGGTATGCGTCTGAAGAAGCTTTTTTCATTGCTTCGTTAACTTCGTCTACTGTTACTTCTTTGTTCAATACAGAATATAATTCAACCATTGAACCAGTGATTGTTGGAACACGTACAGCAGTACCGTCAACTTTACCGTCAACTGCAGGAATAACTTTACCTACGGCTTTAGCAGCACCAGTTGAAGCTGGGATTGCGTTTGCTGCACCGGCACGGCTCTTACGTCCGCCTGGTGAGTCTTGCAGGCTCTGAGTTGAAGTATAAGCGTGGATCGTGCTCATCAATCCGTGGTCTAGGCCAAATTCGTTGTTCAATACGTTGACCATTGGTGCTAAGCAGTTTGTTGTACATGAAGCAGCTGAAACGATTGTGTCGTCTGAACTGATTTCTTCATGGTTAACACCGAATACGATTGTTTTAAGATCGCCTTTAGCTGGAGCTGAGATAAGAACGCGTTTAGCTCCTGCATCCAAGTGAGCTTGAGAAGCTTCTTTAGATACGTAGAATCCTGTTGATTCAAGAACGATGTCGATACCTAAGTCGCCCCAAGGAAGGTTGCGTGCATCTTTTTCAGAATAAGCTTTGATTTCTTTACCTTTGATTACTAAAGAATCACCTTTAGCTTCTACATCGCCTTGGAAAGTACCTTGAGCTGTATCGTATTTGAATAGATAAGCTAAGTCTTCATTACTTGTCAAGTCGTTGACTGCAACGACTTCTAAATCTGATCCACTTTCTAAAATACGACGTAATGCTAAACGTCCAATACGTCCAAAACCATTAATTGCTACTTTTACTGACATAATCTAATTTCCTCCTTGGAAATAAAAAATATTTTTTATTTTAAAGGGTTTCCCCCGTTTAAAATCTCATTTGCAGCTGCTTCATCCGTCACTAACCATGTGTGCGGAGGAGCAGTTTTCATATGTGCTGCGATCGCTCGGGCTTTGTTTTTTCCACCGGCAACAGCAACGACATGCGGGATACTGGGTAACTTTGAGGACTGCAGGCCGATACGAGATAATTTATAAACGATCTCGCCTTCCTGATTGATGAACTCGCCAAATGCTTCCGCTACTGCTTCAGATTTTCGGAGTTCATTTAATGTTTCTTCGTTCATTCCTCTACGTTCTGCCATTTCCATGGCGTTACCTATACTGTACAAAACAACAGAAGCATTTTCAACTAATTCGAGTGACTCCTTGATCTCAGGTTCTTCAAGCAGCAGCGAATAGGTTTCGCTTCTGACATGTTCAGGTGCATACAAGGCGCGGCTTTTACCGCCTGTACGCTTAGCCATGTTTTCAGCAATGACATTGGCCTGAATATCTACCGATTCACCGAGTCCGCCTCTAGCCGGGACAAACATCAGATCACGGTTAAGACCGATCTGCTGTCCCATCGCTTCTGCGACTCTGACCATTGTCGTTCCACCCATGACGGCTATCGTACTCGCACCTTCAGGGAGCAGGAAATCAAGCACTTCCGTTGTGGCTCGCGCCATATCACTGGCACTCGACTGATCTGCATCAGTATTTCCGATCACGATCGTGCAATGGTGGATCCCAAGTTTGTTCGCCAGTTTCGCTTCTTTCTCCTGCGACTGAACATGCTGTCCCATGAGTTTGTCCAATTGATGAAACACTGTAATACCGGTCGGCGTACATTCCATCCCCTGAGATGAAGATTTGATCAGGCCCTGACTTCGCAGGACTTCCACTTCTTTTCTCAAGACCCGTTCAGTAAAGCCCAGCCGATTCGCTAATGCACGACGGCCAATGGGACCCACTTTCTGGATCTGATTCAAGATGTAATAGCGCTGTTTCAATATGTGCAGTGTTCCGGGTGCAACTTTTTCGATTACCGACAGCATACGTGCACGAACACCTTTCCCTGAATCACTTATTAAACTCGAACGTGATGTTCTTTCTTGTCTTGCATACATTCAAAGTATAACAGCAAGCGGGTCGGATTTCAACCCATCAAACTAAAATGACGGGACTTTTTCCGTCCTGTCCAACGTTGAAGTCTACGCCTTATAGGCTAGTTCCGTTTGGATCAGTTTATCAAGTTCCTCTTCGGAAATATTCTCATCAAAAATATGATCATTAAGGACGATCGTGGGTACTAAGGTAATATTGGCTTGTTCTGTTTCTTCTATTATACTCTCGGCATGTTCCCGGTCAGTCTGTTCTGTGGCATGTCTCTTTTCTTTTGCATACTCAGCGATAGCGTCTTCGGGCAGGCTCCCCCATTCGTCTAAATGAGCAAAGTAGTATGTGATATTTTCTTTAGCCTGTTCCGGGTTACTGTGGTCTAAAAAGCGATGAAGGACATTTCCTTTCTTCAAACCAGGTGTATCCTTATCAAAGTGTTTAACGATGCGCTGCACTTTGTTTTCTTTGACGTACTTATCTAATAGAGGAAGAGAATCTTCCCACCACTCTTTGGAATACGGGCACCTTAGATTGATAAATTCGACGATTTTCACAGGTGCTTTATCATCCCCAATAAGCAGACCTCCCTTTGTCGTCACGTTTTTACTGTTTATTGCTGATGTGTCCAATCCCTTAACGACCTCCTTTCACTAATTCTTCACTTTCTTAAGTATACTCCTGATAAAAATGGATGACCAGTCAAACGATTTGTAAAGACTTTCATAGGCTTACTTTTGGTGTATAAAAAAGACCTACTCAAAATGAGCAGGTCTTTTTTATACATCGATTATTTAGTTAAGTCTGCAGATGTATCCATGATCTCATCCACTAAGCCATATTCTTTCGCTTCATCGGCCGTCATGAAGAAGTCACGGTCTGTGTCGCGTTCGATAACGTCCATCGTCTGACCTGTACGTTCGACCAGGATCTTGTTCAAGCGGTCTCTGGTTCTCAGGATATGCTTGGCGGCGATTTCGATTTCCGTTGCCTGACCCTGCGCACCGCCTAATGGCTGGTGGATCATGATCTCAGAGTTCGGCAAGGCAAAACGTTTACCTTTCACACCGGCTGCAAGCAGGAAACTTCCCATAGAAGCAGCAAGTCCGATAGCGATCGTCTGAACGTCTGCTTTAATGAAGTTCATTGTATCAAAAATAGCCAGTCCTGCTGTGACACTTCCACCTGGAGAGTTGATGTAAAGGTAAATATCTTTCTCAGGATCTTGGGCATCCAGGAATAACAACTGGGCAATGACTGAGTTAGCCACTTGATCGTCGATCGGTCCACCAAGCATGATGATACGGTCTTTCAGTAAACGTGAGTAAATATCATAAGCACGCTCACCACGTGGGGATTGTTCAATAACTGTTGGTACTAAATTCATGTAACTTCCTCCTAATATATATGTCTAAATTAGTGTAGCATATTTAATCTTTTAAATGAATCTAAAACGATTATACACCTTTGGTCAGTATAGGTCAAATAACTAAGAGTCATTATTAAATGCTATCTTCATCACTCTTCCATTACTTTTTTACTTTTTTCAAACGCTTTTATGGCAAGTTTCCTTTTATTTTTGTGTGAAACAATGGGATTCGGATAATCTTTTCCAATAATCACATTGTATTCTTTTTGTTCTTTTTCGGTAAGCTTTTCAGGCTGGTGTATTTTTTTACCTTGAACATGGTTTAATTCCGGCACAAATTTTCTTATAAAGTCGCCTTTTTTATCGAATCTTTCTGATTGGGTCGTAGGATTAAAAATCCTGAAATATGGTACACCGTCTGTACCAGTTGACGCAGCCCATTGCCATCCACCGATATTGCTGGCCGAGTCATAATCGATCAGCTTCTCCTGAAAATATCGCTCGCCCCATCGCCAGTCGATAAGCAAGTCTTTCGTTAAAAAGGACGCAGTGATCATGCGCAGACGATTATGCATCCACCCTGTTCCATTGAGTTGGCGCATAGCCGCATCTACTATAGGAAAGCCTGTCTTACCTTCTTTCCAGGCTTTGAAATTTTCTTCGTTATTATCCCACTCTACTTTTGTAAAAGCTTTTTTGATTGCTACGTCTTTCTGATCAGGATGTGAGGCGTAAATCATATTGTAAAAGTCACGCCAGGCAAGTTCCTGGATGAAAGTTGATCGTCCTTTCGTCTGATTTGCATCCATTACTTTGTTGTAAACGGTCCGAATCGATAGTTCGCCTGTTCGTAAGTGTTTAGACAGACGACTGGTCGCATCTTTTAAAGGAAAATCTCTGGCTTCTTCGTACTGGGCTAGATCATTTTCAATAAATTCATCCAAACGCTCCTGTGCTTTATCTGTACCTAATTCTAGGTCGGGTAAAAGAGCAAGGTCATCTAATAACTCCTGAAATTTATTCATATCCTCCGGGAACAATTTATCTTTCAGACATGTTTTACTGCTGAAATCCGTTTCAATGATGCCTGGTTTAGGACGTTCTTTCCACTTGTTATAGTAAGGGGTGAATACCTTATAAGGCGTTCCTGCATTGGTTTTTATTTCCTGGGCCGAGTGAATATAATGGTCATGAAAACCATGGGCGGAGACATCGAGTTCCTGGAACATCTCCCCTGCTTTTTTATCTCGTTCCAAGCCAAAGCCGCTTTCGTCTCTATTGACATAAATATCGGACCAGTCAGGGACTTTTTCCTTTAATTTTTTGAACACTTCTTCTAATTCTCCGTAAACTATTTGCAGTGTGGCGCCTTCTTCCGCCACCTTCTTTCTAAATGTTTCCACACTATTGAAAAATGCAGACATATTGAGAGAATTTTCATCTAGAAACTGCGCTGGATTGACATGAAAAAGTAGAATCAGTTTATCCGATTCCAAAAGGGCCTGTTTGAGCGCCGTATTGTCTTCCAGTCTTAAATCCCTTCTAAACCACATAACAGCTACCATCATGTTCCTCCTCATACTTGCTTCTCTTTTTATTTTATCATACATTCGATTTTGTTATCCTATCATTCACTCCCTTTGCGTTTACATCACGGTATCATTGATTATATTTGTTTTTTCATTTTAAAACAGCTAGTCTAAGAACGCTAATTATGTTAAAGTAACTGAGACAAAAGCAACAGGAAAGAGGAAATACAAATGACACATTATGATGTCCTTGTAATTGGTGGCGGAACAAGTGGAATGATGGCTGCGATCTCTGCAGCTGAACATGGCGCTACTGTTGGACTGATCGAAAAAAACAAATTTGTTGGACGAAAACTTTTAGTGACAGGAAACGGACGCTGTAATGTCACGAACAATCGCGATAAAGAAGAAATCATTGCTCACATTCCTGGCAACGGACGCTTTTTGTACAGCGCCTTTTATCAATACGACAATTACGATATAATGAATTTTTTCCGTTCTCGAGGCATTGCCTTAAAGGAAGAAGATCATGGGCGCATGTTCCCAACGACGGATAAATCCCGGACCATTGTCAATGCTCTGAAACAGATCATAGAAGATTTGTCTATCGATTTATACACCAATGCACCTGTAGAGACCGTTTTATATGATGAAGAAAAAGTGACAGGTGTCAGACTCGAAGACGGACGAGAATTTCAGGCCACTTCCGTTATTTTATCCACTGGCGGGCGTGCCATGCCTAAAACAGGATCGACTGGTGATGGATACAAATGGGCTAAAAAAGCCGGTCACACGATCAAAGAGCTTTATCCCACCGAAGTCCCTTTAACTTCTGAAGAAACGTTTATCAAGGAACGTACGCTTCAAGGATTGTCTTTAAGAGATATCGACTTAAAAGTATTGAACAAGAAAAGAAAAAACGTGGTCACGCATCGCATGGATATGATCTTCACTCATTTGGGTATTTCAGGACCAGCTGTCTTGCGCTGTTCCATGTTTGCCCTTCAAACCATGAAACGCGACAAAACCGATGCGGCAACAATGGCGATCGATTCTCTACCCGATATGACTGCCGGCGAATTGAATCAGGCCTTCTCTCAATTAAAAAGATCTGAAGGTGATAAGAGCATCAAAAACGTCTTGAAACAATTCGGACCTGAACGCTATATCCTGTTTGGACTGGAGCGTCATTCTATTGACAGCGACAGAGCCTTCAAGACTTTAAATTCTAAAGAGATCGACCAGATCATTACTTTCTTGAAAGACTTCCAGTTTGATGTTCACGGTTCGCTCCCGATAGAAAAAGCGTTCGTTACAGGGGGCGGCGTAAATACGAAAGAAGTGAATCCCAAAACTCTGGAAAGCAAGAAGAAAAACAATCTGTATTTTACCGGAGAAATTCTGGACTATAATGGGTACACGGGCGGTTACAATATTACCGGTGCATTTATCACTGGCCGTGTGGCTGGAATGCATGCTGCGGAAACTTCCTTGAGTCAGTAATAGAAAGGATGTGTTTAGGGTGGAGCATAAGCTCAGAAAATCATCAAAGGATAAAGCATTACATGGCGTATGCGGCGGTATTGCAGAATTCTTTGGGATATCTTCTTTTGGAGTCAGACTGATTTTTATCTTTTTACCTGCCAACGTAATTGTTTACATTATTCTAGCGAATACAATGGCTGAAAGTGAAAGAACGCTTTATTGAGATTTTAAAAAGACCAAGTCGAGATGATCATCTCAACTTGGTCTTTTTTGATCGTAGTAAATTTAACATTTTCATCATAAATCTGGTAATCCATACACGTCTTGACTAATTTACAAATCCTTCACCACTTCTTTATCCAGTATCTCTTTTCTTTTTTTCCAGTCTGGCATCATAGAATACAACATGTCATAGAATTTAGGGCTATGGTCGTTGTATTTAAAGTGGATGAGTTCATGCAGGATGACGTACTCAATACAGGGTTTGGGTGCTTTGATCAAGTCCTGATTAAGATGAATCGTATTTTTATCTACCAAAGCTGACCCCCACCGCGTTTTCATCAACCGACTTTGTAATGCTGGTTTGTCCACATTATATTTTTCCATTTTTGGGTAGACTTTAGAGAATAAGTCATTAAAAATGATATCTGCCCGTTCTTTGTACCAGGCATCAACCAATTGTTTCTTTTTGTTTACGTCAGAGGCATCCTTAACATAGACATAAATAAAACCTCTAAAATATTTCACGCTTTCTTTGTCTTCAGTTTCCTGTACTCTCAAGCGATATTGTTTCCCAAGATACTTGTAAGACTCCCCACTGACGTATTCTCGCTCGCTTGTCCTTTCGGGTTCTACTTCTTCAAACTCTTTGATCTGGTTTAATATCCAAGGGGCTTTTTTTCTAATCAATCCCTGTATAAAACTTAGTGGGACAGAACTTTTCGCTGATACTTTTATTGTTCTGTCCGGTTTGATATTAACATTTACATTTTTAACGTTTTTTCGTTCAACTTCAAATTCAATTCTTTTGCTGTTGAAATCAATATGATGTGCACTCATTTTAACTCACCTTAATAGCGACGCATCGCAATCGTTTTTATTTGTTCGATCCACTTGTCAATGTCATCATATTTAATATCGATTCTTTTTTCTTTCAAGAAGTCAAAAATCATGTCGTCTAATTCTTGCTCGATGCGATTATGAACTTCAGGATTGTCATACCAATCTACCTTAGTGTTTTCTTTCACTACTGTATCTACTTCTACCGCCAAATCGGCAACACTATAAGAGGCGTCTGATTCATCAAGATCACCCATATCTTTAAAGATATCTTTTGTTGCACCGTAGAAAGCTTGAGCATGTGCATTCTTTTGTATTTTGGAAGGATAGTCGTCAACGGGTGCGCCTTCCTGATATTCTTTCTTCATTTCGTTCATTCGGTGCCAATACTCAGCCTCTGTGATGCGTTTTTCTTTGTATTCTTCCAAGGTTTTTTCAATACGTTTAGAAAACGACTCATAGTAAGTAGGATTCTCATCGTATTTAACATTGATACTCTTAGTCAATCGTGTGCGTATAGCATCTGCTTTAGCACGCTTGGATCCTAGACGGTTCATTTCCTCTTCAAATCGGTCGCGGTCTAAAATATCGACCGGATTTGTTATCTGCATCATATCTTCAGCCGCAATATATTGATCCATCAATTTCTGCATTTTTGCTTCATAACTTTTATGATCGATGGAATCACTATAACGCAGTTTCACACTTCGTCTTAAATCCTGGAAGAATTTCAAGTGGCGTTTATATTTCATGAGTTCTTCTTGACTTAAAGCCTCGTAAACCTTTTCAGATTCCAAAGCAATAGCCATATGACGACTGAACTGACTTAATGTATCGTAAAATAAGTCACGTTTAGCCTTATCTTCAAGTAAGACTTCATATTCTTCCCTATCTTCTTTATTTTTGATTTTTTTAAAGATGTCCCACAAATCAGAATAGTGTTGTCGGATTTTTCCGATAACAGTGACGACATCATAAAGAGCACCTTTAATATCATCTGGATCAAAGTTTTCTAAGCCGGAACCAGAATACATTTCCATTGCTTCATCCAGTTTTTCAAGAAGTCCACGGTAATCGATGATAATACCATAATCTTTTCCTTCATATAACCTATTCACTCGTGCGATGGCCTGGAGGAGGCTGTGCTCTTTCAGGACTTTGTCAATATATAGGATAGAGGCTCTCGGTGCATCAAAGCCGGTCAGTAACTTATCGACGACAATCAAAAGATCGATGTCATCTCCATTGACAAATTCATTTTTTATTCCATCTTCATAATTTTCGCCATCGCCGTATTTGTCCATCATTCGTTTCCAAAAATTCTGAATTTTATCTTTTGATTGTGAGTCCACCTCGTCGTGTCCTTCACGCTGATCTGGTGGCGAAATTACGACGGCTGCATTCAAGTCCCCATAATCTTCAAAAGCTTCCAGATAGCGAACCGCTTCGATTTTACTGTTCGTTGCCAGCATTGCCTTGAACTGCGAACCAGCTGTCTTGTAATTCCTGACGTAATGGTCATTAATATCCAAAGCAATCATTTGAATACGCTGATCACTCGAAGCAATACGCTCGAACTGACTCCATTTTTGCATCACTTCATTCTTTTGTTCTTCATTCAAATTGCGTGTGATCGTTTCTAGGCGGTGGTCGATTGCTTTTCTGTTTACAGACTGTTCTACCATTCTTCCCTCATACAAAAGTGGTAAGATCGCTTTGTCTTTAACACCATCTGAAATAGTGTACTGATGGATGAGTTTGCCGAATTTCACCATTGTATTTTTTTCTTTTTTCATCAAGGGAGTGCCTGTAAAACCGAGATAAGAAGCATTCGGAAATACTTTTTTCATCTTGATGTTCAACTCACCGTATTGAGTCCGGTGCGATTCATCTACTAGAACGAAAATATCTTTCGACTTGACGGGCTCTTGATTTCTTACTGCTGTGTCGAATTTATGGATGAGTGTCGTAACGACATCCGCATTGTTATCATTAATCAGTTCGACTAAATGCTTACCCGAGTTCGCTTTACTGGCTTTTAAACGCGAATGGTTAAAAGTCTGATGGATCTGTTTGTCGAGATCGATTCGGTCTGTAACGACAATCACCTTTGGATTATAGCTCCAAAGTTCTGTCAGAATGTATTTGGCCAGCATTACCATCGTTAAAGACTTCCCAGAGCCTTGGGTATGCCAAATGACACCTGATTGTCTATTGCCTTTTTCGTCTCTTTCTTCGACTGTGTCAATGATTTCTTTCACAGCAAAAAACTGCTGGTATCGTGCGATTTTCTTCTCGTTTTTGTCAAAGATGATAAAGTACTTGATCAAATCTAAAAAACGTGTGGGATGAAACAATGAAATGAGGTTGCGATCCTGTGTCGTTACTAACCTGTCTTTAACCACATGATTCAACGTTTTATCCAACCAAACGGTGTCTTCTTCTTTCCAGACCGACCAGAATTTCTTCGGCGTATTGACTGTCGCGTACTTTACTTCATTTTTATTGGAAGCCATAACGAGTTGAACGAATTTAAATAACTGTGGGATATATTCTTTCTTCTGATTACGGATCATCTGACTGACTGCTTGATCTGTCGATACTGAAGCCCGTTTGCATTCAATGACGCCTAAAGGAATCCCATTAATGAATACAAGAACATCCGGACGCGCTGTTCCCTCACCATTTTGTCTTTCGACCTCGAACTCTTGTGTCACATGATAGACGTTATTTTCAGGATTATCCCAGTCAATATACTGCATGGTGAATGACTTTTTAGAGCCATCATTTAAATGTTCCTCATAGCTGCGTCCAAGCATCAATGAATCATAGATTTTTTCGTTGGTCCTCACTAAGCCGTCTGTCAAATCTTCATCCAGATCACGAATCGCTTGTTCCACTGTCGATTGGCTGAATGCGTAGGTTTCATTTTTATATTCAAATTTATTTAGGTTCTTTAATTGGCGTTCAAGCACATCTAGGAGTAACACGTCATACTTACTTTTACGCTTTCCCTTAACTTCTTCTGGCGATAAGTAAGTGTAGCCCAGCTCAGTCAGCACTTGCAGTGCGGGTTCTTGACTGATTGCCAGCTCGTGACTTTTTGGTGTCTGCATTTCTTCACCTCCGTGTATGTAGTAAGAGGAAGGTTTACACCTTCACTCTTGTTTTTCCAGTTAATAGTTGTTGCATGAGACCTTTTTTTTGCTGTTTTAGCAAGTCCAATTCAATATTCTGGAGTTCAAGTTGTTTTTCAACTACATCCAAAATTTCCACTATTTTTTTCTGTTTTTTTAGACTAGGTAAATTTATAGAGAAATCTGTTAACATAGGCATTCTAAGTGAGTCAACAGTAGCTTTCGCTGAGAACTTTAAAGCATGTTTTAAAAAGAATTGATTTAAATAGTAATAAATATATTTTCCACTAACATCTCGTGAAAAATCACTTATCTTATAAACCCTTTGATGAAAGTCAAACTTTCCATTGATATAATGAAATATTTGACCAATCCTTCCATCACCTGGTATTAATATAGCTTCCCCGTTATAAGAGTACGTATTTATTTTTTCTATGTTCTCGGAACGAACAAAGAACGGGTACTCGCCATCTTTGCTTTTATCTTGGTTGTTTTTGTCACCCGTAGAGATACTACATTTATCCCCTAATTTCATGGTATAAGATTGTGGTTCAATCAATAAATTACGATCTGTCAGCAATTTCTGCATTAATCCTTTTTTCTGTTCTTTTTTCAAGTCGATTAGTTGCTGCTTTAATTCTATTGCTTTGTCCCAAGTAGTAATTATATTAGCAATTTTTTCTTGTTCAGCTAAAGTCGGAGTTGGAATTTTTATATTACCTATTATTTTTAAATTCAATCCGCCTCTTCCACCTGCGCCGGTAGAAAGATTACGTATCCTTTCATAATTGTAATCAAGAAAGTAATAA
>NZ_BJUY01000018.1 GCF_007988865.1 Alkalibacterium kapii | reverse complement strand
ACTCACGAGACAGTAGGTATTCGAGTAAGCACTTTTGACGTTGAGATGTCGAACTCACGAGACAGTAGGTATTCGAGTAAGCACTTTTGACGTTGAGATGTCGAACTCACTTAGCATAATCAGTTGAGTGAGCTCAGAGAAGGATTCAGTCGCCGCTTAACCAATGTTTCAAGACAGATTCTCCCGGAAATGAAGCTGAAAGTCTTTAAGCTAAAAACTATGCAATACATTTTTAAAAAAAGAAAGAAAAAAACTTGATTATATTATTCATTGTCTGTATACTAGTTAAGGTGTCTGTGAGAAACGCTTCTTTTTTGAACAAAAGTGCATGCCATCAAGGTTTAGCACATCATTCAAACAAGAGGGGTACCTCATGGAGCCGAGGCTAGGAAGCGAGAGGTTGTGACACGCCCGGATGCATTGCCATGGAGGGTGGTTGGAAATTTTCGTGGAGCTAGGTTTATTTCTTAAATAAGCGAAGGAGGGAAAATCATGGCAAAACAAAAAATACGTATTCGTTTGAAAGCTTACGAACATCGCGTACTTGATCAATCAGCAGACAAAATTGTGGAAACAGCAAAAAGAACTGGGGCAGACGTTTCTGGACCAATTCCATTGCCTACTGAACGTAAATTATTTACTGTAATCCGTTCGCCACACAAATATAAAGATTCACGCGAGCAATTCGAAATGCGCACACACAAACGTTTAGTGGATATCTTGAATCCAACAGCGAAAACTGTCGATGCGTTAACTAAACTTGATTTACCATCAGGTATAGACATTGAAATCAAATTATAATCAATAAAAAACTATCATATAACGGAGGTGTACTCATGACCAAGGGAATCTTAGGAAAAAAAGTTGGAATGACTCAAATTTTCAGCGAAGCAGGAGAATTATTACCTGTTACAGTAATCGAAGTTCAGCCTAACACGGTTTTACAAGTTAAAACTGCTGAAACAGATGGTTACAATGCTGTGCAATTAGGGTATGAAGATAAACGTGATGTTTTATCTAACAAACCAGCACAAGGTCATGTTAAAAAAGCTAACACGGCTCCTAAGCGCTTCATTAAGGAATTACGAGATGCTGAGCTAGGGGACGTCGAAGTTGGAAATGAAATTAAAGTAGACACATTTGCAAAAGGTGACATCGTTGATGTTACAGGGACTTCTAAAGGTAAAGGATTCCAAGGGGTTATCAAGCGTCACGGACAAAGTCGTGGACCTGAAACTCACGGATCTCGTTATCACCGTCGTCCTGGTGCAATGGGTATGGCTACACATCCTGGCCGCGTATTTAAAGGCAAGAAATTAGCTGGCCGCATGGGTGGAGATCAGGTCACTGTACAAAACCTTGAAATCGTACGCGTAGATACAGAACGCAATGTACTATTGGTCAAAGGTAACGTACCAGGATCTAAAAAATCATTAGTTCAAATACAATCAGCAGAAAAAGCTAACAAGTAATAAGTAGGAAGGGAGGACAAGCAGAATGCCAACAGTAACGTTATTTAAACAAGACGGAACGCAAAATGGTGATGTGACATTGAACGATGCAGTATTTGGTATCGAACCAAATGAAGCAGTTGTTTTTGATGCGGTCACTATGCAGCGTGCGTCTTTAAGACAAGGAACACATGCAGTAAAAAACCGTAGCGCAAGACGTGGCGGAGGACGTAAACCATGGCGTCAAAAAGGTACCGGACGTGCCCGTCAAGGTTCTATCCGATCACCTCAATGGCGTGGAGGTGGCGTAGTCTTCGGACCGACACCACGTTCATACTCATATAAATTACCAAGAAAGGTACGTCGCTTAGCCATTAAATCTGTACTATCTGCAAAAGCAAACAGTGAAGACATCATTGTATTAGACAGTTTAAACTTCGACGCACCAAAAACGAAAGAATTCAGAGCTGTGCTGAATAACCTGAAAGCTGGTAAAAAAGCATTAGTTGTTTTGGAAGATGACAATGAATTTGCAAGATTGTCTGCACGAAATATACCAGGAGTAAAAGTTGTCGCTCCTGACAATGTATCCGTGCTGGATGTTGTTGCACATGACTCACTCATCTTGACGAAGTCTGCTCTGGATAAAGTAGAGGGGGCTCTTCAATAATGGATGCACGAGACGTAATTCTACGCCCGATCATTACTGAAGCTTCTATGTATGCTATGGATGATAAAAAGTATACATTCGAAGTGAATGTTCGCGCTAAAAAGACTCACATTAAAAAATCTGTCGAAGAATTATTCGATGTTAAAGTTGATAAAGTCAATGTTATCAATACAGCTCCTAAGCCAAAACGCATGGGACGCTATGAAGGTCACACCAAAAAACGTAAAAAAGCAATCGTGACTCTTTCAGCTGATTCAAATGATATTCAATTATTCGGCGAAGAAGAATAAAACAATATCTAAAATAAAATTCTTGAAAAACTAGTTTAACAAGGAGGGGAATAACGTGGCAATTAAGACATACAAAGCTACCACAAATGGACGTCGTAACATGACAGGGTCAGATTTTGCTGAAATCACAACCAGCAAACCGGAAAAAAGTTTGTTGAGACCAAACCCTAAACGTGCCGGACGTAACAATGCTGGTAAAATCACTGTCCGTCATCAAGGCGGAGGCCACAAGCATAAATATCGTGTGATCGACTTCAAACGTCAAAAAGATGGCGTTCGCGGTATTATTAAAACTGTTGAATATGATCCAAACCGTTCCGCAAATATTTCATTGGTACAATATGAAGATGGAACAAAAACTTACATTCTTTCACCAAAAGGAATCAAAGTAGGTACAAGCATTTATTCCGGTACTGACATCGATATCAAAGTAGGGAATGCACTGCCATTAACAAATATCCCTGTTGGTACGTTTATACACAATATTGAAATGAAGCCTGGTAAAGGCGGACAACTCGTTCGTTCAGCTGGAACTTCAGCTCAAGTATTAGGTAAAGAAGGTAAATACGCACTCGTTAAGTTGAGTTCAGGTGAAACACGCTTGATCTTATCAAGTTGTCGTGCAACAGTGGGTTCGGTTGGTAATGAACAGCATGAACTGATCAATATCGGTAAAGCTGGTCGCAGCAGATGGCTAGGTAAACGTCCGACAGTTCGTGGATCTGTAATGAACCCTAACGATCACCCGCACGGTGGTGGTGAAGGTAGAGCACCGATCGGTCGCCCAAGCCCAATGTCTCCATGGGGTAAACCAACACTTGGTAAAATCACCCGTAAAGGACATAACCGTTCAGATAAACTTATCGTACGTAGTCGTAAAAAGAAAAAATAAGTAAAATCATAAGTCTAAAAGTAATATTATGGGAAAAACCCAAGAGGAGGGCAATACATGAGCCGTAGTTTGAAAAAAGGACCTTTCGTCGATGATCATTTGATGAAAAAAGTTCGCGAAATGGATGACAACAACAAACGTGTTATCAAAACATGGTCACGTCGTTCAACTATCTTTCCGAACTTTGTAGGTTATACCATTGCCGTATATGATGGAAGAAAGCATGTACCCGTCTATGTTCAAGAAGACATGGTTGGGCATAAACTAGGTGAATTTGCACCTACAAGAACGTACCGCGGACACGCAAAAGGCGACCGCACAACGAAACGTTAATAGCGAAGGGAGGATACATTCATGGCAGAAACAGTAACGGCAGCAAAAGCAACTGCTCGCATGGTTCGCATCGCACCACGTAAAACACGTTTGGTTGTAGATACCATCAGAGGGAAAAGTGCTGCAGAAGCTATTTCTATCCTTCGCTTCACTAACAGAGGAGCAGCGGAAGCGGTAGAAAAAGTTTTAATGTCAGCCATTGCAAATGCTGAACATAACTATGATATGGATATTGAAGAATTAGTCGTAAGCGAAGCTTATGTAAACGAAGGAGCAACCTTAAAAAGGTTCCGTCCACGTGCTAAAGGTGCAGCTTCACGTATAAACAAGAGAACAAGCCACATTACTGTAGTGGTATCAGAGAAGAAGGAGGGGTAATTAGTGGGACAAAAAATAAATCCTCATGGTATGCGTGTTGGCGTCATTCAAGATTGGGATGCTAAGTGGTACGCAGAAAAAGATTTTGCAGACAAATTACATGAAGACCTTGCCGTTCGCAGGTACATTGCTGATAAACTAAGTGATGCCTCTATTTCTCGTGTGGAAATCGAACGTGCAGCAAACAGAATCAATGTGTCTATTCACACTGCTAAACCAGGAATGGTCATTGGTAAAGGTGGATCAGAAGTTGATGCTTTGAGAAACGGATTAAACAATCTAACAGGCAAACGTGTACACGTGAATATCGTGGAAATCAAACGTCCAGACATGGATGCGACATTAGTAGCTAAAAGTATTGCGGAACAATTGGAGAACCGTATTTCGTTCCGACGTGCACAGAAACAAGCGATCCAGCGTACAATGCGTTCAGGCGCTAAAGGTATCCGTACAATGGTAGCAGGCCGTTTAAACGGTGCAGATATTGCCCGCAGCGAAAGTTTTGCAGAAGGATCCGTTCCATTGCATACGATTCGTGCAGACATCGACTTTGCTAACGAAGAAGCCGACACAACATACGGAAAAATCGGAGTCAAAGTATGGATCTATAAAGGAGAAATTCTTCCTGAAGTAAAGGAAGACAAGAAAGGAGGGAAATAATCAATGTTAGTACCAAAACGTGTAAAACACCGTCGTGAATTCCGTGGTAAAATGCGTGGAGAAGCAAAAGGCGGCAAAGAAATAGCATACGGTCAATATGGATTACAAGCAGTTGATTCTGTATGGATCACAAGTAGACAAATCGAATCAGCTCGTATAGCGATGACTCGTTATATGAAACGTGGTGGGAAAGTATGGATTAAGATTTTCCCTCACAAACCAGTGTCAGCTAAAGCAATTGGTGTTCGTATGGGTTCTGGTAAAGGAGCTCCTGAGAGCTGGGTAGCCCCTGTCAAACGTGGTAAAATCATGTTTGAAATCGGTGGCGTATCTGAAGAAGTCGCTCGCGAAGCTTTGCGTTTAGCTTCACACAAACTACCGGTTAGAACTAGAGTAGTAACTCGTGAAGAAAGTGGTGACTCAAATGAAGGCTAATGAATTAAAAAGCTTATCCACTACTGAATTGATTGAAAAAGAAGCAGAATTCAAAGAAGAGCTATTTAACCTACGCTTTCAATTAGCTACTGGACAATTGGAAAACACCGCACGTATCAGTGAGGTACGTAAAAACATCGCGCGTGTTAAAACTGTTTTGCGACAGGCTGAAATGGCTCAGTAAAGCATCAAAGGAATAGCTTATTCAAAGGAGGCTAAAAAATGGCTGAACGTAATGATCGTAAAGTGTATCAAGGCAAAGTGACTTCAGATAAAATGGATAAAACCATCGTTGTTGAAATCGCTACGCAAAAACAACACCCAAAATACAAAAAACGTATCAAATACTCAACAAAATTCAAAGCACATGACGAAAACAATACGGCTAAAATGGGCGACATTGTTAAAATCATGGAAACTCGACCATTGTCTAAAGATAAACGTTTCCGTTTATTAGAAGTGGTTGAAGAATCAGTAATTTTGTAAAAGAAAACCGGGGAACCGGGAGCTACACAACGATAAAGAAAGCTTTATCGTGAGTTTGAAAGGAGGATCCTAACGTGATTCAAACAGAAAGTCGTATGAAAGTCGCTGATAACTCTGGTGCACGTGAAGTGCTGGTTATTAAGGTTTTAGGTGGCGCAGGCGCTCGATACGCTAATATAGGTGACGAAGTCGTTGTTACTGTAAAACATGCAACACCAGGCGGCGTTGTTAAAAAAGGGGACGTTGCTCGCGCAGTAATCGTTCGTACAAAATCTGGTGCTAGACGTCCAGATGGTTCTTATATTAAATTTGATGAAAATGCATGTGTAATTATTCGTGAAGACAAAGCACCACGTGGAACACGTATCTTCGGACCAGTTGCTCGTGAATTACGTGAGAATGACTTTATGAGAATTGTTTCGTTAGCTCCGGAAGTATTATAATTCCGATAAACGTCATAAGGAGGTGCGCTAGAGAATGTTTGTAAAAACAGGAGACAAAGTTAAGGTAATCGCAGGTAAAGATAAAGGCAAAGAAGGTACGATTTTAGCCGCTATGCCAAAACAGAACAAAGTGATTGTTGAAGGACTCAACATCATGAAGAAACATATCCGTCCTACTGGTATGGGACAAGAAGGCGGAATTGTTGAGACAGAAGCACCAATTCACGTATCCAACGTTCAATTGATCGATCCGAGTTCTAATGAGCCTACACGTGTAGGCTACAAAGTAGAAGATGGAAAAAAAGTTCGCTACGCTAAAAAATCTGGCGAAGCACTTTAATTAAATGTAGGAAAGGAGGGCATTCATAATGACACGCCTTAAAGAAAAATACAACAATGATGTACGTCAATCATTGGTAGAGAAATTTGACTACAGTTCAATTATGCAGGCACCAAGAGTTGAAAAGATCGTTATCAACATGGGTGTTGGTGAGGCTGTATCAAACACTAAAAACTTAGATAAAGCAGTAGAAGAATTAACATTGATTTCTGGACAGAAACCAGTAATTACTCGTGCAAAAAAATCTATTGCTGCATTCCGCTTACGTGAAGGTATGCCGATCGGTACAAAAGTAACTTTGCGCGGAAATCGTATGTATGACTTTTTAGATAAATTAGTAACTGTTGCATTGCCACGTGTACGTGACTTCCGAGGAGTAAGCAAAAACGCTTTTGACGGACGCGGTAACTACACGCTGGGAATCAAAGAACAGTTGATTTTCCCTGAAGTCAACTATGATGATGTAGATAAAGTACGCGGTATGGATATCGTAATCGTTACATCCGCTAATACTGATGAAGAAGCACGTGAATTACTTGGACAAATGGGAATGCCGTTCCAGAAATAACCTAGACTACCTATTAGGAGGGTAATTGTAAAAATGGCTAAAAAAGCAATGATTGAAAAAAACAAAAAACCAGCCAAGTTTTCGACACGTGAGTATACCCGCTGTCAGCGTTGTGGACGTCCGCGTGCTGTATACCAAAAATTCAGATTATGCCGTATTTGCTTGCGTGAGCTAGCTTATAAAGGTGAAATCCCAGGCTTGAAAAAAGCAAGCTGGTAAACTAAACGAAAACTTGCCGTAAAGGAGGCTACAACGAATGGTCATGACAGATCCAATCGCAGATTTCCTAACTCGTATAAGGAATGCTAACAATGCACGTCATACGAAAGTTGAAATTCCTGCATCTAACTTAAAAAAAGGTATGGCCGATATCCTGAAATCAGAAGGTTTCGTTAAGGATGTTGAATTTGTGGAAGATGACAAACAGGGCATTGTCCGCGTATTCTTGAAATATGGTCAAAACAATGAACGTGTTATTACAGGCTTAAAGCGTATTTCAAAACCTGGTTTACGCGTTTATGTCAATGCAGAAGAAATGCCTAAAGTGTTGAACGGACTAGGAATAGCTCTTGTTTCCACATCAGAAGGTGTCGTAACAGATAAAACAGCTCGTGCTAAAAATATCGGGGGAGAAGTCCTCGCATACGTTTGGTAATCAGCTAGAAAGATGAAGGAGGTGCCGGACTTTGAGCCGTATCGGAAAACAACCAATTACGCTTCCAGAAGGTGTTGATGTAAACATCGACGGAAACGTGATCACAGTTAAAGGGAAAAACGGAGAATTGAGCCGTGAAATCAGCCCAATTATTGATGTTAAAGTTGAAGATAACCAAATGACGTTTGAACGTCCTGACGAATCAAAAGCTAGTCGTACGATCCACGGAACAACGCGTGCTATCGTGAACAACATGGTAGAAGGTGTGACTGTTGGATTTGAAAAAGTTCTTGAATTGAATGGTGTTGGTTACCGTGCACAAAAGCAAGGTGACAAACTGGTCGTAAACGTTGGACTATCACACCCAGTAGAATTTGATGCAGTTGAAGGTTTAACCGTTGACGTACCGTCTAATACTGTTATTTCAATAAAAGGCGCAAATAAAGAACACGTTGGAGCTTTGGCTGCTAATGTTCGTGCCGTACGCCCGCCTGAGCCTTATAAAGGTAAAGGAATTCGCTATAGAGGCGAAAACGTACGTCGTAAAGAAGGTAAAACAGGTAAATAGTAAACTCTATAATAATAGTATAATGATTCTGACACTATTATTATCGGTTTTACTGCTGCTTGACTATCTCATAAGTATGAGAATTTTGAAAAAGAGGTGACAATTGTGATTACAAAACCAGATAAAAACAAATTACGTCAAAAAAGACATAAACGCATTCGCAGAAATCTTTCTGGTACTGCTGAGCGCCCGCGTTTGAGTGTGTTTCGTTCAAATACAAACATCTACGCTCAATTAATTGATGATGTAGAGGGTGTAACGCTCGCAAGTGCATCTTCCTTAGATACTGACGTCTCAGGGGATTCGAAAGTTGAAGAAGCTGCTGCAGTAGGAACATTAATAGCTAAACGTGCAACAGACAAAGATATCTCGGTCGTTGTATTTGACCGCGGAGGATATCAGTACCATGGCCGTGTCAAAGCATTGGCAGACGCAGCCCGTGAAAATGGACTATCATTCTAGAGAAAAGGAGGAATAAAAGTATATGGCAACTCATATCGATGCATCTAAATTGGATATTGAAGATCGCGTAGTTGAAATCAATCGTGTAACTAAGGTTGTAAAAGGTGGACGTCGTTTGCGTTTTGCTGCTCTAGTAGTAGTAGGCGATAGAAATGGACATGTTGGCTTTGGTACAGGTAAAGCCCAGGAAGTACCGGAAGCAATCCGTAAAGCGATAGAAGCAGCGAAAACCAACTTAGTGGAAGTGCCGATCGTTGGAACAACACTACCCCATCAAGTTATAGGACGTCACGGCGGCGGAAATATCATTCTAAAACCTGCGACAGCTGGTTCTGGAGTTTCTGCTGGAGGTCCAGTACGTGCGATTCTGGAATTAGCCGGCGTACAAGACGTTTCTTCTAAATCTGTTGGGTCTAGTTCACCGATCAACATGATTCGTGCAACTATTGATGGAATCAATCAAATGAAACGTGCAGAAGACGTAGCTAAGCTTCGTGGAAAATCTGTAGAAGAAATACTTGGATAAGGAGAGATGACACAATGAAAAACTTGGAAATTACGTTAAAACGCAGTTTAATTGGTCGTCCTCAAAATCAGCATCAAGTAGTTAAATCATTAGGCCTTAAAAAGATGAATTCATCTGTTGTAAGACCTGATAACGAAGCAGTAAGAGGAGCAATTAAACACATCGCTCATTTAGTAGATGTTAAAGAAGTCTAGTGAGCAAAGAGTCTAACTAAAGGAGGTGCCAAGATTTATGAAACTTCATGAATTAAAAGCCGCAGAAGGATCACGTAAATCACGTAACCGTGTAGGTCGTGGATCTTCTTCTGGTAACGGAAAAACAGCTGGTCGTGGTCAAAAAGGACAAAAAGCGCGTTCAGGTGGAAGAGTTCGTTTAGGGTTTGAAGGTGGACAAACACCACTATTCCAGACACTACCAAAACGTGGATTTACGAACTTTAACCGTAAAGAATTTGCCATCGTCAATTTGGATACTTTAAACCAATTTGAAGAAGGTACAGAAGTTACTCCAGACGTTCTTGTTGAATCAGGAGTAATCAAGAATAAAAAATCCGGTATTAAGGTTTTGGCGAAAGGAAACATCGATCATAAACTTACTGTGAAAGCTAACAAGTTTTCTTCAGCAGCTAAAGAAGCGATCGAAGCTGCCGGTGGATCAGTAGAGGTGATCTAAGGATGATCGAGCTGATAAAAGGTGTTATTAAAGAAAAAGATGTTCGCAATCGGGTGCTGTTCACTCTAGGGATTTTGATCGTTTTTCGTTTGGGAACGCATTTAACTGTTCCCGGCGTTAACGCAGATTCCTTAGGAGAGCTGTCCAGTTCTGGTTTATTCAACTTGTTAGATACATTCGGTGGTGGAGCCTTGAGCAGTTATTCTATCTTTGCTTTAGGTGTGTCACCTTACATTACTTCGTCTATTGTCATTCAGCTCTTGCAGATGGATGTTATTCCGAAGTTCAAAGAATGGTCTGAACAAGGAGAAGTTGGTCGTCGTAAGTTAAATCAGGCTACACGTTATTTAACGATTTTCTTAGCATTTTTCCAGGCTATCGGTATTTCTTATGGTTTCAACGCTTTAACAGGTCTGGGTCTTGTTCGTGATCCCGGGCCGGCAACATATATAACCATTGCAATTATCCTGACAGCAGGTACGATGCTTGTCATGTGGTTAGGTGAAATGATTACTGTTCATGGCTTCGGCAATGGCGTATCTTTCATTATCTTCTCAGGGATCGTTGCCCGTTTCCCTCAGGATATTGTTCAGTTCTACAATACACAAATCAGAAATGCCGGCGATGAGATCGCCAGTGCATGGGCTCTTGCAATAACGATCGCTGTGGTATTCGTCTTACTTGTGTTACTCGTTACCTTTGTTGAAAATGCAAAGCGTAATATTCCTGTACGTTATTCCAAACGTGCAAACACGACGAAAGATAGTGCTGTTTTACCTCTTAAGGTGAACTCAGCTGGAGTTATCCCGGTTATTTTTGCTAGTTCATTTCTCATGACACCACAGATTATTCTAGGGTATTTTGCCCAGGGGAATCAGGATGCCGGCTGGTATCAAGTGTTAAACAGCATATTTAACCTACAGGAACCAGCGGGTGCTGTTTTATATACAGTACTTATCGTCTTGTTTACGTACTTTTATGCGTTCATTCAGGTCAATCCTGAAAAGGCCGCAGAAAACTTGCAGAAACAAAACGGCTACATCCCAAGCATTCGTCCAGGCCGTGCAACTGAAGAGTACATCGGCTACATGCTTGTTCGCTTAAGTACAGTGGGAGCCATTTATTTAGGAACCATATCACTGCTTCCAATTATTGCTTCTGCTTTATTCAATCTTCCTGGATCACTTGCTTTAGGAGGAACTAGTTTACTCATTGTAGTAGGTGTGTCACTTGACGCGATGCGACAATTGGAAGGACTATTGAGTAAGAAGAGCTACCAAGGTTTCATCCAGCGCTCTTAAGCGACTATTGAATTTGAATGAAGACGATTTGCCCTTGAATCAATCAATGCGATCCTAGTGGTAAATCGATCTTTTTTCCATTTATTGATGAAACAAGTAAAAAAATAAGGAGGAAGCACAATGAATTTGATCCTATTAGGTCTTCCTGGAGCTGGTAAGGGGACCCAAGCGTCTCGTATTTCTGAAAGATACAATATTCCTCATATTTCAACGGGGGATATGTTTCGCTCGGCCATGAAAAACAAAACAGAACTTGGCTTGAAAGCAAAAGAGTATATAGATAAAGGCGAACTCGTTCCAGATGACGTGACAAACGGCATAGTAAGAGAACGTCTTCTTGAAAAAGATGCTCGGAGCGGTTTTCTTCTGGATGGATATCCGCGTACATTGAATCAGGCACACGCCCTGCAGCAGGCGCTTTCTTCATCAAACAGAAGATTAGATCACGTTCTTTACATCAAAGTACCGAAAGATATTCTGATGGAACGCTTAACTGGCCGGTTCATGTGTTCTAATTGTGGTGCGACCTATCATAAAGTCACAAATCCACCAAAAGTGGAAGGAACTTGTGATAAGTGCGGCTCACATGATTTCTATCAAAGAGAAGATGACAAGCCGGAAACCGTTGAAAAACGCATCGATGTAAACGAAGAACAGACTGAAAAACTGGCGAAGCATTACAGTGATCTCGGTCTGGTACGAGAAATTAATGGGGAACAAAGTCCAAAACAAGTCTTTTCGGACATTGTGGATATATTAAACTAAGTAGTCCGATGTTTTATGATAAATCCTTGCAATGGTTATGTATGCATGATATAATAGTACGAGCGTCAAAAAGAATAAAACCAAACAACTATTAGAGCATAAAATAAAGTGAGGCTAAAAGCACTCGCTCTATTCATGCGTACAAAAGCGAGATGTCAAAGGAGGTAACCAGGCGTGGCAAAAGATGATGTTATAGAGATTGAAGGAACTGTTCTAGAAACATTACCAAATGCAATGTTCAAAGTAGAACTTGAAAATGGTCACGAAATTCTAGCGCACGTTTCTGGCAAAATTCGTATGAATTACATCCGGATTCTGCCTGGGGATAAGGTAACGGTTGAAATGTCTCCATATGATTTAACACGTGGACGCATTACGTATCGATTTAAATAAACTTAGGACTCCGGAAGAAATCGAGGAGGGAAAGTTCATGAAGGTAAGACCATCAGTCAAAAAAATGTGTGACAAGTGTAAAGTGATCCGTCGTAATGGCCGAGTAATGGTTATTTGCGAAAATCCTAAGCACAAACAACGTCAAGGATAATTTTAAAATAGGAGGTGCATAGACATGGCTCGTATAGCAGGTGTAGATATTCCACGTGACAAACATATCGTCATTTCTTTAACTTATATTTATGGAATCGGTAAAACAACAGCTCAAGAAATTTTAGCAGCTGCAGATGTTCCAGAAGAAATTCGTGTCCGTGAATTAACAAACGATCAATTAGATGCAGTCCGTGCTGAAGTAGACAAGCGTAAAATCGAAGGAGATCTTCGTCGTGAAGTTCGCCAGAACATCAAACGTTTGATCGAAATTGGATCATACCGTGGCATCCGTCACCGTCGTGGTTTACCAGTACGTGGACAGAACACAAAAAACAATGCGCGCACGCGCAAAGGCAGAGCAGTCGCTATTGCCGGCAAGAAAAAATAATTACCTAAAGTTAGGAGGTCAATCGACGAATGGCTAAAGTAAAAAGACCCGCTCGTAATCGTAAGCGTAGAGTGAGAAAGAATATTGAACATGGCGTAGCACACATCCGTTCAACATTCAACAATACAATCGTAATGATAACAGATGCACATGGGAACGCAATTTCCTGGTCTTCTGCAGGCGCACTAGGCTTCAAAGGTTCTCGTAAATCGACTCCTTTTGCTGCTCAAATGGCTGCTGAAGCTGCTGCAAAAGGCAGTATGGAAAATGGTATGAAAACAATCGAAGTTTCTGTAAAAGGCCCTGGTTCTGGTCGTGAAGCTGCGATCCGTTCATTGCAGGCTACAGGATTAGAAGTCACTGCAATTCGTGACGTAACACCGGTACCACACAACGGTTGCCGTCCTCCAAAACGTCGTCGCGTATAATAGCAACTATTATAGATGTCGTTTTAGAGATAGCGTGGATTAACGTTTTGAAAGGGGTAAACGGATTATATGATCGAAATTGAAAAGCCGGTAATAGAAACAGTTGAGATCAGTGAAGATGGAAAATTCGGTAAGTTTGTCGTTGAACCGCTTGAACGCGGATACGGGACAACTTTAGGAAATTCCCTGCGTCGAATTCTTTTGTCATCTTTGCCAGGTGCAGCCGTCACAACTTTACAGATCGATGGTGTTCTGCATGAATTCACTGCGATTGATGGTGTAGTTGAAGACGTCACTGCCATCATATTGAATTTGAAAAAACTTGCACTCAAATTGTATTCTGAAGATACAAAAACCATTGAAATCGATATAGAAGGGCCTGCTACTGTTACAGCAGCAGATATTATTTTTGACAGCGATGTTGAAATAATGAACCCGGATCTATATATTTGTACAGTCTCTGAAGGTGGACACTTACATGCGCGCATGGAAGCAAAAAAAGGCAGAGGATACGTACGTGCTGAACACAACAAACACGATGATATGCCGATTGGTGTATTACCAGTTGACTCGATATATACCCCGATCAGCCGTGTGAATTACCATGTCGAAAATACACGTGTTGGAGAAAAAGAACAGTATGACAAGTTAACGCTTGATGTTTGGACAGACGGATCGATTTCTCCAGAAGATGGTGTCAGTCTTGCAGCTAAGATCATGACTGAACACTTAAATATCTTTGTTAACTTGACAGAAGAAGCACGCGAAGCAGAAATAATGGTCGAAAAAGAAGAAACACAAATGGAAAAAATGCTTGAAATGACTATTGAAGAATTGGATCTATCTGTGCGCTCTTATAACTGTTTGAAACGTGCTGGCATAAACACTGTTCAAGAATTAACGAATAAAACTGAACCTGAGATGATGAAAGTCCGTAATTTGGGGCGTAAATCACTTGAAGAAGTAAAGCTGAAACTTGGCGAGCTGGACTTAGGCTTACGCGAAGAAGAATAATTTGTATTTAAGGAGGATTTCGACCAATGGCTTATCGTAAATTAGGACGTGTTAGTTCTCAGCGTAAAGCAATGCTTCGTGATTTAGTATCTGATCTGCTGATCAACGAACGTATTGTGACAACTGTGACTCGTGCAAAAGAAGTATCTTCGATTGCAGACAAGATGATCACATTAGGTAAACGTGGAGATTTACACGCTCGTCGTCAAGCTGCTACATTTGTACGTAACGAACTGGCAACTGTATCAGAGACTGAAGACGAAATCATAGTACAAACTGTACTGCAAAAACTATTCAGCGACATAGCTCCTCGTTTTGCAGAACGCAACGGAGGATACACACGTGTCTTGAAAATGGGACCTCGTCGTGGAGACGGAGCACCAATGGCTGTTTTGGAATTAGTAGAAAAAACAGTTGTTTCAGACGATGAAGACGCTGAATAATTAAAGTTCAATAAACTATAACCAAAACCACTTTGGATGTATGATGAGCGTTATGATGATGAAAGATATTCTTTCAAGTGTCTAGCTCAGTTTCTCCTGAGGTCACCTCAGGAGAAACACCATATATCATGAAGTGTTTTTTTATATAAAAAACAACCATACATAGTAATAATAAGTATTAAGAAGAAGCAATTTCTGATCTTGCTCAATCTAGAAGTTTCACCATTGTAAAGGATTGCAGCGGTGTTTGCTATTGTGATATCAGGTCTTTTTTGGTAATCTTGTACTGTTGACTAACTGTCAAGACATCCCACCAGTAACAAAATAAAAGCTTGAGGCTGAATAAAAAGTAGAGGGTAAATCATGACTGAAATTATTCGTTTAGATAACATAACATATAAATACGATGATGAAGATCAGCGTCCTGCTTTACAGGATGTTTCTTTTTCTATCAACAAAGGTGAATGGGTCGCCATCATCGGGCCGAATGGTTCCGGCAAGTCTACTTTAGCTAAAACGATCAATGGACTTATTGATCCTGACAGCGGTGAAGTAAAAGTAGGCGGATTGATGCTTAATGAGAAAAATGTCTGGTCTATTCGTGAAATGGTAGGTATGGTGTTCCAGAATCCTGATAATCAGTTTGTGGGATCAACGGTTCAGGATGATGTGGCTTTTGGACTGGAAAACTTGGGCATACCGCGTGACGAAATGATCGACCGCGTAAGGAATGCTCTGGATAAGGTCAATATGCTTGAATTTGCTGAAAGAGAACCAGCCCGCCTCTCAGGTGGTCAAAAACAGCGAGTGGCGATTGCAGGTATCGTTGCTTTGCGCCCAGCTATCATGATTTTAGATGAAGCAACCAGCATGCTGGATCCCCAGGGAAGAGAAGAAGTCCTCCGTACAGTAAAAGAAGTGAAGGAAGAAGAGCACCTGTCTGTCTTGTCTATTACACACGACATCGATGAAGCAGCGGCTGCTACACGTATCTTGGTAATGAAAGACGGTAAGATGATTCAAGAAGGTTCTCCGGAAACGATTTTTTCTTATGGAGAACAGCTAGTGGAGATGGGACTTGATCTCCCCTTCCCGGAACGCTTGAAAGCTTCTTTAAAAAAACAAGGATTAAGCGTGCCTGATGACTATTTAACTGAAGAAGGGATGGTGGACTGGTTATGGACATCTATTTCCAGGATGTAGGCTTTACTTACCAGAAAGGAACGCCATTTGAAAGTAAGGCTATCTATGATATCGATCTTTCCATTAAAGATGGTTCTTTCACATCGATCGTGGGTCATACTGGGAGCGGCAAGTCGACCGTTCTTCAGCACTTGAACGCATTGAAGAAACCGACCGAGGGGACTGTAACTATTGGGGGTCGTGTGATCACGAATGCATCTGATAATAAAGGACTCAAATCCCTCCGTAAAAAAGTCGGGATCGTGTTTCAATTTCCTGAGGCACAGTTGTTCGAAGAGACGGTGGGAAAAGATATTGCTTTTGGTCCTAAAAACTTTGGGTCGACAGAAGAAGAAGGGCTCCTAAAAGCACGCGAACTACTTCCGTTGGTTGGATTAGACGAAACGTTTATGGATCGATCGCCATTTGATTTATCCGGTGGACAGATGCGACGTGTGGCCATTGCAGGTGTGTTGGCTTTGGAACCAGAAGTATTAGTCTTGGATGAACCGACAGCAGGGCTGGATCCGCAGGGACGTAAAGAAATCATGACGATGTTTTACGATTTATATAAAAATAAAGGATTAACGATAATTCTCGTTACACATCAAATGGATGACGTAGCCGCTTATTCAGATCATATGATCGTCCTTGAGAAAGGGACAGTCATGAAAGAAGGTCACCCTAAGGAGATATTTAAAGAAGCTGATTGGTTAGCGAGTATGCAGCTCGGTGTTCCTTCTACTGTGAAATTCGCTCGTGAACTTGAAAAAAAATTTGATTGGACATTTGATTCACTGCCACTGACAACAGATGAGCTGGCTGAACAAATTATTAATAGACTTCCTTCTAATGGAGGTGGTTCTTTATGATGGATAAATTGATTTTCGGGCGGTATATACCCGGGGACTCCCTGATTCACAGACTAGATCCGCGTACGAAACTGCTGGGTGCGATCTGGTTCATTATCATCATTTTTCTGGCGAATAACTGGATATCTTATGTAGCGATGGTTGCTTTTGTCCTGGCTGCGGTCAAATTAACCCAAATCAACCCGAAATTCTTTATTAACGGAGTTAAGCCACTTATCTGGCTTATCCTGTTTACAGTTGTCCTCCAGATCCTTTTCACGAGTGGACAGACGATCTGGTTTCGATTTGGCCCTGTTGTCATTTCTGAAGAAGGATTATTGAATGGAGTTTTCATTTTTCTTCGCTTCGTCCTCATCATTTTCATGTCGACGATTCTGACTTTGACAACGATGCCGCTTTCTTTAACAGATGCAATAGAGTTTTTACTGAGACCCTTTGCCGCAATCAAACTGCCGGTTCATGAAATTGCACTGATGCTGTCGATTGCGTTGCGTTTCGTACCGACGCTGATGGATGAAACAGAAAAAATCATGAATGCCCAGAGAGCTCGCGGGATCGATTTTGGAGAAGGAAACATCTACGAGCAAATGAAGGCAATCGTTCCTTTACTGATACCCCTGTTCGTGAGCTCGTTCAACCGGGCAGAAGAGCTGGCAACAGCGATGGAAGCACGTGGATATAAAGGTGGCGAAGGTCGGACAAAATACCGGCAACTAGCCTGGAGCGGCCGAGATACTGCCGTAATGGTTACCTTTGCACTACTCTCCGTTTTATTGTTTGTTTTAAGAACTTAATTCAGAAGGATAAAGATAGCCATCTTTATCCTTTTCCTTTTATTAAAAATAGGTAAGTTACTAGTGTTTCTTCACCAGCTTAACCGAATGAGACGCAAACTGGAAAAGCAACGGACTTATCTTCATCAGTTTCTCGGAATGGGAGTGAAACTGCGTAAGCTATGCGTTTATCTTTATCAGTTTCGGCAAATAAAACAGAAACTGCATAAGCAACGCGTTTATCTTCATCAGTTTCGACAATACAGATCTAAACTGCTTAAGAAAGCAATTAAGCCTGGCACGAAATCTCTCTTATAAGGCAGATTTTGTCAGCTGACCGACAAAATCACTATTTAAAAAAGGAAAATACTTTACATAAATATGAAAAGGAAGATAATTATGACTGGTTCAAGATATAAGGCAAGGATTCTGTATGATGGTACTCATTTTTCCGGCTTTCAAATCCAGCCCGATCAGCGCACAGTTCAAGGTGAACTGGAAAAGGCTCTCACACTCCTAGCCAAGGGAGAAAAGATTCGTATTTATGGTGCCGGGCGTACAGATTCGGGTGTTCATGCCAGCGGACAAATCGTTCATTTTGACTTTCCTTTTGAAATCGACCCGGTCGGACTCATGACTGGAATGAATGCCAGCACCCCTTCTGACCTTACTATTTTAGACCTTGACCGAGCGGACGATTCATTTCATGCACGGTACATGGCGAAAGGGAAAAAATACGTTTACCGTGTTCATAATAGTCGGTTTCAGAACCCCTTCTTCCGCCACTTTAGTCATCATCACCGTTATCCGATGAACAAATCAAAAGTTGAAGAGGCTCTAAAACACCTCATAGGGACACATGATTTCACAAGTTTTGCATCGACACATTCTGACAAAGAAGATAAGGTACGCACGATTTACAAAGCATCAGTGGAAGTGAATGAAGAAACGAATGAATGGGTATTTACTTTTATTGGGAATGGTTTTTTGTATAATATGATTCGCATATTAATGGGAACACTGCTTCAGATAGCAGATGGGCGCCGGGAGCCGAATACTATTGAGCAAATCATTACCAAAAAAGATAGAGAAGCAGCAGGACCCACGGCATCACCGACCGGCTTATGTATGGAAGAAGTGTACTATGAGCCTCAAGATATCCCTGGATACAGCGAGGTGGATGATCAGTGATAAATAAAACGTATAATGTAACGGGCCATAAGATAAAAGTCTCGTTTAGAAAAAGTGAAGTAGAATATATCTTTAAACCTTTACTTGATACACTTGTAAGACTCAGAAAGAAAAAGCAAGAACGCATTATCGTCTATTTAGCAGCGCCACCTGGAGCTGGGAAAACGACTCTGGCTCTGTTTTTAAAAGAGCTTTATGATGAAAAAGAAAGGCCTTATTCCTTTCAGACAGTACCGATGGATGGTTTCCACCATGACAATGCTTACTTAGAAAAACATACGATTATGAAAAATGGAGAAATACTTCCTTTGAAAAAATTTAAGGGTATTCCTGAGACATTTGACTTTGAAGCTTTTGAAAAGAAAATCATCGAGCTCAAGGAACAACCATCCGTAAACTGGCCAATTTACGACCGTGCACTTCATGATGTTTCCAAAGAAACAAGGAGCGTGGATGCAAATATTGTCTTGATTGAAGGCAATTATTTACTTTTGAATCAAGAAGGATGGCGGTCATTGAAAAACTATTCTGATTACACACTATTCATCGATACGAAACTTGAAAGGCTGAAGAAACGATTGATCGACCGAAAACAATTAGGTGGAGCGAGCGTTGAAGAGGCAATCAACCATTATGAAACAACAGATAAAGTGAATGCAGAACGTGTACTCACCGACTCCCTGCCTGCAGATCTTAACCTTTATCTTACTCATGAAGGATTTTCTGATTCAAAAAATGAGATAAAAAGATGATACAGAGTAAAAACAATCAAAAAAAAAAATAACTTATATCAATCCATATTTTCTCCATATTTATTTTTAATACTGTAATTACAGAAATCATAGAAGGATGAATAATATGTTGAAAAGAAAAGTAGTTAGCGTCAGTGTCGTAGCATTAGGATTAGCAGGATTGAGTTTCACAGACAGTCAGACTATGGACGTTTCAGCCGAAATGAATGGGTATAACAGTGTGAATGATGATTGGGCAAACCATAATGAAGTCATGAACGATCATATGTCAGGCGGTGGAATGCATGGAAGAAACTTTAGAAATGAAGAATGGAACCGATCCAATAGAAACCGGAATGACACTAGAAGACCTGTAACAGAAGATAGAAATCAATACGAAAGCAGAAGATCAGACTATAATGATAGAAACAATCACAGCTGGAGAAACGCTCACAGAACGACGTGGGGATGGCTGGACTCTTCAAATGAAGATGGAGAGAGAGATGAGCTGAACTACTCAACGAACTTCTTTGAAAATATGTGGGGTTATATGAGAGATTTTACTGATAATTCCGTTAACAGCGTCAACTCATGGATGAATGAAATGCATGGATCATTTGACTGGAATTGGTAAACAGGCGTTTGAGCAATTAAATGAAACCAGTGTGCTATGACATGCAACTTTAGTATGAGACTTTCAGCATTGAAATAAGCTGGAACGCTTTATGAATAGTCAGCCATAGCTGAAACTGAATATAAAAAGGGTGGATGTGACAAGTAGAGAAAATTACTTGTTATGTCTGCTCTTTTTTACTTTCAAGTTTTACAGCAGTCATAAAACCGAGTGATAATCGATCCTGGGGAAAAGGAAACCTTTTTTGTCATTATAATACGTTTGGATGACAAAAACCGTTCAATTTGTTACATAAATAAAATGTTAAAATAGAGGTATTCATGCTATACTCGTTCGAGTGAAAGATATGAGAATATTAACGTAAAAACTATATTAAATGAATCAGCCACTTTATAATTATAATCAACTGAAAAGAATCACAAAGAATGGGGAGCTTTAATTGAACAAAAAATTTGCATTGACTTTAATGACTGCACTCGTACTGACTGGATCAATGATGCATCTGACAGGTGCGGAGGCCTCGGAAAACTCGGAATATTTAGAAGTTAAACAAGCAGCACTGCTCAAAAAAGAAGTGACCAGTGCACAAACAGCGATCGATGCCGACGTAACAAATATTATAGAACTTGAAAAAGACAGTGAAAGACTTAATGAAGAAATGAAAAAATATAAAAAAGAAATCACTCAATTGGAAAAACAACTGGAACAGGACACCAAGGACAAGGAAAAAATAGAATCGGCAAGCTTTTTTGAAACGATCAAAGAGGCTGGAAGCTTGACGGATATAGTTAAAAAATGGCATGAAGCAAATAAATCAGCTGTTGCTGAACGAGAGAATAAAATCAAACGAACGGAAAATCAGAATGCGCTGGAAAAAGCCAGGGAAAATCTGGATAATGATCAGAAAGAGCTAGCCAGAGTAAAAGCATCAATGTTGAGTAGTCGCAATGATATGATCGAACAGCGGAACGCGCTGGATGATAAAATTTTAGAAATCGCCAAAGAGTATGATATGACGGATAAAGAAAAAGAAACTTTCATTAATGAACAAAATATTATAGCAGAACGTACGAGCAGCTCGGATGAAGAAGTGAAAGCAGAAAAGCAGCGTATCTTTAAAGAGGAAAACGACAAAGAAGAAGCAGAACGCTCAGCCAAAGAAAAAAACAAGCAAAAAGAAAAACAGGAAAAAGAGAAAAAGGAGAAAAAAGAGGAAGTCACAACTTCTTCCAAAGAGACAAAGGAAAATGAAGAACCAGAAAGCAATGGATGGATAAGACCTGCTGAAGGAAGAATCTCCTCATCCTTTGGTTACAGAGTTCACCCTGTCACTGGAGAACAAGAATCCTTACATGGCGGAACTGATATCGCTGGTGGAGGGTCTATCGTCGCTTCGCGTGCAGGAACAGTATCATCAGCAGAATTTTCAGATACCTATGGCTATTCAGTGATTATCGATCATGGTGATGGTTATTCTACATTATACGCTCACATGCAGCCTAATTTGAGTGTTTCTCCCGGACAAAGCGTTTCTCAAGGCCAGCAGCTTGGCATTATGGGAACAACAGGGCGCTCGACAGGTGTCCACTTGCATTTTGAAGTACGAAAAGACGGAACTGCTGTTGACCCTATGGGATACATCAAATAAGGGCGTGTTTGAATAACTAGCAAAATACAATAAGATCAAATAGAGGGGGAAAACAAACCTGTTTTCTGTCTCTATTTTTTTATAAGCTCAAAATGGAGTACCCGACGGTAATGATGATAAAACCGTCTCCATAAACTCTCCATAACTTTTTGCTATTCTGAATGATAGGTTTCATGGTAAATAAATGATAGAATTAAATTGAACTTACGATAATAAAAACTGTCTCGAAAATAGGAATCACTCAGGTATTTTAAGACTGGAAACCAGATCAATAAAAAGTGACTAAAAAAGTCGAAACAAAGTGACTCGTACTTACAAAGTATATGACATTAAAGGAGGAATCATGCATGAATATACTAGCAGTCGACGATGAACCATCTATTCTCGAAATTATAGAAGCATATTTAATTGCGAAAGGGCACTCTGTTTATCTTGCCAAAAATGGTCGAGAAGCATTTGAGATAATGGATACGACCCAGGTGGATTTTGTTATTCTTGATATTATGCTGCCGGATTATTCGGGATGGGAAATCAGTGAGGAAATAAGAAAAACATCAGACGTTCCCATTATCCTATTGACCGCTCGATCCAATGAAAAAGACGTAGTAAAAGGCTTGAAATTAGGGGCAGACGACTATATAACTAAACCGTTCAGCCCCAGAGAACTTATGGCACGTATCGATTCGGTTCAAAGAAGAACAGGACGTTTAGATAAAAGTGAGAAATGGGTATTCAATAACGGCGCACTGGTTGTTGTTCCAGAAAAAGCAGAAGTAAGGTCAGATAGAAAAAGAGTTGTCCTTACTCACACGGAATTTGAACTGTTGATTATAATGGCTAAAGAACCTTTTCATGTTTTTTCACGCGAACAGTTGCTGGAAAAAGTAAAAGGACTGGAAGCGACAGCTATGGATCGTGTAATCGATTCCCATATAAAAAATTTGAGAGCTAAAATAGAACCTGATCCAAAAAAGCCTGTCTATATCGAAACGGTACACGGCAGCGGATATCGATTTGGGGTGGCACATGAAGAAAACACTATTTAGTCATTTGTTTACCTATATTTTAATTGGAAGCACTGTGATTATTGCTCTGTTCAGTCTTTTAATGTTTCAGACCACAGAGAATCGATTCAGTAATTATATAGGTGATCGTTACGAAGCAGAAAAAGCCTCTCTCGTAGAAGCGGTAGAAAGTGCGTATCAAAGCGATAACCAGTGGGATACCGATATCCTTTCTTCGCTGACTCAAAATTCCATGCATGCAATGCACTCGTCTGGAATGCTTATGCGTGTCATTGATGAAGCTGGAAATGAAATCTACAGTCAGTCAAATGAAATGGAAGATCATATGCACATGATGTCTGAAGAAATGATGGGGGTCAGAGAGGGATGGACAGAAGAAAGAGTGGATATATATTCCCAGGGAGAAGTGATTGGCTCCGCAGTCCTTTCTTATCCCGGTTTTCAGGGATATACAGTAGAAGAGGCGGAATTTATAGATGACTTGACAATGCTGATCATTACGATGGGAATATTTTCAATCATTGTAGCCTGTATTATCGCTTATTTAATATCAAGACGTTTAAGTGATCCTATTGCCAAAACCAGTTTAAAGACTCAAAAAATTGCCCAAGGACAAATAGAAGGAGCAGCTCTGACAGACAGCGAAGAAATAAGAGAACTCTATCAGCTTGAGCAGAGTGTGTCTGCACTGGCCGCACAATTAGCTGAACAGAAAAGGATTCGCAACCAGATGATCTCAGATCTTGCTCATGAGGTAAGGACACCACTGACCACACTTCAGGGGAATATCGAAGCTATGATAGATGGAGTATGGGAAGCGACGCCCGAACGGCTGAACAGTCTGAACCGCCAAGTCATTCGTCTGACTCATTTGATAAAAATGATCGATCAGCTGGAAGATGTAGAAGAGAGCAACAACGAGCTGACGTTGGAAAGGTTTGATATCAAAGAATTTCTCTCGATGACACTGCTTGCTTTTGAAGCCCTTGCTGAGGAGAAAAACATCAGGTTAGAACTGGAAGCTGAATTTGGTATCATTGAAGCAGATAGAAACAAGCTGGAACAAGTCATGACGAATCTTTTGTCTAATGCTATAAAATTCACTTCAAAAGGCGGCAGGATCAGTGTACTTTCACTTCAAACTTCTGATGAACAGATCATCACCGTGAAAGATAATGGAGAAGGCATTCCAGAAAATAAACAGAAATATATTTTCGAACGCTTTTACCAAGTTGAACCGTCGCGTAACAGCGAACTTCAAGGACAAGGCCTGGGGCTAGCGGTGGTCAAAGAAATAATCAACGCGCATCACGGTACAATAACCGTTGACAGCCAAGAAGGAAAAGGAACAACATTCAAAATCTTTCTTCCTAAGTAATAAAAGTCAACTGAAAATCAGCATATACTTTATCAAAAAAGCACTCTTAAAACTGCGGGTATGTTTGTCCAGCAGGAAGAGTGTTTTTTTTTAGAAACAGGCGCTTAGTTTCATTTCTGTTCCTTTAACGAAGATTACCTCTAATATCGCCATCTTCGGCGCATTCGTGAACTAAATCGGGGAGAAACAGCCGAAGTGAAGGGAAGTTCGACACTTTCTCAAGTAAAAGAACGGGTAACCAGCCGAACATCGCCATCTTCGGCGCATTCGTGAACTAAATCGGGGAGAAACAGCCGAAGCGAAGGGAAGTTCGACACTTTCCAAAGTAAAAGAGTGGGTAACCAGCCGAACATCGCCATCTTCAGCGCATTCCGTCTATTATAAACTTCAAAACTAAGACATTTTTTCTAAGTGCAAGCCTATATAAGGTAAGAGTCAAAACCCTTTGACTCCTTAAACATCTGAACGAATTATTCTAGAAGTAAATATAAAACAAGATCTCTTTGACTGATCTTTTAATTCAAATGACAAAAACATTCTATCATAAAGCTATTTAAAAATACTAACCAAGTCGTCTAAGAAAGAAGAGAGTGCAACTTTCGGCATTGGTAAAACTTATATTAAAAAAAGGCTTGACAATTTATGTTTACAGATGTAATCTTAATACAGATTTAAAATTCACATTTGTAAACGCGTTTGAAGCAATACTATCTCAAAAGCTATTCAATAGATAGCAATAAAGAAGTACTTTAGATAAAACACATATCAATAAGCAAGAAAGTAATAAATACTAAAAAAAGAGGGATAATATGACTAGTAATGAATTCAGCGTAGAGGGAATGACATGTGCGTCGTGTGCACAGACAGTTGAAAAAACAGCAAAAAAAATGCCTGGAGTGAGTAAAGCTTCGGTCAATATGGCAACAGAGAAATTGAGTTTGGAATACGATGAATCAGATTTTTCATTTGAAAAATTACAAAAAGCAGTAGATGATACAGGTTACACCGTTGTCCCGCAGGAAGAAACAACACAGACCTTTGCCATTGAAGGCATGACGTGTGCCACATGTGCTCAAACAGTCGAAAAAGCAGCGCGTCAGTTGAGTGGGGCAGACAAAGCAAGTGTTAATCTGGCAACAGAAAAACTGACGATCTCATATAATCCACTGGAACTTTCTCCAGCAGATATAGCAGACACTGTAAACAATACTGGCTACACGGCAACACTTGAAACGACTGAAGTAAAATCGAATGCTCACGAAGAGAAACGTGAAAAGAAACAACAGAGAATGAAGCAAATACTGAATCGTTTCTGGGTTTCTGCCTTATTCACAGTTCCACTTCTGGTGTTATCTATGGGACACATGATCGGTATGCCGCTCCCAGGTATTATTGACCCAGATATAAACGCATTGAATTTTGCTCTTTTACAACTAATATTAACGCTCCCTGTTATAGCGGTAAGCTTGGAATACTTCCAAAAAGGATTCAAAGCTTTGATCAAACGTCACCCGAATATGAACTCACTGATCGGCTTGGGTACAGCGGCAGCTTTTATCTACAGTCTTGGAGCAACTATTGGAATCGTTATGGGGAACACTGATTTGGCCGGTTTGCTCTACTACGAAGTGACTGGGGTTATCTTGACGCTTCATACACTAGGGTTGTTTTTAGAAGAACGATCAAAAGGGCAAATGTCCTCAGCCATTGAAAAACTGATCAATATGGCTCCCAAAAAAGCGCGAGTTGTTAGAAACGATGAAGAACGTGAAGTACTTGTTGAACAAGTGGCTCCAGGGGATATTATCCGAGTACGTCCAGGAGAAAAAATGCCCGTAGATGGCGTTGTCATGGAAGGTCGCACGGCTGTTGATGAATCCATGCTGACTGGAGAAAGTATTCCAGTAGAAAAACAAAGTGGAGACACAGTCATTGGTGCCAGTTTAAATAAAAACGGCTCGATCGATTACCGGGCTACACGTGTAGGAAATGACACGACCTTATCTCAAATCATCAAGTTGGTAGAAGACGCCCAAGGATCTAAAGCGCCTATTGCTAAAATGGCCGATATTATTACTGGCTATTTCGTACCAATCGTTATGGCCTTGGCAGCTTTGGCTGGGATCGCCTGGCTGATTGCTGGTCAAACCGGTATATTCGCCTTATCCATTACGATTGCGGTCCTCGTTATTGCATGTCCTTGTGCTTTGGGACTTGCTACACCGACAGGCATCATGGTCGGAACAGGTAAAGGCGCAGAATATGGTGTGCTTATCAAGAGTGGTGTAGCTTTGGAAACGACACATAACGTAGAGACCATCGTCTTTGATAAAACAGGAACACTAACAGAAGGGAAACCTGTCGTGACTGATGTATTGGCGACAGACCTACTTTCAAAAGAAGAACTTCTGAACTATGCAGCATCTGGAGAAACAGGTTCTGAACACCCGTTAGGCGAAGCCATCGTTCAAAAAGCGAAAGAAGAACAAATGACTTTATCTAAACCGACTGACTTTGAAGCCATTCCTGGGCATGGTATCCGGGTAGAAATGGACAGAAAAAATTTCTATATCGGTAACAGAAGATTAATGGTAGAACAAAATATTGATTTATCTGAAATGGAAAATTCATCCGATCGATTAGCTGATGAAGGAAAGACACCAATGTATCTGTCAGTTGATGGAAAATTAGCTGGTATCATTGCCGTTGCAGATACATTAAAAGAAAATAGCCTGCAAGCCGTTAAGGAACTTAAACAACGCGGTGTGGAAGTGGCTATGATCACTGGCGACAACAAACGAACCGCAACAGCTATAGGTAAGCAACTGGGTATCGACCGTGTGTTGAGCGAGGTCTTGCCTGAAGACAAAGCACAGGAAGTCAAGAAATTGCAGGAAGAAGGTAAAAAAGTTGCAATGGTCGGCGATGGGATCAACGATGCGCCTGCCTTGGCTCAATCCGACATCGGTATCGCAGTAGGATCAGGTACAGACGTAGCCATTGAATCTGCCGATATCGTCCTCATGCGAAACGACCTGATGTCCGTACTGACTGCAATCGACTTGAGCCATGCCACTTTAAGAAATATCAAACAAAATCTGTTCTGGGCCTTTGCCTATAACATCATTGGAATACCGGTAGCCATGGGTGCATTATACATTTTCGGCGGACCACTTATGAGTCCAATGTTCGCGGCTGTCGCAATGAGCTTCAGTTCCGTATCGGTACTCTTGAATGCCCTGCGCTTACGTCAATTTAAACCAGCCAGAGCAGAAGCTTAAAATTTGATATATTTAATAAATCAAAATTTATTAAAAGGAAAGAGGAATGAGTCATGATAAAAGAAGTAACTGTAGAAGGTATGAAGTGTCAAGGCTGCGCCAATACCGTAAAGGAAAATTTTTCCAGTATTGAAGGAGTCGATTCAGTAGAGGTCGACGTAGCGAACAACAAAGTCACTGTAGAAAGCCAGAAAGAAATCGACAAGCAAACACTCAAGTCTGCCTTGTCGGATACAAAATATACTGTAAAAGGGTAACAAATGATTTAATCTTTTAGTAATATGATGGGTTAAAAAGTATAAATCGTTCAAAAGGAAGAAGTGTTCAAAAATTTGAATAACTTCTTTCTTTTATTTATTAAAAGCGGATAATAAATACCATCGTATTAAGGTTAGAGGATATTCGTAATAATGTACAAGCTATTTATGTTTGAGATTATTCATTCTTCATCAATACAAGTGTGGCAAAGGAGCTTAGCTATGATATATATTCTAATGGGTCCACCGGGATCTGGAAAAGGTACCGTCGCTTTGAAGATAAAAGAGAAATATGGTTATTCTGTGATGTCAATTGGAGATATCCTTCGCAATGAAATTGATAAAGGCACAATGTTGGGTAAGAGGGCTGATCGATTCGTTTCGGCAGGAGAATTGGTTCCCGATGATATCGTTAATTTTTTAGTAGAAGATGGATTAAATCAGCTGAGACCCGATGAGACTGTCTTTCTGGATGGTTATCCTCGTACCTTGAATCAGGCCGAAAATCTAAAGGAAATATCAAAAACGCAACCGGTTGTTTTTTATTTGGATATAGATAAAGCTATTCTACTTGATCGACTCTCGAAAAGAAAGCGGGATGATGACTCCGAAGAAACAATTGAGCAGCGTTTCAAGACTTATCATAAGAAAACCCTTCCGCTACTCGATTACTATAGAAAAAATGGTACCGTGATAAAAGTGAACGAAGAGACGTCAAAAAAAGCTTTCCAAGTAATTGAAAAGTACTTTTGACTATTTTGAGAATGTCATGATCAAATAAATATATATTCCTGCATGATAAAAGAATGAATAGTTTAAAAAGAGATCATAACCTATACAGTCTGATCTCTTTTTGCATGTTCAATTTTCAGTTAATTTAACTTGTAAAGTTGTCGAAATATCCCTGGATATGGATGATCGGTGTTCCTTTATCGCCACTGCCGGACGTTAAGTCGGATAAAGAACCGATCAAGTCAGTCAATCGACGGGGAGTGGTTCCTTGTGCTTCCATTTTGCCGACCAGATCCATCTCTTTGCTGCTGATATGTTCTTTTATTGCAGTCTGAAGTTCGTCACCGCTCAGCTCTGAAAAATTATTGTCTGCCAAGTACTTTAGTTTCACTTCATTCGGTGTTCCTTCAAGTCCTTTTGTGAAGGCGGGAGAAACGACAGGGTCTGCCAGTTCCCAGATTTGTCCAACGGGATCCTTGAACGCACCATCACCATAAATCATCACTTCAACATTCTTGCCTGTTTTTTCTTTAAAACGACTTTGAATTGCTTCGACTAAAGGCTGGCCGTTGTCGGGAAAGAGTTTAACGGTATCCTCTGTTGCTTTATTTGAACCCAAGAGTCCATATTCTGAATTAAAGCCGCTGCCGTTGACTGCTTCTGTCAACACATCATCCAGGCCATAAACCTTTTCAGCCCCTGCAGCCTTGACTAAGCGCTTTGTACGGAAACGACTGTGAATATCGCAGGCTAGGACATTTTGGGTGTAATCGACGATAGTTCTGGCATCATTTGAAAAAACAACGTCACAATCTGCACCTTCCGCTTCTACCAGCGATTTGTAGTAATCGATATAATCGACACCTGTAAATGGGTGTTTCTTATAACCGAAGTGGCTGCGGAAGTCATCTTCAGAAAGAACATCGGTCCATGGATTGATGTCTTTTTCATCCAGTTCGTCTAAAGAGACTAAGTGATTGCCAACTTCATCAGATGGATAGCTGAGGAGCAGGACAACTTTACCTGTACCGCGTGCGATACCTTTCAGTATATTTGAGAAACGGTTACGGCTTAAAATAGGAAACACGACGCCAATGGTTTCGCCATTGTATTTATGCCCGATATCAGTCGCGATATCGTCCAGCATGGCATAATTTCCCTGTGCACGCGCGACTATGGACTCGGTCATCGTAATCACGTCATTGTCCCTTACACTATAGCCTTCTGCCTCTGCGGCATTCAATACCGTTTCCACAACAATATCTTCCATATTGTCGCCTTCTTTGATAATGGGACTGCGCAGTCCGCGAACAACAGTACCTAAAGCTCTTTCCAAAATAATCTCTCCCGCTGTTAATATTTTTAATAAGTCTCAGACGTGCTGAAACCCTTATACAGTATACACTTAAGGCAGGAAGAATAAAACAGATATTAACTTAATTTATCAATTTAGGAAAATTTCAAGTAAAATGGAACTAGAGAGGTAAATTAAGTAAATTCGGGAGTGATCATAATGTATCGTGTCATCCATCAGTTGAAAGAACGCAATTTTGACAGACCAGTGACTAGAAGTGAAAAAGCAGTTTTAGATTATTTGGAAGAACATTTTCAATCTATCCCTAATGAGACAGTGGTTAAAATAGCTCAAGCAAGTTATACGTCACAAGCAACAATCAACAGAACCAGTAAGTTATTAGGCTTTGATGGTTTCAGTGAACTAAAGTACGCTATTAGTGAAGATATCGATCATATTAAAACAAAATCTACCAGACATATACGCAATACAGAATATATTTTAAGTAAAATAGACTTCCAGAGTGCTAATGAGTTAGTGAAACATCTTTATAGAAACAGACATCATCTATTATTATTTGGTTTAGGAGCTTCGCATGTCTCTGCCCAGTATATGGCAAGACAGCTATTATATTTAGGTATTCCAGCAATCGTTGTTTCAGAACTCCAAATGCTGGAAAAATTTAAAGATTACAGCCTATTGATTTTATCTAGTTCAGGCGAAACACAACGCTGTCTGCAGTTAATGCACGATGCAAAAAAGGCTAAAATGAGTATTCTTGCTATAACAAAAAAGGATTCGTCAATTATGGAGGGGAGTTCGGTCTCATTTCATCACGATGTATCTATAGATAAAATGAAAGGTATTTCAAGAGAACAACAGATCCATATGATATTAATGATCAATGAAGTGATCAATCAGTTAAACATGGGATATTTCTAAAAACTTAAACAAGATAATCGATCGTACGTCTTCGTCTAAATCATCTAGCGAAAACGTACGGTTGTTTTTTTGGATAATTATCCACACCTTTGGATTTCAGCGTGTAATGTAAGCGTTATACTATGTTCAAGTCAAATAATTAGTGAGGAGAATTCTGTGAGTAGAGAAATTAGAATTTTAATGCACACACACTGGGACAGAGAGTGGTATTTTACAAAAGATGAAACTAAGGTATTGTTAAGAAATCATATGCAGGAAGTCATGGCATTTCTTGAGGAGAATCCAAATACGATATATATACTAGATGGGCAAAGTGTAATGATTGATGACTATCTGGAATTGGAACCAGAAGGAAAGCCGAGATTAAAAAAGTTGATAGAAAAGGGAAGTTTAAGAGTTGGACCCTGGTATACACAAACAGACTTGCTTCTAGTTCACGGTGAATCTATTTTCAGAAACTTATATTATGGTATCAAGCGTGCTGAAGAATTTGGAGAACCAATGCTTGTCGGGTACGCACCTGACACATTCGGACATGCAAGCCAGATGCCACAGATCTATAAACAATTTGGCATAGATTCTACCTTCTTCTGGAGAGGCTTCAGCGAGTTGAAGGCTCAAAAATCTGACTTCTTATGGAAGGGCATCGATGGTTCAGAGGTGGTTGGGGTCAACTTAGCTACAGGTTACCAGGGAGCGAAGTATCTAGAACTGGAACCTGATGAATTAAGAAAACGTATGAATAAAATTATGCCTGTATTAGATAATTACTCAGCATCAAGTGCAAGACTTATCATGAATGGACATGATCAAATGCCTATTCAAAAAAATATCTATCAAGTGATGGAAAATATGAAGCAGATTTATCCTGAAGATCAGGTTATGCTTAGTGATTTTGAGTCTTATGTTGACGCTTTAAATAAAGACAAACTAGAAGTAGTTACTGGGGAGTTGATCGATAGTAAGCATGCCCGTATCCATCGAACGATTGGGTCGACTCGTATGGATATTAAATTACTGAATACAGAAATTGAAAACAACTTATATAACGTATTGGAACCTTTGGCAATGATTGGTGAAGAAGCTGGCATTGCTTATCCACACGGAGTTATTGAGAAAGTATCAAAAATATTATTTGGAACTCATGCGCATGACAGTATCGGTGGATGTAATTCGGATAAAGTCAACCAGGATATCAAGCAGCGGTTACTAAATGCAAAAGAAATGGTCGATACACAAATCGAACTTCATTTAAGATTAATGGCTTTGGGAAATAAAGAAAGCTCTGAGACAATTGTGCTGGTCAATCCGCTTCCTGAAAAACGTGTCGATCAGTTGGTGAATTTGGAAATGTTGACGCGAACAAGAGGATTTCGAATATTTGATGAAGACAATCAAGAGTTAGAGTACTCTATAATAACTCAAGAACAGGAAGACGCCGGACTGATAGATCGACAAGTAGCTGCCCGATTACAAGATATAAGGGTATATAGAACTAAAATTGTCCTTCCAATCAGTGAAATTGAAGGATTATCCGCTCGTTACCTCACTTATGAAGAGGTTGATGAGACGAAACAGATCACAGCTTCGACGACTGAAAAATGTATCTCTAATGAATTTGGCAAACTGTTCGTAGATTCTAATATATTATGCTATAAATCCAAGAAGACTCAGGATGTTTACACAAATATTCTCTCAATTGAGAACAGTGGAGATGCCGGAGACAGCTATGACTACTCACCACCTTATAATGACTGGATATTGAATAGTGAAAACTGTGGGGAAATGACAGTTAACGTTGTAGAAGAAGAACACTACAAAAAAATGACTATAGACTGGCTGATGAGAGTACCTGAAAATCAGCTGCAAAGAGAGAAGAAAAAAGCTGAACGCGATGTAAATTTTAATGTCACTCTAAGTTTATATCCTGGTGATCCAAAAGTGTATGTAACGCTGAATCACGAGAACAAAACTAAAGACAATCGTTATAGAGCTGTTTTTAAAACAAATGTTACAACAGATCAGGTAAAAGTGGATAGCTATATGAGTAACCAGTTGAAACCTGTCTATAATGAAAAAGCGTTAAATATATGGAAAGAAGATGAATGGGCTGAGAAACCTGTAAGTATCGAAACAACACAAAGCTTCATTACTTTAAAGGATAAAGATTCTGCTTTCACAGTATATACCAATGGTTTGAAAGAATACGAAGTTTTAAATGATGCCATACATTTAACGTTATTCCGTACTTTTTCTCACTTGGGACAGAGAGACCTAATCAACCGTCCGGGTAGGCCTTCAGGAATTGAAATCAAAACACCTGATAATCAGCTGTTAGACGAGCCGTTTATCTTCGAATTCACTTTTGAAATAGCTCATACCCATGAAGAGGAAAGTCATGTCGCGAAGGATTATTTGACACCGCTCGTAGCTTATCAATTAAAAGAGTTTAACCGTTTCAATATCAATTCAAGAAGTACAGTGGAAAAAACAAAGTCCCATTTATCGCTCAACTTGAATGGATTAGTCGTTTCATCAAGTAGACTCACAAATAAAAAAGAGCGTTTTATTCGTTTATTTAATCCACATTATAAAGACATTACGGTAGCGCTTCCTGAGACAGCCTTTACAGCTACAGCAATGGAAGAAAGACTAGAAGAAATCAAGACAATCACACTTGCTCCTCAAGAAATTGGAAATATTATTATCTTACACTAATGAAGAGAGGTTTTATAATGACAAATTTTAAAAAGAACTTCCAGAGTTTCGGTAAATCATTGCTTTTCCCAATCAGTTTACTGTCATTTATGGCTATTTTCCTTGGACTAGCAGCGGCTTTACAAAATCCAGCTATAATTGAGGTAGCTCCGTTTCTGGGTAATGAAACACTTCAACTGATTTTTGGTTTCATACGTAAACTTTCTGCTTTGCCATTCGGCTATCTTCCATTACTGTTTGCTATGTCTATACCACTAGGCATGGTCAAGAGAGACAAAGAAGTAGCTGTATACGCTGGGGCGGTAGGATATATTGCGATGCTGCTTGGAATGACTTATGTGCTTCAAGCTCAAGGATTTACAGCAGAAACTACCTCGATTGCTCACTTAATGGATGTAGAAGGACTAAGCCAAGTCGATGCAACCCTGCAGAATTCATTGTTTACCAGCACACTAGGGATTTTTGTTTACAACACGAATGTTATTGGAGGGATCATTGCAGGTTTAATGGGGGTTTTCCTTCATAATAAATTCAGAGAAACAGAGCTGCACCCTGCTTTAACTTTCTATAGTGGGAAACGATTCGTACCGATTGCAGCAGCAATTATTTTAGCTATTGTAGGTATCATACTTGCCTTTGTATGGCCACTCATTAATCAAGCTATTATTACTGTTGGAGGATTAATCAGTGAAAGTGGATCTTTCGGTGTTTTCTTATACGGTTTCACTGAAAAAATAATCAATCCAACAGGTCTTCATCATATCCTCAACCAGACATTTAGATTTACAGCTTTAGGCGGCGTTGAGAATATAGATGGAGAATCTTTAGTTGGAGCATTACAAATTTATTTATATCAGTTAGATAACAATCTTCAATTTTCAACTGACGCAACTGCATTTTTAGCACAAGGTAAAATTCTACACATGGTCTTTGGGATGCCTGCTGCAGTTCTGGCAATGTACAAAATGGCACGCCCTGAAAAAAGAGATCGCGTACTGAAATTCTTCCTGGCAGGCGTGACAGCTGTGATACTTACAGGTATCACAGAGCCAATTGAATTTACCTTTATCTTTATTTCGCCTATTTTGTGGGTAGTCAATGCCATATTTGCAGGTTTAGCTTTCTTGGTTCCTGCATTATTAAATGTAGCTATAGGAAACATTCAAGGCGGGATCATTGACTGGATCGTATTCGGTATGCTTCAAGGAATGGAAACGAAATGGTATATCTATCTAATAGCAGGACCACTATTCTTTGCCATGTATTACTTCTCGTACACATTCATTATTTCCAAATTTAATGTTATGACGATTGGTAGACGAGAAACAGATTTCGAAGATGAGGAAGAAGTGGATGAAAGCGTCAGTGTAAAAGAATCAGATAGATCAACGGCTGAAAATATTATCAATGGTCTAGGTGGACTTCAGAATATTACGGATGTAGATAATTGTATTAGTCGATTAAGGGTAGAAGTGAAAGACAGTCAATTAGTCGATGAAAATCTTCTGAAGCGTACTCGACCCAATGGAATTGTAAGACCGGATGAAAACACAATACATGTTGTTTATGGTGGTCGTATATCCAAAATGAGAAACATTGTCGACAATTACATTTACGAACATAAAAATTCATAAGAATAATAGGAAAAGGAGAAAATAATGAAAAAGAATAATATCGTTTTAGTAGGTGGAGGTTCCACATGGACGCCTGGTATTCTAAAAGCTATGACCACACATTTAAAAGAATTCGCTCTTAATCGGATTGTCTTGTATGATATCGATGAAAAAAGACAAGAAGTAATTGGCGAATTTGCAAAAATATTATTTAAGGAAGAAGCACCCGAAGTAGAAATCATATATACAACTGACAAAGAAGTCGCTTATAAAGATGTCGATTTCGTTTTCTGTCAGATGCGTACGGGTGGATTCGCAATGCGTGAAAAAGATGAAAAAATACCCTTGAGTTTAGGCGTGATCGGTCAGGAAACATGTGGACCAGGCGGCTTCGCCTATGGTCTGCGCTCCATTCGTGATATGGAAGAAATGGTAAAAGATGTGCGTCGTTTAAGCCCGGATGCCTGGATTTTAAACTACACAAATCCGGCTGCAATCGTTGCCTTAGCTTTAGACAAGCTCTTCCCGAAAGAAGATAAAATACTGAACATCTGTGATCAGCCGGTCAACCTGTTACGCTCATTTGCAAGTCTGATCGATAAAGATGTAAATAATCTCGAACCTGTTTATTTTGGACTCAATCACTTTGGGTGGTTTACTGAGATTTATGATGAAACAGGGAAAAACAGAGCGCCTGAGATCAAGAAGATTGTGCTAAACGGTGGTTTCCGACCAGTAGATGCTGAACAGCGTGATCAGTCCTGGCTTGAAACCTATGCAATGGTTGAAGATATGCTCATTGATTTCCCTGACTATTTACCTAATACGTATTTGCAGTATTACCTTTACCCGGAGTACAAATTATCAAAATTAGATCCTGAATGGACTCGTACAGATGAAGTGCGTATTGGAAGAGAAAAAAAGGTATTTCAGGAATGCCGACGTATTGTTGAAAAGGGAACGGCGAAAGATTCTGAAGTTGTTCATAACGATGCACATGGGGATATGATGGTGGAAGTGGCAGCTTCGATCGCAAATAACCTGCGTAAAACATTTGTAGTGATGGTCAGAAATAATGGTATCGTAGCGAACTTGCCGGACGACAGTATGGTAGAAGTTGCTGCTTCACTCGGGGCAAATGGTCCCGCTCCTTATGCAGTAGGGAAGATCGGCACATTTTATAAAGGTCTGATTGAAAATCAATATGCATTTGAACGTTTAACTGTAGAAGCTTATATGGAAGGATCATATACCAAAGCGTTGCAGGCTTTGACACTCAATCGTACAGTCGTTGATGCAAAAAAAGCAAGGAAAGTCTTGGATGCATTGATAGAAGCCAACAAAGAATATTGGCCAGAATTGAAATAGTATATACAAAGACGCGGCGCGTATCGCTGCGTCTTTCTTTTAAACGAGTTGTAAAAATCATGACGTTTTATAAATGTCGACCTGTGCTATACTGAAAAAAAGGTTAAAGGAGACGGAGAATGATGAAGATATTAGCAGCCATCGATTCATTTAAAGGGTCAATGACGAGTGAAACGGCAAATCAGTGTGTCAAAAATGCGCTCCCCAACCACGAAGTGACGTCTTTCCTTATCGCTGATGGAGGCGAAGGAACGGTGGATGCCTTTGTCAGTGCTTTAGATGGAGAAATCATTACTGAGTCAATAACGGGTGTCAATGGTGAAGCTTACCTTGGGCGATGGGGCTGGATCAAAAGCGAAAAAACAGCAGTGATCGAGGTCGCGGAAGGAGCCGGTCTGATTCAGGCTGATAAAGAGACACTGCATCCTGACAACCATACAAGTTATGGTGTAGGCGAGCAGATTACTCAAGCACTTGATAAAGGAGCTCAAAAGATTATCTTAGGCTTAGGCGGAAGTGCGACCGTTGACGGTGGAAGTGGTTTGCTGCAGGCTTTAGGAGTTGTATTTAAAAATGATAAAAATGAGGTGCTGTCAAAGTTACCTGTAAAGTTAAGTCAAATTCATTCCATAGATACAAGCGGCATGGATAAACGTGTACATGACGTAAACTGGCAGATTGCTTCTGATGTGACAAATCCACTGCTGGGAGAACAAGGAGCTGTCCATGTTTTTGGGGAACAAAAAGGATTAAGTAACCAGGAATTCGCTACTTATGACAGCGATATGAAACAGTATGCGAATCTGGTTTCCAATGAGACTGGAAAGGACGAACGTTTTACAAAGGGAGCGGGTGCAGCAGGTGGAATAGGTTTCGCCGTTTTATCATTCTTTCCGTGTACATTTTGGAGCGGTTTGACACTGTTAGCAGAAAAAGGAGATCTGGAAGCTATAGTTAAAGAGGTAGATCTAGTGATCACTGGAGAAGGAAAGTTCGATGATCAGTCATTAAGTGGGAAAGTGCCTGTTGGTATCAGTCGTTTAGCAAAAAAATATAGTATACCGACGATTTTGTTTGCCGGAAAAATAGACAGTGACCGAACAGCAATCCAAGAGGAGAATTTGTTTGCGCTAATTCCCATCGTGGATGCGCCTATGACCTTAAATGAAGCCATGAAAAATGGACCAAAGCTGCTGACAAGAGCCATCAAACGAAGTATGAAACTGATCCACTTAATAGAAACGATCTGAACAGCTGGAAGGCATAATAATCCACATAAGCTCTTTTAACTGGTATGATTGAACTATACCGTTTCACGATACTTGTGATAAAAGGAGCCTAAGTCATGAAAGAATGGATCACACAGTTTACAGAGGCGAATCCACTGCTCACAAACATCATATTTTTTGCTTTGATCATTATCATTATACTGATCATCCGCCGTTTTACGATGAACCGCTTGTATAAACAGTACAAATCATCAGAAAACTGGTATGTTACCCAAAAAATTGCCCGATGGATGAGTAATGTCATTTTTGCGCTTTCTTTTATTTATATCTTTGGAAATGATTTATCAGGATTTACGACCGCTATAGGCTTAGCTGGTGCCGGTATCACTTACGCATTAAGAGAAGTCATTGTCAGTTTCGCGGGCTGGTTTGCCATCATGTTCGGAGATTTTTTCAAAACAGGTGATCGTGTCCTGTTAGGCGGATCAAAAGGAGACGTTGTCGATATAGGTATTTTAAGAACAACACTTATGGAATTAGGCGAATGGGTGGAAGGTGACCAGTATACCGGCCGGATCGTACGGGTTGCCAATAGTTACATTTTCAATTCACCTGTTTATAACTACAACGCGGATTTTAAATTTTTATGGGATGAACTGCATGTCCCCCTTCATTTTGAAAGTGATATTCCATTAGCGAAAAAAATCATTCTTCAGATAGCTGAAGAAACGATTGGTGACTATAATGAGCAAGCAGAATTGGAATGGCATAAAATGAAGCGACGGTATCGTATCGAGCATGCATCTTTGAAGTCACAGGTATTCGCTGCCTTTGATGATAACTTTGTCACGTTAAGTTTAAGATATATTGTCGATACACGTGAACGCCGTGGGGTAAAAGACCGCATTTCAATCGCAATCCTGGAACAGTTTGAAAAAGAAAGCGATCGAATTGAATTGGCTTCAGAAACATTTGAGATCGTTCACCAAGAAAGACGTCAAAAAACTGGCAATTTCTAAATAGTTTTTTATAAATATCAATTGTTTTCCTTTATTTTGGTTATCTCTATTATCTTTGTGATATAATGTACAATAATCGCTAAAGTTGATAAAAAGAGAGGGGAACAACAATGAAGGTCAATGATATTTTGAGGATATTGAAAGACGATATCAAAGTCGGCATCTTTGCAAGCGTGGATGCAGAAAACAAACCGCATGCACGTCATATACATATAGGTGTCGCAAACGAAAAAGGGATATTCTTCATGACTGATCCCAAAACCGACTTCTATAAGCAGATCAAGCAGAATCCTTATGTGGCTATTACGGCGAAAACAGAAGAAACGTACCTTATTCAAGTTATTCGCATCGAAGGAAAAGTACGAGAAGTTGGACGCGAGCGCCTGGAAGAAATGCTTGCAGGTAATCCCTATGTCAAACACGTGTATCCGGACAAGGAAGACCAGCAGGGGGCATGCGTTTTTCAACTGTATGAAGGCGATGGCTTTTATCACAGTATGACCCAGGGGCACCGCTATACTTTTGAAATCAAAGCAGATGATATCGAACAGTAATCGAATGAAAGACCAATGTCTAAAACGCATTGGTCTTTTTTTGGCTAAAAACTTAAAAATAAAACAAAATAATTT
>NZ_BJUY01000017.1 GCF_007988865.1 Alkalibacterium kapii | reverse complement strand
ATCAGAAGGAGACATGCTTTTTTGTCTTTATGACTGTATTGCTATAAGATAAGATGGTATCAGAAAATAAACTTCTTGCTCAAAAAAATAACTGAAAAGGGGCAGAATTTGTGAATAAAGCATTTGACAACAAGCTGAATACAATCAAATGGATAGGCATAGTTACGATGACGATCGATCATATCGGCTTCTTTTTATTTCCTGAGTTATTGTTCTTACGAGTCATCGGACGTATAGCGTTCCCTTGTTTTTTATACAGTACGATAGAAGGAACTGAAAAGACGAGTAACTACAGACATTACATACTTAGGCTCTTTCTTCTGGGATTACTGTCAACGCCTGTAACGGCTAATGAATTAAATGTTCTGTTTTTGCTTGGACTTGTTTCATTATCTATAAAGTTCAAAAAATATACACCTGTATTTGGTCTGTTGAGTGTGTTTGTCGAGTACAGTCTTTACGGATTTCTACTGGGATGGGGCATATACTGGCTGAAAGAAAAGGATGCAAAACAGGGAACTGGATTATTTATAATCATCCAATTACTGACAGGTTTGTCCGTACAAATTTATTCAATATTGTCTCTGCCGATACTTTTAATGAAAAAAGGACTGAAGATGCCTAAATTGCCGCGCTATTTCTTTTATTTTTATTATCCTCTTCACCAATTCGTTTTGATACTGATCGCGATGAACTCATAGCAGCATCAAAAACTAGCAAGCCACTGAAATGCGGCCGAATTTACGGTGATGGGGGGATTAAATATAGCTGTCAGCACCTCGTATAGAGAATGCGCTGGAATTGATGGCCTCTGTTACATTTGTATCATGGTATGTCACGACAAGTCTTCCAAAAGAATCGATCGTTTTGACCGTTGCTTTCCTCTTGTGATCTTTGCCCGTGACCCAGTAATCTTTCCCGATCAAAGCAGAATACTCAGTACATAAGGATAGGAAAGGGCTTGGATCTCCAGTAGTCATATAAGCCAGGTAGTCATTTTCAAAGTGTATTAAAAAACTCTGTATAAGTGCATTCGGATCGACTACTGTGTGGGTTTCTGCTTTTACCGATGATGCTTTATCTCTGAAAGAATCAGGCATGTTGTGCTTATTTAAATTTGTATTGATCCCAATCCCAATAATGATACCCGACAGTGAATCTCCCCTAAATTCAGATTCTATTAAAATTCCGGCAATTTTTTTTCTATTTAAAATGATATCATTCGGCCATTTTATTTTGACATCAGCAATAGACTCGAGTGCCTTGACAAGGGAAGCAGCCGTTAATTGAGTCAGTAAAGGGATTTTTGCGAAATCTATCCTTGGTTTTACTATCACTGACATTGAAATGCTGCCTCCCATAGGAGATGACCAGTTGCGTCCTAATCGTCCCTTGCCAGACGTTTGTTCCTGGGCCAGGATGACCGTTCCTTCTCTATGCTTTGAAAGATTTTCCTTAGCGTATGCATTAGTTGAGCGTAGAGTAGAATGTAAATGTAGAGTTTCCCCTATAAACGTTGTTTCTAAACCTTTTTTTATGTCCAAAAGGGAAACTACAGGGTAAGCTAAACGGTGTTTTTGTTTATGACTGGTGATCGGATAATTTCTGTCTTTCAAATCAGCTGTCAGATTGTCTACACTAGATTCTTCAAGATCCAGCTCGTCAGCTAATTCTAATGATGTAAGTGTTTTAGGATATGAAACATTCAGCAAATGAATCAAACGTTCTTCTATAGTCAATCAACACAACCTCCTTAATATTTTATAATATAAAATTGAATAACTAAGTATATTTTATCAGAATCGGCCAGATTTTTGGTAAAAACAGTTAAAGTAATAAATATTAATACTCCAGTAAAAGCAATAAATGTGATAAAAAATAATTGAGACAGTCTCAGAGTATGAAAACCAACCCATCTATGCTATACTTTAAATACGATTGTTAATGGACGGATGTTACATAGGTGAAAAAAACTATAAAAAATTATAAGCTGGAAAGCTTTTTAAAAGGTGGAAAGAATAGTGAGTAATATAAAAATTATTCCACTTGGTGGAGTAAGAGAAAATGGTAAAAATTTATATGTCATTGAATCTGGCGAGGACATTTTCGTTCTCGATTGTGGTCTTATGTACCCGGAGGATGAACTTTTCGGTATAGATGCAGTCATCCCGGATTTCAGTTATCTCGAAGAAAACAAAGAAAAAATAGCAGGTGTTTTTCTGACTCATGGTCATGAAGATGCTATTGGTGCCTTACCTTATTTTCTAGATAAGTTTGATGTGCCGGTTTTTGGATCAGAGCTAACGATTGAACTAGCTAAACTGTTTGTCAATGAATCAAGCCTGAAATCGTCTTTTGAAGATTATCATGTGATAGATGAGAAGACGGAAATCGACTTCCATGGTACACTGGTCAAGTTTTTCCGTACGACTCATACGATTCCTGATTCAATGGGAATTGCTGTTCAAACAGAAGAAGGAAATATTGTTTATACAGGTAATTTCAAATTCGATCAGAGTGCAAAGGATATGTACAGCACAGACTTGTCGCAAATTGCTGACCTGGGGAAAGAAGGCGTATTAGCTTTACTCAGCGACTCGGGTGAAGCTGAGAGTCCATATGAGAACGTTTCTGAAAAAAAGGTTCAAGAAGAAGTGCTGGATACTTTTAAAAATACAGATAGTAGAATAATCGTCGCTGCTGTAGCAAGTAATATCTTGCGTATTCAGCAAGTGCTGAATGCTGCTTATGAATCCAACAGGAAAGTATTCATAACAGGAAAAAATCTTGAAGCTATTTTGGAAAGTGCTATGAAATTGAACAAGCTGACGCTTCCCGATGAGGAGCTGATCGTTTCAGTCGATCGTATCGACAAATACGATGACGACCGGATCCTTGTACTTGAAACAGGTGCAGCTGGAGAGCCGATCAAAACACTTAATCGCATGGCTGTAGGGAGTCACCCTCAGGTAAATATCAAAGATGGTGATCTGATTTTCATTGCAACGAGTCCGTCAACAGCTATGGAAGTCATGGTTGCTGAAACTGAAAACCTGATTTACCGTGCAGGAGCAACAGTCAAACAAATTTCAGATAATTTAAAAGCGTCCGGTCATGCCACGCCAAACGAACTTCAGCTGATGATCAATTTACTGCATCCAACTTATTTTATACCGATTCAGGGAGAATATAGAATGCTTGCAGCCCATGCTGAACTCGGCAACGAAACAGGGATTCCTTACAAGAATATATTCATTTTAAGTAACGGAGATGTCGTCAGCTACTCTAAAAACAAAATGAAGCAAAGTGGTCAAGTTTCTGCTGACAATACACTGATCGACGGTATTGGGATCGGTGATGTTGGCAACATCGTTTTGAGAGACAGACGTTTGCTTTCAGAAGATGGGATTTTCGTTGCTGTAGTGACGATCGACCGCAAGAAACAAAAAATAGTATCAAATCCGCATATCGTCACCAGAGGTTTTATTTTTGTTAAAGAAAGTCAGGAATTGATCGATAAGTCTTCTGAAATAGTGAAAGATATTGTCAAGAAAAATCTTGAACACAATGATTTTGACTGGGGTTCGATCAAACATGATATAAGAGAAGCGCTCAACAGTCACTTGTTTAAAAAGACCAAGAGACGTCCAATCATCCTTCCAGTTATTATGGAGGTCAATCAGAATAGACGCTTTCGTAAATAAATAATTAAATAAATATACTGTACTAGGGGAGTCAATGTTAGTGACTGAGAGTAAGCTTTTAGTTTAGACCCTTCGAACCTGTACGTTGATACGTGCGTAGGAAGAGTACTTAAATGCGAGTAGGGATATATAGCTTAAATGCAAAAGTATGTTCAAAGCTCCTTCTAGTTCAGTAAAAAAATTAGGAGGAGCTTTTTTATGCAAAACAGAAAGTTACGTATTTATTTAGAAGGAACATTATTTGCATCACTGGCAATGGTGCTTTCATTTATCCCAACAGGTATTGGTTCGTCGTTCAGTGTATCTTTAGGTATGATCCCACTCACTTTTTATGCAGTAAGAAGAGGCGTTATTCCAGGATTATATGCAGGCTTTATTTGGGGCTTACTCCATTTTATAACTGGTTCAGTTTATATGCTGAACTTTTACCAGGTGATCATAGAGTATACTCTAGCCTACGCCTTTACTGGTGCAGCTGGGTTATACAGCAATGAGATTTTAAGTAGTATAGAATCAAATAATAAAAAAATGGTTTACTTTTACATCATTTCTGCTGTCTTTCTTGGAGCAGCCAGTCGATATTTCTGGCACTTTATTGCGGGATGGATATTCTGGGGCGAATATGCATTATGGGGTATGAGCGCCGTGGTTTTTTCCCTTGTTATGAATGGCTTAAGCATGCTGGCGACAGGCTTCGTAACAATGGTAGTCCTGCTGCTTTTATATAAAAACTCACCACTCATTTTTCAGGCGAAAAAATAATCTGTCGATAAAGCAGTTAACTTCTAGACAGAGGATATAAAAGTAATGTACACTAGAAGAAATGAGAGATTAAAAGGAGTCATACATGACTATCATTTCGACAGTTTTCTGGATTATTATATTTTTAAATTCTATATTGGCAATATTCACCGTGTTTCGGGAAAAAGAAAGAGATATCGCAGCAATCTGGGCATGGTTACTTGTTATCATCATGCTGCCAGGATTCGGATATATTATCTATTTATTCTTGGGACGAAAGATTTCCAGAGAAAAGATATTCACTATTCAATCACAGGAACGTATCGGTATGGAACAGCTCGTTGAATCGCAAAAAAAGCTTATAGAGGCAGAAAATTTAGATGTACCTGAATCACAATATCAGGACAAGACATTTGAGCTTATCCAACTGTTTTTGAATGGAAATAAGTCTGTACTGACAAAAGGAAATAAAATAAAGCTCATTCACGACGGTAACGATAAGTTTGATCGACTGCTCAAGGATATAAAAAAAGCGAAAGATCATATTCATGTGACCTACTATATTTTCAGAGACGATGGGATAGGCACTAAACTTGTTAAGGCACTGGAAGAAAAGGCAAAGCAGGGTGTAGAAATAAATGTCCTCTACGATCCGGTCGGGGCCCGAGTACTCGGTAAACATTTTTTTGATGATTTACGTGCATATGGCGGTCAAGTAGAGCCTTTTTTCGGGTCGCGCTTTTTTCTCATCAACCTTAGATTGAATTACAGAAATCATAGAAAAATAGTTGTGATAGATGGGAAAATTGGTTATACGGGCGGGTTCAATGTAGGCGATGACTACTTGGGGCTGTATAAAAATATGGGGTATTGGAGAGATACTCACTTGCGGATCGAAGGAAATGGTGTCAAACCTTTACAGACACGATTTTTGATGGACTGGAATGCTTCAGCAAAAAAAGAAATCATTAAGTATGATGAGCGCTATTTTCCATTTTCAGGTTTGATAGGTGAAACTGATATGCAAATTGTATCTAGTGGTCCTGATAATGAAATGCACGCAATCAAAAAAGGTTTCATTAAAATGATCAGCATGGCAAAAGAATCTGTTTACATCCAAACGCCCTATTTCATACCGGATGAAGCACTGATGGAAACATTGAAAATAGCAATCATGTCCGGCATAGATGTCAAACTGATGCTGCCCAATAAGCCTGACCATCCGTTTATTTACAGGGCAACATTGAGCTATGCAACTGAACTGGTTGACTGCGGAGCTGAAGTTTATATTTATGATAACGGTTTTCTGCATTCCAAGACAATAGTGATAGATGAAGATATTCTTTCAGTTGGGACGGCTAATTTTGATATCAGAAGCTTCAAGCTGAATTTTGAGGTTAATGCATTTTTATATGACAGAGGCTTGGCAAAAAAACAAGTTGAGCTTTACAAAAAGGATATCAGCACATCATTCTTACTTACTGAGGAGATAATACAGGGTTATTCTAAATGGGAGCTTTTTAAACAACAGTTTAGTCGATTGTTTTCGCCTATTTTATAAATTACTGATAAAAAACGCTGAAGAGGTTAGACTAAATGAACGATCGCTAGTCTAACCTCTTCAGCGTTTTATTTTTTATTTATTTACTTTTCTAATATGTCTTATATCACGCGCATTGATCAAGTAAGTAATCGATTTTTGGTCTGATTTAACTATGATCTGAGTCGATTTGGGTGAAAAATAAACTGACCCTCTGAACTCACTGACAGTTTCTGATAGTGAAGTAGGATTGACTTGAACGATAACAGGAAAGTGTTGTTTAACTGATTGCTTTAGAAAGGTTGTAATTTGCGTTTTTGGCATTTGTGGTTGGACACTTGTTATAGAAGGGAACAAAGAACCGTATCCCTTTTTCAAGTAATGAACGAATGAAAGTCTGTTCATAGCGTTTATATTCATGTTTATCCTCTCCCGAACGTATGTTACCTATATTATATAATACGAACATACATTCGTCAATAAACAATTTCATTTATTTTGTTTCTGTTTTTATCAAAATTGCGTATAATATAAGTTGAAAGGAGTGATTAGAAAATGGATTATCAGATCATTACTGATTCATGCAGTGATTTACCATTGGAATTCGTTGAAAAATATAACCTGGATATCTTCAATTTCATAATCAGAATGGGAGAAGAAGAGTTAGTTGACGATATGGGCAGGCATTTTGACAAACAAGTATTTTTTCAACGACTTAAAGATGGTGAAACAGCTTCAACTTCTCAAGTCAATATACATACGTACTTAGAAAGGTTTAAATCGTATGTTGAAAAAGGTATACCCGTGGTTTATTTAGCTTTCTCTTCTGCTTTGAGTGGATCATATAATTCAGCTCTTCAGGCGAAAAAAATGCTGGAAAAAGAATATGAAAAAGTCGATATAGATATTATCGATACAAAAGCTGCCAGTTTAGGACTTGGATTGTTAGTCTACGAGGCTGCTCAGAAAAAAAATGAGGGATACAGCAAAGACGACCTTCGTGGTTGGGTAGAAGAAAACAAGCTGAATTATCACTCTTTTGTTACTGTTGAAGATATCAAGCACCTCCATCGAGGCGGAAGAATTTCTTCAACAGCTGCAACTGTGGGGGCTATACTTAATGTGAAACCGGTCCTCATTATGAATAATGAAGGAAAACTCGTCCCTAAAGCTAAAGTAAGAGGGAAGAAAAAAGCACTGAGACATTTGACCGATCAGACCATCGGACAATTGGTTGAACCAAAAGAGCACGCGATTTTCATCGGACATGCGGGGGTTCAAGAAGAAGCAGAATTTATCAAGAAGAAGATTTTGGAAAAGGCTGAACCGAAAGAAATCATCATATCAGAGTATGGTCCGACGATTGCCGCCCATACAGGATTCGGCTCGATTTCTGTTTTTAGTTATGGAAAAAAAAGAACCGATTGACCCCCTGTGATTGGGTCTGTTTTAATTGTATCGAATAGTATGTTAGTTGACATGAACTGCCTGATCGTGATATAATTGAGTCGCTGTAAAATATTAGTCATAATTTTTTTATACGGTTGGGCGTTAGCTTTCAAGGAAAATTTCTTCTGGGGTGAGAAGAAGCTTGTTAGTTGCGCCCAATTTTTTTTGAAAGGGGGAAAAGAATGAACCGGGAAGCTATAAACTATGTGAAGGAAGCAGAAACGAGAGTAGACGAACTGCGGGCCAACATGGAAAAAGAGATCAGAGAGATCGAAGAGCAAAAAGAACAGGAAATTATGAAGTACCAGGAAGAAACAAGGCAGCAACTGGATGTCTATGAAAAAGAGCAGTTCAAAGTCGTGGAACAAGCCTTGGAAAAAGATGAACAGGAGATGAATGAAGCAGTGCAGGCAGAGACTGTAAAGTTCGATGCTGCTTATAAAGAAAAACAAGATGTGTTAGCCAATCGAATAGCAGAGGAGGTATTGCATCGATATGGCAATAGCTAAGATGAAGAAAATGACTTTATTGGCAGAACATACGCATAAAGAGGAACTGTTGAAGAGTGTTCAGGAGATGCAGAGCCTTGAAATCATTTCGCTGGCCGATAAAGATGATGAAGACTTGTTAAAAGGATTTACAAAAGAAACATCTGATAAAAAAGTGATGGGACTGGAAACCAAACTGCAGGATATCGAGTATGCTATCGATTATCTAGACGATTATGTAGCCCAGCCGGGTATGATCGAAAAACTGAAATCCAAAAGAGACGTGTACACACTTGCTGAACTGGAAAGTCATGTTGAAGCAGTGGATATAAATACCTTACTTGATCGGGTTTCAGTAAAAGAGCAGGAAATAAATGCGATCAGTGAAGAGTTGAAAAACCTGTCCCAGGAAGAACAGTTTCTCAGAAAATGGCGTAATCTCAACTTTATGCCTGATGAGGTAAATCGTTTCAAACTCATGAAAGTCATGGTCGGCACAGTGGACATAGAACACGCTGAACCGATTATTGATACTGTGAAAGAAAATGGCAAGGTGTATTACGAAGAAATTTACAGACGAAGCGATGAAGTGGCTTATCTTTTTATTCTCCCCAAGGATGAAGTCAAAGCATTGACAGATGATCTCAGTCAGTACAGCTACAGGGCGTTGAGATATGATTATAACGTTCTACCAGAAGATGCTTTGTATACCAATCTGATCGAACAGAAAGAAAAGAAAGAAAGACTGGCAGATCAGAAAAAAGAAATGTCGGGATGGAAGTCGCTTTATAAAGATTTGCAGTTAGCTGAGGAATATTACTACAATTTATCTGAAAGAAATAAAGCGAAAGATATTCTCATTGACAGTCCTCATTTGTTTATAATGACTGGATGGATCGAAGAAGATAAAATCGAGAATTTAAAAGCCAATATCAGCGAGGAAATTGGTGAAAACAACTTTGTGGTTCTAACAGATGAAATAAAGATGGAAGAATACAGGAATGTTCCTATTGTTCTTAAGAATAATAAGTTGATCCAACCCTTTGAAATGATTACAGAGATGTTCAGTTATCCTCAGTATAACGAGGTTGACCCCACGCCATATATGTTTCCTTTTTTCATGATCTTCTTCGGAATGATCGGCGCTGATTTAGGTTATGGCTTGATACTCTGGGCAGCGACATTTGCCGGATTGAAATACTTCAACATGGAAGGCTCACAAAAACGATTTATTAAGTTTTTGCATATCCTGTCATATCCAACTATGGCTTTTGGGCTGTTTTTTGGAAGTTTCTTCGGAGTGGAACTGCCCATACAAGTGCTCTCACTTCAAGATGATGTCATTGAAATCATGATCATTTCTGTAGCTATCGGAATATTCCAGCTGGTATTTGGACTGATTATGAATGGGATCATTAAAGGACGTCAAGGGCAAAGGGCATCCAGCTATATTGACGGCTACGCCTGGGCGATGATGCTCATAGGGGTCGTTCTTTATGTCCTGGGTTCAATGGTTTTCGATATGCCTTTACTGTCACAGATTGGTATTGGACTTGCATTGATCAACGTCGTTGGTATTTTGGTAATATCCACGATCTCAAGCAAGAACAAAGGACTTGGATTTGGACTTGGCTTGTATAATTTATATGGCGTTTCCGGTTACATTGGCGACATCGTTAGTTATACTCGTCTGATGGCTCTAGGGGTCGCAAGTGCGAACATTGCAATGGCATTTAACTTGATCATCGGTTTCTTGCCACCATTGATCAGATTCACTGTAGGTATCGTTCTGATCATTGCGTTGCAAGCTTTAAATATCGCTCTTGCTTTCCTGAGTGCATATGTTCACTCGTCAAGACTGCAGTATGTCGAGTTTTTCGGTAAGTTCTTTGAAGGCGGCGGTAAACCGCTCGTTCCACTTAAGACGTTGGAAAAACATATATGGTTGAAAAAAAGAAATTAATTAAAAAAATGGAGGAATAAATTATGGATTTTGTACTAACACTTTTCGGAGACAACATGGGTCAGATTTTTGCGGGAATAGGAATTGCTGTAGCTGTTATCTTTTCTGGTATCGGTTCAGCTCGAGGGGTTTCCACTGCAGGTGAAGCGGCAGCTGCTTTGACTAAAGAACAGCCAGAATCATTTGGTCGTGCCTTGGTCCTGCAGATGCTGCCAGCAACACAAGGTCTTTACGGTTTTGTTATCGGACTACTGATTTTACTTGAAATCACACCTGACTTAGCTGTCTCTCAAGGATGGTATTTATTGATGGCTGGACTTCCAGTTGGGATCACAAGTCTATCTTCCGGTGGTAACCAGGGACGCGTTTCTGCAGCAGCTATGCAGATTCTGGCTCAAAAACCAGAACATACGACAAAAGGAATTATCTACTCAGCGATGGTTGAGACTTATGCAATCCTAGGTTTCGTTATTTCCTTAGTAATGATTATCCTGTAATAAAAAACTGTATCACTTTTTAACAGAGTATAGACCTTAACCGGGCTATACTCTAAAAAAGAATGACTAAGGAGGTTCAGTATGGCAGATTTAAAACTGTTGACAGAAAGAGTTGTCGAGAAAGAAAAAACGGCGATCCGTCAACGTGTAGAAAAAGCGCGTAAAAATGCCGAAGATGAAATCCAGGCTGCGCGTGCAAAAGAAGAACAGAATAGAATCGAAGGCAAAGAACTGATTGATGAAAAAAGTCAGCAAAGATATAGAATTCGATTGAATACTTTAGAAGTCCAAAAAAGAGATAACATACTAGCGGCTAAACAGAGGACCCTTTCTAAAGTACTGGAAGATGCAAATGAGAAACTTGATCAGGTTCAAGCTCCGGCATTCAAAAAGTTTCTTGCTGATATCTTGGCTCAGTTCAAAGATGAAGGCAGTATTGAGCTTGTGCTTGGAGACAAAACGTCTGAACTTGTTACTCAAGAATGGATCGATCAAACGACTGGTCCTGGTCTAAAAGCAACGCTTTCAGACAGAACCGTCGCTGATCGAGCTGGAGTACTTGTAGAGAAAGAAGGAATCGAGTACAATTTCTTGTTCAATGCGCTCATCGAAGATGCAAGATCGGAGCTCATTCCTATTATAGCCAAAGAATTGTTCAATTAAGGAGGAGAAAGATTTGAAAGATATCGCTTATAATTCAAGTAATGTTCTCGTTCGAGTTTATGAGAACAACCTCCTCACCCGTGCTCACTTTGAAAGAATGCTTGCAGCGGATTCATTTGATGAAGCTGTGAATGTGCTTCGCGAGACGCCTTATCGTAACGATGTCGACAGGATCAAAGAAGATAAAAATTATGATTCAATGTTTATGAATGAACTGCATGAAACATATAAAGAGATGTTTGATGTCGTTCCTAATAAAGAACTGATCGAACTGTTTGGTTTACGCTATGCCTATCATAACCTTAAAGTGCTGTTCAAAGAAGAAATCACTGAACAGGATTTTGATCACTTATTCATACCTATTGGACGGTACCCAATAGCAGAATTGCGTCAGGCAGTCCGATCAGGGGAATCAGACGTTTTACCTGAAGCTTATATGGATAGTATCAATGAAGTAAAGTCTGATTATGATGAATATCATAACGCTCAAGCAGTAGACATCATACTGGATAGACGTTATTTCACTCATTCACGTATATTAGCGGAAGAAACAGGTGAATCTGGCATAACTGAACTGATCGAACGTTATATTGATTATAATAATCTCTCTACCCTTGTCAGAGGGATGAAACAGAATCGTACACGTAACTTTATGCTGACAGTTCTATCCAGTTCAGGTTCTATTCCAAAAGAAGACTTATTGAAGCTGATGGATAATGATTTGAACGCTGTCGTTCAATACTACAAAAATACAAAATACCGCCAGCTTATCGAGAGATCGATCGACGATGAGACCGGCGAATTAACGACAGTCAATGTGGATTATGAAACAGACAATGCTTATATGGAAAAGATGCGTGAAGCCAAGTTGGAATCATTTGGTCCAATGCCTATAATAGCTTATTTGTATGCTAAAGAAACAGAAGTCATGAATTTACGCTTGGTTCTTTCCGGAAAAGAGAGTGGACTAACGGCAGACGAAATAAGAGAAAGGATGCGGTTGAGTTATGCCTAACAAAATTGGTGTTGTTGGAGATAAAGAATCGGTTTTAGCTTTCAAAATGCTTGGCTTTTCAGTCTCTTTCGCATCCGAGGCAAAAGAAGCACGCCGTCTCATCGACAGCATGGCATCCGAAGACTATGGAGTAATCTATTTAACGGAACAATTGGCAGAAATGATCCCTGAAACAATTAGACGTTACGACGCAAAAATGAAACCTGCCATCATTTTGATCCCGAATCACGCTGGATCACGAGGTATTGGTAAAAAACGTGTCCAGGACAATGTAGAAAAAGCAGTGGGTCAGAATATTTTATAGGAGGGTACGAATTTGAGTAAAGGAACGATTGTGAGTGTTTCCGGTCCTCTAGTTACAGCTAGTGGAATGGAAGAAGCAAATATACAAGATATCTGTCGAGTAGGTAAATTAGGCCTGATCGGCGAAATTATAGAAATGCGGGGCGACGTTGCCTCCATTCAGGTTTATGAAGAAACATCTATGGTTGGACCTGGAGAAATAGTGGAAACGACTGGAGAAGCCTTGTCGGTTGAATTAGCACCTGGAATGATATCTCAGATGTTTGATGGTATTCAGAGACCATTAGATGAATTTATGGAAAAAACTGAGAGTAATTATCTTGAAAGAGGTATGACAGTAGCTCCGTTGAATCGAGATAAAAAATGGGAATTCGTTCCATCTGTCGAGGTCGGTACAGATCTGACTGAAGGGGACGTTGTAGGATCTGTTCAAGAAACAAATGTTATTGAACATCGGATCATGGTTCCTTACGGCGTTAAAGGTAAATTGAAATCAATTGAAAAAGGATTGTTCACTGTCACAGATACGATTTATGTACTGGAAACAGAAACTGGTGACAAAGCATTTACCATGATGCAGAAATGGCCTGTGCGTCAAAGCAGACCGATTGCCAAGAAACTAAATCCGATCGAACCACTGATCACTGGCCAGCGTGTTATCGATACATTGTTCCCCGTAGCTAAGGGGGGTGCAGCTGCTGTACCTGGACCATTTGGTGCCGGTAAAACGGTTGTTCAACATCAGATTGCTAAATGGGCGGACGTAGACTTAGTTGTTTACGTTGGTTGTGGTGAACGTGGGAACGAAATGACAGACGTTATTAACGAGTTTCCGGAATTGATCGACCCGAATACGGGCGAATCGATCATGGCTAGAACCGTACTGATCGCTAATACATCAAACATGCCTGTGGCCGCTCGTGAAGCATCGATATACACAGGGATAACGATTGCAGAATACTTCCGAGATATGGGTTATTCTGTAGCGATTATGGCTGATTCGACATCGCGTTGGGCGGAAGCTTTGCGTGAAATGTCTGGACGACTTGAAGAGATGCCTGGTGATGAAGGGTATCCCGCATATCTAGGCAGTCGAATAGCTGAATATTACGAACGTGCCGGTAAAGTTGTTTCATTAGGAAGCAATGGGAGAGAAGGCAGTATCACAGCTATTGGAGCAGTATCACCTCCAGGAGGCGATACGTCAGAACCTGTTACACAAAACACACTGCGCGTAGCTAAAGTGTTCTGGGGACTTGACAGTTCACTGGCTCAACGACGTCACTTCCCATCTATCAACTGGCTGAATTCTTATTCACTCTATTCAAATGATATGAACGCATTCGTGGGAGAAAAACTGAATGTTGACTGGAGTGGTATGGTTACCCACACAAAAGCACTTTTACAAGACGAATCAGAACTTCAGGAAATCGTGCGTTTAGTTGGTGTCGAATCACTTTCTGAAAAAGACCGTTTGAAATTAGTCACTGCACGAATGATCCGTGAAGACTATCTACAGCAGAATGCTTTTGATGATGTTGATACGTATACATCCAGAAACAAACAGTACGAAATGCTGAACGTGATCCTGAAATATCAAAAAGAAGCTGAAAAAGCAATGGAACTGGGTGCTTACTATGATGAAATCATTGAAGGAACCGAAGATGTACGCGAAGTTATTGGACGAATGAAATTTATTGCTGAAGAAGATTTGTCACGAATCAAACAGATCAATGAAGAAATAGAAAAAGACATGAAAGCAGTTCTTGAGAAAGGCGGTGTGGAATCAGATGCTTAAAGAGTATAAAACAGTTTCGGAAATCGTTGGACCGTTAATGACTGTCGAAGGCGTCGAAGGGGTAAAATTCGATGAATTAGTAGACATTGAACTCCAGACTGGAGAACGTCGACGCGGACAAGTCCTTGAAATCAATGGCGACAAAGCTGTTGTTCAGTTGTTTGAAGGATCTACAGGAATCAACTTGGAAGACACCAAGGTACGCTTTTTAGGTAAACCTCTGTCTCTTGACGTGTCAGAAGACATGATCGGCCGGACCTTTGATGGAATGGGTCGTGTGAACGACGGAGGTCCGGATTTGATCCCGGAAAAAAGTCTTGACATCAACGGACAGGCGATTAACCCAATTGCACGTGAGTATCCTGATGAATTTATTCAGACGGGAATCTCAACCATCGACCATTTGAACACGCTTGTTCGTGGACAAAAGTTACCCGTATTTTCTGGTTCTGGTCTGCCACATAAAGAACTGGCTGCCCAAATTGCCAGACAGGCCAGTGTTACAAATAAAGATGAAAAATTTGCGGTTGTTTTCGCAGCTATCGGTATTACGTTCGAAGAAGCCGAATTCTTTATGAATGACTTCAAAGAGACAGGTGCGATCGATCGTTCAGTGTTATTTATCAACCTTGCCGATGATCCCGCTATCGAACGTATTGCTACACCGCGTATGGCACTTACAGCTGCTGAATATCTTGCTTTTGAAAAAGATATGCATGTTCTTGTAATCATGACAGATATGACGAACTATGCAGAAGCTCTACGTGAAATTTCAGCTGCTCGTCGAGAAGTTCCTGGACGTCGTGGTTATCCTGGTTACTTGTATACCAACTTGGCTACCTTATACGAACGTGCCGGAAGACTTGAAGGCACAAAAGGATCAGTAACACAGATCCCTATATTGACGATGCCTGAGGATGATATTACCCACCCGATCCCTGACTTGACAGGGTATATCACTGAAGGTCAGATTATCCTGTCGCGTGAACTTTATAACCAGGGATATCAGCCACCGATCGATGTCTTACCTTCTCTTTCACGTTTGAAAGACAAAGGAACCGGAGAAGGAAAAACACGTGAAGACCATGCGCCGACGATGAACCAGATTTTCTCTGCTTACGCTGAAGGTAAAGAAGCGAAAGAATTATCGGCTGTACTTGGTGAAGCAGCATTGTCAGAATCCGACAAAAAATATGTTGAATTTACAGACAAATTTGAAAGAGAATACGTTAACCAGGGGAATTATACGGATCGCTCGATCGAAGAAACCCTGGATTTAGGCTGGGATCTGTTAAGAGTACTTCCAAGACCTGAACTTAAACGTATTAAAGATGATATGTTAAACAAATATATGCCAAAAGGAGAGTGAGGTAAATGGCTAAATTAAATGTCAACCCCACTCGTATGGAACTTGCTATCCTAAAGAAACGCTTAGGCGTAGCAACCAGAGGTCATAAATTACTGAAAGACAAACAAGACGAGCTCATGCGTCAGTTTATCGAATTGATCAGAAAGAATAATGAATTGAGAAACCAGGTCGAGGAAAAACTGGAGAAAGCCATGCAGTCTTTTGCCATGGCCAAATCATTATTGCATGAAAATTATATTGAAGAACTGATGGCTGTCCCTACACGCAGCGTTTCTCTCAATATGGGACGCCGGAATATCATGAGTGTCAGAGTCCCTCAGATGAATTTTCAGTATGATGACAATGTCGATGATGCGACAGAATTATCTTACGGTTATCTGAATTCTAACGGAGAATTGGATTTAACCTTCGAATACCTTGTAGAAGTCATGCCTGATATGCTGGAACTTGCAGAAATTGAAAAAACCTGTCAATTGATGGCTGATGAAATAGAAAAAACAAGGCGCCGCGTGAATGCGTTAGAATATATGACTATACCTCAACTTGAAGAAACGATTTATTTCATTCAAATGAAATTAGACGAAAGTGAACGTGCAGCAATCACTCGACTGATGAAAGTCAAGGACATGGGTTAGTAAATTATTCCAAATAAACATCGGAAAAGTTAGTTCATAACTTTTTCCGGTGCTTTTTTGTGTTCTGTCACTGTATTTCCGCTATAATGAGTTTATAGTGGAAATGTGCGAGTCTTATTTTGATCAGTGATCTGATAAAGGAAAGGAGACTCTATTTGAAATCAGTATTTTTTGAAAAAACCAATGTTAAACGCGCCATAGTGTTCGGCGGCGGCGGAGCGAGAGGTGCGTTTGAAATAGGGGTATGGAGAGCTCTGAATGAACTCGATTACTATGCGGATATAGTAACAGGAACTTCTGTCGGGGCTTTGAATGGAGCACTTTACTTAACGGGTGAGCAGGAAGAAGCCGAAAAATTATGGAAAGAACTTGAGACGCAGGATATACTGAACTTCAAGCCTCCTAAAGACAGAGGTGGCCTAATGTATTATGGGAAAACAGTGACAGAGTTTATGCTTCAGGCTATCAAAGATAAAGGGTTGAGTGGAAGGGCACTGGAAGAAATCGTTGAGAAAGTTATAGACAGCGAGTGTGATATAAGAAATAAAGGAATTGTTTTCGGACTTTCCGTATTTAATTATGAAACCAGAGAAACTGAAAATGTGTACCTTAATGATATAGAAGAAGGGACACTCATTGATTATCTATTAGCGAGTTCTGCTTTTTTTCCATTAATGGAAAAATATTATATTGATGAAATACCATACATTGATGGCGGATATGGCAATAATATACCGGTAGATATAGCGCTGGATGAAAAGCCAGATCAGATGGTGGTTGTCGATATCGATGGACCCGGGTATTATAAACAGGATAAACGCATGAATCAGTGTGAATACATGTGGATCCGTACAAATTGGCTGTTGGGAGATATGCTGCTGTTTGACAAACAGAGAATAGAACAGAACATTAATTTAGGTTACTTTGAAACAATGAAGCGAGCTAAAAAAGAAGAATATCCTGGTTACTGGTATACTTTTCATTCAAAACAATTTGACTACGAAAAAGAACGCTTTTATCTCGCCTTACATGAATTACTCATAGGTGAGCGGTCGAGTAACATGTTCAGACAAATCGATAATAATGCCTATCAGAAGAAACTGCTTATTGAATTAGGCAGGAAATGGAAAAAAGACGTTGACGAACAAAATCTAATGCTGGCTGTTATCGAAGAAACAGGTAAGATTTTCAATATTTCTCCAGGCAGCCAATATGAGATCATTGAATTCCAGGATTTGATTATAAAAAGAATGAAACAGTATATATCATCTTGGGACCATCATGAAAAAAAGGTGACAAAGCTCAATATTATGAGTGGTAAAGAATGGCGAAGAGAATTTTTCGAACAATTACCGCTGATATCAGACAGGAGAATTGCTGTTCATCTCTTCAAATGGATAACCGAGGGCATGTTATCGTTTGAAGAACCTTTAGCATACATGTTTCTTAAAGTGAAACCTTATTCATTGATGATTGCCTTATACTGTAAATACCTTTTTTCCAAAGAAAATAAGGAAATTTAAAAAGGCAGTTCATTTTCATTTGTTAATATGGTAGAATTGAGGATAAGTTTTTAAAGATAGTATGTGTTAGGAAGGAAATCAAAATGGAAGATCGTGGTTTACTCATCGTATTATCTGGCCCTTCAGGTGTGGGTAAAGGGACAGTGCGCAAAGCTATTTTCGAAAATCACTCAAATGACTTTGATTATTCTATTTCCATGACAACGCGTAAAAAGCGCGAAGGAGAAAGAGAAGGTATCGATTATTTTTTTCGAACAAAAGAAGAGTTCGAAAAATTGATTGAAGAGGATGGTTTACTTGAATATGCTAATTATGTAGGTAATTATTATGGAACACCGATAGAATACGTGGAAGACACCTTGAACAAAGGGCGAGACGTCTTTTTAGAAATTGAAGTTCAAGGAGCGTTAAAAGTAAGAGAAAAAATGTCTGAAGCTATTTTTATCTTTTTGTCGCCGCCTGACCTGGAAGAGTTGAATTCCAGAATCGTTAATCGGGGAACAGACAGTGATGAAATGATTGGAAAGCGTATGAAAAAAGCAGTAGAGGAACTGAAGCTTATTCAATATTATGATTACGTTGTAGAAAACGATACAGTGGAGAACGCAGCAAGAAAAATCCGCAATATCATCGAGAGTGAGCATTTAAAAGTAATCCGAAATCTAAAAGAATATGCAAAATTAATCGAGGAGATGGAATAAATGTTATTATACCCTTCACAAGATGATTTACTAAAGAAAATCGATTCTAAATATTCACTGGTGATTTTAGCTGCTAAAAGAGCGAAACAATTACACAATGAAAAGGGAACTGAAATGTTGGAAGAATATAAAAGTGTAAAAAATGTAGGGAAAGCATTAGAAGAAATCATTTCACAAGACTTAGTAATCGATCCGGACACCGTAAAAAATCAATAAGCAATAGCCTCTGTTTTATGTCTTTTATGAGAGAACCTCTTTTAAAAGACTAGATGCAGAGGTTTTTTCTAGTAAGTGAATGAAAGCCGAATCTTAAAGACAGAGGCCAAAATTACTGGTAAAATAAGAATAGAAACGAGAGGTGCAGGGAATGTTAGAAGGCAAAAAAGTCTCCCTTTATGTCACTGGAGGAATAGCAGTCTACAAAGTCGTAGACTTGATGCGCACACTGATAAAAGCAGGTGCAGAAGTTAGAGTAGCAATGACTGAGTCTGCAACACAATTCGTCTCTCCGCTGACTTTTCAGATTTTAAGTAAAAATGAGGTTTATATCAATACATTCGCAGAAGAGAAACCTGAACAAGTAAATCATATTTATCTTGCTGATTGGGCTGATATTGCTATAGTAGCGCCACTTACCGCAAATACACTAGCCAAACTCGCTAATGGTATTGCAGATAATTTTGTAAGTTCCGCTTTGCTTGCAACGACCAGCCCTATTTTTACGATACCCGCAATGAATGAGAATATGCTGGAAAATAAAGCAACACAAGCCAATATAGAAACGCTACGTCATCGAGATATTTATGTAATGGATACCGATGAAGGATTTTTAGCTGAAGGTTATTCAGGCAAAGGACGATTTCCTGATCAGAGGCGGATCCTTGATGAATTACGTACTTTTATGCGGGACAAAGCAGACTATTTACCGCTTAAAAACAAAGCAGTATTGGTAACAGCAGGAGGAACTAAAGAGCGTATCGATCCCGTAAGATTTATATCAAATGATTCATCAGGCAAGATGGGACATGCTTTAGCTGACGCAGCTTTTATAAATGGTGCAGATGTGACTTTGATTACAAGTAGTTCTTTGCCTGTGTCAGGTAACATCAAAGTGATACGTGTTGAATCCGCTGACGAAATGCATGAAGCAGTTTCCAGTCGCTTCGAGTCGAGTGAAGTGCTGATCATGGCTGCTGCGGTATCAGATTATTCACCTGAAACGATCAGTACAAAAAAGATGAAAAAACAAGACCACATGACGTTGACTTTCAAAAAAAATAAAGACATATTGAAAGAGATGGGGCGGCGGAAAAAGTCCTCTCAATGTTTAGTCGGCTTTGCTGCAGAGACAGATAACATCTATGAATATGCAGAAAAGAAATTGTTAGAGAAAAACGCCGACCTTATTGTCGCAAATGACATTGGAAAAAAGGATCGCGGATTTAATGTAGATCAAAATGAAGTGATCTTTTTTAGTAATCAGCATGAGCCACAAATTATTCCGCTAAAAGCCAAAAAAGAGGTCGCACAGGATATTATAGATTGGATCGTTGAATTTACAGATTAGAGGAGAATACACATGTCTCTTGTAGCTAATATTATCGTGGATGTTCCAGCACTTCAAACAAACAAACCTTATACCTATATCATACCCGAAGTTTTAACAGACGTGATACAGCCTGGCATGCGCGTTGTAGTTCCTTTTGGAAAAGGTTCGAGGAAGGTACAGGGGTTTGTTGTTGAAATCAAAGAACAAACAGCAACAGAAATAAAATTAAAAGCTATCGAATCGTTAATGGATAGTTATCCGGTATTGACAATGGAGCTTCTCCAGCTGGGAGAGTTTCTGGCCTATCAGACATTCAGTTTTCAGATAAAATGCTATCAGACCATGTTACCGGCAGTAATGCGTGCAAAATACAGTAAGAAAATTAAAATCATCGATGAAATTCCAGAGACTTTATTGTGGGATATTTTTAAAGGAAAAGACGAGTTAAGCTGGGAAGAAGCAGAAAGACAAAATGTTTTGACCGATCTCATCCAATTGGAAAAAGAAGATAAAGTAGAAATCGATTATGATGTAAAAGATAAAGCGGTTGTAAAAAAAATCAAAAAAATAAAACCTGCCCTTAGTTTTGAAGCTTATGAAGAAATACGGGAATATCTTCGCTCTAATGCCAAAAAACAGAAACTGTTTATAGACATTTTACAATCAATGGACAGTGAAACATCACTATCTTACGCTGAGTTGAAAGCGTTCGGGGTCACTCCTTCCACGATTCGTTCGGGACTTGAAAAAAACTGGTGTGATGTCTTTCATGAAGAAATATATCGCGATCCTTTTGCATCAAGCACATTTGAAAAGACCAGACCGCTGCCGCTGAATCAAGATCAGGCACATGCTTTTTCAAAAATATACCAAACGATCAAAGAAGATGAGCATGACGTTTTTCTCCTCCAAGGTGTGACAGGCAGCGGAAAAACAGAAGTCTATTTACAGACTATAAAAGAAGTGATCGACAAGGGTGAAGGAGCGCTTATGCTTGTTCCTGAGATTGCTCTGACACCTCAGATGGTCCAACGGTTTAAAAGCCGATTTGGTGATGAAGTAGCCGTATTACACAGCGGCTTATCCAATGGCGAGAAGTATGATGAGTGGCGAAAAATAGAAAAAGAAGAAGCTAAGGTTGTTGTCGGAGCACGATCCAGCATCTTTGCTCCAATAAAAAACATTGGGATCATTATTATTGATGAAGAGCATGAAACAAGCTATAAACAGGAAGAATTCCCTAAGTATCATGCAAGAGATGTTGCGATCTGGCGTGGAGAATATCATAAGTGTCCGGTCGTTCTTGGAAGTGCAACACCCTCTTTGGAATCCAGAGCCCGAGCCACAAAAGGTGTGTATTCCCTTTTAGAATTGAAACATCGGGTCAATGACTACCCAATGCCAGCTGTAGATGTGATCGATATGCGGGAAGAAGCTAAAAGAGGCAATCATTCAATGTTTTCCGAAGCATTGCTGACTGGTTTGAAAAAAAGGATCGATAAACAGGAACAGTCTGTCCTTTTGCTTAACCGACGCGGTTTTTCATCTTTTGTAATGTGTCGGGATTGTGGGTTTGTTTTGGAATGTCCCAATTGTGATATATCCCAAACCTTACACATGGACACCAGGACAATGAAATGTCATTATTGTGGACATGAAGAGAGCATCCCGAAAAAATGTCCAAAGTGTGACAGTCGGTCGATTCGTTACTACGGTACAGGCACACAAAAAGTTGAAAAAGAATTAAATGAGCTGCTTATAGATGCCAGCATAATTCGTATGGACGTGGACACCACCAGAAAAAAAGGATCGCATGAAAAATTGCTCAATAGATTTGCAAATAAAGAAGCAAATATCCTGTTAGGGACACAGATGATAGCCAAAGGTCTGGATTATCCTGATGTGACCTTGGTTGGTGTCATTAATGCAGATACAGCACTTGGCTTGCCGGATTTCAGATCGGCAGAAAAGACTTTTCAACTCCTAACTCAAGTAAGCGGACGTTCTGGCCGGGGAGAAAAAGAAGGTCAGGTGATCATTCAGTCTTATAATCCTGAACATTATGCCATTCAGTATGCAAAACAGCATGACTATGATTCTTTTTATAAAAGAGAAATGCATTTAAGGCATCTCAGTGAATACAGTCCGTATTATTACCTTCTGAAAATTTCTGTCAGTCATGAAAATGAAATGACTGCTGCAAAAAAAATCAGACAGTATACAGATTTTATTCGACCTTCTCTATCAGAAAAAGCTATTATACTTGGGCCGACACCCAAATCGATCGCCCGCACACATAACAGATATCATTTTCAAGTGCTTATCAAGTATAAGCAGGAAAAAGAACTGACAGAAAAAATACATCAACTGTTGACTGAAACGCAAAAAGAACAAGCTAGAGGAACATTTATATCAATCGATTATCAACCATTAGATTTTATTTAGAAGTGAGGGGTATTAATGTATAAGGTCATTTTTATGGGGACTCCAGATTTTTCTGTCCCTATCCTGGAAGCATTGGCAGAAAGTCAACTCTGCGAGGTTATTGGTGCAGTTACACAGCCGGACAGGAAAGTCGGGAGAAAAAAACAGTTGACTGCACCACCTGTCAAGAAAAAAGCTGAAGAGTATAGTATTCCTGTTTTCCAGCCCGAAAAACTGTCTGGCAGCCAGGAGCTGAAAAACATATTAAGTTTAAACCCGGATTTAGTTATAACAGCTGCTTATGGTCAGTATGTCCCTACAGTTCTTCTCCATACACCGAGATTCAAAGCGATAAACGTGCATGCTTCGCTTTTGCCCAAGTATAGAGGGGCTGCTCCGATCCATTATGCACTGATCAATGGTGAATCTGAAACTGGGGTAACGATCATGTATATGGAGAAAGAAATGGACGCTGGTGATATCCTTTCTCAAAGAAAGCTGACTATAGAAGATTCGGATACAGTAGGGAGTTTATTCGAAAAATTAAGTTTATTAGGTAGAGATCTGCTTATGGACACCCTGCCTGATCTATTCAGTGGCAGGATCGTTCCTGAGAAACAGAATGAAGCCGACGTTTCTCTGGCTCCAATGATCAAACCGGCAGAAGAGAGAATCGATTGGACAAAATCAGCATTAACGATCAATAATATGATACGGGGGATGGATCCATTCCCTGGAGCCTATACACATTTAAATGGCCAGCGTTTCAAAATATGGCAAGCCGAGCCACTTCAGCAGAAAAATAAAGAACGCCCAGGCACAATTACTACACTTGATAAAAGTAAATGCATCGTTGCATGCGGAAATGACACAGCGCTGTCGCTCAAAAAAGTTCAGCCATTTGGAAAACCTAAAATGCCGGTCAAAGACTTTCTGGCTGGGGCATTAAATTATCTAAAAGAGGGAATGCGTTTTGACAACGACTAATCTGAAAAACAGCAGCCGTTATATAGCTGTCACATTACTGGAAAAAATCGATAAGGATCAGTCTTTTAGTAATTTACTACTGACTGAAGCTGTAAAGAAAAATCAGTTGTCAGATAAAGACCGAGGACTACTGACAGAACTGGTTTACGGAGTGATCCAGAATAAGCTGCTGCTGGACTATCAATTGGAACCGTTCCTCGCCCGGCCCGATAAAGTTGACAACTGGGTGAAACAGCTGCTTAGACTATCCTTGTATCAAATGACCCAATTGGATAAAGTTCCTGCCCATGCTATTGTAAACGAAGCTGTACGGATTGCCAAAGCGAGAGGTCACAAAGGAATAGCTGGATTTGTCAATGGTGTCCTGCGCAATATCGACCGTCAGGGTGTACGCTCACCTGAAAAGATCCAAGACACTGTTTTGAATTTGTCCATCACTTACAGTTTTCCTGTATGGATAATCGAACTGCTTATAGACGAGGTAGGGATCGATGAAACTGAAAAGATCGTTCAGTCTTTATCTCAACGTGCAAAAGTGAGTTTGCGTGTCAATGTCAAAAAGAAAACTATGGACGAGGTCATCAGTCAGCTGAACAAAGAGGGCTATCAAGTCAGACACAGTGCGATTGCAAGAGACGGACTCATCTGTGAAAATGGACTGCCGGTAAACACTGAACTATTTAAAGAGGGCATCATTACTATCCAGGATGAAAGCTCTATGCTTGTCGCTGAAGCAATGCAAATCAAACCGGATGACCAGATACTGGATGCGTGTGCAGCACCGGGGGGCAAAACGACGCACATGGCCACCTACCTTGATCATGCAGAAGGTTCTGTTACAGCTTTAGATTTAAATAAAAACAAGTTGAAAAAAGTAAGGGAAAATGCTGAACGCCTGGATGTGTCTCCATTAATAGAAACACAACAAATGGATGCCAGAAAAGTCGGCGAAACGTTTGATAATAATAGTTTTGACAAGATTTTAGTGGACGCGCCTTGTTCTGGTTTGGGACTGATGAAGCGGAAGCCTGATATCAGATATCAAAAAACGATCGATGATATTTATGCGCTGCAAAAAGTGCAGGGGGACATCTTGAACAGTGTGGCACCACTTTTAAAGAGGGGCGGACGACTGATTTACAGTACCTGTACTATTACAGTGAAAGAGAATAATGAAGTGATCGAAGCTTTTTTGAGAAATCACACTGACTTTGAAATCGAACCAGTCAGCACCCATAAAAATACGGTTAACCTTTCAGAAAAAGGTTTTGTAAACCTGTATCCTCATTACTTTGATACAGACGGATTTTTCATAGCAAGTTTAATAAAAAAATAATATATTCAAAGTGGAAAAAACAGTTTTTTTCCACTTTACATAGCACGATTCAATTTATAACGATCAGGAGTGAGAGAAACTGAATAGCTTTAAAAAAACACACATTGGTAAACGCTCAATCAACCAGGACTATGTCGAAACATTTACAAATAAAGACAACCAACTTTTAGCTGTTCTCTGCGATGGTATGGGAGGACACAAAGCGGGGGATGTCGCAAGTGAAATGGCTGTTCTGCAGATCGGCAATTACTGGAAGGAAACCTCTTTTTTGAATGTCCATGAAGCAAGCGAATGGCTGGACGAACATATAAATATTGAAAACAGAAGAATTTACCGTGTCGCAAATAATTATAAAGATCTTGATGGCATGGGAACTACGATCGTCACAGCAGCTTTTATAAAAGATGAAATCGTTATAGGCAATGTTGGGGATAGCCGCGCATATTTTCTAGACGAAAAAGGTTTGAATTTAGTAACAGTTGACCACACGTTTGCCAACGAACTGAGAATAAATGGTGAAATCACTGAGGAAGAAGCAAAAAATCATCATCAAAGACATACACTTACTCGCTCTTTAGGTGTATTCAATAAATTGACAGTAGATTTTTTCTTTTTGAAGCAAACAGATGATTTCCTCGTTATGCTTTGTTCAGATGGGCTTACAAATGGGGTCCGTTATCCGTTCATAGAAGAAGTTTTGAAGTCACGGGATGATTTGAAAAGTAAAGCAGATACACTCACACAGGCAGCATTGAATAATGGTTCGACAGATAATATAACACTTTGTCTAATTGAAAAAACCAAGATGTCAGCGTTGAATCAAAAGAAAGGAGGCTAGAGAATGAGACCAGGAGAAAGAATAAATAATCGCTACAAATTGATCAGAGAAATCGGTTCGGGCGGTATGGCTAAAGTTTTTCTAGCCGAAGATCTTATTCTTGAGCGTCAGGTTGCTGTTAAATTAATGGCTTATAACTTCCACGAAGATGAAGCCAGTATCAGACGATTTAAAAGAGAAGCTCTTTCCACAACTGAATTACTCCATCCCAATATCGTCGACGTTGTAGATGTTGGTGAAGATGATTTGCCATATATCGTTATGGAATACGTAGAAGGTTATGATCTGAAAGAATACATCAAAGCACATCATCCTATTCCCTATAAAAAGACAGTAAACATCATGATGCAGATACTCAGTGCTGTAGAGTATGCACACAGGCACAATATTATCCATAGAGATCTCAAACCGCAGAATATACTCATTGCCCATGATGAAACTGTTAAAATAACTGATTTTGGCATAGCTGTAGCACTCTCTGAAAATTCTATAACACAAACGAACTCTCTACTGGGGTCTGTTCACTATATTTCACCGGAACAAGCACGGGGGAGCATGGCAACTAAGCAATCAGATATATATTCTCTTGGAATCCTTTTGTACGAACTGTTATCTGGAAGTGTGCCGTTTGACGGAGAGTCACCTGTGTCGATTGCATTGAAACATTTCCAAAACAGCATACCGTCTCTGAAAGAGAAAGATAATTCACTGCCTCAAGCTCTTGAAAATGTCGTTTTAAAAGCAACATCTAAAGAGCCCATTCAGCGCTACCCGTCTGTTCATATGATGAAAGAAGATTTAAAAACTGCGCTGTCTGCTAAAAGAGCTGGAGAAACCAAATTTCTACCTGAAAAAACAACAGATGATGAAACACGGGTCTTGACACCGGTCACCCCGCCCGAAACGATGCCTTTGCCCCAACCTTCAGTGGGTTCAGAACCTGTAAAATCATCCAAGAACAAAGGGTTGAACCGTTCACAGACCGTAAAGACCAGTAAAAAGAAAAAAACACTGACATTCATTATTATTTTTTTGACTATCGCCGTTTTGAGCATGATAGCTTTTATATTTACTCAACCTCGGGAAGTTGAAATCCCTCAATTGGAAGGCATGTCTGTTGAAGAGGCAGAAATAGAGCTAAAACGATTAAATCTCGAATTAGGGGAAGTAATTGAACAAAACGATGAAGCCATCGGAGAAGGACGAGTTATTCGGACAAATCCAGCGGCAGAATCTATTTTAAAAGAATCGAACGAAGTGGATATATACATTAGCCTTGGGAAGAAGCCAGTGAGTGTTTTGAATTACTCAGAAGAAAATTACGAGGATATCAGAGCACGATTAACAGAACAAGGTTTCACTGTTGAAAGAGAAAATAAAAATCACAATTTTATCCCAGAAGGGCATATTATTTCACAAAGTATCGATTCAGGTGATAAAGTAGTTCCAAGTGACAGTACAATCGTTTTAACTGTCAGCGCAGGTCCGGAAGGCCATGATATTATTGATTTTACAGGTTATTCAATTGAAGGTGTAGAGAAATATGCAGATGAACATAATCTATCTGTGACGATCACTCGGGAACCTCACGAGTCAATCCCTGAAGACCAGGTAGCCAGTCAGTCACCTGAAGCTGGATCGCTTGTTTATAATGGCTCGCGCATTTCAGTTGTGCTCTCTACAGGCCCTGAAGAACCAGAAATCATTTCATTTGACCGGGCAATAACAATCGAATATGTGGATACGAGTAAAAATAACGGTACAGAAGATGAAGAGGACCCGGATGAGCAGCCGGTAAATGAACCCAATCATATTGAAATATATGTGAATGACAACGAAAATTCATATGATGAGGTTTATCGAGAATTCGATATTTACGAAGATGCAATAGAAATCATCTCATTTAATGTTAAAGAAAATGAGACAGGGAGTTACAAAGTAATTAGAAACGGTAAAGAAATCATAGAAAAAACAGATATTACACCAAACGATTAGGAGAAAGGAGGATTTATGCATAAAGGACAGATCATTAAAGCTTTAAGTGGTTTTTATTACATTAAGTCAGCTGAAGGGGATATTTATCAGACACGTGGGCGCGGTATTTTCAGGAAAGAAAATATTACTCCTCTGGTGGGGGACTATGTAGAATTCAGATTTGATACAAAACAGGAAGGCAGACTTGAAAAGGTATTGAAAAGAAAAAATGAATTAATAAGACCTGCCGTGTCGAATGTAGACCTTGGCGTAATCATAATGTCTACGATAAATCCAGATTTCAGCACGTCACTTCTGGATCGTTTTCTGGTTTCAGTCGAAAATAAAAATATTCGACCCATAATCTATATTACAAAGACAGACCTTATCGACAAAATAAAATACACAGAAATAAAACGGATTTGCGATCAATACAGAATGATCGGATATACAGTGATTTTACCGGAACATGGCGAAAAATTAAGCCAGAAAAAACTTGTTGAAAGCCTGAAGCCTTTTATAAAAGAAAAAACAGTGGTTTTTATCGGTCAGTCTGGAGCGGGGAAATCGACACTGTTGAATAAAATAGATCCAAATCTGAATCTTAAAACAGGTGCGACCTCAAAATCACTTGGCAGAGGGAAACACACGACCCGTCATGTGGAACTGATACCAGTACTAGGCGGACTCATCGCTGATACTCCAGGATTTAGCGCGATTCAATTTCAAGACATTACAGAACAGGAATTGAGTCATTATTTTCCTGAGATAGAAGAATACGGAAAAGCCTGTCGTTTCAACAGCTGTATTCATCTGAATGAACCTGACTGCGCTGTAAAGAAAGCTGTAGATAGTGGAAAAATAACTGAATATCGATATAAAAATTACTTGTCACTACTAAATGAAATAAAAAACAGAAAACCAAATTATGGAAAGAAAGGGGAAAAATAATGAAAATCGCACCATCAATACTAAGCGCTGACTTTGCCAATTTAAAAGAAGATATCGAAAAAGTAGAGGACGGAGGCGCAGATTGGATCCACGTTGATTCAATGGATGGACACTTTGTTCCGAATTTGACTTTTGGATCCAATATAGTGAAAGCAATAAGACCTCATACCGAATTACCTATAGATTGTCATTTAATGGTAGAGAATCCTGAAGATTATATTAAAGGGTTCGCTGAGGCAGGTGCTGATTATATTTCAATTCAATATGAAAGTACAAAACATGTTCATCGTGCTCTTCAACTGATCAAAAAGTCAGATGTTAAAGCAGGCATCGTCATCAATCCGGCTACTCCCGTCAGTTTAGTGGAAGATATTTTATCAATTGTAGATATGGTCCTGGTAATGACTGTCAATCCTGGTTTTGGAGGACAATCATTTATTCCTGAAACAGTAAACAAAATCAGACAACTTGATCAATGGAAAAAAGATAAAGGCCATGACTTTCTGATTCAAGTCGATGGTGGTATAAATGATTCCACGATAAAAGTATGTGCAGACGCTGGCGCCGAAGTATGTGTAGCAGGCTCATATATATATAATTCAAAAGATCCAAAAGCACGCATCCAAAAACTGAAGAATGCGGTAAAGAATGAAAATTAAAACAGCCCACATCGTCCTTGGGGCACCCATAGAACAGGCTGTTTTCCCCAGTCCTAAAAAAAACGACATGGTCATAGGTGTCGATGAAGGCGCCATTCTCTGCCTGTCAAGGGATATTCCTGTCACTGTCGCTATTGGAGACTTCGATTCCGTTACCCATGAACAGAAAATCAAACTGGATGCAGTGATCAGTGATATTCATGAATTTGCTTCTGAAAAAGATGAAACGGATGCTGAGATCGCGCTGGAAATGGCTGTGGCTGATGAAACTGTTGATGAAATCATTGTATATAACTGGTCCGGAGGGCGCATCGATCATATGTTGAGTGTCATTTATATGGTATACCAGCCGAAACTTGAAAATGCTGTCGACCGCCTGACATTGCTTGATAAAAGCAACACTATGCGCTTTTACCGGGCAGGAGAATACGTGCTTAACAAAGAAGAAGGCAGAGACTATCTTTCTTTTTTGACCATGACTACTGTCAGACAACTGACACTCACGGGTGTCAAGTATCCTGTTCATCAGGTCTCTTATTCGTATCCAAGAGCTTTGATCAGCAATGAGTTTTTAAAAGGAAAATGCCATTTTTCTTTTAAAGAAGGCCTGGTCGCAGTTATTCAAAGCAGTGATAATTAAAAATAACGGATAACGAAGAAATTTTAATTCTTCGTTATCCGTTATTTTAGCGTTTTAAACACGTTCAACTTTACCTGATTTCAAAGCGCGAGCTGAAACCCAAACTCTTTTAGGTTTGCCGTCGACCATGATACGCACTTTTTGTAAATTCGCATTGAAGGTACGTTTAGATTTATTGTTAGCATGAGAGCGATTATTACCGCTTCTAGCTTTACGTCCTGTTACAAAACATTCTTTAGCCATTCTTTTCTCCTCCTTCGTGCCTAGCTCAAATAAAAAGCTAATTCATACTTATATAAAGTATCATAATTAAGCATGTGAAGCAAGGAGTTTTTATAAAAGAATCAAGTAGTTTACCTTTACAAGACGATGATAGAGTCAATGAAAGCAAATTTTTGGCTATTTCACAGGATACTCCCTACAAAATTCAAGGATTACAGTGTATACTAGATAAAGTGTGGATAGCACTTTGATATTGAATACATATAAATAAAGAAGGGCGTTTATCTGTACGAATGGCCCTTGTCTTTTTTTGTGATGAAGAATATGCTAAAATATGTTTGAATATCAAGAGGAATCTGTCGTATAAAAATGTTCAAAGTATGGAAGGAGTTTTATAAAATGAGTGTGCAATTAAACACAGAATATGGCAATATCGAAATGTCCAGTGACGTTATATCTACCGTAGTAGGTGGAGCTGCAACAGAAATTTTTGGCATTGTAGGTATGGCTAGTCGAAATCAGGTAAGAGATGGCATCAATGAAATACTTAATAGAGAAAATTATTCCAAAGGTGTTGTCGTAAGGCAAGAAGATGAAAAAATTGCGGTCGACGTTTATATCATTGTAAGCTACGGCACGAAAATAACTGAAGTTTCTAAAAACATGCAGGAAAGAGTAGGCTATCAGCTTGAACATGATCTGGGAATCAAAGCGAGTTCAGTAAATGTGTTTGTTCAAGGCGTCAGAGTTCAAAAAGATTTTTAAGCCAACGTCATTTTAAAATGACAAAGGAGGATAATGTAAAAGTGGATGTTAATAGTTTGAAAGCAAAAAAGTTTAAAGATATGGTTGCTGTTGGTAGACAGCGCTTGGATGAACACACTGAATATGTAAATTCCCTTAATGTGTTTCCTGTACCTGATGGTGATACTGGCACAAATATGAATCTTTCTTTTACGAGTGGATACGAAGCAGTGAAAGAAACAGCGAGCGAAAAAATTGGTGACGTGTCAAAGGCTTTGGCCAAAGGGCTTTTAATGGGAGCCAGAGGCAATTCTGGTGTCATTTTATCTCAATTGTTCAGAGGATTTTCTAAAACTTTAGAAGAAAAAGAAACAGCTAATGCACAGGAGATGGCCCAGGCATTTCAAGCCGGCGTGGATACAGCTTATAATGCTGTAATGAAACCGGTCGAGGGGACCATTTTGACCGTAGCGAGACAATCTGCAAAAGCAGGGATAAAAAAAGCCGAAGAAACCGATGACGTCATTGTCCTGATGGAAACAATTTTAGATGCAGCAAAACGCTCTTTAAAAAAGACGCCCGATCTGTTACCTGTGTTGAAAGAAGTAGGCGTTGTCGATAGCGGTGGACAAGGACTTGTGTATATATACGAAGGTTTTTTATCGTCACTTACAGGAGAAGAGCCTGTTGAGGATGCTGATCCTGACCTGGATGAATTAGTGCGCGCAGAACACCATAGAAGTGGTGTACATGATCATGTCAACACTGAGGATATTACTTATGGCTACTGCACAGAGATCATGGTGAAAATCGGTGAGGGTGAAACAGTAGAAAAGGCATTCGATTATGAGGAATTCCGTAATTATCTGAATGAACTCGGAGACTCCCTGCTGGTTGTAGCAGATGATGAAATCATTAAAGTACACGTGCATACAGAACGTCCTGGAATGGTAATGAATTACGGACAGAAATTTGGTTCGCTGCTTAAAATAAAAGTTGACAATATGCGAGAACAGCACTCTGCTTTGTCTGGAGATGAACTTGAAGGAGACAGTAAAAAAGAGAAAAAAGACTCTGCTGTCGTTGCGATCGCACCAGGAGCCGGCCTTAAAAAATTATTTGAAAACTTAGGAGTAGATTACGTCCTGGAAGGCGGACAGACTATGAATCCAAGCACTGAGGATATTGTTAAAGCAATGGAAAAAGTTCCTGCTGAACAGTACATCATCCTGCCTAATAACAAGAACATTTTTATGGCTGCGGAACAGGCAGCTGAAGTAATTGAAGCAAAAGCAACTGTAGTGGCAACACGAACGATACAGCAGGGGCTTACGGCAATGCTTGGATATAACCCTACCTTGGATATTGACAAGAACAAGACATCTATGTCGGATGAAATCGATATGGTCAAATCTGGACAAGTAACCTTTGCAGTGAGAGATACAGAACTAAATGGACTGGAAATAAAAAAAGATCATTACATGGGAATCATTGATGGTGATATCAAGGTCACAGATCCAAGCCTTTTTGATGTTACTATAAAAACGATCAAAGCAATGCTGGATGAGGATAGTGAGATCGTGACGATACTGACAGGCGAAGAAGGTTCATTAAAAGATGCAGAAAAGTTAGCTGAAATAGTAGAAGAGGAATATACAGAGATTGAAGTTGAAATTCACCAGGGTGGACAACCGGTATATCCTTATCTTATTTCTGTAGAATAAAAAAGAAACTAATAGAGAAACAGCTAAATTCGTTGTTGTTTTCTCTATTTTTCTTTATTTAAATAGAAGGAGTAATAATATGGTTTTGTCGATTGCTGACACGGTTGCCAGTTTAAGTGGCGTGGGCGAAAAAAGAGCTGAAGCATTAAATGATTTGGGTATCGTGACGATCAGTGACTTGCTGACTTATTATCCTTTCCGTTTTGAAGATTTAACAGTTAAATCCATTGAAGAAATTGAAGATAACGATAAAGTCGTCCTTACAGGAACAGCCATTTCAGAAGGTACAGTGTCTTACTTTGGCAGAAAAAGAAACCGTCTGTCTTTTCGTATGAACTGTGAACATGTGATTGTTCCTGTCACGTTTTTCAACCAGCCCTATTTAAAAAAACAAATCGATGCAGGAAAAGAAATTAAAGTATTTGGTAAATGGGATGCGACAAGAAAATCTTTAAATGGTATAAAAATCCTATCGACTGAATTAACGAATCAACAAGAAGCGATCTATCACTCTTCAAAAAAAATCAGACAATCTACAATCCTTAAATTGATCAAACAAGCGTGGAAACAATACAATGAAGTGATACCCGAAGATTTGCCGGAACGATTACGACGTGAATATAACCTGTTGACCTTTAAAGAAATGATACATCTCATGCATTTTCCAACAGATGATTTAGATCTGGAAAAAGCAAGGCACTCAGTGATATTCAGAGAATTTTTTATTTATCAGTTGAAAATGATCTGGTTGAAACGTCAATTAAAACAGACTCAGAGTGGTCAAATGATCGACTATGATGTCAGACAGTTGATTACTTTTTTCGATTCACTGCCCTATGAGCTGACCTCAGCTCAAAAGCGAGTAGTGAACGAAATATGCAAGGACTTGAAAACGAATGGACAAATGTTCCGACTTCTTCAAGGAGATGTGGGAAGTGGTAAAACGGTTGTAGCAGCATCGGCGATCCTTGCGGCTAAGACGGCTGGTAAACAAGCAGCATTGATGGCGCCTACAGAGATCCTGGCCAGTCAGCATAAACAGTCATTAGATGAGATGTTCAAAAATACTGATATAACTATAGAACTGCTTACTGGATCTACAAAAAAGAAAGAACGAGACAATATTCTAGAACAATTAGAGGTGGGCAAAATCGATTGTGTCGTAGGTACCCATGCTCTGATACAAGAAGATGTCAGATTTCAGACACTTGCTCTAGTCATTACAGATGAACAGCATCGCTTTGGTGTGGGGCAGAGAAAAATGCTTAGAGAAAAAGGACTGAATCCAGACGTTCTCTTTATGACGGCGACACCTATTCCAAGGACATTATCCATTACGACCTATGGTGAAATGGATGTATCGATCATTGATGAAATGCCTTCAGGAAGAAAACCGATCAAAACATTTTGGATACGTCCAAAGCACTTTGAGCGCATGACAAATTTCCTGAAAGAAGAATTGAAAAAAGGCAATCAGGTCTATGTGATCAGTCCGTTGATCGAAGAGTCAGAAATGATGGACGTGGAAAATGCAACGACTCTGTTTCATATGTATCAGGAAATCCTCGGTGAAAAAGCAGCTGTTGGCCTCCTCCATGGAAAAATGGTTTCTGCTGAAAAAGAAGCCATTATGGAAGAGTTTCAGCGCAATGAAATCCAGGTGCTTGTTTCCACGACAGTTATTGAGGTAGGTGTGAATGTACCTAATGCAACACTTATGATCATACATGATGCGGATCGGTTTGGACTTGCCCAGCTGCATCAGCTTAGGGGACGAGTAGGACGTGGAAAACAAGATTCCTATTGTATCCTGATTGCGGATCCCAAGGGTGAAAAAGGTGCGGAGCGTATGCATATAATCACTGAGACTTCCGATGGATTCGTCTTAAGCCAGCGGGATCTTGAAATGCGTGGATCGGGTGATATTTTTGGAAAGAAACAATCCGGACTTCCGGAATTCAAAGTGGCTGATATCATAGAAGACTTCGACGTGCTGGAAGAAGCCAGAGAAGCAGCCCGCCAATTGATTTATTCCAAAGAATTTTATCAGGACGAAGACTATGCTGAGTTAAGAGCCCAGTTAGGTATGACTAGTGAAAACGAAACGATATTAGACTGATTATAGAATTTAGGAGGAAAGTTAATGAGAATAGCAGTAGATGCAATGGGTGGAGACAATGCTCCTTCTGAAATAGTGAAAGGATGTATTGTAGCGGCGAAAGAATTTTCAGATATAACACTTGTGTTGTACGGAAAAGAGGAACTTATACGTCAAGAAGGTATTGAAGAATTCAAAAATATAGAGATCGTGCATACCGATGAAAAAATTTTAAGCGAAGACGATCCTGTTCGTTCGATTAGAAGAAAAAAAGAAGCATCTATGGTTAAAGCAGCGGTATCAGTAAAAAAAGGCGAAAATGATGCGCTGTTTTCTGCCGGCAATACAGGTGCTTTGCTGGCAGCTGGAACATTACTTATTGGAAGGGCAAAGGGTGTCGATCGTCCTGGTCTTTTAGCGACATTCCCATCGCTTTCCGACGGTGACACTGTTTTCCATATGATAGATGTCGGGGCAAACGCTGACTCTAAGCCATTGAATATCAATCAGTATGCGACGCTGGGATCATTATATTCCAAACGGGTACATGGGAAACAGGCACCGACAGTTGGTTTGCTCAATAATGGGACAGAAGAAAATAAAGGCAGTATGCTGACAAAAGAAGCTTATCAATTACTAGAAAAAAATCCAGAGATAAATTTCATAGGAAATGTTGAAGCAAGAGAAATCTTAAATGGTGCAGCCGATGTCATCGTCACAGATGGTTTCACAGGCAATGCAGTTTTAAAAACGATCGAAGGTACAGCTATTTCAATGATGGGGCTTTTGAAAGACTCTATATACAATAATGGAATGAAAGCCAAAATTGGTGGACTACTGCTTAAAGATAGTTTGAAAAATATGAAGGATCTACTAGACTACTCCAAGCATGGTGGGGCGGTGCTGTTCGGCCTTAAAGCACCCGTCATAAAGACACACGGTTCGGCTACCGAAGAGCCAGTGTATTATACGATCCGTCAAATAAGAGACATGCTACAGTCTCATGTGCTGGAGGAACTGATTGATTATTTCGAACATAATGAAGAGCAAATGCCCTGACTCTCAGGTTCATAGTTGTGAAAAAAATGATATTTTTCTTAAAAAAGATGGAAATTACAAAAAGAATACGATACAATTACAATTGTCTATTAAATGATAATTTGGTAATAAGCTTATGAAAAAGGACTAACAGAGTCTTATTATACCTTAAAGGAGCGAAAAAAATGACGAAACAAGAAGTTTACGAAAAGGTACAGGCAATCATTGTGGAAAGATTAGGTGTTGATGAAGATAAAATTTCTAGAGACACATCTTTTAAAGACGATTTAGGAGCCGATTCGCTTGACGTAGTTGAGCTTGTCATGGAAATGGAAGACACTTTTGGAAGAGAGATTTCTGATGAAGAAGCGGAACAGATCACGACCGTAGGTAAAGCCGTTGATTTCGTTCACTCGAATCTGTAGTGCAGCAGAAAGATGTATACTTAAGCATTATAATATAATGAGAGATAAATGATAATATGCTGCCCGTATTTTTAACTAATTGTTATAAAATTAGAAATAAGCATTGATATATAAATAAAAAGAGTGTATAATTCGATTTATATTATTAAGTTTTTTATTAGAAAATAGTGAAAGTTTAGTAATCTTCTATAGGAGGTACTTGTAACTTTTAAATAGAAGGAAAGTATAGGAGGTTAAGTAGTGGCCGTCGAACGCAGCTTGTTAGAGGTTAACAACTTAGAGACAGGGTTTCGATTTGGAGATGTATATCATAATGCAGTAGATGGTGTTTCTTTAACATTGGAAAACAATGAGATACTAGCTATCGTAGGGGAGTCTGGTTGTGGGAAGTCCACACTGGCAACATCGATTATGGGACTGCACGATCCAAAAAACACCAAAATCGAAGGAGAAGTTATCTATAAAGATTTAAACCTTCTTGATTTAAATGAAAAGTTGTATAACCGTATTAGAGGAAATGATATTGGAATGATTTTTCAGGATCCGTTGGGTTCACTTAATCCATTGATGACTATCTATAACCAGATCTCGGAGTCACTTGAATATCATTCAGATTTAAATGAAGAACAAAGAAGAGCGAGAGTGCTGGAATTATTAAATCAGGTTGGAATACCAAGGCCTGAACAAATCATGAAGAACTATCCACACGAATTGTCTGGTGGGATGAGACAAAGGGTAGTCATCGCTATCGCTTTGGCTAATAAGCCGCCTGTGATTATAGCAGATGAACCGACAACAGCGCTTGACGTAACGATCCAGGCTCAAATCCTTGATCTGATGGTCGATATTCAAGATGAAACGGGTTCTGGAATTATTCTGATCACCCACGACTTGGGTGTCGTTGCAGAAACAGCGGATAGAGTAGCTGTTATGTATGCTGGACAAATTGTTGAAGAAGCGCCCGTTGAAGAACTGTTTGCCAATCCCAAACACCCATATACACGCTCACTTCTGAACTCGATTCCACATGAGTTAGAAGATGACGATGATGAACTGCATGTTATTCACGGGACAGTACCATCATTGCAGAAATTACCTAGACAGGGCTGTCGCTTTGCTCCACGCATACCGTGGATACCAGACGAGGCTCATGAAGAGAACCCAGTCTTGCATGAAATCAGTCCCAACCACAAAGTGAGATGTACATGCTGGAAACATTTCCACTTTGAAGGGGAGGATGAATAATATGGCTTTCTTGGAAGTACAGGATTTAAAAGTACACTATCCGATTCGTGGAGGTATTTTGAACAGGATCCAAGACCACGTCAAAGCGGTCGACGGTGTCAATTTATCGATTGAAAGTGGAAAAACTTATGGTTTAGTTGGGGAGTCCGGTTCCGGTAAAACAACGATCGGTAAAACGATCATCGGACTTGAAAAAGCAACAGCCGGTAGAATCATTTACGAAGGCGACGATGTTACTAATAAGGCACGCAGCCGGAAAAAGAAATTCGCAAATTATAATAAAGATATTCAAATGATTTTTCAGGATGCCACTTCTTCAATGAATCCTAAAAAACGTATTATCGATGTTATGGCTGAACCAATGCGAAATTATTTTGACTATACCCCACAGGAAATCAAGAAAAGAGTCGCTGACTTACTTGAAATCGTAGGTATGAATGCTGAAGCGATGTACAAGTATCCGCATGAATTTTCAGGAGGACAAAGACAGCGAATCGGTGTGGCAAGAGCGGTTGCCAGTGATCCTAAACTGATCATTGCGGATGAACCGACATCGGCGCTGGATTTGTCTGTACAGGCTCAAGTACTGAACTTTATGAGACGCATACAGAAAGAATACGATTTAAGTTATCTCTTTATTTCGCACGATCTGGGTGTTGTGCAGCACATGTCGGACGATATTGCTATCATGCATAGAGGCCGATTCGTAGAGCAGGGATCCAAAGAACAGATATACAAAAATCCTCAGCATATCTATACAAAACGTTTATTGTCTGCTATCCCAGACATGAATCCTGCAACCCGTGCAGCTCATAAAATAGAAAGACAACGCGTGGAAGCAGAATACGACGCACAGGAAACAAGTTATTACGATCCAAAGGGCCGCGTTTATGATCTTCAGCGTTATGACGATGAGCATTATGTGGCCTTGAAACCAGAAGAACCTAATGCATCTCTGCAAAATGAAAATGTTGGTACAGGAGGAGGGAATTAATTATGTGGAAAACAATTATCAGACGTATACTCTTAATGATTCCTCAAATCCTTATATTGAGTATTTTGATTTTTATTCTCGCCGACTTCATGCCGGGGGATCCTTTTACAGGACTGGTCGATCCTAACCTTGACCCCGCTCAACTGGATGTTATGCGAGAAGCGTATGGGTTAAACGATCCCCTTCCTGTTAAATACGTCAGATGGATGAAAAATGCTCTTCAAGGGGACTTTGGTCGAAGTTTTAATTACCAGCAACCCGTGACAGCAGTTATCGCCGGTCGTATGGGTAACACAATCAGATTATCTTTATTATCAATTATTTTAACTTACTTGATTGGTCTGCCACTTGGGATATTGGCGGGACGTTACAACGAATCAGTTTTAGACAAAACAGTTTTGGTTTATAACTTCGTCAGTTTTGCGGTTCCTATTTTTGTTTTAGCCTTACTCATGGTATGGGTGTTTGGTTATAACCTGAACTGGTTCCCTGCACGAGGAAGCATCAGTGTCAATGCAGATACCCAGTGGGAAAAATGGATGAGTCAGCTTTATCACTTACTGCTGCCTTCGATCACAACAGCTATTCTTGGGACAACTTCGATCATTCAATATCTGAGAAGTGAGATCATCGATGCCAAGGTTTCTGATTATGTGAAAACAGCCCGCTCTAAGGGTGTGCCAATACAAAAAGTTTATACTAAACATATTTTTAGAAACGCATCGCTTCCGATCGCATCAGGATTCGGTTTCACTATTGTAAGTTTGTTTACAGGGTCTATTTTTATTGAAAAAATATTTACGTACCGTGGGATGGGGTATTTATTCCTCCAATCAATCAATACAAGGGATTATAGTGTCATTTTCGTTCTTGCTTTGTTCTATGGTTTCTTAGGTTTAATAGGAACATTGTTATCTGACGTAATTCTTATGGCCGTTGATCCGCGTATCCGTATTGATTAATGAAAAGTTTCAAGAGAAAGGAATGAATATATCTTATGGCAACAAACAAAGATGCAGAAGCTGCCGTTTCATCAAATGACATGACCGTTTCTGCCCCACCAATGGGGTTTAAAGTGATTGTACGTGAATTTATGAGAGACAAGCTGGCACTGTTTTCGTTCATTTTACTTGTAGCAATATTGGGAACAGTCTTTATCTGGTCGTTTATAATCGATCAGGATGTCGTCCAGTCTGTCAGTCTATGGGACTCTTATTTACCACCCATGTCCATGAGTGAGGATCCCATGTTCGAAGGAACACGATATATACTGGGTACGGATTCAGCTGGCCGTGATATTTTTGGATTGCTGTTGATAGGCGCTCGCAACTCACTTCTTTTGGGGTGGACAGTTACAGTGGTCACAAGTGCCATTGGTATCGTTGTGGGGATACTTGCAGCATATTATGCTGGGTTAGTAGATAATATTATTATGCGTATTATCGACTTCATCACAATTCTTCCACAACTGATGATCATTATAATATTCGTAACCATTGTACCTAATTATAATGTGGCTACTTTCGCCGGGATACTGATATTATTTAACTGGCATGGACAAGCTCGATTTATTCGTGGACGGGCATTAACCGTTGGACGCTTGGATTTCATAAGTGCTTCCAAAACAATGGGAACACCTTCACTCGTTATTATGCTACGCGAAATGATGCCTAACATAAGTTCACTGATCATAGTTAACTTGACGTTGAACTTTGCGGGAAGTATTGGCTTAGAAACAGGGTTGTCCTATCTGGGATTCGGTCTTCCGACTGGAACACCAAGTTTAGGTACGTTAGTTTCCTATGCCACCAATCCAGATATTCTGGAAAATAAAGCTTGGGTTTGGTTACCAGCATCAACCTTGATACTTGTGTTGGTACTGTGTATAAACTATGTCGGCCGTGCGTTACAACGTGCAGCAGACGCAAAACAAAGATTAGGATAAGAAAAGGGGAGAATCACTATGTCAAACAAGAAAAGATACAGCATGCTAGCAAGTACTGCAGCCGTTGCATTTATTTTAGCAGCTTGTGGTAATGGGGATACCGACGATAATACAGGGAATTCAGGTAACGGATCTGATACTTCTGAAAACACTGATGAAAATGCTTCACCCGGGGATGAAGCAGAACCTGTTACATTTGATCAGCGTGTTGAAAATGAAGGTGAGCCTATTGATGGTGGGACATTGAGCATTGGATACGTTTCTGACTCACCATTCACAGGAATATTCAGTTGGGAATTATATACTGGTAACCCTGATGCAATTGTCATGGATTATACTATGGGATCACTATTTGGGTACGATGAAAACTATCAGATCGATGATTCTGGTGCTGCTTCATTTGATTTAGATCAAGAAGCAAACAAAGTAACGATCACATTAAAAGATGATATCAAATGGCATGACGGTGAACCTGTAACAGCAGGAGACATAGCTTTTGCATACGAAATCATAGGTCACCCTGAGTATACAGGTATTCGTTATAGCGGTGACTTCGCTAACATCGTAGGCATGGAAGAATACCAAGATGGTGCTTCAGATACAATCGAAGGAATTACTATCGTAGACGATAAAACTGTTGAAATCGAATACCAAACTGTTGGTGTTCAAATGCTTCAAGCTGGCGGTGGCGTGTGGTCATATGCTGCACCTCGTCATTATCTTGAAGATATCCCAGTATCTGAATTGGAGTCTGCTCCTGAAATACGTGAAAACCCAATTGGATTCGGGCCGTTTAAAGTGGATAACATCGTACCTGGCGAGTCTGTTTCCTATACAGCTTTCGAAGACTATTACCGCGGTGCGCCAATTTTAGACCGCATCGAGCTGGAGACTGTTCCAACTGCAACCGCAGTAGCTGCTATGGAAAACGCCCAATATGATTTATTCGTGAGTATGCCTACTGACCAATATGAAAACTACGAAAACATCCCAGGGTATACTAATTTAGGTATTGACGATACTGCTTATACCTACATTGGATTTAAATTGGGTGAATGGCAAGAAGCAGAAACGGATGAAGACGGCAACATTGTAGAGCCAGCTCAGAATTTTTTTGATCCTGAAAGTAAAATGGCAGACAAGAACTTGAGACAAGCTATGGCTTATGCAATTGATAATGACGCTGTAGGAGCAAAATACTATCAGGGATTACGCCGTCGTGCGAATTCACCGATCATCCCTAACTTTGCCGATTACTATAACGAAGACATAGAAGGTTACCCATTCGATCCGGAACGTGCAAAAGAAATCCTTGACGAAGCCGGATATGAAGATACAGATGGAGACGGCATGCGTGAAACACCGGACGGCGAAGAATTAGTGATCAACTTTGCATCCATGTCAGGTGGAGAAACGGCTGAACCTATCGTTGAGTACTACATGCAGTCTTGGGAACGTGTGGGACTGGATGTCCAGTTGCTTGAGGGACGTCTACATGAATTCAACTCTTTCTATGACCGCGTCGAAGCAGATGACCCAGAGATCGATATCTACCAGGGCGCTTGGGGTACTGGCTTTGATCCAACACCTGAAGGCTTGTATGGACGTTTCGCTCCATATAACTACACACGTTGGGCTACTGAGGAGAATGACGAGTTCATGGAAGCTATGACAAGCGCGGAAGGCTTTGACCTTGAATGGCGTCAGGAACAATTTAAAGATTGGCAGGAGTACTTCATGGATGAACTTCCGGTCATTCCTACTTTGTTCCGTAAAGCTGTCACACCAGTTAACAACCGTGTTGGTGCTTACGATATCACAGTAGGTGAAAATCCAGACACTGCTGGTGTAGGCTTACACACGCTTTACCTGATCAGTGAAGAACGCGCAACTGAATAATAAAGATGATTCTGTAAAAATATGAATCGTTGACGAAAGGCCGCTTGAGATGTTCAAGCGGTCTTTTATTTTATCGGTTTATAATATTTGAAAAGTATACTGTAGTTAATGTAATGTATTAGATAGATTAATAAATTTCAACATTTTTCATTGATTATAAAATTAATAGAAGAGGGCTTTATTATGTTTTTGGG
>NZ_BJUY01000016.1 GCF_007988865.1 Alkalibacterium kapii | reverse complement strand
AAGTGTTATTTATTATAATTATTCTTTTATACATATTTATAGTATACTATCTTATAGCCACTCTGCAAAGAACGAGCGAGTATTTGTACGTGTCAGATCAGCATTTACAATCAGCCATCCTCTTTTAATGATAACACTTTTTCATTGCTTTTCATTTGCTTATTTTATAGAATCATATGTATTACTCTTTATCGACCAACATATAAAAAGGTAGGGATAATTTGAATAATCAAATACAGCGTGTAAAAATCGCTGAGCAAGGCGCAAAAATTTCAATCAGTGTTTATTTAATTTTAGCACTATCAAAATTTACTGCAGGTTTCTTTATGGATTCATCTTCACTATCAGCGGATGGCCTGAACAATTTAACCGATGTGCTTTCATCGGTGACTGTTCTTTTAGGTCTAAGAACAGCCAGAAAACCTGCAGATAAAAACCATCCATACGGACATTGGAAAGCAGAACCGATTGCGAGTCTGATCACTTCATTTATTATGTTATTTGTAGGTTTTCAGATATTTCAAAATAGTATTCTAAGACTATTACAAAATGAGCTTGTTGAGCCAAATAAATTTGCTTCAGTCGTTGCTCTATTCAGTTCTCTAGTTTTGTTCATACTTTACCGTTACAATTTAAACTTGGCAAAAAAAGTGAAAAGTGATGGATTGAAAGCTGTAGCACGCGATAACCTTGCAGACAGTCTGACAAGTTCAGCTACCGCGGTCACGATTATTGGTTCATCAATAGGTTGGGTGTGGCTGGATAACATTATGGCTGCAATAGTTGCTGTTATCATTGTAAAAACAGGGATCGATGTTTTTAGAGAAAGTACTTTTTCCTTGTCTGATGGTTTTAAAGATAAACATCTTCATTCGTACAAAACCAGAATACTTACTCTTGATAAGGTGGAAAAAGTATCATCGATCAAAGCCAGAATGTATGGTGCAAATACGTATGTCGATGTGACTATTCTCGTCGATGGGAAAATGACTGTGCAAGAAAGTCATGATATCACTGAAAGGATAGAAAAATTACTCTACGAAGAATTTGATGTCATGCATACTGATGTGCATGTAGAACCTGATAATTTGATGGGTCAATTTAATCGTGAACAAATGTAAAGAGGATGATCAAATAACTGATCATCCTCTTTACATCGTTTTATAACAGTTGGATTGTTTTAGCTTTCATACTTCGATATTACTTTTAATAATAAGCGCGGATTATCAGTTATAATCCCATTCGCTCCGAGGTCTATCAATTTTTTCATTGTCTTTTCATTATTGATTGTCCAATAATATACATGCATATTACGCTTATTTGCTCCTCGTATCAACTTCCAGTCTGCCAGGTCATAATCCTCTTGTTCTGTCGGCAATTGGAAGGCTGTTGCTTTAGGTTTGTAAATGCCGTTTAAAAAAGCTTTGTGCATCATGACAAAACGCCGTGTTTCCTCTTCTCCAGCTCCTACTGGCACGTCTTTGTTCGATATTTCCTCAAATCGCTGGTTGATCGTGTCATCGAAGCTTGCAATCAGCACATTATCCTTCATTTGAAATTCATCTATAAGATTCCACATTTTTTTGATCAGTTTTTCGTGCAGTTCTGGATCATTCGTATCTTTTAATTCAATCAAATGTTTTTCATTTTTAAACTCTCTGAAAACTTCTTTGACGGTCGGAATCTTTACATCAGACCCTCTGAAAGAATAATTACCTTTTTTATCTTGGAAATGATAGCCTGCATCGAGTGCCTTCACTTCTTCCAAAGTCATGTCATTGATACGGCCGGATCCGTTTGTCGTACGGTCCACCGTTTCATCATGGATAACCACCAAGTGTCCATCAGCAGTCAGATGCACATCGTATTCCAGTACATCAACACCGAGCTGTGAGGCATTTTTAAAAGCGGCCATCGTATTTTCTGGAGCTAGTGCTCTTCCACCCCTATGTGCAATAACTAAAGGGCGTTCTTTTTCTTCAAAATATGCATATTTACTGTTTGTGGGTAGCGGAAGCAAAAATAATATCAGCCATCCTGACAAGATCACAAGTACGCTTATTCCGAGATATTTCAAAAATTTTTTCATATTATCACTCTCCATTGATGTGTCTATTCAACAAAAAATCTTTCAGGGCAAGATCGATTATCCGTTATTTATTTTATTATTATATCATTTTTTATGTATGCAAAAACCTCCACTTTGAGTGAGTCACAGGTTAAAGGACCTATGCTCTCAGTGAAGGTTTGTTTTCGGTTAATTTTTGATACGTTTGTAACCTGTATACATGGATACCCCTGCATGGACAAGGATACTCACACCACAGATGACCGTCAGCCAGAAAAGATCATAGTCATTTCTTATAATAATACCGACATATGCCCAGGCAAAGACAAGAGGATACAGCCAGTCAGTGTGCAGGAGAGAGACAAAGACGGCTATGCCCGTAGCAATGATCAGCAAGGCCAGCGTCCACTGATATTCATTGAATCCCAGGACTTCTTCTATGCCGTTTTTCTTGACCCATGTAACAATATTTACGATCGTTGCTACTGTTCCCCATCCAAAGTAAATCGAGAAAGGCAAACGGTCGAACCAGAAGACAGACGGGTGCGATAACTTTTTATAAATAACAAACAAAGTAACAAGCAAGGCTACAATAACGACAGTCGACAGAAAGTAGAGTCTTTCTGTAAAAGTAAATATCCAGGCGCCGTTCAAGACGAAATTAACAACTGGCCAATAATGCAGGCGTTCAAGCAACTGTTCAGTATCATTTTTTATGAAAAATAGGCGAATGATCCAAATAAACAACAGTAAATAAATAACTCCCCATATAGAAAATACATATCCCGCCGGTTGGATGATCGCCGGGTTTTCATCGGCGATGCTCCCGACATTTGTTGCTGTCAGATAGTTTACTGCCAGCATAAGTAAAAAAACGATACTATAAATGATGCCTAATCTTTTTTTACTAGTCATAGTGATCCTCCTAAGGTTTAATATTCAAAATACAGAGAACGATTGAGATAATCTATCTGATACTTGACCGCCAGTTTGGATAAAAAACGCTTGGCATTGGACAGCTTATCAGGCTGGTCTTTCAGCGCCGATTTATACGACTGATAACGCTGACTTTCTTTAGACGTCGCCCGGTCGTTTAAATAGCCCCATACATGGTCCAGACTATTTATCGCTTTATTGATTTCGATATCCTGCTCAAGCGCTGCTTCTATGAATTCATAAAATTCAATCACCGGATACGAAGTTTTGTCTTTCAGAAGCTCTCTTATTTCTTCATAAATAACGGGAGACCGTTCCAGGACTGTGTATTTATATCTCGCCCACTCTTCTTCCAGATCCTTTATCTTTGGATTTTCTGATAACGCTAATTGGATTTTTTTCGCAGACAAATTTTTGTCCTTTACTTCAAGCATAATATCTACATTACACGATTTGATGTTGTCGTAATATCTCATAAATTCATCAATTCGGATATACTCTGAATGCGAACCTTCGCGCCCATTGATCTGCTGCTGTGAATAATGGACTTTAGGTCGACCATCCTTTTTGTCCCACGTTTGTTTGGCTTTATTTATCCAATAAGCATCTGACCGAATATCACCATCATTATTTAAATGATAATGAAGATTGTCATAAACTACAGGAGCACCGATCCGACTGCTTAAAGCTAGAACGTCTTTGATCGTGTAAGAAACATCATCGTTCTCTATGATCAATCGTTTCTTGATCGACTCATCCAGCTGCTTATAAACGTCTATAAAGCGATCCATGGCTTTAAGCTTGTTGTTATAGACGCCACCGACATGTAAAATGATCTTACTCTCCTGACCAACTCCCAGTGAATCTAAAAACAATGTGTGATATTTTAAATCGTCGATAGCACGCTCAACAACCTCTTGCCGGGGCGAATTCAATACAGTATATTGCCCGGGATGCATGGAAACCCGTATATTGTACTGTCTGATTTTTTCTCCTATGTTAGTAAAGTAAGATTCAAAGAGCGCCGGCCAGTCCAAGTCATTCACCTTGAAATCCGAACCGAAAGGAATGATGTCCGAACTTATTCTGAACAGCTTAATTTTTTGCTGATGATTGAATTCTATCATTGCTTCCAGTGTTTTTAAGTTGTGTTCGATCAATGACATCAGCTTTTCTTTTGTGGCATTTTTCTTTCGACATGTTTTATATTTTAACTCAGGACCACCTTTTGTAATACATGCATACCCTATATCCATCATTTCGCCTCTCTCTCATTTTATTCTTACTTTTAGTTTAACATTCTATGGCGGTTCAGACGACTTTTAAGAACTGATAAGTGAGGCATATTATTCATATATATTAAAAACTTTTGATATAATTAACTTAATAAAAATGAGGAGGTTTTTCATAATGTTATGGACACTGATTGGATTACTTATTCTTTTTTGGATTCTGGGGCTAATATTCGAAATTGGTGGAGCCGTAGTCCATGTGCTCTTGGTGATTGCTCTGTTAGTATTCATTTGGAATATGATAACAGGCAGGAATAAACCTTAGAAGCTGAATACTTACTTTTAAAAAGACACCAAGATAACTGACTTGGCGTCTTTTTTGTACCTTTTTCCTTTTTTTAATGTTAAAATAATTTAAAAGGAGATGAAAGATGAACTGTCCAAATTGTTCTGTAGTTGAAACAGATAAATTGTTGTTTAAAGTCCCACAGGAATTAAAGCATATTATAATAACGGAATTTACTAATCAAGACAAAACTTACAAATGGGAAGAGTGTATTTTACATATCACTGAATCAGAAAGCAATAGTCTAGTTGATTTTTTAAGAGCGATGAATCTTAGTAACGAAGTCACTTTCAAGCATCCCTACCAGGGTTGGATGCCGTTAGATAATTACGATGATTATCGCAGTACATCCTGGATAGATGAACTGATCAGGAACGAAAATGTGACGATGTATTTTCAGCCGATCATCACTCACGCTGGAAAAATTTACGGCTATGAAATGCTGGCTCGTTTTTACGAGAACGACAACACAGTCATTTTTCCAGACAAGGTATTTCCAGCAGCTAAAGTACGAGGAAAATTATTTGCCCTGGATCGGTTGTGCCGGATGCAGGGGGTCAAACAGAGCACCCGCTTATACGATTCTCAGAAAATCTTTATCAATTTTATTCCGACCGCGATTTATTCACCTGAATACTGTCTGAGAAAAACAACTGCTCTGGCTAAAAGTCTGGATATCGACAGTAACCGTTTCGTTTTTGAAGTAGTGGAAACAGAGGAAGTGGATGACGTCGATCATCTGAAAGCAATACTGGAATACTATAAAAAGAATGGTTTCAGCTATGCCCTGGACGATGTGGGATCCGGTTTTAATACCCTGGCCTTCCTTGATGCTGTAAAACCGCCTTATGTAAAGCTCGACATGACTGTTTCGCAAGGTGTCGCTCGTTCTTTTGAAAAACAGCAGCTGGCACAACGCTTTCTGAAAGAAGCGAAAAGTCACGGCGCCACATGCCTGGCTGAAGGAATAGAGGATATTGAAGACTTTTACTGGCTGAAAGAACTCGGCTATGATTTATTTCAAGGTTATTTATTTGGAAAACCTCAGTCCAACCCACTGGAAGATGAATTTATTGACTTAAGTAAATTTTAAAAAAAGTTAATTAAATCTAAAATAAATAAATGATAAAAAAAGATTCAGTCTGTATATTCTCAGGCTGAACCTTTTTGTGTTTTATAATATAACTATCCCATAGACAGTGAAGCTTGTTAGAAGCATTGCCAGTGGAAGACTTAACCGAAATAATAAGTGTCTGGTTTTATGCTTAAAGATCACCATACCGAGCCACGCACCGATCCCTCCAAACAGAAACGCACTAGTGAGTAACTGTTTCTCTGAAATACGATAGCTTCCTCTAACAGCTCGTCGTTTGTCAAGATTAAATAAAAGAAAGGCATATAGATTCATTCCTATAATAACTGCTAGAATACTTAATTTAACTTCATTATATAGTAAAATAAACCTCACCTGCATTTTCAATATTCTTTTCACTAGTTTTCACATAACTCATTCTTTTATTTCAGAAGAAGACATATTGATCCTTTCCGTTGTTTCTTCTAAAGAATTCTTCAATCGTTCTTTGATATCGCCAGGGATTACTTCATCATCCAGTGCCTCTTCGACAGGCAGTATCTTGTACGTATAAGGTGCCCCACCAGTATCACTATAACGGTAGACCCAAGTCGGGATGAACTCGACGTTTTCGATCGTTATTTCCCCAGTTTGTTCATTCTTCTGAACATCTACATTTACAATAACTCCGTCTTCTGTTGGTTCCATACCCTCTCCAAGTGTTTCTCTTCGCTGGTTTGACACAAAATTCCCCATCGAATAGGTAACGAATGCTTTATTTCCTTCTACTTCAATAAACTCAGCTTCGTGAATCACATGAGGATGGCTACCAAAAATGATATCTACACCCTGGCCAGCCAGTAGTTCAGCATTATCTTTTTGCACTGTATTTGGCTCTCGTGTATATTCATTTCCCCAATGCATGTAGGCGACAATAAGATCCGGCTCTTGTTTTTTAATGTTTTCTATATCTGTGATCATCTGTTCTTTATCAATCTTATTAACTAATGAGCCGACTTCTTCTGTGGAGTACTGCGAATCCAATCCGTTTAAATGTTCTGTGTAGCCAATGATTGCAACTTTTATCCCTTTTACATCTTTAATCAAGAAACGTTCATTTGCTGCCTCTGCAGATTTATACGTTCCTACAGCATCCAATCCTTTTTCTTCAATCACTTCGGCAGTTCTTCTCAAACCTTCTGCCCGTGTATCCAGACTGTGATTATTGGCTGTTACGATCGTATCAAAGCCAGCATATACCAGTGCATCGGCCAGTGCATCCGGCGCATTAAAGAGCGGATAGCCGCTGTATTCTCTTGAATCACCAGCCAGAGTTGTTTCAAGGTTGGCAAGTGCTAAATCTGCTTTTTCAATATGAGGTTTAACTTTTTCAAAAACAGAGTTGAAATTATACACACCTTCCGGGTTATTTCGTGCTGCTACGATTTGGTTCGTATGCGCCATCACATCGCCGACAGCAGAAATTTGAATGTCGATGAAAGAGTCCTCAACACCTTCTTGCTTCTCAGTATTTTCTTCATCTTCTTTGATGGTATCATTTTCATTTGTCTGTTCTTTACCGGCATTTTCTGTTGTTTCTGGCTTATCAGTTGATGCTTTATCATTGCCAAGCGGATCTGCAAAAATAAATACGACAGAACCAACCAGTAAGAGGACTAAAAGACTGAATGCGATAATAAGCCCGATTCTTTTATTGTTTTTGTGTTTATTGGATTTCAATGTTCAAACCCCTCTCCACTAAGTACTTTTCATAAGTCAAGCCGCTTTCATAAACCTCTGATGCGAGTTCTTTGCCTAAATAACGCAGATGCCAGGGTTCATAAATGTAACCAGTGATATCAGATTTCCCTTCAGGGTACCTTATGATAAATCCATACTCATGGGCATTCTCTTTAACCCATTGACCTTCTTCTGTCTCACCGAAATCAGATGTGATTTGTAAATTTACGCTCTCACTTGTTACATCCATTACCAGACCAGTCTGGTGTTCGCTCTCTCCTGGTCTCGCACTGTATTTATTTGCTGCTTCTTCACCGTGTTTAGACGCATAGTTTTTGAAAAGTTGTACTTGAGTGTCGTAAGAGCGATAGCCAGAACGTGCATATAGTATGATTCCTTCTTTTTCTGCTGCTTCAAACATATCTTTCAGAGCGTCGGCTGCCGTTCCTCTCATCTGTTTTATTTCGGGATTAGGCAGAACTGTCGGAACATCGACAGTTACCAGATTTTCTGGGATAAAGGCTTCAGGTAAACTATATTTTTTGTTTGCCAATACAGCTGTACTGGAAGGATTTTTTATTTCTTCTTTAAGTTTCTCTATTTCCTCTTTATTTGCTTCATCGGATTCTTCTTCTGCCCGACTGCTTCCTTCAGCATCCTCATCTTGATCATCATTTTTTTCGTTCTGGCTCTCATCAGCAGCAGAGTTCTCATCTTGAATTAAATCCTCGGATTGCTCAGACTCTGTTGCTGGCTCAGTATCATCTCTTACCTGCGATTCAGCACACGCACCGAATAACAATACACTTGCTATTATTCCTGTTTTCATTATCACTTTTTTCATAGACATTCATTACTCTCCTTAATTATCTGCTTAAAAAAGATTGATCCAACTATATCTTAACATATTTTGGAAATAGACTGTTCAATATGTTCTTTTTTTATTACTTTAACACTTGGTTCGTCAGCCGTCCATCTCTATTTAATGTATGCTAAATGCTTTTAGAGATTAATTGATGCAGCAAACATACGGAAAAAAGTATTTCAAGAATTTTTCTTCACTAAAACACTTAACTATTTCGCTTTCACATATGAGTCTGCTCTTTCTGTGATCAAGAATTGATTAACTAACTATCATTCTCGTGAATCTGTACTTTTATGAGCATCATGGTCTTACTCAACAGCTTCTGAGCTTTCCAGTACGCAGTTTAACGAGCAGTATGCTGAACTGAAGCCATTTCTGTTTCTCGAGTTCGCATTATATCGTATGATAACCCCGACTCATCTGACTTCCACCTCGTGAGTTCGCGTTATATCGCGTGATAACCCGGACTCACCTGACTCCCACCTCGTGAGTTCGCATTATATCGTAGGATAACCCATACTCGCCTGACTCCTACCTCGTGAGTTCGCGTTATATCGAAGGATATCGTGAACTGAAGCTATTTCTGTCTCGTGAGTTCGTATTATATCGTAGGATATAGCAAACTCGACAGAGGCTCTCTTCATGAGTTCCCTCTATATCACGAAATATGGCCAACCCAGAAAGCTTCCATCTCATGAGTCAGCACTTTTTAAAGTAAACTTCACGGATTTTGGTTGAGTATAAAGTCACTGATCAACTGTACGATCTGGCCTTGCTGTTCTTCCCTAGTCAAGTCACTTTTCTTATCACCTTCCTGGAAACCATAGCTTCCAAAGTTTGAGTGGTTGCCTCCAGCAATTTCTACATAAGTTGTTTCTTCAGGTAATAACTCTTTTGTCTCGACAAACTGCTCAGTATCCATGATCCCATCCTTTGAGCCTGTGATCGATAGCACATTTAAAGATGATTCTGACAAATCAGTCTCATCGCTCGGATAGGCAGCCAGCAGAATCAACCCCTTAACTTCCTCATCCTGATCATCTGCATAAATAGCTGCACTGGCTCCGCCTAATGAATGGCCTGCCAGCCACCAGTTCTTGTCAGATGGATTAGCCTCTTTTATTTCATCAATGATATCTGTATTCAGTATGGCTAAATTCAGCGGCATGTCCGGTATAAAAACTTGATAACCTTCGCTACTTAAATCTTTGGCTAAAGGTAAATAGGCAGCTGTTTCTACCAACCCCCCTGGGTAAAGGACGATTTGATCAGACACGTTCTCAGGTGTAATGCTGATCCAGTCTTCCTCATGACTGACCGCTTCATCTTCAAGCAGGACAGTCGCTTCTGGCATTGCTTGATAAGTATTGAACCTCAGGTATAAAATGGCAGAAACAATAAGCAAGATTAAAAAGATCCCGATTCCTAAAAGCCATTTTTTCCATGCTGATTTTTTATTTTTCAACTTCATATACACTCCCTTTTTTTAATGAAGTTAGTACCTGATCAACTCTATTATTATGGTCAGTCGTTCCAGAAGGACTAAACGGTATCACATATCGTAAAACGACTTGGCTATCTTTATAAAACCAGCTCTTTCTATATCTCAGACTGGTTGGTGTTATTTTCCATTGTTGCTTTCTAATTAATGGTTGCTTCGCATTAAAATAATAGTTACTGCGACATAGTCATTTTACACTAAAAAAGTATCTGCTTCCCTCTCACAGATACCTCTTCAGTTATTTGATTTTTTAATTCCTCCAATATATCTTTTAATACACTTTTAATCTTATTTTGTTCATTAGTATAAGATTCTTGTATAAGTTTGCTTTAATTAACCCAGTGATTTACTGTCAGATACTATTAAAACTTTTTATCTTTGATATTTTCTTTCACTACTTTCAATCGAGTAAACTCTTCTCTTTCTTTTTCTTCCAAGGCATTCTCGATTTCTTTTTTAGCAGCTTTCAATCGTGGTATTGAAATATTCTCTAATGCATTTGCCCGTTTCTGTGTTTTTTTGATATTATTGGCCAATCTATAAGCTGAATTTTCGATTTCCGATAGTTTTATAGTGAGTTCTTTTACCTTCTCAAAGGCTAAACGCGCTTCATCTAAAGAAGTGCTTGTACTATAAAAAGCATAGGCCGGTTTTGTTTTATTTTTATCGAACTCCACTTTAGGTATTTCAGTTCCCATTATACTGCGTACTTTTACATTAATGGACTCTTCTATTGGTACTGTAGCAGAGATTTCCTGAACATAGTGAATGCCTGATTCTATATTTGCTTTTTCTAATGCTGCATAAGCCTCACGAAAGGTCTCATCAATTTTTTTCTGTATGTCGTTCGCTTTGTCAACAAGAGACATTATTTCGTTTACCAATATGACTCTTTTACGATCCATTAAACTATAGCCTTGTTTAGATAATTCAAGGGATTTCGTTATCTGCATTAAATTTCCTTTTGTAGGGGTAGTATCGTCAGCCATCTAACTCACCTATCCTCATCAAAGTACTTATCCAGAAGTTTAGTATCAATACGGTTCAACTCTTCGCGAGGGAGAATATGAAGCATATCCCAGGCAAGATCTAATGTTTCAATTATTGTTCGATTTTCATCGATTTCCTGTCCAATAAAGGTATTCTCCATTTTTTCACCAAATGATAAATACCTTTTGTCTGTATCTGAAAGTTCATCTTCACCAATAACAGAAGCTAGAGAGCGTGCATCATTTACTTTTGAATAGGAAGCAAATAATTGATCCGCTACGGCTTGATGGTCTTCTCGCGTATATTTTTCACCAATTCCGCCTTTCATCAATCGAGAAAGAGAAGGCAGGATATTGATTGGAGGATAAACAGATTTTCCTGCCAGCGTTCTATCAAGAACGATTTGCCCTTCAGTAATATAACCGGTCAAATCTGGAATAGGATGAGTGATGTCATCATTAGGCATGGTCAAAATCGGTATTTGAGTCACTGATCCAGGCTTGCCGTCAACGATTCCGGCACGTTCGTACATAGACGCCAAATCACTGTACAAGTAGCCTGGATACCCTTTTCGTGAAGGGATTTCTTGTTTGGACGAAGACACTTCACGTAAGGCTTCACAATAAGAGGTCATGTCAGTTAATATAACTAAAATATGTTTCCCTAAATCATAAGCCAGGAATTCAGCGGCGGTCAACGCTACTTTAGGAGTGATCAGACGTTCTACCACTGGATCATCTGCTAAATTCAGAAACATAGTAACGTGATCGATGACGCCACTTTCTTCAAAAGTACGACGGAAGAAATCAGCGACGTCATGTTTGACACCCATAGCTGCAAAAACGATCCCGAAATCCTCATTATTTTCCTTACCCAGATTTGCCTGACGGACGATCTGCGCAGCCAATTTGTCATGCGGTAAACCATTTCCTGAAAATATAGGGAGTTTCTGTCCACGTATCAGGGTAGTCAATGCATCGATTGCTGAAAGTCCGGTTTGAATAAAGTTTCTCGGAAATTCCCGTCTAACCGGGTTTAGTGGATCCCCATTGATATCTCTTTTACTGATATAGTTTAATTCCCCTAATCCATCTATGGGTCGGCCAATACCGTCAAAGGTTCGACCGAGCATTTCTGGAGCGAGAGGTAATTCCATTGAATGACCCGTTAATTTCGTGTGTGTGTTTTCAAGGGACATATTTGTCGTATCTTCGAAAACTTGTATAATGGCTTTATCTTCGTAAACCTCTATTATCCTGCCGAGCTTTTGTTCTGTTCTTTGAACGGAGAACTCTACGATTTCATCATAGGCAGCATCCTGCACACCTTCAAGTACAACAAGAGGGCCGTTAATTGAGTCGAGTCCTAAGTATTCAATTGACATATAATCCCTCCTTAGGCATTTTTGTCCATGATTTTAGTGTAAAATTTATCGATATCTTTTTTGTATTGATCAAACATTTCCAGTTTATCATTAGGAACATCGTATTTTATCGCAATGATTTTAGTGAAAATATCCTCACGTTTGAGTAATGACATCGGCATGCCATGTGAAATCAGGGATTTACAGCGTTTACGCAAGTACAAAATGATTTCCATCATTTTTTCCTGTTTCAAAAGTGGAACCGACGTATCTTCAGGGTGAAAGGCATTTTGCTGCAGGAAACCGAGTCGAATGACTCGACCGATTTCGATCGTCAATTTCTGATCATCCGGCAACACATCACTACCAATCAATTTTACAACATCCATCAACGAACTCTCCTGATGAAGTATTTCGACTATTTGACGTCTGTTATCCACGAAATCCGGTGAAACGTTGTCTCTATACCAGGCAGCTAAATCCCCGACATATTCACTGTAACTATCTAACCAGTTTACCGCAGGATAATGACGTTCGTGTGCTAAAGCTTTATCCAGTCCCCAAAAACATCGTACGAAACGCTTCGTATTTTGTGTAACAGGTTCTGAGAAGTCTCCGCCTTGAGGAGATACAGCACCAATAATAGATACGGAACCTTCAGTATCATTGAAGTTCTGCATCAATCCCGCTCGTTCGTAAAAGGTTGCAATCCGACTTGCCAGATAAGCTGGGAAGCCTTCCTCAGCAGGCATTTCTTCCAGTCGACCCGACAATTCTCGTAAGGCTTCTGCCCAGCGGGAAGTTGAATCAGCCATTATTGCTACGTCGTAACCCATATCCCGATAGTATTCTGCAAGGGTGGTTCCCGTATAAATCGACGCTTCGCGGGCAGCAACCGGCATATTAGACGTATTAGCTATCAGTGAAGTGCGTTCCATTAACGAGTTGCCTGATTTTGGATCGATCAACTCAGAAAAGTCTTCCAGAACCTCAGTCATTTCATTACCTCGTTCGCCGCAGCCAATATAAATAATGATATCTGCATCAGAATATTTAGCGATCTGGTGTTGCATCATTGTTTTTCCTGTACCAAATCCACCTGGAATAGCTGCGGTTCCGCCTTTTGCAATAGGGAAAAGCGAATCCACGACGCGCTGCCCCGTGACGAGGGGGATCGAGCTTTCAAAACGGCTTCTGGTTGGTCGTGGGTTTCTGATCGGCCATTCCTGTGCCAGTTTTATTTCAACAATTGATTCATCAAGCTGCTTAACTTTTACAATAGGTTCAGTGATGTTGTATTCGCCATCTTCGACAACTTCCACCACACGACCTTCAATATTTGGTGGAATCATAGATTTATGCAGGATCGTTTTTGTTTCAGGTACTTCAGCAATGATCGTTCCTCCGATCACTTCCTGACCCACCTCAACCATAACATGAACGGGCCATTTTTTTTCAGTGTCTAAGAGCTTGACATCAGCGCCTCTGTGTATGTATTCACCAGAGATTTCGGCTATTTTCTTTAAAGGCCTTTCGATGCCATCAAAAATATTATTAAGAATACCTGGCCCCAACATCACACTGACTGGACTACCTGTAGAATACACCGGTTCTCCCGGTTTCATTCCGGATGTCTCTTCATAAACTTGAATCGTTGTACGGTCATTATCTAAAGAAATTACTTCTCCAATTAGTTTTTCTTTTCCTACAAATACTTTCTCTGACATTTGAAAAAGTGTTCTACCTTTGACATATACAATAGGGCCATTGATTCCATAGATCGTTCCTAACTGTTTCACTTATCATTCTCCTCCTCTGCTTTGATAAAAGAGAAGTTCGACTCTACTTCTTCAAATCTTTTTAGAAAAGAATTATCGATCAATAACTTTCTTGAGTGGATAACTCCTCTGCTCCCGCCAATAAATGGACGTTCAGAGACAGTAACCGGATGATTTATTTGTTCTTCCAATAGGTCTTTTTTATTCTCATCGATCGGATCAATATATAAAGTTATCTCTTCTCCTTTAGCAAAGTCTAAAGCATGTTGCATTTGTTTTCTTAACAGCCCTATATAGTCTTCGGTCAACATGTATTCCTCGATCTGTTTCCTTGCTTGAGTAAATACTTCCTCTTTTAATTGCTGCTGTTTTTTATGCACGTCTCTTTGCTGTTTCAATTGAAGCTGAGCTAAATGCTTGTTATTTTCTTTTCTCAGATTATCTGCTTCAGCTTCCAATTCTATTTTAGCTTTATTTCGTTTTTCTTTTTTATGTTCTTCAAATGTTTCCTTTAATGAGTTTTCAAAAGATGTCAGCTCTTCTGTTACTTTTTTATCAGTAGTTTCCAGAGTCATTTCACGAAAAATATCGACTTTTTCTTCTATATCCATCTAATCACCTCACTCATTATATTTTCACTCCGATTGCTTCGTTAATATAAGACGTAATAAAGTCTGATCGTCTGCCGGTACCATGCCGGTCTGGTATTTCCACCAATAATGTCTCCTGATTGTTAAGTCTTATATCAGATACGATTTCAGGAAAATCCTCTGCTAATTTTTCTGTCAGTAAAATGATCGCATTTTCTTTGTCCTCTACCGCTTTTTCCAAGGCATTTTTTACCTCTTCTTTTTCGTGAACCACAATACCTTCTACGCCGGCCAGTCTCATTCCAGTAGTGGTATTGATGTTATCACTGATACAAAACATTTTCATATTACAACTGACCTAAAATCATGAATGAAATAATCAATCCGTAAAGGGCTACCCCTTCAGCTAAGCCAACGAAGATAAGAGAACGACCGAAGATCGAATTATCTTCACTGATAGCGCCTAGAGCAGCAGAGGCTGTACTGGCCACAGCGACACCGCCACCGATACATGATAAACCTGTAACCAAGGCAGCAGCAATATATCCTAATCCTGTTGCTAATCCACTGCTTGCCGCTTCAGCAGCTGCAGGTGTTTCAGTTAATTCAGAACCAAACACTAAAAAATCCGGATTATAAGCCAGAATCGTAGCGATGATTATACCGCTGAAAACTGAAAACACATTCACTGCAAGTGATTTTTTAAAACGGCTCCGCGATTTCTTTCCAGAAAAGTAGTAGGCATAAGGTAAAACAAATCCTAATACGAAAGTTGTGATCAATGTAATTTTAATGATAGTGCTCATGTGTTAATTCCTCGCTTTCAAATTTTTATACGTTTTGTTATAATTTTCATCCTTATAAAATTATTGAAGTATGCTGATAAATGGTTTGCCGTCACCTTTATAAAAGTGACTGAATATTTCGTAAAATTCTAATCGCAATACTTGGATGCCGACTACGAGTCCCTCTAGGCCAGCAACGAAAAGATTCCCAAGTATGATGACGATCCAGTTTATATTGCCGCCTTCAGCAGCTCCAGCAAGCATAAGTACGACTTGCATCATTGCAGCGTGACTGACTGCAAAAGCTCCGACGCGGACGAAGGATATCGTATTGGAAAAATAACTCAATAGCACTTCAAAAAGTTCAAAGAAAGCTTGAACGATAAACATACCTGCACTGCTTTCAGTTTCTGATTGATGGTGCTCCAATTTATCGATAATAGGTTCTTCAAAAGCTATTAGTAGTAATGGCAGGCCAAACATCACGATCATGATGATTACTGCCGGGAGCGGATTACCGCTCATGAAAATGAGTATAACTGTAACAAGTGAGAGGTAAAAGACTAAACCGGCTACTCCATTACGATCAAATAAGGCCAAACCGCTCTTATTATTTTTCCATTTGATGACAATACTTAGTATCAATGTCGTTATTATCATAAACATTCCGAATGCAATCGCTGCTACAAATACAGTATTGATCGTCCCGATAAAAGGTAATTCTGTCATGGCGGACATGGGTTCAAGCCAGAGTGGTTCTATAATATCTTCAAAACCAAAAAAGCTTCCATATAAAAACCCGAAAATAGTGGAGAATACACCAGCCAACGCTACTATACCGCCTAAGTCAATACCTTTTAACTTATATAGTAAAAATCCAGCAACAGCCAGCACACTTCCCTGGCCTATATCACCAAACATTGCTCCGAACAGAAGCGAATATGTGATCGCTACTAAAAATGTGGGATCAAATTCTCTGTAGTTTGGCATTCCATACATTTTAACAAACAACTCATAGGGTCTGAAAATGCTGAAATTATGGATTTTTGTTGGTGGTGTTAGTTCCTTTGTGTCTTCTTCATCCTCTACAATAACTATGACGTTAGGATCGTCTTCTGTTTCACTCTCAAACTGATCAGCTGCTTCTTCTGAGAGCCATCCTCTTAGAAGATAACGTGTCTCCTTTTGAACAAATTCATCATGTGTCAAAGCAGCATACTTGCGAATGTTAAAATTATGATTTAAATTCTTTAGTCTAAGTTTTGCTTTCAGTAGAGCGTTTTTGTATGGAGAAAGCAGCTTTTTAATAATACGTTCATTATCAGCAATATGTTTTTCAAGTACTTTTAATTCTTTTTTCAGCTGTTTTGCAATGTCTTTCGGTTTACCCTCAAATTCATCAGGTATGAATATCCGTTCCCAATTCATTGACGTGAACATCGCATCGACTCGAGCTAGACTCTTTTGCGGGGTGAAATAAACACCATAAGTATACTCTTCATCTTGCACACCTTCGGCAAATATGGATGGAGTGATGTCATAAACATATTTCTTAAACTTATAGTAATTAGAGTTAGTAAACCGCCCAAATCGAAAACGTATATTTTCCATGTGAATGATTTTTTCAATAGGATAATCCAGGTTGATAAAAGGTTCTATCAAATCTAGTGATTCTTGTTTGTTATTTTTCAGTTTTGTATATTGCTGTATCTTTTCATGGTAAGGTCCTGTATCATTTTCCAACTGTTTTATTAGGTGACGAACCGTTTCAAATGGAGTTTTACTTTTTTGTTCCGGCAACTCACTTTCTTTTTCATTTAAATATTCCAGCAGCATATCGATACGTTCGAGGTAGTCATTATAAGGACTGGAGCTAGTATATGGCCGCAAAGTTTTTGCTCCATAAAGTTCTGTCAAAGCATTCTCCAAATGAATTTCATATTTAGAAAGATAGCGATCTACCATACGATCGATGTCATCTTTCGGTCCTGAAATCGTCAAGAATTTCATTTTGGTTATCAAAACTCTTATCCTCCTTCGTCATTGATTTTGTTATTATTCTTTCATGCCTATAATTTTCTGAATCTCAAGAGGTCCTCTATCATAATGGATGGCCTCCAATATCGTTGTTAAAAGATCAACTTCGTCTTCCTTCTCATGCAGATAGTTGTAAATAGAAGCAATCGAATAAGGATCTTTTTTTGCATTACTTTGGATGATCTTATCTAAAAGTTCTTTGTATAAACTCTCCAGTTCCAAACCATTATCCAAATTTTCAACATATTTAGCATATTTTGTTTCTCTGAGTACACGCCAGAACGCTTCTAAATCTTCAGCCGAAAGTAATTGCTGGATTTTATTATTGCTCAATCGGTAGTTGACAGGTACCAGCAACGTACTGATTTGCTCAGGTGGTAGGTCGTAATAACGTTTGTATCTATAAATAAAGATAATATTCAGTAAATCGAATTTAGTACCATAGATTTGTTCAAATATTTTTTGTTCATCTTTTTTTAGTATTTTATTCTTTTCATGCCAAATAGTTGTGAACGCAAAGGTATCCAAGACGGTTTCATAATCGAACAAGGATGGGTTTTTCAACGAATCCAACTGCCTTATGGGTTGATGATACATGCTGCCTCTCAATGCTTCCCTAAAGTCTGTCAAAGTCGTCACATTTTCAAGAGCTTTTAAGTTTAAATGAGAATGTCGATCAAGGTAGTCTAAATATTCAGTACTTACTTCTTCATAAATTTCGGAAATATCAAAAGCTTTTCTTAAAAACTTTTTCAGAACATTCACTTCATAAGTGATGCCGTAAATTTTCAAGAAATCGCGTTGTTTGAAGTTTGCAAAGTGATATAATTTGTTAAAATCTTCATAAATTGAAGAGTTTAAAAGTCCTTCTAAATAACTGCGATAAACTTTATTCGCATCTACATCTTTTAGAATATCACTGTATCCTGGTCTTTGCTTTAAGTATGAAACAAAAGCTCTGATCGAGTCGAGATGAGAAATCTCTATATAATCTTTCTTTTTCAGTAATTTCCCATGCATACCTCGTATTTTTGTTGTTATAGCTGTGTATTCATTCAGCAAGTCAGTCACCACGCTCTTTTAGAATATGTCCCACGATTTCTTTTACAATATCTTCTTTTTTCTGACGATAATCTTTTTCAAGATGTTCGATTTCCGCTTCATAAAGTCTGTTTTGTTCTTTTCTATTTTCAGCATTTTTTTGATTCAGGTTTTCCTGGATTTCTTTAAGCTGTTGCTGCGTTTCCTGATCGATTTCTCTATCAAACGCTTTTTCTTTTTCTTGATACTTTTTTCTTAAGTTATCTTTTTTTTTATCAATACTGCTTTGCATATCTTTTGCTGCTTGTTCGATTTTAAAAAGCTGATCGATGACAGAATTCACCATTGTATCCTCCCTCTCATCTGTGTATTTTAAGACTACAAAAATAATACTCCTGTTTAAATAAATAATCAAATCCATAGAGACTATTTGTTTTTTAAATAAACCCATTTGAGTAGTGTTTTATTTGATCTCTGATCCTATATTTTAGTATACGCCTCATATCTACAAATAGTGAAATAATAAGCCATAAAGTTACCTTCAGAGTCTTGAACCGTCAATTTAAAGATGAAATGATTATTTTTTCTTCCCATGTTAAATATCTGGTAGGAATGATTATGACGAAATGACGGCTATAATAAATGATGATCATATCGCTGTACTGCTCAATTGAATTGATATCTTCTAAATTTACTATTGTTTGATAGCTTTTTGCTGTCACAGTTAGTGTGTTTTCACCGATCGTCAAACTTTTTTCACCGAGCATGCCATTGTCAGCCTCTTTTGTTTGACGTTTTCCTCTTTGTTTTTTTATGACATTCCTATACTGCTGCGGAAAATAAAGTATCCATAATCCTAAAACACCTAAAGAGGCTATAAGCCAGTATATTATCGGCTGTTTAAAAAGCAGCGTCCCCATAAAAAACATTAAACTGGCAAACATCAGTGGAATCAAAATACGTAAAGTCCAGTATTTCTTTTTTTGGGAGGATGAATCTTCTATATAATGCAAATTAAAATTCATGTAATCCTCTTCTGTTACTTCATAATGTATGGTCATATATTTCTCCTGATTTAATTTATTTTTGACAGTAGACACTAATTATATACTAAAAAAAGCATCTGTTTCCTGACAACAGATACTTTTTCATAATGTTTAATTAATAACTTTTTTGACCCGCCCAACAATACCGCTTTCTAATCTTACTTTTATACCATGAGGGTGAGACTTTGAATTTGTTAAAATGTCTTTGACTACTCCTTCAGTCAGTTTACCTGAACGCTGGTCCTGCTTTTGTACAACTGTTACTTTTTTACCTGGTTCAATATCTGATCGCTTGGTTCCATCCATATTTCACTGTCCTCCATTTCATTTTTCCTTTAAAAAAGATGCCGGCAAAGACTCACTTCTTTTCCTTAGTCTCTTTCTCCCTTGCTTCGTTATTTATAGTAATAAGAACCGTTTCAACAGGTTTATCATTAAGCCCTTCAACAAGGAAGGTCAAGTTTTTGTATTCCACCTTTTCAGGCTGGTTTTCAGTTGGTACGTGTCCCAGTTCATTAATCAAAAAACCTCTTACCGTATCAAAATCATCTGTAGGGAAGCTGACATCTAAAATGTGCTCCAGATCACGTAAACGATAAGTCCCGATAACTTTGTACTGATTATCAGATATTTGAGTGATTTCATCATCAGATACATCAGGCTCTATACTTTCACTGGTAATTTCTCCAACAATTTCTTCAATGACATCTTCGATTGTAATCATTCCCTGGGTCCCGCCAAATTCATCTAGTACAATGACCAGATGTGTTTTTTCCTGACGCATTTTAGCAAACAACTTATCTATTGTCTGAGAGTCCTGTACGAAATGCGGTGCTCTCATCGCATCCTTCATTAAGAATGGTTCACTGTCAGCTTTTTTCATGTACTGAAAGAGATCTTTGACATGTAAGACACCTACGATATTATCGATGTTATTTTCGTAAACAGGAAAGCGCGTGAACTGGTATTTGTTTACATAATCGAGCACAGTGGCCAAGTCCATCTCAGTGGACAATGCAATCATATCCGTACGATGCGTTAAAATATTAGAAGCCATCGTATCATTGAACTCAAAGATATTTTCGATCATGATCCTCTCAACAGGATGAATCGTTCCCCGCTCTCTTCCCAGATCGACAAGCATTCTGATGTCTTCTTCTGTTGCATCCTCGTTTTCCGCATTTGGATCAGCTTTGAACAACTTAAATATCACTCGGATGGAAAAACTTAAAAATTTTACGATCGGCGCACTGACTTTTGCCAGTAAAGAAACAGGTCCAACAGCAACATTCGCAATCATTTCAGCCTTTTGCATGGCAAGCTGTTTAGGAACAAGTTCGCCGAATACTAAAGTGAAGTAGGATAACACGATTGTAATAACAACGACAGATATAGAGTTCAATGCACCCAAAGAAATCGGCACACCTAAATCAAATAGAAAGTTTGCCATAGGTCCGGCAAAAAAATCAGCAGCAAAAGCACTCGACAGAAAACCGGCAAGAGTGATCCCAATTTGGATCGTACTCAAAAATAGACTGGGTTTAGAAATAAGTTTATATAATTTTTGAGCCTTTTTGTCTCCGTTATCTGCTCTGCGTTTCACTTTGTTATCGTTCAAGTTGACAAAAGCAAGTTCAGAAGCGGCAAAAAAGCCATTTAAAAGAATCAAAACAATAAGAGTTATAATTGCTATTATCAACGTCATTCCTCCGTATGTAAAGCATTTCAGTTTAAAATAAGTCTATCATACCAAGTTCATTTGTCAATAAATTCATCCCGCCAGCAAGCTATCTGTTCCCTTTAGCTATAAGATTTTTAAATAAATTCTAACGAACGTGAATGCAAGCTGATTAAGTCTACCTCGACGCCACTCACAGTAATCTCATTTTATGGGGGTTTCAAGATTCTAAACGCTCCGATAAAAGATATCGACCAGGAATTAAAAGCGTTAACAGAAAAAAATTATTATTACTAAAGAATTAGACACTGGAAAGATGAACTTGAAGGAGCCTTAAAAACGATACAGTCGTCTTTTAAGGCTCTTAACGGAACAGTCGATAGTCTTTCATCACTCTTGATACAATTTGAGAATGTTAAAAACGAAAGTATTGAGCTTAAAAGCAAAGGGTCTGAAATAGAAGAAATTGCTACCTTCGTTACAAACATTGCTTACCAGACAAACTTGCTGGCCTTAAATGCATCAATTGAAGCTGCTCAAGCTGGAGAAAAAGGTAAAGGTTTTTCTGTTATAGCTGCGGAAGTAGGTAAATTGGCCAATCAGTCTGAAACAGCGGCGAATAAAATCAAAGATAATATTTTCAGTTTTTTAACTGATGTAGATACAATGGTCGATAACCTCACTAATCAATATGATGTAATCAACCAGGAAAGTCATTCGATCAAACAAGCAATCAACCAAACAGAACACTCCTATACAAAGATAGAAAACATTGCAGAAAAAATGCTTGATTCCGTCGAAACATTACAGGATCAATCAGAAAAAATCGGCGGTCTCTTTTTAACGATTGAGTCCTTATCAGCTATTGCTGTAGAAAATTCGGCTTCAACAGAAGAAGTCAGTTCGAATATCTCCAGTTATTCTGAAGAAATCGAAAAACTGATCAGTGGTATAAGTAACTTCAAAAAACTGATTGCTGAGTACAAGACTTATTTATCTTCTTACGATTTATAATTAAATAAAAGGCGGGTGGTTTAAAAAACCGTCCGCCTTTTATTTAATATGGTTCTATTTACAGTCAATTAAAATGACAAAACATTTAGCGTGGCTAAAAGATTTGTAATGACGTATAGGATTGGGATAGAAATAATCGTTCTAAACAAAAACACTTTGATGACATCCCAAAAATTTAGTCCCATTTTTGTTTCTACCAGAATCATGCCGGTTTCTGACATAAAGACTAGTTGTGTAAAGGCTAGTACGCCGATAAAGAAACGAGCAGCTTCACTGGCAGCGCCTTTTATAAATAAAGCGGGCAAATACATGTCTGCAAAGCCGGCAACCGATGCTGGTGCCATCTGTGCCGCAATATCACTACTATACCCTAAGAGTTCATACAAAGGGACGAGAGGTGCGCTTATGATATCAAAAAACGGTGTGTACTCTGCAATGATGAGTGAAATCGTTCCTACTGCCATAATAATAGGCAAAAAACCGATATAGATATGAATAATATTTTTCAGTGCTTCAATAAACGCACGTGATACTTTTGTGTCCTTAGCTTGTTCAACAGCTGAATCATACGCATATTCTACTACTGTTTCATCTTCAGGTACATCTACTGTCTTAGGCTTTTTCCCTTCATAATAGGTCGGCTTGAATTTCTTGAGCGGCAGACGAGCGGTTATAAAGGCAATAATCAGAGTTGCAAATAATATTGTACCGTAAAATATAGGAAAAATACTTCCAAATCCCAATTCTTCAGCTACTGCTGCTGCAAATGCAATGCCCACAACCGAAAAACTTGTTGCAATGATATAAGCTTCTCTCCTGTTATAATAGCCTCTTTGATACTGACTATCCGTAACTACGATCCCTATCGTCCCATCTCCTACAAAAGAAGCAATCGCATCGATCATCGAATAACCGGGAACCCTGAATAATTTTTCGACTACGGGTCCAAGCAAGACACCTATAAACTCAACGATCCCAAAGTGAGTAAGTAAAGGAAGTGCCAGGATTCCAACAAAAAAGGTTATGTAAAGCGTAGTCAATAAACCTTCCGCACCTGCCATGAGTCCTCCAGTATTTGGATCAAGTATGACGCTTGAAAAGTCAAAACGTTTGAACCATCCATTAAGCACCATCAAGTAAAGGAATGAACCAGTAATTCTAAATATGACGTTCAATACTGAGGCTTTGAACATATTATTCAGTGTTTTACTTTTTGATGTATAAAATATAAAGACGACAGTGCCGATCAATACGATCCACGCACTTGCTGCAGTAAAGGTAAGAAATTCTTCTAGTATATTATTTTTGACAAAATCGGTAATATGAGAAAGCATGATTTTACTTTCTCCTCCAATAGTAAAAGGAACTAGAAAAAACACAAACCCAAAAAGTGACAAAAGCACAAACTTCAATTTATTTATCATGTGTTGACCTCCAATGTATTCGAGTTAAAGAATAACACACAGATAAAATAAATTCAATTTTATTATCATTTAATACATAAAAAGCTTTTTAAATGTATAATAATTCTTATAACATGATTTAAATGAATAATTAATCTTTTTAACAATTCTTGTCCCCGTTCAAATTCTTTTAGCTCATACAAAAACAGCCTGCAGGATACGCTCTTCTAAGAACATTCTTGCAGGCTGCTACTTATTTATATTTTTAAATATGAATCGGCATATCTAATGCGAGTTCAGCGGTATCCATAATTGTTTCCGCCAGTGAAGGATGGCTGTGAATAGTCAGTGAAATATCCTCCGCATTCATCTCCTGTTCTATAGCCAAACTCAATTCATGAATAATGTCCGCTGCACCCGCGCCAACGATTTGAGCGCCAACGATTGTATTATGGTTTTCAGGTTCAGTAATCATTCGAACGAAACCTTGTGTCTCATTGAGTGACAAAGCTCTACCGTTACCTGCCAGAGAAAACTTACTTACTTTATATTTACCATTTGAAGCCTTTGCTTCAGCAAGCGAAACCCCTGCTGTTGACAGTGCGGGTTCAGTGTAGACAGAAATAGGGATCTGCTTATAACTTGTATCCACATTTTCTCCGGCGATGATACCCGCCACTAGCTTTCCTTCGTGAGAAGCTTTATTCGCTAAGGTCACTCCAGGTACAATATCACCAATAGCATAAATGCCTTCAGCTGTGGTCTGTTTGTTGTCTGACACTGCAACAAACCCTTCACTTGTCAATTCGACTCCGGCAGCTTCCAGATTAAGCTTATCTGTATTTGGTTTTCTGCCGATCGATACAAGCGCGACTTCTGCTGTGACTGTCTTTTCTTCTCCATCTTTTACATAGGTCACCGTAATATCTTTATCAGTAGTTTTGGAACTCTTGATATCCGCATCGGTAATAATATCCATGCCTTTATGACGATAGTTCTGCTCAACGATCTTAGACATATCTTTATCGAAAAACGGCATCATATGTGATTCTTTTTCAATGATCGTTACATGCACACCAAAATTACTATAGGCTGCCGCAAGTTGAGAGCCGACATAGCCGCCTCCAATAATGATAATTGACTGAGGCGCTTTTTTGATATTAAGTCCTCCGGTGGTATCAAGAACACGGTCACCAAATGGTACTTCTTCCAGTTCTAGACGGTTGGTCCCTGTCGCAAGTATCACTTCATCAAATTCAATCTCCATCGATCCTTTATCTGTTTCAACAGTCAGTGATTTTTCATCTTTAAAAGCAGCTGTTCCCATTATAATCTCTACTTTGTTCTTTTTAAGTAAACCTTTAACCCCATTAGTCAGTGTTTTTACGACTTTATTGTTTTTCCAGTCCTGCGTTTTGTCCAAGTCAACTTTCACATCATCTACAGTGATCCCGAACGTATCAGAATGAGTTGCGTCATGAAAACGGTGTGCTGCTGTTATAAGAGCCTTTGAAGGAATGCATCCAATATTCAAGCATGTCCCTCCAAAGTATTGTTTCTCAATGATCGTTACTTTTTTACCTAACTGTGCCGCTCGAATAGCCGCAGTATACCCGCCCGGGCCCGCACCTATGACAACGGTCTGTTTTTTTTCACTCATATTGTATATCTCCTTAGTCGTTTTGTATTTATTTCACATGATCAAAAAATCTTTGGTGCTATTAGGTCTAACATTTATATTTTAATAGTTATTCAAATTATTTCAAGTATTAGGGCTTAATTTTATGGTCGTCGATTCAATTTCTTGAAAAACTACCCTATTTTTTAAAGTTTAACAGTTGATTGGTATGTAAGCGTCAGATAACATCTAATGAAATTAAAAAGACAAGAACATGAATTAATCACATTCTTGCCTTTCTTACAAAGTTTAAGTTAATTAAGCTTTAGTAACGTTTGCTGCTTGTAGTCCACGGTTACCTTCTTCGATGTCGAAGTTAACTGTTTGACCTTCGTCTAAAGATTTGAATCCATCTTCCTGGATTGCTGAGAAATGTACGAATACGTCTTCTCCGCCTTCACGTTCGATAAATCCAAAACCTTTTTCTGCGTTAAACCATTTTACTGTACCTGTTTCCATTTTAAAAATTCCTCCTCGTGCCATTCAGCACAAATTATTTACATTATTGCGTAAAGGCCAATTCGGAATGCATTACACAGTTCGTTTGTTGTCTCTTACAATATGTTAAAACCAGTATAACACATGAGTACTTAAATGCAACCTTATTTTAGTTTTAATTTTAAATTACTTAACTCCACTTGTTTTGCTTCATTATTGTTGATCTTGTAAACACTTTTAACTTATTGGAACAATTAAAGGCCTTTATTAGAATCCAAGTTCTTTATTACTATTTAAATTCAGCGTGCTTTTAGATCTTCCGGCTTGCTTAAGTCCTCAAATTTCAGGCTGTTTAAATAAGCCATGTCTCCGTCAGAGAGTTCAAAATCGAATATATCAGCGTTTTCTTTAATACGATCCGTATGTACGGATTTAGTCAACACCACAAACCCCTGCTGCAGACTCCATCTCAATAGAATTTGAGCAATCGATTTTCCGTACTCACTCGTCATTGCCTGCACTTTTGTATCTTCTTCCATATATTTCATAGGAGATAGAGGCGACCATGCTTCAATGACCATATTTTGATCACGGCTCATTTCCACTGTATCCTCCTGCAGAACGCCCGGATGCAGTCTTATTTGATTGACCATTGGTTTGATACGAGAATTTTCCACTATATTTTCTAAATGAGGGATACCAAAGTTACTTACACCAATGGCTTTAAGCTTTCCTTCTTCATACATATCCTCAAGCGCTCGCCATGTGTCGATGTTGTCCTGCTGCCAGTCTCCGCCGTTGTCTTTGACGACCGGCCAGTGGATCAAAAACAGGTCTAGATAGTCTAAACCTAATCTATCTAAAGATTCTTGAATTGTTTTTTTCGCTTTTTCATAGCCGTGATTACTGTTATTCAGCTTGCTCGTTACAAATAACTCTTCTCGCGGAACGCCACACTCTTTGATTCCTTTACCAATGTACTCTTCGTTACCGTACATTTGCGCTGTATCGATATGACGGTAACCTTCTTTTACCGCATTGACTACGCCATCTACAGCTTCTTTTGGATCTGTTACCTGCCAGGTACCATAACCCATTACAGGGATTTTGATTCCATTCGGTAACGTATAAGTGTCTGTTAGATTCATTATTTCAATTCCTCCTTATTTGTTTATCAGTTTATCTTTACATTTTTAGTATAGCGAAAATAATTGATCAGATTAAATAATTTGTTCTTTGATTTTTCATGCGAAGGTATTGAAAGTCGATTATTTGAACTTTCATCTAAAAAGTGTTCCTTGTATTTATTTATAACCTTGCCCTTTCAGATTCTTCAACTTTTATTTTTGCGATAACGATTTTGATTTCATCATAAGTTACTGAATCATCGAGAACTTCTTTGATTGGCTTCAGAAAATCCGTCCCTACTTTGGCTATCGCTTTTCTGATTTTTTGATCGGCTTCATTAGTGACTAGTCTGGATACATCCAATTCTTCTCCTTGCTCGATCCACTTACATAAGTGATTCACTATGGTTACTGGAGACAAGCTTCTCAAATCAGCTATTTCATCGATCGTCTGTCCTTCTTTATAATAAGTGACCGTTTCTTCTACTGTGTTGTTGAAATTTCTCGCTTTAGTTTTTTTTACGGGCTTAACTACTTCTTCAGTAGTGATGTTTTCTTTCTTCAGCGTCTCCACATCGAGCGCTCGATGACTGACAAATTCGTTGATCAATGTGAGAAAATCTTTTCCATATGCCTGCAGTTTAACGTCACCCACGCCATTTATATCTAGAAAACCTTCTTCCGTCAAAGGATATTTGGCAGCCATATCGATAAGACTCCGATCAGTAAAGACCATGAATGGCGGTTTCCCATCTTCTTGAGCCAGTTCTTTACGTAATACTCTTAGTTCCTCGTACAGTTTCTCATCGTAGTTTTCAATGTTTTCAATGTTTTCTATGGTTTTATGTTTTGCGACTGGTTCTTGTTTTAATTTTTTTCGTATTGACAATGTCGCTTCAGCTTGAAGTAAGTCGTTTGTTTGCGGTGTAAATTTTATGATCGGATAACTGTCACCACTCAACTTCAGGTACCCTTCACTCAACATGATCGCTATCATATCCTTGATATCGCCATCTGTATATTCAGACATCAAGCCGTAAGTACTTAATTCATCGAATCCTAATTGCTTTATCCGCTTATTGTCTTTTCCTCGAAGGACATCTGTTATTAATCCTGCTCCATATGATTGCCGCATCCTATAAATACACGATAATATCTTTTGGCTTTCTACAGTGATATCAGTAACAACCGTTTCACCATCACAGTTTGAGCAGTATTCACACTTTTTCCACTCTACTTCTTGATCAAAATACTTTAAAATAGTTTTTCTTAAACAGTTTCCTGTTTTACAGTAACTGATCATCGTGTTCAAGTTCTTTCGTGCATGGGGTGAATTCCCTTGTTCGATCAGCATCGTGTTAGTAATGATATCTTGAGCTGAGTAGAAAAGGATCGCTTCTGAAGGCGCCCCATCTCGTCCAGCACGACCTGCTTCCTGATAGTAACTTTCCATGTCCAGTGGCATATTGTAATGAATGACTTTTCTGACATTCGATTTGTCTATACCCATCCCAAAAGCATTGGTTGCAACCATTATTGGCTTCTTATCATAGAGAAAGGCTTCCTGATTTTGACTTCTCTCTTCTGTACTAATGCCCGCATGGTAAGAAGTTGCCGGATACCCTTTTTTTATCAGTAACTTATATACTTTGTCCACAGTTTTTCTTGTATTGCAGTAGATAATACTCGATTCTTTCTTATCTAAGGTAGAAAGCAAGTGATTGGCTTTCTTTTTAGGCTTGACGACTGAAAAATATAAATTCGGCCGATCAAAACTTGCGATGTGCTTGAAAGGATTATTCATATGCAACTGGTCAATCATATCGTTCTGTACCGTTTTAGTTGCGGTCGCTGTAAAAGCTGCAAAGACTGGTCGTGTAGGCAGCACCTCCATTAATTCGGGAATGCGCTGATAACTCGGTCTAAAGTCGTGCCCCCACTGAGACACACAATGGGCTTCATCCACAGCAATCAAGTCAAGTTTCCAGCTGCTGGCGTAAGACATGAATTGATGATTTCCAAGCCTCTCTGGTGAGACGTATAGTAAGTCCAGTTCTCCTCTTTTAGCTTCTTCCATAATTACGCGCTGGTCAGTATAAGAGAGCTGACTATTTAAATAAGCAGCTTTGATGCCCATCGTCTGTAGAGCATCCACTTGATCTTTCATCAACGAAATCAAGGGAGATACAACTAAGGTCAATCCATCCATAATGATTGCAGGAATCTGGTAGCATACAGATTTTCCACCACCCGTTGGCATAACTCCTAGTGCATCTTTACCATTCAAAATGGCTTCGATCAGCTCTTTTTGTCCAGGTCTGAAGGAATCATAACCGTAATGATGTTTTAATGTTTGAAATATGTCTTTCATAGACCCTCCACCCCTAATATCTTGTATTGATTCACTAAAATTTTAATAATGGTTAGCCAGTTCTTCAAGTGCTTCATCCTGCATTCTATATGTTGTCCACTCATTCATTGGCACAGCTCCCATTTTTTTATAGAAGCCAATTGACGATTCATTCCAGTCCAGACACATCCATTCAAGGCGTTTAAAATCTCTTTCTTGAGTCAACTTAGCTAAGAACGTGAATAGTTTTTTGCCTAATCCTTTGCCTCTCATCTCCGGTTTTATGTATAAATCTTCTAAATAAAGACCTGGTTTACCAAGGAAGGTAGAGAAGTTAGAAAAAAACAGAGCAAAGGCAACAGCTTCACTGTCATACTCGCCAATAATCACTTCGACCCTTTTTTTCTCAAACACATTTTCCCTTATATCATCTTCTGTCGCAACAACTTCGTCCAGCATTTTTTCATATACCGCAAGTTCTTTGATTAATTCCAATATAAGTGTCACATCATTAGGTTCCGCAAAGCGGATAGAAAAACGATCATCAACCATGTAACAATCTTCTCCTTTTTGAATTTTTTTAATAAGCTCGAAAATGTCACAAAATCTAAATATTTTAATCTGAGTTATCTATATAGTACTCGTTTCTAGTCAATTACTTTAAAAAGTAGTCTCAATACGCCTTTTGATGCTAGGTCTTTATCGGTTATTTTAGTAAGTGGTCTCAGTTATAAATATAACCGCTCATATCAAATCAAAATCCCCAGCCGAATACATACCAGCCTATTAATCCTATAATGAGTGCAATAATAAAAATCCAAACAGTCTTGTTTACTTTTCTTTCAGGCTTAGCGACTTCTTTGCCAGCTGTCATCCGTTCATAAGCTGTCACCATTACGACGAGTATGAATACTACACCGATGAAAATACCCATGAAGACTCCTCCTTCTCTGCTTTTAAATGTGTTTCAGTTAAGATCTATGCTCTACCACAAGTTCCGCTTTTTAATGTCCATTAGATTTGTCATTCTATACACTTTACAAGCTTATCACAAAATACAAATGTATCGATTGAAATCCTTCACAAAATTTAAACTTAAAACCAAAAAAGACATCACTTAAATGTAAGTGACATCTTTTTCGACTAATTTATTTATCCACAGGAACACTTATGATTTCATCTGTATCTATTTCAAGATCTTTTTCAAATGCATCCAGTAACTCTCGAACCTCATCCGTTGTTTTGGTTTCCATCAAGGCACTTCTCAGACCACTCGCTCCACGGATTCCACGAACATAAATTTTAAAGAATCGACGCAGGGGTTTAAACGATTGCTGCACTTCAGATGAAAATTCATACTCGTCAAAAAGATCCAAGTGTAGTCTTAATAGATCAAGCATTTCTTCGGCGCTGTGTTCTTTGGCTTCCACTTCAAAAGCAAATGGATTCGTAAACACACCGCGCCCAATCATAATACCGTCTACCCCATATTTTTCATAAAGTTCCAGTCCTGTTTGTCGATCTGGAATATCGCCATTAATAGTGATCAATGTGTCGGGAGCAATCTCGTCTCTGACTTTAACAATATCTGGAATCATTTCCCAGTGGGCATCATATTTGCTCATTTCTTTTCGTGTACGCAGGTGGATCGACAGGTTTACAATATCCTGCTTCAATAGATGTGTGATCCAGTCTCGCCATTCGTCAAGCTTGGTATAACCTAGTCTTGTTTTCACACTGACAGGGAGTCCACCGGCTTTCGCTGCTTCGATTAATTCAGCTGCCACTTCAGGGCGGTTAATAAGACCGGAACCTTTTCCTTTACCAGCTACATTGGGAACAGGACAGCCCATATTGATGTCAATGCCTTTAAATCCTGCTTCCGCCATGCCGATACTCATTTCGCGGAAGTACTCAGGTTGGTCGCCCCAAATATGTGCGACTAGAGGCTGTTCGTCTTCTGTAAAAGTCAAACGTCCGCGTACACTATTTCGTCCCTCAGGATGACAATAACTTACCGTGTTTGTAAATTCAGTAAAAAAAACATCAGGTCTCCCGGCTTCTGCGACTACATGCCTGAACACGACATTCGTCACGTCTTCCATTGGCGCCAGAATGAAAAATGGTTTCGGTAAACTTTTCCAAAAATTTTCTTTCATAACTTATTAAATCCTTTCACTATCAAGACAATATTCTGATTAAATCAACAGTATTCATTATAATTCGTATTTAAGGTATTAGCTTTTACTATTTTAACTTTAATCATCGATTTGTCAACTCTTGTTGTGAAGGAATCGACCATTTTACTTATTTAAAGCCTTTTTATCATCTATATTTGTTGACTCAGTCGATTTATGCTTTGAGTTTACCGATGTGAGGACTACATCAGCTGTCTCAGAGGTTATTTCCTGTGAGTTAGCTGATATGACAGCTACTTCAGTTAACTCTGACGTTACTTGCTGTGACCTTGCTGATGTGTCGACTACTTCAACTAACTCAAATGATTTTTGATTTGGGTTTACCGATGTGATAGCTACTTCAGCTGACTCAAATGATATTTGCTTTGAGTTTACCAATGTAAGGGCTACGTCAACTGACTCAATTGATTTTTGCCTTGAGTTTACCGATATGAGGACTACGTCAACTGATTCAATTGATACTTGCTTTGAGTTTACCGATGAGGCTTACATCAACTGACTCAAACGATATGCTGTGTGAGATCACTGTTATATTTCTCAAAAACAGACAAGCAGCTGATGATAAAAAGTGAAATCATAGTTTCATTGTTTTTTTAAGTTCAATAAATGTAATCTCATTTTCATTGACGAAGTCTTCAAGGTAAAAATTGTGTATATATGTATTTGAACGGTTTTTGATATGAAATGAGCGTTTGTGTGTATCCATCATAGAAGTATATAGTGTTTGATGCGATTGTTTTTTATCATTATAAATGATCGCACCTTCAGGGATATCAAAATGGGCTAGAATGCGAAAACCCTGTAACAATGCTGAGTTTCTTTCCATAGTTTTGGGCGTATTTGAAACGTAATAAGCTGCACGAATAAAACGAGACGGCGGTGTGAAGTCCCCAGGAAGACCAAGCATTCCTGTGCCTACACCCGTTTGAGTTACTTTTTGCTGATTGAATTGACTTTCCTTCGTGTTTTCAGATTTCAAGTTCAAATAATTTTTCAGATTAGTTTGATGCCAGTGAAATTCAGGGGCGTTAGTCAGTACGCCGAAAGGATTAGTGTATGCAATCAATTTACCTGATTTTGGTTCAAGAACGACTTTATCACCACTTTCATCCATGAAAAAGAAATGATTGGAGGCCGATTCATCACCATTTAATTGTTTTACTAGGTTGATGTTCTCTGCTTCTTTCTTGACTTCATTTACATTTGCACAACGCGTTAAGAGATAATCAAAAGCCTGAGAGGTAGTGGTATTTATCATTCCTTTTATAGGTTCATCACTAAAACTGGCATACCCTGGGAATAAATTGTTCGACCCCATCAGCCCTTTTTCATTGATTCCCTCACCAAACGAAGGAATATTAAAAAATCCTGAGCCCAATATGCTGTATTTGGACTGGTAAGTTTTATCAGGTGTTTTGGTTACATCAATATTTTTGGGAATAAATAATAGTTTGTTATCAAGAGTGGCTCCGACTTCCAGTGTTCGTCCAAAAACATATCCATTATTATATGAAAATCCAATTGTTGTACACATAAAATATCCTCCTTCTTTCTTCTTGTTCAGAAGAGTACTTTAATCAGATTGGCAGTCTGTTTTTCTATAGTTACACAGAACATATGACATTATATCATTTCCTTTTATCTGATCTCTTTTCTTCCGGGTACACTAATTCCATCTGTCTTCTGCATTCATCAAGGAGACCCATAACGTCGATCGTGCTTTGAGCTGTGACTTTTTCGCTTTCTTTTCTGCCTAAACGAATATCTTTAGCCACATTAATAAATTGTTTAGCGTACAGTAAATCATTGGTTTCAAAAACTTCCTGTCGACCATCCACTTTTAAGTTGGCATGTTTTGCAGCATGAAAATTAGGTGCGTAAATGGTTCCTTGTGTCCCCTTTATTTCAAAATAGTGCCCTGCGTCTTCAGTCATGGATATAAACAAGTGTGCTTTGTAATCAGAATATTGGAAGGTAATAGTTTCCGAGTAGTCAACTTTTTTGACGACGCCTTCACAGTGAATGGTTTCTGGCAACCCAAACAATTCGTAGCAATACCTGACTGTATATACCCCTAAATCCAGCAAGGCACCGCCAAGCATCGATGCCGTTGTCAACCTGGGATTGCTTGACTCTTCAAGCAAGGGGACAGCGAAAGTGCAATTCACGGCAATGGGTTTACCGATCACGCCTGATTTTACCCATTCCTTGACTTTCAGCGCGGTATCATTGTGCCAAGTCCACATCGCTTCAGATACATATACATCCTGAGCTTCTGCATAATCAAAGACTTCTTTTGTTACTATTTTATTCATAGCAAAAGGCTTCTCACATAATACAGCCTTGCCATTTTTTATGGCCAAGTTTGTATACTCTGCATGCTTGTCTCCATTGACTTTGACATAGACCCCTTCAACACCCGCGCCATTGATTGCTTCTTCAGCGGAATCGTATACGACTCCACCATATTTGTCGACAAAGTCTTCAGCTTTTGACCGTGTCCTGTTCCAGACTGCGACAATCTTCTGGTCATCTGTCTGCATTAATTCTTTGGCAGTGGTCTGTGCAATCGATCCGCATCCGATGTAAGCCCATCCAAAACTATCCATCTATATCTCCTCCAGCTTCTCTTTCTCAGTACATCTATTTTAATACAGTTTTCTCTTTACTGATAATCTTCTTAGAAAAGAAAACAGAATTGAAAGAAACTGTGTCCTAAAATTATCCTTTGTGTGTTTTTAAGCTGAAATGATTAAAAAGATAATGAAAATAGTAAAAGGTTGGATTATTTTTCCAACCTTTCACTATTAATTTTACTTGTAATATGTTTAATCGTAATAAATCCCCGTACTCGGTTTGGATGAATCCACTTCATCGATCACTAGCCTGTCATAGGGGATCTCTTCGATACTTTCAGAAAAGGCCTCAGCAGTACCGTATACGAGTACGCCGTATGTCTCCACTCCGTTATCTTCAACATAATTAAGTGCATCTGTATAAAATTCTGTTTTTTCTGCATTGTGATCAAATATTTCAACAAATTCTTCCCGGTCTTTTAACCACTTTAACCGTGAAGTGAAGTGCGTTTTATAGGCTTCTGGGAAAAAGTCTTCAGAGGCTCCTGATGCATCGATCCAAACATCGTTTAAACTAAAGAGAGGATACTTCTCGGGATCTGGCTCCATGTCTGAACTTGGTTCAGCGTTAATATCAGGAACAAAGCCAATTAAATGCATGGGTTGGTCGTCTCTCCAGCGTGTGCCTGGCTCTGTTGTCCGGACACCGGCCCATTTGAAGTCTAGCTCTGGATGTTCTTCCGTCAACTGATACAATTCCTTCATCGTTAAGTCTTCTTTAAAAGCGATCGTCATGGAAACGTAGGATAAATCATTCAATTCTTCCATATATTCTACTGTCTTGTTGTTAAAACGCTGCTTGAACTTTTCTTTGATTTCAACTGAGTGGTCACTTGCCTCTTCAGGATATGGACTGTAGACATCGCTGAATCCGTTATTAATGCTAAAACGCGGGATGCTGTCAAAGACATTGCCGTAAAAATTCTGAGGCTGTCCTCTTTTGATATCTACTAAATGCAGCTTATCATCTTGTGTAAATAAATTTTTCAGAAAATAGCCGGTCTCATATACTCCAAAGCCCTTGGATTCTTCGATTGTGAATGAGCCATTAACGTAGCCGGGCATATTCAAGCTGATCAGCGCATCCATATCAAAATTGAAATCTGTCTCAGTGAAATCTTCTTCATCTGACTGTGTAACTTCGGTCGGGTCAAAGTAGAACTGATCAACGATACTTGATAAACCGTAAAATATTCCTACATAAAGTAAAATAACAGTCAATACAGAAATGAGTATCACTTTTCTCAGTCGTCGATTAACCACCTTGTTTATGTTCTTCGTTTCAGAGCCAGTGTTCAGCTTTTCTTCTTCATCTGTTTCGCTACTGTTCATAAACTCATCTGGAAGTTCTTCCGCATAATACTCCTCTATCGTTGCGTATTTCTCAAGTTCCTTTTCGACTAGCTCTTTTTCTTCTTTAGATGCTGTTCCTTCTTTATAACGTTTCATCACGTCTTTAAAATTCATAAGGATCCTCCTTTAATGCTTTCCCCAGTTTTTTTCGTGCCCGATATAGAGTGGTTTTTGTATGACTTTCTGACCGCCCGATCGTCTTTGAAATAGCTCTGATGTTTAGATTTCCATAATAAAAGAGATACAATATCTCCCTGTATACTTCAGGTTCCAATGTCATCAAATGTTTGTACAGACGTTGATTACGGTCTTTATGTATATAGTTTTTCGCCGGTTCTTTCATAGACTTATCCGGAATGAATTTATCGTGCGTGTCGAGTGTCAGAGATTCATGGTTCTTGCGTTTCAAATCGATAAAATGATTTTTCAACACCCTGAAAAGCCAGTATTTGAAGTTTTCTTCTGAACGATTCGATGCAATAAATCCCTTATAGAACGTTTCACTGACCAAGTCCTCTGCCAAGGTTTCATCGCGGCAAAGACTCAAGGCATATAAATATATTTCTTTATGATATCTTTCATACGCTTCTTCCGTGGCATCAGGCTTCATCATTACCCTCCTTCACTCTATATACGTTTGAAACGGAAATTGGTTACGCTTAGATTTAGTTTTTATTTCTTGCCTAGTTAGAAATAATTAATCAAAAGCCCCCTGCAAACACATTCAGTCAGTGTTTGTATGGGGGCGGAATTTATTTAAAATAAGCCGTTATTCAAATTGAAGCTGGAAATATTCAGGAACCATTTTCGGTGTCTTTCTCTCTAACAAATGAAGAATCAATTTAGAAACTAAAACTCCCGGTCCTAATGCTTGTCCAACACTTATTGTGGGAATCGAGCGACTTTCTATCCATCCAGCTATTTTTTCCTCTGTGACATAATCTGGCAGCGTTTGGCTATAGGCAGATGGTGGAAATGTTTTTCCTTTAAGTTCACTGATTGCTATGTCTTCTGTTATACCTGTATATTTCTCCAGCGTCATTCCATTAGGATCGAAGGTTAAGACAGACGTGCCAAATCCTAAAGCAACTGCAGTAGCGATATATAAATTTTTCTTACGCGCTTCTCTATGAAGAACAACGGAATCGGGAAAAGCAAAGTAATCGATGGCATCAATGACATAGTCTGCACCATCTAAAAAGGTCTCGACATTTGCTTCTGTTACCCCTTCATTGTAGCATTCGATATCCATATCAGGATTGATCGTCAGCAAATGATTTTTAAGCGCTTGCGCTTTTCGCTGACCGACAGTCAGATGGGTTGCTGCACATTGCCTATTGATATTGGAATAATCAAACGTATCTGGATCAGCTAAAATCAATTTCCCTACTCCTATACGTGCGAGAAGTTCTGCTGAAAATCCTCCAATACATCCACAACCCGCAATAGCGACCGTTGTTTCATGAAGTTTTTCTATTTCCTTTTCTGACATGATCCCAAGATTTCGTTTGAATTGTTCTTTTATCATGATTGAATTACCTCCATTATTTTTTCTTCATCTTGAATCAAATAATCATACAATGTCCGACGTTTTTCTTTTAAAATAGACAGACATTCTGAGAGATTCAACACACAAGGGATTGTTTTAGAACCAAGATAAACATTTGGTTCGCCTATGATTTCAAAAGGGAATTTGAAAATACGATGCATATAGCGGTAAACACGCTCATCAATGCAGCAAACCCAATGAGTCAGTCCTTTATGTAAGGAGTAATTTAAAACAGTCCGAATTAGACCCAGCCCTACATCATGTTTAGGCATCTTAGTAAAAGCACTTATCTCAGCATACTTATTTTTTTTCAATCCTGCCAACTTTAATTTTTCAATTTCGAAAATATTAAAATGCTTCATAGTAGGAAGTTCGTCTAACGGCATAAAAATAAGCCGTGTGACTCCAACTACTTCTTTTTTCTCAACAGTTTCTACAACGAAATATGTCGAATGGTCTATGTATGGATCTTTATCATCCTTTTTCAAAAATCCTACTTCTTGATAACGCTCATGATGTAAAGCAACTGCGCGAGTACTTTCAATTCCAGATACCTTTTTAAATTGGTAATCTTTTTCATTTTCCATTATAACACGCTCCTTGATCCTCTTTTAAAAATTATTCATAAACATTAAAGCGGTAACATATTAATATTAGAGTATTATGGTTATTTATACAAAATAATGATAAAATCATATAGGATAGTTTGATTGAATATCAAATATGAAGTTAGGGTGATAGATTCTATGAATGAGCCTCTGAAAGAAAAAGAACAACTCATGGAGCAATTAATTGAAGACTATGATAAAAATTTAAATAATCAAATAATAAGTATTTCATCGATCTATATCATTTTAAGTATCGGCTGGAACTTTATTTTCCGCTGGTTTAACCTTCCTTTCTCACGGGCTGACATCAGTGTATTGATACTTATTTTCATAGTGCTGTCCATCATCTATCTGATATTCCGTTTTAATCGCACTTCAACAAAATTAAACACGCACATCGTTTTACTTTCTGTTGTTTTTGTTATCATCAGTTTGTATTTTGGATCAGGTTACTCAGAGGCTTGGAGCTATTTTTTATTGATACCGATAATTACCAGTCTTTACGGCAAACCTTTTTTATCTATATTTTATTCCGGCTTAGGTCTTTTGAGTATGGTCTTTGTACGAACAGGCTTCCCGGATAATTCATCTTATATTATCGATACAATAGATATATCCAATCGCATTCTTTTATATATAGTTGTAGCAACATTCAGTTATCTTCTGTTATCAAAATTGAATATGCTTTATAATAAGCAAGTCAACACTGTCATTCATTCCATGGAAACCACCTTGGAGCAAGTCGTACAAAGCTTTATCGTAGCGATGGAAGCAAAAGATTTATATACATTTGGCCACAGTGAACGGGTCAGCCAATACGCTGTCGCTTTAGCTAGGCAACTTCCCCAGTATCAACATGAACGGAAGCTGAAGCATTTAAGACTAAGCGGCCTTTTACATGATATAGGAAAAATCAATATGCCTGAAGACCTTTTGACAAAGTCGTCATCATTGACAAATAAAGAATATGAAATCATAAAAACACATACATCTCTTGGTGCACAAATGGTCGAAAAGGTTGAGGGATTAAAAGGTTTGAAAAATGGCGTGCTTTATCACCATGAAAGATGGGATGGAAGTGGTTATCCAACAGGTTCAAAAAAAGAGACAATCCCGCTGGAAGCACGTATACTGGCTGTAGCAGATGCATTCGATGCCATGACATCAACAAGAGCTTATCGGAATGAACTGTCTGTAAAAGAAGCATTTAGGCGTCTAGAAAAAGGTATGGGGACACAGTTCGACCCTAATTTAAAAGATGCAATCGAGGCCGCTAAACCTGAGTTCCTGAAAATATATTCTGAAAGCCATGATCCCTTGGATGAATTTGAAAAACTTACTGATTTTTTATAAGAATATGTTGCTGTACACAATTTGTATAAATATGTATTTTTTTGTATAGACTTGGCAGAATTGGAATTTTCATTTGATACCGTAAAGGTCTCTTGCATAACTAATGCTCTTGTTCTCATAATTATATAATATCCATAGATATATATCAATATTTTCCTGAATTAAGTTGCATCATAACGGTTACGGATATTTAACTCTGTCGTATGATCCGCACAATATAGCAACTTGCATAAAGCTGTCATTACAAATGTTGTTTATAATTAAAATATCTTTTTAGGATGACGTCTATATGAATGAAAAAACAATCAATCAATTAAATAAAGTCGTTACTTATCTCATCTATGCCGTTTACCCTATCGTTCTTATTGTCCTATTGACCGAGGATGATACAAGGTTCTGGAGAGTACTGTTCGTACCCGCTCTGTCGTTTATTATGGTCAGTTTGTTTCGGAATCATTTCAATGCACCGCGTCCTTATGAAGTGACAGGCAAGCCTCCTATTATAAAAAAAACGACGAAAGGAAAGTCATTTCCCAGTCGTCATGTCTTTTCTGCCTTTGTCATTGCGACGTCCGTTTACTTTATTACTAAGCCTTTTGGACTGTTTTTATTTATAGCCGGCTTGATACTGGCTTTTCTGCGAGTAGTCGGCGGTGTTCATTTCACGAGAGACGTTATTGCCGGCGCTTTGATTGGAATAATAGCTGGTATGATCGGTCTCTACTGGTAAAGTGTTAATTAGAAAGAGCGAAGTCATGATTTTTTTGATGTTCGTGATTTCGCTCTTTTCGGTTTACTATAACCGTTTTCTCTATAGTTTTTACTCCTCACCCAAATCAATTTCTAGCAATAAAGGTGTGTGATCCTGTCTTGCTCCAGAATCCAGCATATCCGACTGCTGTACTTTATCAGCGAGACTTTTGCTAACCAGCCAGTAATCGATGCGCCAGCCTGAATTATTTACTTTACTCGTTTTAGCGCGCTGATTCCACCATGAATAGCGTCCAGTAACATCGCCGTGCAGATGTCTGAACGTGTCAACGAAACCTTTTCCTAAAAGTTTTGTGAATCCTAGACGTTCTTCATCTGTGAATCCGGCAGAGCGGCGATTTCTGTCTGGATGAGCAATGTCGATTTCTTTGTGTGCCACATTAAAATCCCCCGTAGCGAGTACTGGTTTTCTAGCATCCAATTCTTTTAAATACGCAGCGTATTTTTCATCCCATACTTGCCGTTCGTTCAGTCTGACCAGTTTTGAACCAGAGTTAGGCGTATAGACTTGAGTAACAATAAAATCGTCAAACTCAAGTGTCATTATGCGTCCTTCACTATCCATTGTATCTGGCGCATCGATTTTTGGATAACTGACAGCAGGATCCAAACTTTTTTTGTATATAAACATCGTCCCCGCATAACTCTTTCTGGCAGGTTCTTCTGAAACACGCCAGGCGTAATCATAATCCAAAAACAAGTCATTCAAGATTTGCTGATGCTTCTTAGTTGGACCGGTCCGAGGCAGTTTCGTTTCCTGGATTGCTATAACATCTGGCTCATGAGCGATGATCTTATGCATCACTTCTCTGGACATCACTGCCCGATTCGAATCGCTCGTCAAAGTTGCATTTAATGAATCTATATTCCATGAAATTAATTTCAATCTAAGAGTCCCCTTTATAATCTTATTGGTACATACTACCCTATCATAACATTGTTATTATTAATGAACGATTATTTTAATTGCAATTACAATCAATAAATATAAGGAATTATTTTTTTGGTCTGCTTTTGATAATCTATATAGTCTTTTCCGAACGAGTCAATCAGAACTTGTTCTTCCATATGAATCCGATATAAAAAAGCAGACAAGGGAAAAACGAAGGCAAAAAACGAACCCACTGGATGAAAAATAGCAACAGCAACGCCAAGGAACATGATGAATTCTCCCGTGTAAGATGGGTGTCTCACATATTTATAAAGCCCATCTTTTTTAAGTTCTGCACCTTTTGGGACACCGACATTAACAGAGAAAGATGTGCCCAACTGTCTAATAGCGCTGTACCTGACAATAATACCTAATACGATCAATGGAATGCTGACATATCTGAATCCATTAAAAGGTTGCAAGAAAGAGGTGATTATCGAGGGATCTATTAAAACAGGACCAAATATACCCATAAGTATAAACATAAAAATAAGTAACTTGCTGTTTTTCTCAGTATTCTCCTTATATGTATTCCGATTTAATTTAAAAAATACGTATGCTTCCATTAATAACCAGGTGGCAACGCTCATCCAAAAAAGTATGTGTCCAGTCATTTTGTTCAACCTTCTTTCTAAAACTGAAGCATCAATAGATTTTGAAAAAAGATTCGTTCAGTTTAGCCTCAGTATAACACAGTCATAAGATGCTTCGGTCGAAAATTATACTATATTTTTTAGGGTCAACGAGCATTCCCTGAGACAATTATGGATGAAAGTCGTTTTGAAACATAGAAATATAATTCATAGCTTTTGTATTTTTTAAATACACATAATTAAACTCTCGTTTATACGATTCAGCTGAAATATGAAATGATGCTAAATTTTTATCATTTTTAACGATCGATTCATATGCAAAGCTTACATAACCCTGAGCAGCTATAAGTTCCTTGATTACTTTAAAGCTGCTGATGCTGATTGTTTTTTCAAAACTTTCCAGTGTATGATTTTTTTGATTGAGTATTTGCAGAAAAATTTCTCTTGTTCCTGAACCTTTCTCTCTAACGATGAGTGTTTCTTTAAAGAGTTCTTCGAGTGATATCTTTCTATTTGCAAAAGGGTGATCCTTGCTGCATACACCCACAAAGTCTTCTTCTTTATAGAAACTGTAATTGTATTTTTCTTTGTTGAAAAATCCTTCTATTAAAGCAAAATTAATTTTGTTCTGTTCAAGCAAATGCAGGAGATGTTCGGTATTATCTATGATCAAGGATAATGTATGATTCTCTTTGTTTAGATACTGTTTGATTTGTTCAGTGATGACGTACTCCCCAATTGTTTTCGTTGCACCGATGCGTAGTTCTATCTGCTCATTATTTTTCATTTCCTTTCTAAAAACCTCTTCATTGTACATTGCTGCTCGCGCGTATGTTTCCAGTTTCAATGCTTCCGTAGTTTTCTTAAGCTTCTTACCATCATAAATAAAAAGTTTTGTCTTGTATTTATCTTCCAGAAAATGAATGTGTTGTGTGACTGCAGGTTGAGACATATGGAGCTGTTCTGCTGTTCTATGATAATTCATCGTATCACAGAGTTTCAAAAATGTGTATATTCTATAATCTAACATGCGAGTCTCCTTATGATAAGTTATGCTTATCGATAAATAAGTATTGATTATTAGATTTTATCAACTTTCATTGCTAGAATCAATAGTAGAAATTCATAGGAGGATTTTATGTTGAAAAAGAGTGTAATAAAAGATACAAAAATATTAGCGCCTGGTATTTTGCTTGCTTTAATTATAGCCACAGTAGCAAAAGGTATAGAAGAGTCACTTCCCATCCACCTGATCGGTGCATCCGTCATTGCCCTTTTCATCGGTATCATTATCAACAGTTTTTATAAACCGAACGCATCACTTGCACCTGGATTGAAATTTACTTCAAAAAAAATATTGAAACTAGCTATCATATTGCTCGGTTCATCGCTGAGTATAGGGACGATTCTAAATGTAGGCAAGCTCTCACTAGTTGTGATGCTGTTTACACTTCTGACTTGTTTTGGCGGGGGTTACTTCATTGGTAAGCTTCTTGGTTTGAACTGGAAACTATCCAATCTTATTTCAGCAGGGACAGGGATTTGTGGCGGATCAGCCATAGCCGCAGTTGCGCCGGTTATCGAAGCCAAAGACAGGGATATTGCCTACGCGATGTCGGCCACCTTTTTATTTGATATCGTTATGATCGTTTTGTTCCCTATCATGGGGAACTGGTTGGGTTTATCAGATATGGCATATGGACTCTGGGCAGGTACTGCCGTTAATGACACATCAAGCGTCGTCGCTGCCGGTTATGCTTTCAGCGAATCGGCAGGAGATTTTGCTACGATGGTTAAGCTAACACGTACGTTAGCGATTATTCCTGTAGTCTTAGGCTTTGGAGTCATCAACGCACGTCTTAAGCAAAAAGAAGCTTCTCTATCCGAAGTTGAAGGACAAGTCGAGAAAAAATTTAATATCTCTTCTGTTTTCCCCTGGTTCATTTTAGGTTTCGTAGCAATGGCTATTATAAACAGTTTGGGAATTATTCCTAGTAATATCACAAGTGTCATAAAAGAACTAAGTAAATTTTTAATGATTGCAGCGCTCGCTTCGATCGGGCTCAATACAAACTTCAACGAAATGAAAAAATCTGGTTTCGCCCCAATGTTACACGGGTTTATAATATCGGCTCTGGTCGTTATTGTTGCGATCGCTGTTGAGTACTTCATGGGCATCGTTTAAGTACGTTTTGAGACTATTTCCTTTTCAAAAAAGTTCGGAAGTGGTCTCAAAAATGGTTTTGCGACGAATTTATTTACTTTTTAGCACAGAAGTAGTTTCAAAAACGATTTAGCAACATGTTCATTACTACTATATCCCGGAATAGTTTCAAAAGCATTATTAAGGTCAGTTAATTAATTTTGCAGCAAAGAACTAGCCACAAAATAATTTAGTCTCAGTTTTAATGAAATTAAAAATGATCCTGTCGGTGAGTACATTAAAAACTCGTCGAGAGGATCATTTTTGCGTATCTTCTTAAAAATATTTCTTCAAAAACTATTTAAATCAAGCCAAACAAAATAAATCCCACGGTATTAATAGCGAGGTTGGCAAAGATATGTACCAGCCAGGAAGGGTATATGCTTTCAGACTTTTCGTTTAAATAATTAAAGATGCACCCGCCTACAAACAACCCGATCATAGCTAACAAAAAAATACCCCAATGAAACCAGCCGCTAGTCATCCCGACATGATATAAAGCAAAGAGGCATGCGCTGAATACATAAGCAAAGAGACGTCCAGTGTTTTCTTTCAAAATCAGAAATGCAAAGCCTCGAAAGAAAAATTCTTCCAGTAAAGAATTGACTAACGTGATGTAAATAGCAACCAGCAAGAAATTGTCTGCAGTGACTCCTATCCCTGTAGTCAACGAATCACGGATGGAAGATAAATCAATAAAGTTCTGTAAAACGAAATAGGCAAGCATGATTACGATATAAACGCCTATACCCAACAGTAAAGCACTTTTTAAATCTGACTTCTTGAAAACAAATAGTTTTTTCAGCTGATTGTGTTCCTCTTTGTACCGAAAGAAATAACCCATAGGAATAAGAGAAAACAGAACGAGTTTAAAAATAGATTTGTAGAGATAGGGCAGCTGAATATATCCGTCTATAATACTCATGCCTACTGCTGAAAGAGTAACCATAAGTATGAGGATAATACTTTTTCTATTGTATTTCATTCGATATAACTCCTAAGACATCAGTATGTTTGGTTCCCAAAGCAATGTTTTTATTTTCGAAGACTGTATAGTTAATTTTTTAATTCC
>NZ_BJUY01000015.1 GCF_007988865.1 Alkalibacterium kapii | reverse complement strand
CTTCTATTAAATTAAATTGACCAGGAAATATTTCTTCTTCCCTTTACGTATGATTACAAAACGGTTGTCAAAACTGTCGGCCTCTGAAATCGTGTAGTCGGTGTCTTTTACTTGGGCGCCTTTAATACGGATCGCGCCATTTTTGATATCTTCCCGTGCCTGACGTCGTGACGGTTCGATTTTTGTCAGATCGACCAAAAATTCAACTAGTTTATGTTCGCCTTTAGGTGCTTCAGATGTCGGGACATCTTTGAAAGTCGATTCGATTTGGGCTGCTGTCAAACCTTTTATGTCTCCAGAAAACAGGGCCTTAGAAATCTCAACTGCTTCATCCAGCGCATGCTGTCCATGAACAAAGCGGGTCATTTCTTCAGCCAGAGCTTTCTGCGCTGAGCGCTTATGCGGTTCTGTCTCTACTTGTTCAGCCAAATCTTCTATTTCTTCTTTAGAAAGGAAGGTAAAGTATTTCAGGTACTTGACGACATCCCGGTCATCCTGATTGAACCAGAATTGATAAAATTCATAAGGTGTTGTCTTGTCTGGATCCAGCCAAATCGCTCCGTCAGCAGATTTCCCGAATTTTGTCCCATCAGCTTTTAAAAGCAGTGGGATCGTGAGACCAAAGGCTTTGGCTTCAGCCCCTTCTTTTTTACGGATCAAGTCAAGCCCAGCTGTGATATTGCCCCATTGATCGGAACCGCCGATCTGGAGTTGAACCTCTTCATCCTGAAACAAATGCAGAAAATCAACGGACTGGATGATCTGGTAGCTGAACTCAGTAAAAGAAATCCCTGTATCCAGTCGACTCGATACCACATCTTTGGCTAGCATCGTGTTGATATTGAACTCTTTTCCGAAATCGCGAAGGAAGTCCAGGAAGGAAAGTTCACTTAACCAGTCATAGTTATTGACAAGTTTGATGCCGGAATGCTCTGATCCTGCTTCGAACAGCTGGCGCATCTGATTACTTAATTTTTCAGCATTCTTCTCGATCTGCTCCATCGTCTGGAGCTGGCGTTCAGATTTGCGTCCGCTGGGGTCGCCGATCGACCCTGTTCCTCCGCCGATCAGAATGACCGGTTTGTGTCCGGCTAGCTGGAACCGTTTCAGGATCATGAAAGGGATGAGATGACCCACATGCATGCTGTCTCCAGAAGGATCGATGCCACAGTACAGGGCAATGTCCTTTTCGTTTATCAGTTCCCGCAAGCCCGCTTCATCGGTTTGCTGATTAATGGCTCCCCGCCATTTTAGTTCATCTAGTATATTCATTTTCAACTTCTCCTTTTCGTATATACTTAAGCAATAAAAAAGCCCCCGCAAAAGCTTATGCCTTTGCCGGGACGAACAGAGCCGTGGTACCACCCAGATTGAAGTCAATCATAAAACTTGACCTCACTCGATCCTATAACGCCAGGATGCGTCTCAAAAAGAGAGCAGCTCAAAGGTGTAATTCGGCTGTTCTGATTAGGCGAATTTTCACCGGCCATTCGCTCTCTTAAACTATTCAGACAGACTACTTCGCCTATTCATCGCTGTTATTATTTATATCAGCAAGTATAAGGGAATAAAAGGGGGAAGTCAACTGTGCAGTCACCTCTTAGGTCTTAACATAAATGGTTCATTTAATAACATAATAAATCGGTTATAAGTGGAGAAATATTATGTGTATGCTAAAATATAAATAAGACTCAATTGGGAAGGATGAGGAGACTTGATTCAGGATAGAAAAGAAGTATTTAATTTATATAGAAAACCAGTAGCTCCATCTGAATCACAGGTTATATGGAAAAATTACCGATTTACAATTTTAACAACAGCACTTTTCCGTTTAGAGTACGAAGAAAATGGAGAATTTGAGGATCGGGCTACTCAAGTGGTTTTAAATCGTAATTTTGATACACCAGAATTCAAAAAGAAAGAAAATGACGAATATTTAGAAATCATTACGCCCAAAGCCCACCTGATTTTTCACAAAGAAGAGGGCGGTTTTACAAAAAACAACCTGCGGATAGAAGCCATCGGAAATTACAGCCTTTACCACAGCACATGGCACTTTGGTGAAAAACCGGATACTTTGAAAGGGACTGCACGAACGCTGGACTTTGCAGATGGTGCTATCGAGCTTGAGGAAGGACTCATGAACAAAAATGGTTACTCAGTTTTTGACGACAGCAAATCCATGCTGCTGACGGATGATGGCTGGGTGAAGAAAAGGTCTAAAGGCATTACAGATATGTATTTCTTTAGCTATGGACGCGATTATCTAGGTACTTTGAAAGATTATCATCACTTGACAGGCAAAGCTCCGAGGCTGCCGAGATATGCGCTGGGCAACTGGTGGAGCCGGTATTATCCGTATTCTCAGGAAGGATATAAACGCTTGATCAAAGAATTTAAAACGAGAGATATACCACTTTCTGTTGCCGTTATAGATATGGATTGGCATTTGACGGATGTCCCTCCTGAATATGGATCGGGCTGGACAGGCTACACATGGGATACAGATTTATTCCCGGATCCAGAAGAATTCCTGAACTGGTTGGAAAAAGAAGGACTGCGCACGACACTCAATCTGCATCCCGCCAATGGTGTACAACCTTATGAGGAAATGTATGAACCAATGGCTAAAGAAATGGGGGTTGATATTGAAGAAAATAAACCAGTCAATTTCGATATCGCCAATCCCAAGTTTTTAGATGCTTATTTCAGGTACCTGCATCATCCGCATGAAGAGATAGGTGTCGACTTCTGGTGGATCGACTGGCAGCAGGGAAGCATCACAAAAGTCGAAGGACTGGATCCATTATGGATGCTCAATCACTACCATTTTCTTGACAACGGTAGAGGAGATAGCCGTCCCCTCGTGTTCTCAAGGTATGCCGGCTTGGGTTCCCACCGGTATCCGATCGGTTTTTCTGGAGATACCGCTTCGACATGGGATTCGCTCGATTTTCAGCCTTACTTTACGGCGACGGCGTCCAATGTCGGGTATGGCTGGTGGAGCCATGATATCGGCGGACATTATGGAGGTAAAAAAGATAACGAGCTTTTTGTACGCTGGGTACAGTTTGGCGTCTTTTCACCGATCAATCGCCTGCACAGTCAAGACGGCGAATTCAGTGGAAAAGAGCCTTGGCGATATGGAAATAATGCTGAGAGAATAGTAAAAGAATTTCTACAGCTGAGACATCGCCTGATTCCTTATATCTATACGATGAATGTTATCAGTCATTTTGATGATTTTCCGCTTATCCGTCCGATGTACTATCATTACCCATGGAAAGAAGAAGCGTATGAGGTACCAAATCAGTACTATTTTGGAACACAGATGATCGTGGCACCTGTTACGTCACCTTTAAGAGAAGATTTACGCTTAGGAAAAGTCAAAGTCTGGCTCCCTGAAGGCCGCTGGTATGATTTCTTTATTAACCGTGCGTATGAAGGGGGACGGACAATAGACATATACCGTTCGTTATCGGCTTATCCTGTATTTGTAAAGGCAGGTGGGATCGTTCCGCTTGACCAGAGCTATGGTAATCACACAGGTAACCCGGAAAATATGGAAATAAGAATTTATGCCGGGGATAACGGAAGTTTTTCTTTATATGAAGATGATGGATTGGGCAAGGGATCAGAAGAAATAACAACAAAAATGAACCTGATCTGGAGTGAAAAGGAAGATGAATGGTCGATATTCCGTATAGATAGCCCAGTTGGCAACCATGATATTTTACCGGATGAAAGACAGTTTACTCTGACCTTAGTTGGGTTTGCCTGTCATAAAATGCCGGAAGTACGTGTGAATGATGAAATAGTTGATGTAGAGGTTTATAGAGAAGGAAAAGTGACAAAAGTCGTTATTCCAAAGCAGCCAATAGATTCATCTTATACTGTCAATTTAAAAGAAGTGAAGTTGAAGAAAAACGATATGCATGGTGAATTGTTCCGTTTCCTGGATCGTGCACAGTTGCCTATCAGTCAGAAAGAGAAAATATACAACACGATCATCAGAGGTAAAAGCAGTGCCCGAGTCATCAGTGCCTTGTTGGCATTGGATCTAGGTGAAGATATTATCGATGCCATCAGTGAAATCGTCTGGGCAAATCCTGATGAAGTCGATTAAAAAAGATTTAATATAACATGACAGAAAAGAAAGCAGAATCGTGGTCAGTTAGACTTAACAATCACTGCTTTCTTTTTCTTTCTTATCTTAGGCGCTGTCGTAAAACTCGTGATACAATAAGGGAGACACAGATATAAAGGAAGTGAACTTTCATAATGGAAAAAGTGGTTTTTCTTGATATAGACGGTACGCTGGTAACAAAGTACAACAGCATCCCCGAGTCAGCAAAGCAAGCGATACAAGACTTGAAGAAGAATAATATATTACCCGTTATATCAACTGGACGGGCACCATTGCTCATCGAAGAAGTACGCAATGAATTGGGGATCGACAGTTACATCGCTATGAACGGCCAGCTTGTCGTCCATGAAGGAGAAGTGGTCTACCATAACCCAATCGAAAAAGAAACAGTTGATAAGCTGATCGCTCATGCAGTAGAAAACAACGATGGGATCATTTTGTGCGGAGCAAAAGATATTTTCAGTAATTCCATCGTTTCCCTTGCAAAACGCAGTTCGGTCTTAACTTTACTAAAAGGTATTGCAAAATTGATTCCCGGATCCATTAAATATTCGTTTCTCAGTCGTCTGATAAAAAAGCCACCGAAACCTGAGGAATATGAGGGAAAGCCTATTTACCAGGTCATCATTGAAACGTCCATGGAAGAAGAACAGCATTATAAGCATCTATTTCAGGATCTGCATTTTGCCAGGTCAAATTATTACACAGTAGATATTATAAGTAAAGGGATCTCAAAGGCTACCGGTATCGAACATTATTTAAATCATGTTGGCTTAAAACGCGAAAATACTTACGCCTTTGGTGACAGTCCCAATGATCTGGAAATGCTTGCTTATGTAGAAACAAGTGTGGCTATGGGAAATGGCTGGGATAATGTCAAAGCAGTAGCGGACTATGTCACAGATGACGTAGATAAGGATGGAATCAAAAACGCTCTGGAATACTTTGGTTTGATATAAACTCACTTATTCCATTCTTTTTCAATAAGCCCTCCTATGCTATACTAGTTAAGAAAAGATTATTTAGCATCAAGGAATAATTAAATCAAAGCCTATTAAAGGAGGACACTGAGTTGTCTGAAAGAAAATCGTTTTATATTACAACACCCATTTACTATCCCAGTGGTCAGTTGCATATAGGTAATGCCTATACGACGATCGCCTGTGACGTTTTGGCCCGATACAAACGTTTGAAGGGGTTTGATACCTTTTACCTTACTGGAACCGATGAACACGGTCAGAAAATCGAAACTAAAGCACATGAATTAAATCAGACTCCAAAAGAATATGTGGATTCGATGGCAGAAAAAATAAAAAGTCTCTGGAAAACACTTGAGATTTCCAATGATGCCTTTATCCGTACTACAGATTCGAAACATCAGGAAGTTGTGGGAAAAATTTTCGAGAAGCTTATTGCCCAGGGAGATATCTACTTAGGTGATTACGCTGGCTGGTATTCTGTATCTGATGAAGAGTTTTTCACCGAAACACAGCTGGCTGAGGTCTTTAAAGACAAAGACGGTAATGTGATCGGTGGTATTGCGCCTAGTGGTCATGAAGTTGAGTGGGTCAAGGAAGAGTCTTACTTTTTCAAGATGAGTAAGTATGCGGATCGTTTGCTTGACTATTATGAAACGCACCCGGATTTCATTCAACCTGAATCTCGCAAAAAAGAAATGATCAATAATTTCATAAAACCGGGACTTGAAGATTTAGCCGTTTCCCGTACAACGTTTGACTGGGGTATTCCCGTACCCTCAAATCCCAAGCACGTTGTCTACGTGTGGATCGATGCGCTCACGAATTATATCACAGCGCTTGGTTACGATCCTGATTTAGGCGGTTTTGACGAGCAGCCGGAAACCTTCAGAAAATACTGGCCCGCAGATGTGCAGATGGTCGGCAAAGAAATCGTTCGTTTCCATACAATCTACTGGCCTATCCTGCTCATGGCTCTTGATCTGCCATTACCGGAACAGGTTTTCGGGCACGGTTGGCTGCTGATGAAAGACGGCAAGATGTCCAAGTCTAAAGGGAATGTCGTATATCCTGAGAAACTGGTTGAGCGTTACGGCGTTGATGCTGTCCGTTATTATCTGATGCGTGAAGTAACTTTTGGCAGTGATGGCGTGTTTACGCCTGAAGATTTTGTGTCTCGAATCAATTATGATCTAGCAAACGATTTAGGAAATTTACTGAATCGCACAGTGGCTATGATCAATAAATATTTCAACGGGAAGACGCCCGAATATAAAGGGGACATGACACCTTTTGACGAAGCATTACGCCTGCAGTCGCTTGAAACCGTTGATGAATATGAAATCGATATGGCTCAAATGCAGTTCAGTTCTGCACTTAAATCTGTCTGGAAGCTTATTTCCCGAACCAATAAATATATCGATGAGACAGAACCATGGGTATTAGCTAAGGATGACAGCAAAAAAACTGAACTGGAAAGTGTCATGGCACACTTGTCAGAAAGCCTGCGTATTACGTCTGTTTTACTTCAACCGATCCTGCTGCACACTTCAAAAGCAATCGCTTTACAGCTGGGCTTTTCTGAATCAGATGTCGCTTTTACAAAAATGGCATTTACTAAACATGACAAAGTAAAAACCGTTGTCAACAAAGGTACGCCTGTATTCCCCCGCTTGGATGTTAAAGAAGAAGCCGCAGTGATAGAAGGCTGGATGAAACAGACTGCAAAAGAAAAAGGAGGATCACAAGAATTGGAAACATTTAATCCCGAAGAAACAACACTGAGCTCTGTGAAAGAAAAAGAAATCAAGTATGACGTCTTTGATCGTATGGAACTGAAGGTAGCTGAAATCGTTGCGGCTTCAAAAGTCGAAAAGGCAGACAAATTACTGAAATTCAGATTAGATGCCAATGATGAGGGAGGCCACCGTCAGATACTGTCTGGAATAGCTGAATTTTATCCTGATCCAGAAGAACTTATCGGGAAAAAGGTCGTTATTGTAGCCAACCTGAAACCAAGAAAAATGCGTGGCGAAATCAGTCAGGGTATGATATTGTCAGCTGAAGATCAAGAGGGTCACTTGACTGTAGTCGAAGCGCCATCTCATATGCCCAATGGATCCATTGTGGCCTAGCCATTGATCGATTTAAATAAATAATTCAACGGGAAATTCCAGTAAAGAAAAAAGAGCTGTCTTTTAACTTTGTTGGAATTTCTCTTTTCAGCAAGTACTAACTGAGTCAGGCGAGATAAATGAAGGAGAGAACACATGCTTTTTGATACTCATACACATATAAACGTTCACCAGTTTAAAGGTGAAGAGTTGGAAACGATAAAGAGGGCTAGAGAGAATCAAGTCACCCGCATGGCGGTGGTCGGATTCGACACAGAGACTATCCGAAAAACTTTGGAATTAAGCAGTAAGCACGAGGGGGTATATTCTATCATCGGCTGGCATCCAACTGAAGCAGCCACGTATACAGATGCTGTTGAAAACTGGCTTCTGGAGGAGCTTAGAGCGGATAACGTTGTTGCAATGGGGGAAATGGGTCTGGATTATTACTGGGACAGTGCCCCAAAGTCTGTTCAGCATGATGCATTCAGACGGCAGATAAGAGTAGGGAAAGAATTAAAGCTTCCCGTCAGTATCCACAACCGCGAAGCAACTGAAGATACGTACCGTATACTCAAAGAAGAACATGCTGGTGATACAGGCGGGATCATGCACAGCTTTAATCTTGACACGTACTGGATGGAAAAGTTCCTGGATATTGGCATGCATATTTCACTCAGTGGGGTTGTTACTTTCAAGAATGCCCCTGAAGTAAAAGAAGTAGCCAAGCATGTTCCTTTTGAAAAACTGCTTGTGGAGACAGATGCCCCTTATCTGGCTCCTATGCCCAATCGGGGAAAGCGTAACGAACCGGCATATGTAAAATATGTAGCAGAAGAAGTTGCAAAACAGAGAGGGACATCATTTTTAGACGTTGCGGATCAGACAACTCAGAATGCCCTGCGTCTTTTCAATCTGGAAGACTAGGGTGAGCTTGAGATGAAAAAAGTCAAAGAAATTATTGTCGTTGAGGGAAAAGATGATACAAAGCGCCTGAAACAGGCTGTAAAAGCAGATACGATCGAAACACGCGGCTCTGCGATCGATGAGGAAACGCTCGAACGCATCGCCCTGGCTCAGGAAACCCGTGGTGTTATCGTATTCACCGATCCAGACGGACCAGGAGAAAAAATCCGGAAAATCATTTCCATGAATGTGCCCGGTGTTAAACATGCTTTTATCACAAGAGACCAAGGACGGCATAGAAAATCAGTCAAAGCCAGTCTAGGTATCGAACATGCTTCTTTAAATGACATTAAAGAAGCTTTAAACGAAGTTGTAGTAGAACGCATTGATGCCCAGGAGACGGTCAGCCAATCTTTTCTGATCGAAAAAGGGCTGATTGGCACCGCAGAAGCCAGGAAACTTCGGGAAGCCCTCGGGGAAGAGCTGCGCATCGGTTATACAAATGGAAAACAGTTAAAAAAACGTCTGACGATGTTCGGCTTTACGGAACAGGATGTACGAGATGCTTTAACGAAAATACGAAAGGAACACTCTCATAATGGATCATAAAGATATTGCCACACCGAATCGCACAAAAGAAATCCTTCAGACTTATGGTCTTTCTGCCAAAAAAAGTCTGGGACAGAACTTTATCATCGATACCAATATACTGAGAAATATTGTTGAAGCGGGTGATGTTTCTGAAAAAACAACAGTGATCGAAATCGGTCCAGGGATCGGCGCTTTAACTGAACAGCTTGCGAGAAGAGCAGGACGCGTGATCGCATTTGAGATCGATGAGCGTCTACTTCCGGTGTTAGATGATACGCTGTCCCCGTACAGTAACATTGAAATCATTCATGAAGATATTTTAAATGTAGATATGGATGCATTTTATAAAGCGCGTTTAAAGGATACTGAAGAAATCGTTGTTGTAGCGAATCTGCCTTACTATATCACGACCCCCATTATTCTGAGATTTCTTGAATCACATTTACCTATTGACCGCATGGTACTGATGATGCAAAAAGAAGTGGCCAGTCGCTTGTCTGCTCAGCCAAGTACAAAAGCATATGGCTCTTTATCGATCGCTGTCCAGTACTACATGGATGCAGAGGTTGCCTTTACAGTCCCAAAGACAGTGTTTATGCCGCAGCCGAATGTGGATTCAGCTATTATTAAATTGACCAGAAAAAAGGGAACTGACATAGACATAAATGATGAAGAACTTTTCTTTATCTTAACTCGTTCGACTTTTGTACAGCGTCGTAAAACATTGTGGAATAATCTGCAGGCTGCTTTCGGGAAAGATGAAAGAATAAAGGATAAAATGTCAAAGGCGTTAAAACAGTCAGGGATAGATCCTAAAAGAAGAGGGGAAACGCTCACCATCGATGAGTTTGCGCGTTTATCGAATGCATTCAGTCAAATGGGATTCACAAAAAATGATAAGATCATATGATCTTGACTAGGCTAAAAACCGAACAATGAGTGTAGCGCAAGGCGTGTATTTATTAAAAAAAGTTCATTATATTCAAAAGATAACTGATTCTAAAGGTTTTTAAAATTTACTGAAATCTAATCTTCACACAAAATCCTATCTTTTACCGTTAGATAGCTTTCAATTTTCGTGTTTTAATGGTATACTTGATCTACTACTTTGTGAGGTGAGTCGAAATATGCCAACGTCTTTAGCGAGCATTAAGAAAGCCTTGGATAGTCAAATTGGTCAGAAAATCAAATTGACTGCACAAGCTGGAAGAAAAAAAACGACAGAACGCAAAGGTATTCTAATGGAAACATATCCTTCGGTCTTCGTCGTGGCACTTGATCAGAAAGAAAATGCAGTGGAGCGTGTTTCATACAATTATACGGATGTACTTACTAATTCCGTGACAGTAGAGTTTTCAGAGGAAGATAATTTAGTATTCACTTAATCAGAATAAGCGCAGCAAACTCGAGTAGTATGATTTTTATAAATCGTACTACTTTTTATTTTTGCAAAAATACCCTCAGTTATAGACAAAGAAGAATGTCACTTAGCGTTGAGCAGGATTTGCTTGACAGAAGCCTGAAAAAAGTGCTATTCTTTAAATCGTAATGATTACGATTTGCAAAAATTTGGAGGATACTATGAATGAATAGAATATATAAACTACTTATCTCGCTGATCACTTTGACAGCGCTGGGTGCATGTGCATCCAATACACAAGATGCTCCCGTGGATAGTGAAAGCAATAACGGGGGTGAAGCTGCAGACAGTACTGAGGCTGGCAAAGGAAAGTTTTCAGTCGTCACGACTTTCTATCCAGTGTATGAATTCACGGAACAGGTCGCCGGTGATCTGGCTGATATTGAAATGATGATTTCAGGTGGGACAGACGTGCATCACTACGAACCAAGTGCTAGAGATATGGCGATGATCAATGATGCCGATATGTTCGTTTACAGCAGCGACGAAATGGAAACATGGGTGAAGAGTATGCTGGATTCAATCGACAATGAAGATCTTGTTGTAGTGGAACAAGCAGCAGAGATCGACTTGCTTGATTCGGGTGAAGCTATTGATGATGAAGAGGGTCATGCTCATGAAGAAGAAAATGATGTCCATGCCGTGGATCCGCACGTCTGGCTGGATCCTTTACTGGTTCAAGAACAGATCGAAAGAGTAAAAGAGGCCTTTATTGAAATCGATCCTGAACACTCAAAAGACTATTCCAGAAATACTGAAGCCTATCAGAGTGAACTGCAGGCATTGCATGAAACATTCGAATCAGCCTTCAGTGGTGCCTCAAAGAGACGCTTCGTCACTCAGCACGAAGCCTTCGGTTATCTCGCTCATCGTTATGATTTGATACAGATGGCAGTTGGTGGGATAACCACTGAGGTCGAAGTCAGCCCTTCCCGTATTGCTGAGATCAATCAGCTCGTTCTAGACTATGATATTCCTGTGATCTATTTCCAGGAAGGAGCTAACTCATCAATAGCTGAAACAGTCGCCAATGAGACAGGTGCAGATGTTGCTGAATTATATTCTCTGGCCTATTTACCGGAAACCATAGAAGCAAAAGGTCAGGGATATATTGAAGGAATGAGAAGAAATCTGGAAGCATTGAAATTGAGTATCCAGTAAGTTTTCAAGTCACAATAAATGAAAGAAGGAAATTATATGCAGTATATAAAAGTTGAGGATCTGGCTTTTCACTATGAAGATGAACCAGTACTTGAAAACATTTGTTTTGAAGTGAACTCCGGAGACTTTGCTATGCTTACTGGAGAAAATGGGGCAGCTAAGACCACGCTTTTGCGTAATATTTTAGGTTTACTTAAGCCGACAAAAGGCTCGGTCATGCTTTCTAAAAAAAATAGAGAAAACAAAAAGCTTGTTGTCGGCTATATCCCTCAACAAGTTGCTTCATTCAATGCAGGATTTCCAAGTACAGTGTTGGAACTAGTCAGATCCGGACGTTATCCACGAGGGAAATGGTTCAAAAAACTAGACGAAGATGATGAAAAACATGTTGAAAAAGCTCTCGAATCTGTAGGGATGTGGGAGATGCGTCATAAAAAAATCGGCGAACTGTCTGGCGGACAGAAACAGCGCATATCTATTGCTCGTGTCTTTGCAATGGATCCCGACCTGTTTATTTTAGATGAACCAACGACTGGGATGGATGTCGCTTCCAGAGAAGAATTTTACAAACTTTTAAAGCATGCAAGTGACTATCACGGAAAAGGTATTCTTATGGTCACACATGATCATGAAGAAATCCGCCATTATGCCAATAAACATATCGAGCTCGTCAGAAAGGAGGGGTCGCCATGGAGATGTTTCTCTATGGATTCATGCAAAGAGCGTTCCAAGCATCCGTCCTCATTTCATTGATTGCACCAATGCTTGGGCTCTTTCTCATCCTTAGACGTCAGTCTCTAATGGCAGACACCCTCTCTCATGTATCTTTAGCGGGTGTGGCGCTGGGTCTGCTGTTAGGTTATGACCCGACCTGGATGAATATTCTAGTGGTTGTGGTCGTGGCTGGTATACTGGAATACCTCCGGAAAGTCTACCGGACCTACTCAGAGATTTCCATTGCCATTTTAATGTCTGGAGGTATGGCAGTGGCCCTGGTATTGATGGGACTGAATGATAGTGGAGCGACCGTCAGTATACAGCAGTTCCTCTTTGGCTCTATTGTAACCATTTCTGTCCAGCAAGTCTGGATGCTGCTTGTGCTGACCTTACTTATTATCATTTTATACAGTGTTTTCAGAAAAGCTATGTATACTTTGACATTTGATGAAGAAACAGCATATACGGCAGGGCTGCCGATACAATTCATGTCTGTGATGTTCAATATCCTGACCGGCGTAACGATAGCACTTATCATGCCCATTGTCGGAGCACTTTTAGTATCTGCGATACTCATACTGCCTGCTGCGATATCCATCAGATTAAGTAAAAGTTTTAATGGAGTTATTTTTATTGGTATCGTCGTTGCCTTGTTCGGTATGATCATGGGTCTTGTGGGTTCGTATTATTTAGGAACCCCACCCGGAGCAACGATAACTTTGATCTATATAGCTGTTTTTTCGGTCATCGCAGTTTTTAAATGAAAAATAAAAGGATAAGAGGCGGGGATAAGTCTATTTTTCTCAGCCTCTTATTTGTATACAAAGAATATGTCTTTATTTGCTCTCAGGAACGTGTCTCCAGCAAGAGATGAAACAAGCTTTGTCTATGAGGAAACAACGTGATACACTATTGTAAGATGAAATAGAAAGAAGAGTAAAATGAACAGTAACCTTGAACTAATGCGAGAGGGGGATGAGATGTTACCTGATTTATTTGTTAATTTTTCTATTGTGATCTCTCTGATTTTTATTTACATGCAATTCAGATGGAAAAGTCACAAACAAATGTTTCTACCCGGACTCTCTACGCTTATAGATGGACTGTGTGGAGGAATTCTGGGGTATTTACTGATGTATTTTTCAATACATATTACCGAAGAGACGATTATTGATTTCAGATTCGTGCCTGTCATGCTGCTTGTTCTTTTTGTAAGTAAGCGTTCCGCATTGATCAGCGGATTCATTATTGTCCTGAGTCGTTTCCAAATCGGATTAGGCCTGTCTGCTGTTTATGCCGGTTATATGATGGACATTTTTTTGATTGGGTACTACGTATTGGATCATGTATTGAAAAAAGAAGAACGCATGCTGAGAAAAGGACTTTACTTTACTCTGTACTCAAACATCATAGCCACTTATTTTTTGATAATTATCGTTCAAAAGATAAATTTACTTCCAATCATCCTTCTATATTGGGTCGCTTCGACTCTGACTGGTATGTCTGCCGTCTATCTCGTTAATTACATAAGAAACTCAGAATATCTTTTCAGGAAGTATCAGATTGAATCTTCAACAGATTTTCTGACTGGATTGAGTAACGTGAGACGTTTTACAGATTACTGGAATGAGGTTTCACAGAAATCAGAAAGAGAACAGCATCCCTGTGCCATCATCATGCTTGATATTGACCGGTTCAAACTGACTAATGACACCTACGGCCACGCTGCAGGGGATTATGTGCTGGTTGAACTGGGGCGTATTTTAGAAGAAACAATAAAGGATAAGGGAGTGGCCTTTAGAAAAGGTGGGGAAGAATTCGCTATCGTCCTGCCTGAGAGTACTAAAAAGGAAGCAGTCTGGCTGGCCGAAAGATTGCGCACAAAAATAGCCCAGCATAATTTTGTGACCAGCGAGCTGATTCAAATCCCCATCACTGTTTCCGCAGGTGTGGCAGTTTATCCGGATACGGTCGATCAACTTTCAAGTATGATCGAAATGGCAGATGCACTGCTTTATAAATCCAAAAATAGTGGAAGAAACCGGATCAGCGCTTGATTTATAGTTTGAAATACGTACTTATCGGTCTCAGTTCTTAGTATAATGAACAAATAACTTTTTGTTTCAAGACGTACTCTGGTAAAATAAGAAAGTAATTTCCAGATGAAAAAAATTAATGTAAATAATAAAGAGGTGAAAATGTAATGAAAAAAGTATTGGTCGCGAATAGAGGTGAAATAGCTATTCGTATTTTCAGAGCATTAGCAGAACTTGATATTGAAACAGTAGGGATTTATGCACAAGAAGATGAAGCAAGTGTGCACCGGTTTAAAGCAGATGAAGCCTATTTAGTTGGGGAAGGAAAAAAACCGATCGAAGCTTATTTAGATGGTATGAGTATCATCGAAGTTGCAAAAAAAGCAGGAGCAGATGCAATACATCCTGGTTATGGCTTCCTTTCAGAAAATCTGACCTTTGCGAAAGCCTGTGAAGCTAATGGACTGAAATTTATAGGACCAGACGCGCATCATTTAGATATTTTTGGAGATAAAATCAAAGCTAAAAAAGCAGCAATCGAAGCGGACATCCCAACAGTTCCAGGGACAGACGGCCCAGTCGATCGTGTGGAGGATGTCCTTTCGTTCGGCGAGGAACACGGATACCCAATAATCATGAAAGCAGCTATGGGAGGTGGAGGCCGCGGGATGCGCGTTGCCCACACCCCAAGCGAAGCGGCTGAAGAATTTAAACGAGCTAAAAGTGAAGCGAAGGCAGCTTTTGGACTGGACGATCTGTATGTAGAAAAATATATTGCCGACCCTAAACATATAGAGGTTCAAGTATTAGGTGATCAGCATGGAAATATTGTGCATTTATTTGAAAGAGATTGTTCTGTCCAGAGACGACATCAAAAAGTCGTTGAAGTAGCCCCGTGTGTGGAACTGGATGCACAAACGAGAGAACAGCTCTGCCAGACAGCCGTAAAATTAATGAAGCATGTTGGTTATGTGAATGCGGGGACTGTCGAGTTTTTACTTGAAGGGGATTCTTTTTACTTTATTGAAGTCAACCCGCGTATTCAAGTCGAGCACACGATCACTGAAATGATAACGGGAATCGATATCGTTCAAGCTCAGATACTGATTGCTCAGAACCATTTACTGCATTCAGAAATCGGGATACCGGAACAAGAGGATATCAAACTTAAAGGTGCTGCTATTCAGTGCCGTATAACAACTGAAGACCCGGCGAATGGGTTCCTGCCTGATACAGGAAGGATCAACACATATCGTTCTCCGGGAGGATTCGGAATACGTTTGGATGCGGGAAATGGTTTCCAGGGTTCTGTCGTTACTCCTTTTTTTGATTCGCTCCTGGTTAAAGTGTCAACTGAAGGATTGAACTATGAAAAGGCGCTGCAGAAAATGACACGCGCCCTGGAGGAATTTCGTATTAGAGGTGTCGTCACGAATATTCCATTTCTTATCAATGTACTGAAACATCCGACGTTTAAAAACGGGACGATGACGACACGATTTATAGATGAAACACCTGAACTGTTCCAATACAAAAAAATTAGAGACCGCGGCAATAAAACGTTGAAATATATCGGCAATGTTACCGTGAATGGATTTCCGGGCATCGGTAAAGTGGAAAAGCGGGCTTTCAAAGAACCGAGAATGCCTGAAAATCTTATACTGCCTTCAAAAGAAATCGTTCATCCTAAACACATCCTGGATAAGGAAGGTCCAGTAAAGGTGGCTGAATGGGTGAAAGCCCAGGATTCGGTATTACTGACGGACACAACCTTTAGAGATGCCCATCAGAGTCTACTTGCCACCCGTTTGCGTACGCATGACATGCTGACCATTGCTGAAAAAACAGAAAAAGCCATCCCCGAATTGTTTTCTATGGAAATGTGGGGCGGGGCAACCTTCGATGTTGCCTATCGTTTCCTGACTGAAGATCCTTGGGAACGTTTGAAGAAACTGAGGAAAAAAATGCCCGACACACTTTTTCAGATGCTGTTTCGCGGGTCGAATGCTGTAGGGTATGACAATTATCCGGATAATGTCCTGGAAGAATTCATCCGTCTTGCCGCCAAGAATGGTATCGATGTTTTTCGTATTTTTGACAGTCTGAACTGGCTTCCTCAAATGGAAAAAAGCATTCAGTATGTAAGAGACAACAATAAAATTGCAGAAGCAGCTATTTGCTATACAGGCGATCTACTCGATTCAAATCAGACAAAATATTCCATGACTTATTACAAGCGGATGGCAAAAGACCTGGAAGCAGCCGGAGCACATATTTTAGCGATCAAAGACATGGCTGGGTTGCTTAAACCGCAAGCGGCGTATTATTTGATAAAAGAATTGAAAAACACGGTCGATCTTCCGATCCATCTCCATATGCATGATACGAGCGGGAATGGTGTATACACATACGGAGCCGCCATCAGAGCAGGTGTGGATATCGTTGACGTGGCCCAGAGTGCGCTAAGCGGCAAGACCAGCCAGCCAAGTATGGGGAGCCTATATTATGCACTAGAAGGAACTTCCCATGCACCTAAATATAATATAAAAAATGTGGAACAATTAAATCGCTACTGGGAAGATACTAGAAAGTACTATGCTGATTTTGAGGAAGGAATGCCAGCTGCCTCGACTGAAGTTTACACACACCAAATGCCTGGTGGCCAGTATACTAATTTGAAACAGCAGGCTAAAGGACTGGGACTGGAAGACCAGTGGGATGATATAAAAGAAATGTATGCCGTTGTCAATCGTATGTTTGGCGATATCATAAAAGTGACGCCCTCATCCAAAGTAGTAGGAGATATGGCTCTTTTTATGATCAAAAACCAACTGACTGAAGAAGACGTGTATGAGAAAGGCGAAGATTTAAGCTTTCCGACGTCTGTAGTACGTTTCTTTAAAGGAGAAATCGGACAGCCTGAAGGGGGCTTCCCTGAGAGACTGCAGAAAATAATTCTAAAAGATGAAAAGCCTTTGGAAATGAGACCTGGAAAATATAAAGCGCCACTTGACTTTGACAAAGTAAAAAAAGAGCTGAGTGAGCATTTGGACCGGGAACCGTCAGAAGAAGAAGTCCTTGGCTACATTATGTACCCCCAAGTCTTTTTGGATTATACATTCTTTTATAATATGTATGGTGAAGTAACCAAGCTGGATACCCCAACGTTCTTCTATGGTATGCGTATGGGGGAGCAGGTAGAAGTGAATCTGGAAAGAGGAAAAACACTCATTATCAAGCTCAACCAGATTGGTGACCCTGATCTGGAAGGAAACCGTGTCTTATATTTCGAACTGAATGGACAAGGAAGACAAATCGAACTGAAGGATAAAAACGTCCGAAGCACTAAAGCAATTCGCAAAAAGGCTGAGCCGACGAATAAAGGGCACGTGGGAGCAACAATGCCGGGATCAGTTCTTCAAGTACTGGTCAACCGCGGAGATAAAGTTGAAAAAGGGGATCCTATCGTTATAACAGAAGCAATGAAAATGGAAACCACTATCCGTTCTGCCATTGCCGGAAAGGTCGAGCGTCTTTTTGTTAAAGAAGGCGACACGATTCAAACCAATGATCTTCTTATTGAAATCGAAACAAAATAAAAAAAGATGTACAATCAGCTGAGGAAATAACTGTTAACGCAGCTGGCCTTACGGGCAATCAGAAAAATCAGGACTATCAGGACTATCATGACTTGACTTAAATCGTTAGAATTAAGCACAAGAAAGTGACAGTGTCAAAACTTATGAGGTGTGGGTAATTGAAAACGAAACGAAGTGAACGATTGATCGATATGACATATTATTTACTGGAACATCCGCATACACTTATTTCTTTGTCATTATTTTCAAAGAAATATGAATCGGCAAAGTCCAGTATAAGCGAAGACCTGACGATCGTTAAACGTACTTTCTCTGAAAGAGGAATAGGGATCCTGGAAACGATTCCCGGGGCGTCAGGCGGAGTGAAATATATCCCTAAAATGAATAAACAAGATATCAGCCAGTTCCTGGATGACTTGATTGAAGAATTGAATCATTCAAAACGCCTTTTGCCTGGAGGGTATGTGTATCTTTCTGATTTGGTGGGGGATCCCAAGTGGCTGAGGCGCATCGGCCGTGCTATTGCCTCTCAGTATATGGAAACAGAAGTAGACAGCGTGATGACGGTCGCAACAAAAGGTGTCCCGATCGCGCAGTCTGTTGCCTTCTATCTGGATGTCCCTTTCGTCATCGTGAGCAGGGGGTCTAAAGTGACAGAAGGATCCACTTTGAGCATCAATTATGTTTCCGGTTCTTCGTTTGACCGGATCGAGAAAATGGAATTATCCAGAAGAAGTCTGGATATGGGCTCAAAAGTGCTCATCGTCGATGATTTCATCAAAGGCGGCGGAACAATCAGTGGCATGATGAGTTTGGTCGAGGAATTTAATTCTGAGGTGGTTGGTGCGACAGTTATCGCTGAAAATATCTTCAAAGGAAAACGATCTGTAGAGAATTACACAACATTATTAAAGGTGGACAGTGTGGATACTGATGACCGTACGATCAACATCTCTAAAGGGAATTTTTCTGCTGGATTAAAATGAAAAATGGCGCGGGAAAACTCCAGAGCGTATCATAGAAGACCATGAGCATAAAGCAGCTGAAAATCTGTTGTAATATTCATGAAGGCAGATAGTATATGTGTTTTGGAGACTGTTTATAAAAAAGAAGAGAGGCCGGAGCATGATTTGCCCAGCCTCTTTTTGATTGAATCATTTTGTATGGTCTTCATGACGTGTCTGACTCAGCCGAACATCTGTTGCTTCTTCTTCATCTGCCTTTGCCGCCGTATCTTCCAGCTCCGGCGGGGTGCCGTCTTTGGAATGAGAAGCGACAGGGGGGGTCTTGCCATCTCCCATACCCTGAACAGAGCCCTCATTAGGGAAGCCCGCTGCTGTCCCAAGCGTTTCTAACTCAGGATCGGGGCCACCTTTATGTTCTACATCAGTAGAGTCTTTTTTATCTGAGCTGCTGTTACTTCTAGAGCGCTCATTAGAATCATCGACAGCAACGACATAAAAACCCTTTTTGAGATCTTGCCGGTAAGGTTTGAGTAAGTCATTGACTGATTTATGATTTTTGTTGTCAAAATCATGATCTTTTCTAATTTGAAAAGCATCGCGAATCGATTCCCAGAAATTTTTGTCTTCTTTAGCGGATCCGCCATTTTTTTCTGCTCCAGTCTCAGGTTGAGCAACTTGGACGTTTTCCAGACCGGAATCAAAAGGGTGATTTTCTTCGTTCGTATAGATAGTCAATTGATTGTTATTAAAACCCTGATTCAACAAGTGTCGGATAACGCGTTTCGTTTCTTTATCATCTTCATAGCTGCCCACAACACGCTGATTCAGATTATTCATTGTAATCCTCCTTAAATTGTCTAAAAATCCTGAATAACTTACTGGTGTATAAAAACTCTAGTTCTTATATATCATTATATGAAAGTAAAGGGGGCAGCTCAAATGTTAAACCTTATATATCTTGAAAACATTCAGACCATACAGTATGATAAAAGAAGAATTTTTATTTAATTTATTTCAAAAAAGAAGTGAAAGTTACACGCAGTGAGAGCACAGTTAGGAGACGAATAATGACAAAAAGATTTGCAGTGATACTTGCAGCTGGACAAGGAACACGAATGAAATCGAAATTATATAAAGTAATGCACCCGGTCATGGGTAAACCGATGGTAGAACATGTGGTCGACCAGGCAAGAGATGCCGATATCGATACGATAGTAACAGTCACTGGTGTAGGTGCTGAAACAGTACAGGAACGTCTAAGCAGTAAAAGCCAGTATGTGCTTCAGGAAGAACAACTGGGTACGGCCCATGCAGTTTTACAGGCAGAACCTGTCCTTAAAAATGAAGAGGGAACGACACTGGTTATCTGTGGTGATACCCCCTTACTTACAAAGGAAACCCTGGATGGACTGATGAAACATCATGAATCAGCAGGAGCCAAAGCGACAGTGCTGACAGCTCACGCTGATGATCCATTCGGCTATGGACGTGTGATCCGGTCCGAAGATGGTTCGGTGCTGAAAATCGTTGAACAGAAAGATGCTTCTGAAGAAGAACAGGCTGTACAGGAAATCAATACAGGGACTTACTGCTTTGATAATCAAGCATTGTTCAGTGCTTTGAAAGAAGTGGGGAACGATAATGTTCAAGGCGAATATTACCTCCCTGATGTCATGGAAATCCTTAAAAACAAACAGGAGCTCGTGTCTGCTTACCAGCTTGACCATAAAGAAGAAGCGCTTGGAGTGAATGACCGGGTCGCTTTGGCCAAAGCGAGCCAGTTGATGAAACAGCGTATCAACGAACAGCATATGAGAAATGGTGTGACCCTGATCGATCCGGATAATACCTATATTGAACGTGATGTGAAAATCGGTCAGGATACGGTGATCGAACCAGGAGTTTATTTGAAAGGTCAGACAGTTATCGGAGAAGACTGTACGATCGGTGCACATTCGATTATTGTGGACAGTACCATTCATTCAGATGTTGAGGTGAAAAGCTCACTGATCGAAGAATCTGTCATGGAAAGCCATAGTGACATTGGACCCAATAGTCATTTGAGACCCCAGTCAGTGATCAAAGAGGCAGTACACATCGGTAACTATGTTGAGATAAAAAAAGCGACGATCGGAAAAAAATCCAAGGTAGGACATTTGACCTATGTAGGTGACGCTACTTTAGGAGAGAACATCAATCTGGGGTGTGGCACGATTTTTGTCAATTATGACGGCAAAAAGAAACATCACATAAAAGTGGGAGACAACTCCTTTGTTGGGTGCAATGCCAATTTGATCGCTCCTGTAACGATTGAGGATAACAGTTATATTGCGGCGGGATCTACCATTACTGATAACGTGCCTTCAGAGACTTTAGCTATTGCACGTTCCCGTCAGACAAATAAAGTGGATTATTTCAAAAATTCAGAAAAGTAAAACTGAAATGTGTTTATAAAAAAGAACAACGATTATAGCGGTTGATTTATTTAACTCTTAGGCATAAACTGATAGTATGTAAATAAAAGAATAAAAACGATGGAGGCCGACATGTCTGAACAATATTCTGATCCAAAATTAAAAATCTTTGCGCTGAGTTCCAACAAGCCCCTTGCAGAAAAAATCGCTCAAGATATAGGTGTGGAGCTGGGAGAGGTTTCTGTAACGAAATTCAGTGATGGAGAAATTCGCATCAACATTGAGGAAAGTATTCGAGGAGATCATGTTTATGTCGTTCAGTCAACGTCAGCACCGACGAACGATAACCTGATGGAAGTCCTGATCATGATCGATGCACTGAAACGTGCGAGTGCAAAAACAGTCAATATAGTGATGCCGTATTATGGATATGCCAGACAAGATAGAAAGGCGCGTTCCAGAGAACCTATCACTGCGAAATTAGTAGCCAATATGATCGAGAAAGCGGGTGCCGACCGTATGCTTACTCTTGATTTGCATGCGTCGCAGATCCAGGGATTCTTTGACATACCTGTGGACCACCTTCTTGGCGCCTCTTTACTTGCCAACTGGTTCCTGGATAAAGGGCTAGGCGGGGAAGATACGGTTGTCGTTTCACCTGACCACGGAGGAGTAACGCGTGCTCGTAAACTTGCAGAATTTTTGAAGTCTCCGATCGCGATTATTGATAAGCGCCGACCGAAAGCAAACGTTGCTCAAGTTATGAATATCGTTGGTAACGTCGAAGGGAAAACAGCTGTCCTGATCGATGATCTGATCGACACAGCCGGGACGATCACACTGGCCGCTGATGCACTTGTTGAAAAAGGGGCAAAGGATGTTTATGCTTGCGGCACGCACCCAGTCTTTTCAGGGCCAGCAATAGAAAGGATTGAAGAGTCACCGATCAAAAAAATGATCGTGACTGACTCGATCATGCTTCCTGAAGAGAAAAAAATCGATAAAATCGTACAAGTCAGTGTAGGAGAATTAATGGGGCATGCAATCAAGCGTATTCATGAAAACCGCTCAGTGTCACCGTTATTTGAAAAACAATTTAAAGGATATATCAAAGACGATGAATAAAAAAGACGGGACTGGTCTGAATAAGTGAAAACTGGACAGATCAAATCGTTGAGTCACCGTTTTAATTTTCAATGAAGTAGTATCTCATTCGAGATCAGGAGGGATAGTGTGATGTTTGACAAACTGAAGTATCATCTAAAAAGTACAAAACCACTGGACATCATCATTATCGCTGTTCTTCTGCTCGGTTCTTTTCTTCCGCATGTCGTTTACGGTATGCAGCTGAGTCAGGTCGATGAAAATGCCCGGATTATTGCTACAGTGAGTATTTCTGGAGAAGAAGTTTATAGTGTGGAGTTGAGCGAAGAGACTCCTCACGAAGAGTTCACATTAAATCCTTCTGAAAATCAGTACAACATTATTGAAGTGGATGGTACGCGTATCCGCAATAAAGAAGACAACAGTCCAGATCAGCTGGGAGTGAGGAGAGGCTGGATCAGTCAGCCTGGTGAAACAGCTGTCGTCCTACCGCATGAACTCATCATCGAGATTGAAACACGTTCACCTGATGGAGAAAAAATCGATCAGGAAGACGATATCATCATTCCAATGTAATCAAGCAAATAAAAAAGCAGCAGGACTCTTTTAAAAAAGGGTCCTGCTGCTTTTTTTCGGAAAACAGTATTATAAGTTTAATCGATAGTAAAGCCTAAATCAGGATTTTTTTCCAGTACATCTTTTAAGTGTTGACGAATCGTATTGGCAGAGTGTTCCATTTTTTCTTTTTCAGAATCATTCAATGGGATCTCTACGATTTTTTTAAGTCCATTGCTGTTGATGATTGCAGGAGAACCAATATACACGTCGCTCTGGTTATACTCTCCTTCAAGATAAACAGAAAGTGGCAGAACAGCCTGTTCGTTATTTAAAATGGCTCGAGTAATACGTGCCAGCGATGCACCGATGCCGTAAAAGGTTGCTCCTTTTTTCTTGATGATTTCATAAGCTGCGTCTCGAACAGAAAAGAAAATGTCAACAAGTGCCTGTTCATCCGTCTGTGGATTATTACTTAACCATTCATTGATGTTCAAGCCGGCTACGTTGGCATGGGACCAGACAGGGAACTCGGTATCACCGTGCTCGCCAATAATGTAGCCATGTACATTGCGGACGTCGACATCGAGTAAATTCGCGATCGCGTGGCGGAAACGTGCACTATCCAGCGAAGTACCTGACCCGATGACTTTATGAGAAGGAAGACCGGATAATTTGTATACAGCGTAAGTTAAAATATCAACAGGGTTGGTAGCCACTAAAAAGACACCATTGAACCCGCTGTTCATAACATTTTCAACAACGGTTTTAGTTATACGCAAATTTTTTTCTGTTAAATCCAGTCGTGTTTCACCTGGCTTTTGAGAGGCTCCAGCTGTAAAGACAACAAGATCCGCGTCATGACAGTCTTCATAATCAGCTACATATATTTTCTTTGGAGAGGTAAAGGCTAGAGCACTATTCAAGTCCATAACGTCGCCTTCCACTTTTTCTCTATTCACATCGATAATGCCAAGTTCATGTCCGATGTTCTGATTTATAAGAGCGTAGGCATAACTTGACCCAACTGCGCCATCACCGATCAATATAATTTTCTGACGTTTTTCTTTCTCTTTCATAAGCTTCATCCTTTCTTTTCCAACTACGTTCATTATAGCACAAGTGGGCACAGATATAGACTCACAGCATTCTAAAAAAAATAAACAAATGCAAATGTTTTGTTTATTGACGCATAACACATAAAATGAGAAAATAATAATAACTTTTTAACGACATATTAATCGATGATTGGAGCTATAACAATGAAGCCAATAACAAGTAAGAGTTTATTCGACCTGAAAAATGTCTCTCAGCCTCTATCTTTCATGGGCCGTCTGTTTTATCTTGAAACGCGTATAGACGAAGAAAAAAATACTTACCTGACATCAGCCTGGAGTTTGAATCCAAAAACCCTGGATCGTATCGAGTGGGTCAGTGAAGAACTGAACCCTTCACAACTTAAGATCAGCCCCAACAAAAAATGGCTGAGTTTTCTTTCGACGCCGAAAGAAAAAAAACCGCAGATCAGTATTATGCCGCTGAAAGGTGGAGGTGCCGTTACTTTGACGCAAGAAAAGGAAGGCATCAGTACTTATAAATGGACAGATAACGGTTCAGCAATTTACTATCAGACGTCTGAGAAAAAAGAAAAGCAAAAAGAGTACGCTGTTAAAAATAAGTCTGATTCCAAAAAACCTGCACCCAAAACCATTACAAAATTACAATATAAAATGGATGGCCAGGGAATAATTGAAACTAATAAAACCCATCAAGTAAAAAAACTGGACGTCTCTTCGAAACACTTATCTCTCATTCTTGAAAAAGAACGTCCTTTTAGCCTGCAGTATGTATCGAAAGATGAAAGTTTCCTACTGTACGTTGATAAACTGGACCCCCTGAACGAATGGGTATACGGAGCCAGTGTCTATGAATACGATGTTGCTCTAAAGGAATCTCATCTCGTGACAAAAGACGTGCCGGACGGAAGTTTTTCATTTGAGGCAGTAAATGACAGCGAGAACTTCTTCTTGTTCACTGGGAATGATTTTTCACATGCATTTGTGACTCTCGATAAAGTGTATGGCTGGGACCGGCAGGAACGTACGTTTAAAGAACTTTCAAAAGCAGATAAGCACGTAGGCGACGCACTCGTTGGTGACTTCCAGCAGAAAACGCGCGGCTTCCCAGTTGAATGGCTGACTGACGATACCTTTGTATACCCGGTGACGGAAGAAGGGAAGATACAGTTATACAAAGGAGATAAAACCGGCAGCAATACAAAGGTATTTGACGAACACATCCACTTAACAGATGGTGATTTAATTCAGGATACTACATTTGCAGTCACTTATTCAGATCTAAATACACCTAGCGTACTCGCATCTTTGGATATTGAAACGAAAGAAATAAAGGTTTTGTATGATCCTAACGAAACTTTTTCCAATAATCATGTATTTGCTGAAATTGAACGGTTCTGGTATAAAGGTGCAGACGACTGGGACATAGAAGGATGGTATGTAAAACCAGCTGAAAAGAAAAAAGATCATCCGGCTATTCTTTATATTCATGGTGGCCCGCAGGTCTCTTACGGTGAAACGTTCTTTCACGAAATGCAGCAGCTGGCAAGTGCTGGATACGGCATCATCATGCTTAATCCCAGAGGAGGGAATGGGTACGGGCAGGAATTTGTCGCATCCATTTTAGGTGATTACGGGAATAAGGATTATCAGGACCTCATGCTTGGAGTGGATCATGCATTGATTGAGCATCCTGAAATCGATAAAGAGAGAGTCTTCGTCGCTGGAGGAAGTTACGGTGGCTTCATGACGAACTGGATCGTAGGGCATACTGATCGGTTTAAAGCCGCCATTACGCAGAGAAGTATTTCGAACTGGATCAGTTTTTACGGCACAAGCGATGTCGGCGCCTTCTTTGTCAAGTTCCAGCTTGAAAAAGAACTGGATCAAATGCATGATTTATGGAAAATGTCTCCCTTGGCCTATGCTCAGAATATCAAGACGCCATTGCTTGTGATACACGGTGAAGAAGATCTGCGCTGTCCCAAAGAACAAGGCGAACAAATGTATACAGCTATGAAAAAACAGGGTGTCGATACCCAAATAATCCTTTATCCAAAATCAAGTCATGGGTTGTCACGCGAAGGCTTACCTCATTTGAGGCTGGATCGATTAGAAGAAATAAAAGCGTGGTTCAAAAAATACGAATAAGAGTTTAAAGAGACGGTATGGCGCATACACTTTGAATCAGAATCCTGATTCCGGTTCAGAGTGATTTTAGACACCGTCTTTTATATTTATAAATAAATGAGAAAACTATAAAACTCTGATAAATCCGAGGCACCAAGCTTTTCATACGACACACTATTTGGTATACTCACTAACAGTCATAGTACCAGACAAAAAGAAAAATTGAATGAAAACACTGTAGGAGTGTCGATTTGAAACCAAATCTGGAAAGCTTAAGTCCTTTTGAGTTGAATCTTTATCTTGAAAGCAGAATAACGCATCAGGAAACAAATAAACAATGGCTGAATGCCGGCAGAGGCAACCCCAACTGGACAGCACCTATTCCCCGAGAAGCCTTTTTTTTGCTGGGGGACTTCGCTACTAAAGAAACGATGCATAAAGAAAAAGAATCGATCGGCAGTATGATCAAAAATGGTAATGGTCAAGCAGATCGGTTCGAAGCATTTATCGCAGTCAAAGAAGGACCCGGAGCGAACCTTTTACAAGAGATATGGGAGAAGGGCATACATTTCCTGGGTATGGAAAGAGAACAGTGGTTGTCACAAATGCTGGATTACAGCATAGGGGACAATTATCCTTATCCAGAGCGCATACTAAAAGCATGCGAACAGCCAATCAAGCAGTATCTGCACCATGAACTTTTTAATTCTGAGTCTGCTCCTTTTGATGTGTTCGCAGTCGAAGGCGGGACAGCTGGTATCGTTTATACATTCAATTCGCTCGTAAACAATCATTTACTGGAGCGTCAGGATAAAATTGCCTTAATGGTACCGACATTCGCACCTTATATGGAAATACCGGCGCTTCCAGAATATGGCTTTGATGTCGAGTATATTCGTTCAGAACTAACAGAAATCGATGGACAAAGAAGTTATCAGTTTTCAGAATCTGAACTGGATCGATTAAGAGATGATGAGATCAAAGCCGTTTTTGTAGTCAACCCGAGTAATCCGACAGCCAATGCGATTTATGATGAATCGATCGAGCAGCTGAAGGATATCGTTGAAAACGACAACCCGAATTTAATGATCCTGTCCGACGATGTATACGGAACATTCTTGGAAGAGTTTAAGTCTTTATTCACAGCGATTCCATATAATACAGCTTGTATTTATTCGTATTCCAAATATTTTGGAGCCACTGGATGGCGTGTAGGTACGATTGCTCTAGCAAAAAACAATGTGTTTGACAAACGTTTGAATGAGTTGAGTGAATCTAAAAAGGCAGCATTAAACAACCGGTACGGCACATTGACGTCAGAACCAGAAAAATTGAATTTTATTGACCGGCTGGTAGCGGACAGCCGCTCAGTAGCTTTGAATCATGCTGCTGGCTTATCTGCACCGCAGCAGGTGATGATGACTCTGTTTAGCCTGTATGCCTTGCTGGACAAAGAAAATGAATATAAAAAAGAAGTCATGGCTATCTGCCAAAAAAGAGGCGAGCTTCTGTATGAGTCACTGGAAATGTCCCGTCCTTATAAAAATCTGAATACAGCTTACTACTGTGAAATCGACTTTGACTGGTGGCTGAAAAAACGATACGGGACCGACTTCAAGTCCTTTGTACAAGAAAACTGGACAATGACCGATATCGTTGCCAAATTAGCTGATGAAGAACAGCTGATGCTTTTGAAAGCTGAAGCATTCGGGTCAAGTAAATGGACAGTCAGAGTATCGCTGGCTAATTTGAAAACACAAGCTTATAAGGAAGTAGGAGATCGTGTAGCCAGCATGATGGACCGCTTATACAAAAACTGGAAAATGGATTGACAAAAAAAGCATGCACATGATCTGTGCGTGCTTTTTTAAGTGGAAAAGGTTGTCCAGATAACTTGAATGTCAACTGGCTATAATAAATCGGTCAAAGTGAAATAATGATGAGTTAAAGTAAAAGGGAGTGGGAATATCTAAACAAAAAAGCTGCCTATACTAAAGTATAAGGCAGCTTTCATTAATGAACTGGTTTATTCAACTGTTACGGATTTAGCCAGGTTACGCGGCTTGTCCACATCATTACCACGGTGCAGACTACAGTAATAGGCTAGTAATTGTGTTGGGATCACAATAGCCAGGGATGAAAGTAAAGGATTGACGTGAGGGATCACGATTTGATCCTCAGGTCGATTCAATCCCTCCATTGAAATAGCCAAAGTGTGAGCGCCTCGTGCTTTAGTTTCCTGCAAGTTGCCCCGGGTATGTCCGGCCACGCTCTTTTCAGTTATCAAGGCGATGACGGGGGTCTGTTCCTCGATCAAAGCGATAGTGCCATGTTTCAATTCACCCGCCGCAAACCCTTCAGTTTGAATGTAAGAAACTTCCTTTAACTTTAGTGCTGCCTCTAGAGCGACATGGTAATCCATTCCGCGGCCGATATAAAAAGCATTGCGGGAAGTACTCAAGTATTCAGATGCAAGCTCTTCTATCGACTCTTTATCATCGACGATAGACTGTATCGCATTGGCAGCAATACCGATATCGCGAAGCATGACCCCATGTTTAATGAGCCCTTTTTGTATGCCGACGACTTCACTGAAAATAGCTAAAACTGCAATTTGAGCAGTGTATGCTTTCGTCGACGCCACAGCGATCTCAGGTCCTGCGTGTAAGAGAAGAGTAAAGGTGGATTCACGAGATAGTGTTGAACCTGGGACGTTCGTTATTGTTAGTGACGGGTATCCAAGAGCATTGGTCTTGACAAGCACTTGACGACTGTCTGCTGTCTCGCCACTTTGAGATAGAAAAATAAAGAACGGTTTTTCAGAAAGAATCGGGGTGTTGTACCCGAACTCACTGGATACATGTACTTCAGTCGGGATATGTGTCATCTTTTCAATGAGCTCTTTACCCACAAGACCGGCATGATAACTTGTGCCTGCCGCAACGATGTAGACACGGTCAGATTCCAGTATAGAATCCACAATCTTCTGATCGATCGTCAATTGGTTCGCTTCGTTCTGATACTTCAATAGAAGTTTACGTAAAACTGCGGGCTGTTCATCGATTTCTTTCAGCATATAGTAAGGGTAGGTTCCTTTTTCTAAGTCATCCAAATCGATTTCAGCCGTATATGGCGCACGTTCGATTCTCTCCCCAGTAAAGTCTTCAATAATCAGCGCTTCACGAGTCACTGTTGCTATTTCTTTATCCATCAGCTCGACAAATTGATCTGTTTCTTTGATCATTGCCATAGCATCACTTGAGATCACGTTAAAGCCATCGCCTTTACCCAGTAACAGTGGGCTTTTATTTTTAGCCGCGTAGATGATATCCGGCTTTTCACTATCCATTAAAGCTAAGGCGTAAGACCCTTCCAGAGCAACGATCGCTTTTTTGAAAGCATCTATTGTTTCCAAGTTTTCTGTTTCTACAAACCAGGCAATAAGCTGGACAATGATTTCTGTGTCCGTATCACTTTTTTGTTCTACATCCGCTAAATAAGCATCTCTAATTTCTTCATAATTTTCGATAACACCATTGTGGACAAGAGTAAAACGCCCGCTGATCGACTGATGAGGGTGTGCGTTCCGAACACTTGGTTCCCCATGAGTAGCCCAGCGTGTATGTCCGATACCAGCTGTTGCTTTCACTGATTCATCCACTTTTTTTCTCAGAGCAGCGATTCTTCCTTTTTCTTTAAATAAATAGCCATCTTCCGCTTTGTTCAGCACATAAATACCTGCTGAATCGTAACCACGGTACTCGAGTTTCTCCAAGCCATTCAGTAATATTTCTTTGGAATCTTTTCTTCCGATATAACCGACAATGCCACACATAATCGTTTCCGCCTTTCAGAAATTTTGAAATAAAAAGCTGAGATCCGATATTATCGTTCAATAATAGACCTCTTCAGGCAAGCATTATAATAATAACGATACTTAAAATTAATGTCAATGAAATAAAAAAGAGACTCTCTGTAATGAAACAGCATAAATATCTTGGAGCGTATCCCATTGAGTATTTGCAGTAAAAGGAAACATATCAAAAGTCTGAATAAGTTCAGCGGCAGACAAGTCAGTATCAGGAATCTTTTCTCACATGTATCAGTCTTTTTCAGGAGGTTTTTATCGAAAAGTATACATTAAAATGATTGTACAGATTTTTTTATTATGGTATCATAATCCCGAATAAGAAAATGTTTAATACATTATAACTGTTTTGTTAGAGTGTGATGAAAATATAGGGGGAATCATTGAAGATGAATACGAAAAGAATATTAGGATTACTTGCTGTTTCGACTTTAGCTTTAACAGCTTGCGGGAATGATGACACAGCAGATGTCGAAGAAACGGCTGAAGACGTCGCTCAGGAAACAGAAGATGCAGTCGAAGAAACGGGCGACAGCGCCATGGATGTTATCAATGATATCGACAGTGATTTAGATTATACATCTTCAGTTGGACTGGAAATTATAGGTGGCACATGGTCTCAAGATGGTTATATCTTTACACCGACAGATGGCGAAGCAACAGTCAATGGAAAAGCTTCACCTGAAGATGGAGTTGAAAACGTGTATGCGTTCGTTATCGAAGATGGGGTCGTTTTTGAAAAGCCGGAATTAACAGAAAATGAATTCACCTTCACAGTCAGCGAAACAGACACAGAGCAGAAGTTTCAAATCGGTGTTTCTGATGAAGATCTCTGGGAAGTTGGAGACGAAGCAGACCCGGAAGAATTGGTCAGATATGAAGATATCATTATAGAAAGCTCTCAAGCTGAATAATTTCAAAATAATAGTCAAAGTATTCCTGAATGGGATTCTTTGACTATTTCTTCATTAATTCTTAACACTTGTTTGTTAAAGTGTTAGTATAAATTGAATAAATAATAAGATAAGTGAAGGAATGATCGATATGCAGTGGATCAGTAAACTCCTGTTTTATATGAAAGGCCGCTATGGTTATGATGAACTGTCAAAGGTTTTGATTCTAGCAGGGTTGATTGCGAGTATCTTCAGTAATTTTACAGAAGGACTGGTTTTGAATGTATTGGCGATAGCCATGGTTGCTTACGGGGGACTAAGGATATTATCCAAGGAAAAAGGCAAACGATTAAAAGAACTAAGAAAGTATATTGAATTGAAACAAGTAGTATTAACATCGTATAGAAAATATAGAAACCGGTGGATCCAGAGAAAAACATTCAAAATAACAAAATGTCCCAGCTGTAAACAAAAAATACGGATTCCGCGTGGCAGAAAGAAAGTCCGCATCACCTGCCCTTCTTGTAAGAATAAATTTATAAGAAAAACTTGAAAGACTATAGTATAGGTCAGTAAATAAAAATATGTTATAATAGTACAATAATCAAAAGACTGGACGTAACCGTTCAGCTTTTTTGTGTGTTCAGGTAAACTTGAATATAAAAGTCATAAGAATGATGTAGCCTGAGTCTCACACCGTTCAAAATAAATATTAAGGAGACGCTCATGAAGTTAATCATTGGTTTAGGAAATCCTGGAGGAAAATATAGAGAAACAAAACACAACATAGGATTTATAGTCCTTGATGAGATCGCTTTCCAAATGGGGTGGGCATTCAACCGGTCAAAATTCGATTCAGTGTATGCAGAAGGAATGGTCAAAGGGGAGAAAGTCCTGTTGATAAAACCCCAGACTTATATGAATGATTCCGGACGTTCAGTAAGACCGTGGATGGATTATTATAATCTGTCCAATGAAGATATCGTTGTTGTGTACGATGACATGGATCTGCCTACTGGGAAAATACGTTTAAGACAAAAAGGTGGAGCCGGAGGTCACAATGGCATCAAAAGCATCATTGATCACATAGAAACAAAAAACTTCAACCGTCTGCGTATCGGGATCGGTCGTCCCTTTGAAAACCAGACAGTCATTTCCCATGTTTTGAGTCCGTTTCATAAATCAGAGCATGAGAACATGCTGTTTTCAGTTAAAAAAGCTGCAGATGCGGTAATGTATTGGGCTGAAGGACAGACTTACGTGGATACAATGACACGATTTAATTGATCAGGATAAGGAGTTATAAACATGCCGCTTTTACACAGATTTTTAAGTAACAAACCGTCTTTTCAGGAGATATTCAAGTCACTGCCTCTTAATGAACGTCAATTGATCACAGGCTTGGCAGGCTCTGCCCGAACGCTTTTACTGCAGTCCATGCTGGAGGAAAAGCAGAAACCGCTTGTTGTATTTACCCAGAACATCTATCATGCCAATCAAATGATCAGTGATTTGAGCGGTCTTGTCCCGGATGAGCAGCTGTATTTGTTTTCCGTCGATGATATGATCCATGCTGAGATGGCTGTAGCCTCTCCTGAAGCACGAGCAGACCGTGTCAAGACATTAGACTTTCTTTTAAAAGATGAACCTGGGATCATTGTTGTTCCTTTAGCCGGTGCCAGAAAAATATTGCCTGATCCCAGTGTCTTTAAAAAAGCGGAACTTTCTTTTGCTTTAGGTGATGAGATCGAATTGGATGATTTGATGGCTCAGCTCACAGAAATGGGTTATAAAAGAGAGCAGAAAGTCACCTCGCCAGGAGACTACAGCATTCGGGGGGGAATCGTCGACGTTTATCCTCTGACAGAAGAATACCCTGTTCGTATGGAATTATTTGATATCGAAGTGGACTCTCTGCGTTACTTTGATTCTGACTCGCAAAGGTCAAGCCATAATATAGACAACGTAAGGATCATACCTGCCACAGACAGCTTGCTGCCTATTGAAGATAAAGAAGAAATATTGAATCGTTTTGATAAAGCGTTTAAAAAATCGATAAAAAGAATAAAGGAAAATGATCGTAAAGAAGAGCTGACCGAAAATGTGACGAGCGTCATGGATGCTATCAGAGCAGAGACATATGATGAAAATCTGGTAAAATATACAGATCTTTTATATAAAAACAAGGCAACAGTTTTAGACTACGTACCGGAAGATGCCATTTTTGTAATGGATGAATACCCGCGTATCATAGAAAATGAAGCACTTCTGGATGAAGAAGAAGCCGAGTGGATAATGAGTCAGCTGTCAAACGGCACTATAATGTACGACCAGACCTTTTCTGTTTCTTTCAGAGAGTCGTTGAAACAAGTGACGCAACCGCAGCTGTATTTCTCTTTGTTTCAAAAAGGCATGAAAGGTCTAAAGCTGGATACGATCCATAATTTTCAGTACCGGACGATGCAGAAGTTCTTCGGACAGATGCCGCTTGTGAAAACAGAGATGGAACGGTGGGCGAAACAAGATTATACTGTGGTCGTGATGACAGAAAATCAGGAACGTGCTGAAAAAGTTTATCAGACCTTACGGGATTTCGAAATAGAAAGTAGTTTATTTAAGGACGGAACGATCGAAACAGGCAGAGTCCAAGTCATCAGATCGAGTGTGCAAACAGGATTTGAATTGCCCCAGCAAAAATTAGCTGTGCTTACAGAAAAAGAATTATTCAATCGCATGCCAAAGAAAAAGCCGAGACGTCAGAATATTACCAATGCCGAAAGACTGAAAAGTTATTCAGAGCTTGAAAAAGGCGACTATGTTGTCCACGTGAATCACGGGATCGGGCAGTTTACAGGCATGGAAACAATGGAAATTAATGGTGTGCACCAGGACTATATGACTATTATCTACAGTGACACGTCTAAATTATTCATCCCGGTCTCTCAGCTGAACCTCCTTCAGAAATATGTCTCTTCCGAAGGTAAAACGCCTAAGCTGAATAAACTTAGTGGTACAGCCTGGGCCAAAACGAAAAAACGCGTAGCCGCTCAGGTCGAAGACATTGCCGATGATTTGATCGAACTGTATGCTGTGAGAGAAAATGAAGAAGGATATGCTTTTTCTCCAGACGATGCTTATCAGAAAGAATTTGATGATGCTTTCCCTTACACCGAAACAAATGACCAGTTGCGTACGATAGAAGAAGTTAAGAAGGATATGGAGAAGCCAAAGCCGATGGATCGCCTTTTAGTAGGTGATGTGGGGTACGGTAAAACAGAAGTTGCTATGCGTGCGGCATTTAAAGCAATCCAGGACGGCAAGCAAGTGGCTTTTTTAGTGCCAACAACTGTTTTGGCCCAGCAGCATTATGAAACGATGCGCGAGCGGTTTACTGACTTCCCTGTAGAAATCGGGTTGCTTAGCCGTTTTAGAACAGGCCAGCAGTTAAAAAACACAGTAGATGATATAAGAAAAGGAAAAGTTGATGTTGTTGTTGGTACGCATCGGGTGTTGTCCAAAGATATTGTATTCCAGGATTTGGGTTTACTGATTGTCGATGAGGAACAACGCTTTGGTGTGAAACATAAGGAACGATTAAAGCAATTGAAAAACGAAGTGGATGTTCTGACACTGACAGCAACTCCTATACCACGGACACTTCATATGTCGATGCTTGGTGTACGGGATTTGTCGGTTATCGAAACGCCGCCGGCAAACCGCTATCCAGTACAGACCTATGTGATGGAAATGAATGGGCCTGTCGTTCAGGAATCAATCAAAAGAGAACTCGCACGAGGCGGTCAGGTTTTCTATCTGCATAATCGTGTTAAAACGATTGATCAGCGGGCTAACGAAATTCAGCAGCTTGTTCCCGAAGCGCGAATCGCTGTTGCGCACGGGCAAATGAGTGAAAATCAGCTCGAGAATGTTCTCTATCAATTCGTTCAAGGAGAATTTGATGTGATCGTAACGACAACGATCATTGAAACAGGAGTAGATATTCCTAATGTCAATACATTGATTGTTGAAGATGCTGACAGGATGGGATTAAGCCAGTTGTATCAATTGAGGGGACGTGTAGGCCGAAGTAGTCGTATTGCCTACGCCTACTTCATGCATCAACCGAATAAAGTATTGACAGAAGTCAGTGAGAAAAGGCTGCAGGCGATCAAAGATTTCACCGATCTCGGTTCAGGCTTTAAAATAGCCATGCGTGACTTATCGATCCGCGGTGCCGGCAACTTGTTGGGACAGCAGCAGCATGGCTTTATTGACAGCGTTGGCTTCGACTTATATAGTCAGATGCTCTCCGAAGCCGTCGCAAGAAAACGTGGTGACAAGCACCAGACTAAAACACACGTGGAGATAGACTTGGCACTTGATGCCTATCTTCCAGGTTCATACGTAGCAGACGAACGTCAAAAAATCGAGCTCTACAAACGCATCCGCCAATTCTCTTCAGAAGAGGATTACGTTGAGCTGCAGGACGAATTGATCGACCGTTTTGGTGAATACCCTCAATCCGTTTCTGACTTATTATCAGTAGGACTGCTTAAAATGTACAGTGAGACGGCTCTTATAGAAACAATAAAGCGGGAAGGGTTTGATGTGACCGTCAGTTTTTCATCTGAAGGGACGGATAAATATCCTCTCCCCGAAGTCTTTAGAGCATTGAAGGATATTTCTTTGAAAACGGATATGCAGTCAAAAGAAAAGCTGTCGATTGTCTTTCGATTGACAAAACAGATGAAAAGTAACGAATGGCTGGATTCCCTTGTCTTGTTTTCCAAGAATTGTGCAGAATATCGAGTGGAAACAGAGAAGCAAGAAGATGAACAAGCCGCTAAAGAGACAATGAAGAAAAAATCTGTGCAAGATTAAAAAGTGCGCTGTGCTGCGATGGTATGACTTTGCTTTTGAGGGGCAGATGTCGAACTCCCCGAATATCGATGGCGTGAGTGAGCACTTTATGAGCTCAGATGTCGAACTCAGCGAGTCACGATGTCATGAGTGTGCACTTTAGAAGACAAAATGTCGAACTCAGGGAGTCATGATTGAGTGAGTATGCACTTTAGAAGACAAAATGTCGAACTCAGCGAGTCACGATGTCATGAGTATGCACTTTAGAGGACGAAATGTCGAACTCAGCGAATATCGATGGCGTGAGTGAGCACTTTGTGAGCTCAGATGTCGAACTCAACAAGCAACAGTTGTCTGAGTGAGCAGTTTGGCGACTGAAATGTCGAACTCAACGAGTCACGATGTGATGAGTATGCACTTTAGAGGACGAAATGTCGAACTCAGCAAGTATAAGCCGTATGAGTCTGCCGTCTCTAACCGCAGTAGCAAAGAGTCAGGAGGAAAAAATGTATAGAATCGATATAGTCGGGCTGGGTCCCGGGGACAAGGATCAGATGCCGATAAAAACAGAAAAGGCGATAAAGGAAGCTGAAACTGTTTATCTAAGAACAAAAGAACATCCTGCTGTTGATGAACTGGAAGCTGAAGGTGTCCAGTTTCAGTCATTTGATCATCTCTACGAAGAATCAGGTGAAGACTTTGAAGACGTCTATGCGTCTATTGTAAAACAGCTGATCGAATACGCTGAGAATAGTGATATTTTATACGCTGTACCTGGTCATCCGATGGTTGCCGAAAAAACTGTAAAAGAACTGATCAAAAATTATCCGCATGTAAATATTCTCGGAGGGAAAAGTTTTATCGACGACCTTTTCCAGACTGTCAAAGTCGATCCCGTCGAAGGATTTCAACTTCTGGATGCATTCGACTTGAATCAAGATACACTAAACACGGGACAGCATGTAATCATTATGCAAGTCTTTAATGCTTTGATGGCTGGAGAAGTGAAGCTGACACTGATGGAAAAGTATCCGGATGATCATCAAGTGGCGGTAGTGGATGCAGCTGGAAGCACTCAGGAAAATATAAACTGGATGCCTTTGTATGAGATAGACAGATTTTCCGGAGTATACAACTTAAGGTCTTTATATATCCCGCCGCTTGAATTTGATGAGCAGGTAACCTCCCTTTCAACACTTCAGCATTATATCGATAGGGTGACTGATCCGAAGACGGGCGACGTCTGGATCAATGAACAGACAGCACAGTCGCTTATCGGGTATCTTAAGGAAGAAACAGAAGAATTAGTCGAAGCGATCAAAAAAGAAGACAACGAGAATTGGATGGAAGAACTGGGAGACGTCTTAGTGCAGCTCTTGTATCAGTCAGGCATTGCAGAAAAAGAAGGGCTATTCACCTTTGAGGATGTACTGGAAACAGCAAACCGGAAGATAAGACGCCGACACCCTCACGTATTTGATGGTGTAAAAGCGTCCACGCCTGAAGAAGTCGATGCATTATGGCAAAGAATAAAAGCTGAAGAAAAGAGGAACAGTAATGAGACTTGACAAGTATCTTAAAGTATCACGGATCATCAAAAGACGCTCCGTCGCTAAAGAAATAGCAGACAAAGATCGCATTCTAATCAATGGTAAAACAGCTAAATCATCCAGTAAAGTTGCTGTAGGTGACAAGCTGACCATTCATTTCGGAAACAAAACAATGAAAGTATCTATAGATGAGATAAAAGATACCACAAAGAAAGATGAAGCCAAAGACTTGTATTCAGTGATAGAAGAAACATATAAACAATCTTATGAGTAAATATAAGACGCGGAAAAAATAGCAAAGTGTGTATGGCATCAGAAAGATCGTGATGCTGATGCACACTTTTTTATATTGTGTCAGAAGATTCTTTTCATTCACAGCATTTATTGCTATACTTTAACCACGAAGCGCAAAGAAGAAAAACAGGTGAGAGGGGTTATGGCATGGATAAAAAGAAGTCAGAAGTCACCCGCATGAATAATCCATATACTAAACATAAAACACTAGAGAGTATAAGAGAATTTAAATATAAAAGAAGACTGAAAAGAAGAATGCGACTGATCGTAGCAATCGGGTTTCTGCTGATTTTAATGGTAGGAAACGGTTTGGTTCGTAATTACAATACACTTAAGAAACTGGAAGAAGATAAAGTGGTGGCAGAGCAGGAGCTGGAGTCGCTCGATTTAAGGCAAGATGAACTCGAATATTACATTGGTCTTTTGGAAGACGAGGAATATGTAGCTAAATTAGCACGAAATGAATATTACCTCACTAAAGATAACGAAATAGTATTTAGTTTTCCGGACGATAGAAAACCGGATCACACAGAAGTGACTGAAGAAGAACCAGCAGTCAGTGAAGAGAAAAAGAAAGACTTTGAAGAATAAAAACGGCAGACAAAGCTTCTGTTCGAAAAAAATTCACAAACAAGTCAATAGTTCTTTATTATTTATTTTCAGCATGGTATAATTAAGCCAAATTATTTAGGAGGCAACATAGAAAACATGTCAATTGAAGTTGGAAGCAAAGTAGAAGGTAAAGTTACGGGTATTGCTAATTTTGGTGCATTTATTGATTTAGGCAACAACAAGACAGGCCTAGTGCATATCAGTGAAGTATCAGATAGTTATGTTGAGAATATCAACGAAGAATTAGAAGTGGGCCAAATCGTTACAGTGAAAGTTTTATCTATCGCTGACGATGGGAAAATCGGATTATCTATCCGTAAAGCACAAGAAAAACCGGCAGCTGAGGCTTCCAAACCAAAACCATCCAGCCGGGGACGTCAAGGTTCTTCTCACAAACGTCCGGCAGCCAAAAAAGATGATTTTGATTCATTGATGAGTTCGTTCTTGAAAGACAGCGAAGACCGTTTGACCTCTTTAAAAAGACATACTGAAAACAAGCGCGGTGGACGCGGCGGACGTAAGTAAAGGTTAATTAGAAAGATATATCACATAAATCAAAGGGTTTGGGGGTATCCCTGAATCCTTTTTACATATTCATAGAGTAATATAATGGAAAAAGGAGGGATGTCAGTGAGTTTAAGCATGGCATTTTACGAGCAGATCAAAACCGGCAGATATTGGAAGCAGGAAGAAAATATTGTCGTCGGCGTTTCAGGCGGAGTGGATTCCATGGTGCTTTTTGACTTGCTGTATCATCTTCCTGAAAAAGTGAGACCTGCATTGCATGTGGCTCATGTCAATCATAAATTAAGACCCGAGTCGGATGGTGATGAACAGTTTGTAAAAGAACAGATGACTGAACGTTCAGTTCCTGTCCATGTGCACACTTGGGATGAAAGCGATCATCCGGTATCAGGTATCGAACAGGAGGCAAGAATGATACGTTACCGCTTTTTCGAAGAGGTGGCAGAGAAAGTCGGTAGCCGGTTCATTTTGACAGCTCACCACCGCGATGACCAGGTTGAAACAGTTCTGATGCGCCTTGTCAGAGGAAACTCACTGGATGAGCTGACAGGTATCTCTTTGGAAAGAAAGCACCATGATCAAACACTTATACGACTGCTTTTACCCTATAATAAAGAAAGCATTGAAGATTATGCAAAAAAGAGACAGCTTTCCTGGAAAGAGGATGAAAGTAATCGATTGGCTTTATATACGCGCAATCGATACAGGAATGATATCATTCCGAGATTAGAACAGGAAAATGCTGCTGTGAAACGGCATATTGTTGAGTTTTCCGAAGATATAAAAGACCTGCTCAAAGCATTGGATCCACTGATTGAAGGAGAAATCAGCCGCTCGTTTCAAATCTCTGATTCCTGCATGACTGTGGACTTGAAGTCCTTCTCAACTGAAGAGAAGGGATTTCAGAAAATAGTACTGAGTAAGGCCTTTAAAAAATGGCCACACCGAAGCAGTTATGCGATCGGCCAAACGCATGTCAAGTTACTTCTTGACTGGTTCTATTCAGGCGGGCCCAACACTCAAATGGATCTGCCTGATGATTTAGTTGCGCGAAAAGAATATGACAGCTGCATCATTGAGAAACATTCAGACGCAATAAAAAATAAAAGCGATGTTTTTTTCAAAGAACGACTGGAGCTTAATCAGTGGAAAAAGATAAGTGAGACAGAAAGGATCGGCTGGTTTGATCATGAAAATTTTCATGAAGAAAATGATACAAGCGGTCACCGGCTTTATTTGGCAATAGACGATGTGAAAGAACCGCTCTTATTAAGGCATCGAAAAAAAGGTGACCGTATGAAAGTAAAGGGGCTTAACGGTTCTAAAAAAGTTAAAGACATTTTTATCGATCAGAAAGTACCCATTAAAAAGCGAGACGATGCCTGGGTGGTCACAGATGAAAACGGGGAAATCATATGGCTGGTCGGTTACAAAGAATCACCATTGTCACTAAACGCATTAACTGATACAATAACCTACGTACTTATATACCAAAAAACATCTGAAACAGATAATTGAAATCATATAAAAAGGGGATATCAACATGAAAAACGATATGGAGAAAATTTTAATTACAGAAGAACAGATTAAGGAGAAAGTGAAAGAACTCGCAGCAGTGCTTTCCAAAGAATATGAAGGAAAGAATCCTCTGCTTGTTGGCGTCTTAAAAGGAGCATTGCCTTTCATGGCTGATTTGATCAAAGAAATGGATATTTATCTGGAAATCGATTTTATGGATGTATCGAGCTACGGGAATGAGACAGTGTCATCAGGTGAAGTCAAGATATTGAAAGATCTGGATACAAATGTTGAAGGACGTCACGTCTTATTTGTGGAAGATATTATTGATACAGGTGGTACGTTAGCCTATTTGAAAGATATGTTCGAATACAGAAAAGCAGCATCAGTAAAAATCGTGACTATTTTAGACAAACCGACCGGGCGCAAGCTGGACATCCATGCAGACTGGGTAGGTTTCGAAGTGCCTCATGAATTTGTTGTCGGCTATGGCCTTGACTATATAGAAAATTATCGCAACCTGCCTTATGTGGGTGTGTTGAAACCGGAAATTTATCAGTAATTCAATAAAGGTCAGTCTGGGCACTTATCGTCTTAACTGATTTATTGTATAATCATCAAACAAAATTCATAGTCTAAAATGTCTAAGTGTGTTAACATATAAAAGACTATTCATTAGGCGTATGCTTAATTAAAAATACAAGTGATAGATGGAGGATGACATGAAGAAAGGATTTTTCAAAAGTGGCTTCTTCTACTTTATCGTGTTTCTTGCAGTTATTGGAATTGCAAGTTGGGCGACGAGTGGCGGGCAGGATCAAACTTCAGAAAACATAAATTCAACAGAATTCATAGAGTTTCTAGAAGAAGATCGTATAAAAGAGTTTCAAGTACAGCCTACAGCGGGTGTCTATGAAATTACTGGACAGTTACGTAAAGGACAGGAAATAGAAATAGAAGAAGACCAGAATGTTAACTTTTTTGGAGGCGGAGGACAGGAAGATGCTTCAGCTTTCAGTACCTATATATTAAGAAATGATACAGTCGTTGACGAAATGTATCAGCTTGCTAGAGAAAACGATGTTGAAATCATGTCTGTTGAAGAACCGACAACAGGTATTTGGACAAGTTTACTCTTTTCATTCCTTCCGCTTTTATTGTTTGTCGGATTCATCTATTTTATGATGGGTCAGGCCGGACAAGGCGGAGGTGGCGGTGGAGGCGGCCGTGGCGTTATGAATTTCGGCAAGTCCAAAGCTAAAGAAAGTAATGCTAAAACAAGTAAAGTACGTTTTTCAGATGTCGCCGGTGCAGATGAGGAAAAAGAAGAATTAGTCGAGATAGTAGAATTTCTCAAAGATCCCAGACGCTTCTCTAACTTAGGTGCGCGTATTCCTGCTGGAGTGCTTTTAGAAGGGCCCCCAGGAACTGGTAAAACTCTCCTTGCTAAAGCCGTTGCAGGCGAAGCGGGTGTGCCGTTCTTCTCGATTTCAGGTTCTGAATTCGTAGAGATGTTTGTTGGTGTCGGTGCAAGTCGAGTCAGAGATTTATTTGAAAATGCGAAAAAGACTGCTCCAGCTATCATTTTTATTGATGAAATCGATGCAGTTGGTCGACAGCGTGGCGCCGGGATGGGTGGCGGTCACGATGAACGTGAACAAACCCTTAACCAGCTGCTTGTTGAAATGGATGGATTTACAGGGAACGAAGGCGTTATCGTCATAGCAGCGACCAACAGACAAGATGTGCTTGACCCTGCGCTGTTGCGTCCGGGCCGTTTTGACCGACGCATCATGGTCGGCAGACCAGATGTCAAAGGACGAGAGGCTATCCTTAAAGTCCATGCTAAAAATAAACCGATAGCTTCAGACGTTGATTTGAAAGTGATCGCACGTCAGACACCAGGCTTTTCCGGTGCAGATCTTGAAAATCTGCTTAACGAAGCAGCGCTTGTTGCTGCTAGACGAGACAGCAAGCAAATCGAAGCACTGGATATCGATGAAGCCCATGACCGTGTCATTGCTGGTCCTGCCAAGAAAGATCGTGTGATTTCTAAAACAGAACGCTCAATGGTTGCTTACCATGAAGCTGGACATACGATTGTCGGACTTGTTTTGAGTGATGCCCGCATCGTTCATAAAGTGACGATCGTGCCTCGCGGTAGAGCAGGCGGTTATGCAATCATGCTTCCAAGAGAAGATCGCTTCTTAATGACCAAAAAAGAATTGTTCGAACAAATCGTTGGTCTTTTAGGTGGACGTGTAGCTGAAGAAATCATTTTTGATTCTCAATCAAGCGGAGCTTCGAATGACTTCCAGCAAGCGACTCAGATCGCCAGAAGTATGGTCACTGAATACGGTATGAGTGATCTGCTTGGACCGGTTCAGTATGAAGGAGGCGGACAAGTATTCCTTGGGAGAGACTATTCCCAGTCCAAAGCCTATTCTGAGCAATTTGCCTATCAGATCGATCAGGAAGTCCTGCGCATCTTGAATGAAGCTTTGGCTGAAGCACGACGAATCCTTGAAGAACATAAGGATGCACATGCTCTGATCGCCAAGAAATTACTCGAAGTAGAAACTTTAGATGAGAAACAAATCAAATCACTCTTTGAAAAAGGTGAAATGCCTTCTGAAGAAATGTCTGATGCATCAGAATTCCCTTCAGAAAAAAACGAAGAGCAGGAAGATTCAAGAGAAGAAATCGGGAAAACATTTGAAGAAATCAAAGCGAAGCGCGAGAAAAAAGAACGCGAACGTGAAAAACATTTCGATGATGATGAAGATGAGCCTTTGAAAGATTTAAATAAGGACCCGCAGGTTGATTTGGATAAAGACCCGGATAATGGGAAAAATGAGAAATCAAAAGATGAACCAAAAGCGTAACAAGCAAAGAAGAGGATGGCGGATCGTTCCCATCCTCTTCTTTCCATATAGAAAGAGACGAGTGAATTTAAATAAAGGAATGTGACGAATGGAAGATAAATTAATCAAAGCATTGGCGTATGATGATCAGATACGTATCTATGTAATGAATGCAACAAATATGGTTAAGACCGCACAACGTAAACATGAAACATGGAGTGCAGCTACAGCAGCACTTGGACGAGCTATGGTTGGTACGACATTGCTGGGCGCAACGCTAAAGGGCGATGAAAAACTGACTGTTCGGATCGAAGGTAACGGACCAGTCGGTTATATCTTAGTGGACAGCAATGGCAAAGGAGAAACTAAAGGGTATATTAAACACCCTGAAGTTAGTTTGCCTTTAAATGAACATGGGAAAATCGATGTTAAAGGTGCTGTAGGAACAGAAGGCATGCTGACAGTAAGTAAAGATTTAAATATGAAAAATCCGTTTGTGGGTCAAGTTCCGCTTATAAGCGGCGAATTGGGTGAAGACTTTACGTACTATATGGCTAACAGTGAGCAGGTTCCCTCAGCTATCGGCTTATCGGTACTGATCGATCCAGATGAAACAGTTAAAGCGGCTGGTGGATTTATGATCCAGGTCTTGCCAAACGCTTCCGAAGAGACCATTCAAAAAATCGAAACAGCTATTGCAGATTTGCCGCTGATTTCCAAACTGATGGACGATGGAGAAACACCAGAAAAAATATTGGCGCGACTAGTCATGAATGAGAGTGCGCGAATACTGGAAACTATGCCGGTATCCTTTAAATGTCAGTGTTCCAAAGACCGTTTTAAAGATGCTATCGTATCTTTGGGTGAGTCAGAAATCCAGGCGATGATCGACGAAGACCACGGCGCAGATGCAGTTTGTCATTTTTGCCGCACAAATTATCACTTCAGCGAAGAAGAGTTGACAGCTTTAAAAGAAGAAGCCGATAAGCTGTAAGATAGCTTTACTTTTTTCTTTATGGGCAATAGGAGATATGGTACGATAAGACATAATGGCTAAATAATAAAAAAGTGAATAAATTTATGTGGAATGGAGTGGCGGTAGTGTCCCAGGATAAAGAAACGCATGAAAATATAACAGACCAGCTGGTTGTTCGTCGTGAAAAAATGGAAGTATTAAGAGAGCGTGGGATCGATCCTTACGGTGACCGATATGTGCGCACGCATTATTCAAACGAATTGCACGAAGCTTACGGTGAAATGACGAAAGAGGAACTGCAGGATGAGGAGATAAGTGTCGCTGTTGCAGGACGCTTGATGACTAAGCGTGGAAAAGGCAAAGCAGGATTTGCGCATCTCAAAGATAAAAATGGACTGATACAGATTTATGTACGAAAAGATGCTGTTGGCGAAGAACAATATGAGAGTTTCAAGCAAGCAGACTTAGGCGATTTTTTTGGTATTGAAGGAACGATAATGAAGACAAAGACAGGAGAAATCACTGTCAGAGCAACTAAGTTGACTTATCTGTCCAAAGCTCTCCGTCCTTTGCCTGATAAGTACCATGGATTAACAAATATCGAACAAAAATATCGTCAGCGTTACCTCGATCTGATTGCCAATGAAGAGAGTTTCGAGCGTTTTACCAAACGAAGTCAGATCATTCAGGAAATCAGGAACCATTTGAATGGACTTGGTTATCTCGAAGTTGAAACGCCTTTATTCCATAATGTTGCCGGCGGAGCAGCAGCGCGTCCTTTTATTACCCATCACAATTCATTGGATATGGAACTGTATTTACGTATTGCGATCGAACTTCATCTGAAGCGGCTGATTGTCGGCGGTATGGAAAAAGTCTACGAAATCGGGCGCGTTTTCCGGAATGAAGGGATCGATACAACGCATAATCCAGAATTTACGATGCTTGAATTATATACAGCTTTCCATGATATGGAAGATGTCATGGATCTCACAGAAGTATTGATACAAACTGTGGCAGAAAAGGTATTAGGGGAAACTGAAATCTCCTATGGTGAGGAAACGATTCAACTTGGCGGAAAGTGGGCTCGTCGCCATATGGTCGATTTGATCAAAGAAGAGACGGGTGTTGATTTCTTCAAAGAAATGACAGATGAAGAGGCACGGCAGTTAGCTCATGATCATAACGTGGAAATTGATGGTTATGCGACCTTTGGACATGTCGTAAATGAGTTTTTTGAAACATTTGTAGAGAAGAAACTGATCCAGCCAACCTTTGTTTACGGTCACCCCCTCGAAATCTCTCCTTTAGCCAAGAAAAACAAAGAGGATGAACGATTTACCGACCGTTTTGAGCTGTTTATCGCTAAACATGAGTATGCTAATGCATTCAGCGAATTAAACGACCCCATTGACCAGCGTGAACGTTTCGAAGCACAAATGAAAGAGAAAGCTCAAGGGAATGAAGAAGCTCAAGAAATCGATGAAGACTTTATAGAAGCTTTAGAATATGGCATGCCACCAACAGGAGGACTTGGTATTGGTATTGATCGACTGGTCATGCTTTTAACAGATGCGCATTCGATCAGAGATGTCTTACTGTTCCCGACAATGAAAAATACATTGCACAATTAAAATCATTCATACAACGAGACCGGGATAAAAATTCCAGTCTCGTTTATTTTTTAGTATTGTATAAATGTACTCCAATAACTGACCTGTGCTGTCCGCTTTACGAACAACAAATGATAAACCGGATGAATCTGTACTTATCCCCCGCAATACAACTCTAACACTTTATACTCTTTCTTATAGTTCAAAAAAAGAGCGGGTATGTGTAAAGTTATTGTCGGAAATTTATTCTAGAAATAATTAGCGCTCATTTTATTTAGCTCTTTCTCAATCGTTTCGTCGCTCTATGAGCGTCTCTAACGATTGAGAAAGAGAAATTAATTAAATAATTTTTGTAATTGACCCATGGGACTCGATGTAGAGCCATAATTAGCTATTCTTCCTAATTTAACACCTATCGAAA